>NZ_JAGGOS010000023.1 GCF_018614205.1 Streptomyces sp. ISL-36 | reverse complement strand
GGGCGGGCCCGTCCGCCGGGCCCCCGTGCCCCGCGGGCGCGCGCCCGTCCGGCTCCGGCGCACCCCGCATCACCCGGACGGCGCCCGTTCGGCCGAGTGTCCTGTGCGGCGCGCCGCCCGTTGCGGTTGCGTGGGAACCACCGCCGTCTTCGCCAGGCGGTCGCCGCTGCTCTTCTCCCTGCCCATCCCCCTCGTACAGGAGGCCACCCCGTGACCGCCCGATCCGCACGCAAGACGGCCCGTACCACGACCGACGCGGTGCCCCCGGCGAAGACCGTGACGAAGGCGACGGCCAAGACGCCGGCGCCCCGCGCGGAGCCCGGAGGGGACCGACGCGTTCGCAAGGCGCCGCCGCTCGACGCGGGCGATCGGGCCCGGCTGCTGGCGGGCGAGCACCACGACCCGCACGGTGTTCTCGGCGCCCACCCCGTGCGCGGCGGAGTGGCGATCCGGGTGCTGCGCCCGTACGCCCGTGAGGTCACCGTCCTCGCCAAGGGCAAGCGGACCCCACTGCACGACGACGGCGACGGCTTCTTCTCCGGACTTCTGCCGCTGCTGCGCAAGATCCCCGATTACGAGCTGCTGGTGCGCTACGACGGCGACGAGCTCCCCGTGCAGGATCCGTACCGCTTCCTCCCCTCCCTCGGTGACCTCGATCTGCATCTGATCGGCGAGGGCCGGCACGAGGAGCTGTGGAAGGCGCTCGGCGCCCGTCCCATGACCCACCAGGGCGTGACCGGTACCCGGTTCACCGTCTGGGCCCCCAACGCGCGCGGCGTGCGGGTCAGCGGCGACTTCAACTACTGGGACGGCACCGGGCTGCCCATGCGCTCGCTCGGCGCGACCGGCGTCTGGGAGCTGTTCGCGCCGGGCATCGGCGAGGGCGCGCTCTACAAGTTCGACATCGCCCGCCCCGACGGCTCGCACACCCTGCGCGCCGACCCGATGGCCCGCCGCACCGAGTGCCCGCCGAACACCGCGTCGGTCGTCACCGACTCGTACCACGAGTGGGGCGACGCCGGGTGGATGGCGGGCCGGGGCGCCCGGCCGCACCACGAGGCACCGCTCTCCGTCTACGAGGTGCACCTGCCGTCCTGGCGGCCGGGGCTCACGTACCGGCAGCTGGCCGAGCAGCTGCCGGCCTACGTCAGCGACCTCGGCTTCACGCACGTGGAGTTCATGGCCGTCGCGGAGCACCCCTTCAGCGGCTCCTGGGGCTACCAGGTCACCGGCTTCTACGCGCCGACCGCCCGGATGGGCACGCCCGACGACTTCAAGTACCTGATCGACGCCCTGCACCGGGCCGGGATCGGCGTCCTGATGGACTGGGTGCCGGCGCACTTCCCGCGCGACGACTGGGCGCTCGCGGAGTTCGACGGCCGGCCGCTGTACGAGCACGAGGACCCGCGGCGCTCGGCGCACCCGGACTGGGGAACGCTGGAGTTCGACTACGGCCGCAAGGAGGTGCGGAACTTCCTGGTCGCCAACGCGGTGTACTGGTGCGAGGAGTTCCACATCGACGGCCTGCGGGTCGACGCGGTCGCCTCGATGCTCTACCTCGACTACTCCCGCGAGCACGGCGAGTGGCTGCCGAACGAGTACGGCGGCCGGGAGAACCTGGACGCGGTCGCCTTCCTCCAGGAGATGAACGCGACGGTGTACCGGCGCTGCCCGGGGGTCATCACCTTCGCCGAGGAGTCGACGGCCTGGGACGGGGTCACCCGGGCGACCGACCAGGTCGGGCCGGGCGGCTTCGGCGGTCTGGGTTTCGGCATGAAGTGGAACATGGGCTGGATGCACGACTCGCTGGGGTACGTCTCCAAGGAGCCGGTGCACCGCAAGTACCACCACAACGAGATGACCTTCTCGATGGTGTACGCGTACAGCGAGAACTACATCCTGCCGATCTCCCACGACGAGGTCGTGCACGGCAAGCAGGCGCTGGTGTCGAAGATGCCCGGCGACTGGTGGCAGCAGCGCGCCAACCACCGTGCCTATCTGGGCTTCATGTGGTCCCACCCGGGCAAGCAACTCCTCTTCATGGGGCAGGAGTTCGCCCAGGGCGCCGAGTGGTCCGCGGAGCACGGACCGGACTGGTGGCTGCTCGACCCGTCCTACGGGGCGGAGGCGGACCACCGGGGCGTACGGGACCTGGTGCGCGATCTGAACACGGTGTACGGGCGGACCCCGGCGCTGTGGGAGCGGGACACCGTGCCGGAGGGCTTCCAGTGGGTGGTGGGGGACGCGGCCGAGGACAACGTCTTCGCCTTCCTCCGCTACGACGCGGAGGACTCCCCCCTGCTCGCGGTCTGCAACTTCTCGCCGGTGGTGCGGCACGACCACCGGCTGGGGGTCCCGGACACGGTGGCGGCCTGGACGGAGGTCCTGAACACGGACGCGGCGCGGTACGGCGGCAGCGACGTGGTGAACACCGACCCGGTGAAGACGGAGTCGGTCCCGTCCCACGGCCGGGCGGCGAGCGTACGGATGACGCTGCCGCCGCTCGCGACGGTGTGGCTGCGGCCGGCCTGAGACCCGCCGGGGCCCCGCCGCGAGGCGGGGTCCCGGCCGGACGCGGGCCGGGGAGCGCGCGGCCTGCGGGTCAGGCGGCGCGGATCACGCCGAGCCGCTGGGTGGCCCTGGTCAGCGCCACGTACAGGTCGTTGACGCCGTGGGCGGCCCCGGCCCGGACGGCGTCCGGGTCGACGACGAGGACCGTGTCGAACTCCAGCCCCTTCGCCTGCCGGGGGTCGAGCAGCACCACCGGGCGGGTCAGGTCCGGCGCCGGGCCGTAGGAGGCCTCCGGCAGCGCGGCCGTGAGCGCCGGGTGCAGCTCCCGCGGGGCGATCACGGCGAGCCGGCCCTCGGCGCGCAGCTCGGCGGCGACCGCGTCGGCGGTCTCCTTCACCGGGTCCTCGACGGTCCGCTCCCAGGGCTCGACGCCCGTGGAGCGGACCGAGCGCGGCGGCTCGAAGCCGGGGTCGGCCTCGCGCCGGACGTCGGCGGCGACCGCCATGATCTCGGCGGGGGTGCGGTAGTTGACCCCGAGGCGGACGAGCTCCCAGCGGTCCTCCACGTACGGCGCGAGGATCTTCTCCCAGGAGCCGACGCCGGCCGCGTCGCCGGTCTGGGCGGGGTCGCCGACCAGGGTCATGGAGCGGGTGGGGCTGCGGCGCATCAGCAGCCGCCAGGCCATCGCCGACAGCTCCTGCGCCTCGTCGACGATGATGTGGCCGAAGGCCCAGGTGCGGTCGGCGGCGGCCCGTTCGGCGGCGCTGCGGTGGTCGGCCTCCTCGTGGCGCTCGGCGAACCGCTCGGCGTCGATGATGTCGTGCGCGGAGAGGACCTCCGAGGCGTCCTTGTCCTGCTCCTCCTTGTCCTCGAACTCGTAGGTGCGCGAGGCGTACGAGACGTCGAGGACGCCCTGCGCGTACTGGATCTGCCGCTGCCGCTCGGCCTCCTGGGCGGCGCGGGCGGCCGAGTCGTCCTCGCCGAGGAGTTCGGCGGCCTCGTCGAGGAGCGGCACGTCGCCGGGGGTCCACTCGCCGCCGTCGCGGCGGATCGCGGCGGCGTCCTCCTCGGAGAGGTGGGTCGGCTCGGCGAGGTAGTCGGCGAGGAACTCCTCGGGCGTGAGCGGCGGCCAGAGGGTGTCGATGGCGGCGTGGACGTCCGGGTTGGCGGCGACGCCCTTGGCGAGCAGGGCCATGTCGTCGGGGCCGAGGAAGTTGGGCCCGCCGTAGGGGTCTGCGCCGATGCGGTCGGCGAGCTGTTCGGCGAGCGCGTCGAGGAGGTTGAAGACGAAGTAGGGGCGGGCGAGGTTGTGCGGCAGCCGGGTCTCGCGCGCCTTGTGGCGGGCTTCGAGGGCCATGTCCCAGTCGATGACGAGATCGCCGTCGTCGTGGGCCACGATCAGCGGCTCGCCGCGCTCGGGGACCTGCTGCCGGTCCCGTACCGCCTGGGCGAGGGCTTCGACCATGGCGGCGTCGCCCTTGACGGCGGCGGCCCGCGGGGTGTCGGTGCCGGTGGCGTGGACGCCGGGGAAGAGCTCGCCCGGGGTGGCGAGCAGGACGCCGGTCTCGCCGAGCGAGGGCAGGACGTTGCCGATGTAGCCGAGGAAGGCGGGGTTGGGGCCGACGATCAGGACGGCCCGTCTGGCGAGCTGCTCGCGGTGCGCGTAGAGGAGGTACGCGGCCCGGTGCAGCGCCACGGCGGTCTTGCCGGTGCCGGGGCCGCCCTCGACGACGAGGACGCCCTGGTGCGGGGAGCGGATGATGCGGTCCTGCTCGGCCTGGATGGTCTGCACGATGTCGTGCATCCGCCCGGTGCGGGCGGCGTCGAGGGCGGCGAGAAGCACCTCGTCGGCGTCCCGGTTCTCGTGGCCCGTCCGGGTCCGGTCGGCGAGGTCGAGGACCTCGTCGTGGAGGGCGGTGACCTCGCGGCCGTGGGTGGTGATGTGCCGGCGCCGGCTGAGCCCCATCGGCTCGTACCCGGTGGCGAGATAGAAGGGGCGGGCGACGTCCGCACGCCAGTCGACGACGAGGGGGGTCCGGTCCGGATCGTCCTTGCGGATGCCGATCCGCCCGATGTGGTGGTCGTGCCCGTCCTGGAAGACCAGCCGCCCGAAGCAGAGCCCGGTCTCGCCCGCGTTGAACGCGGCGAGCAGCCCGGACCGCTCGGCCACCAGCACGTCCCGTTCGAGTCGGCCCTGGTTGCTGCCTGACCCCGGGGTGCGCAGGGCCTGGTCGACGGCGGCCTCGGCCTGGTCCCTCAGGTCGTCGAGTCGTGCGTAGAGCTCGGCGATGAATTCCTGCTCTTTCCGAAATTCCTCGGTTGACAATTCGACTCCCGGCGCGATACAGTGCGTTTATTGAACTTCTCCACGTCTTTGTCATGTCAAGACGCGGAACCCATGAATATACGCGATGCAATGCCCCGACTTCAATTTACTCGTCGGGGTATTTTTGTGCGCCATGGGGAGAGAAACGGCATTCGAGGCGGCGCGCGAGCTGCTCCTCGCGCGGGGCGCGGACACGCTGGAACACCCGGGCGGCACCCTGCTCGCCCACCTGGAGCGGGTGGAGGCACGGCTCGCGGACTGGGGCGCACGGGACGAGCTGCGCCTTGCGGGCCTGTGCCACGCCTTCTACGGCACGGACGGTTTCGCGGAGAGCCTGCTGCCCCTGGAGCGGCGCGGTCTCCTCGCGGAGGCGATCGGCACCGAGGCGGAAGAGCTCGTGTACTTCTACGCCGGCTGCGACCGGAAGATCTCCTACCCCGGACTGACGGATGAGGACGGGCTCTTCCGGGACCGGTTCACCGGGGAGACGCATCCGGCGGCGCGGGGGCGGCGGAAGGATTTCGCGGAGCTGACGGCGGCGAACGAGCTCGACGTGCTCCGCCACAACCGGGAGCTGCGGACCCGCTACGGGGGCGCGCTGCTGAGGCTGTTCACGCGGTGGCGTTCGCTGCTGAGCGAGGCGGCGTTCACGGAGGCGCGGGAGACGCTCACGCTGAAGGGCGAGGAACGCGAGGCGTTCCTCACCGGCCTGGAGCGGGGCGATGTCGTCACGGGTGTCGTCTCGCACCTCGCGAGCTTCCATGTGACCTTCGTGGAACTGGGCGGCGTGGTGGGGATGATGAACATCCCCGAGGTGTCCTGGGGCGTGTACGACTTCCCGGGTGACGTGATCAGCGAGGGGCAGGAGCTGCCGTTCGAGGTCCTGGCCGTCGACCTGAGCCGGGAAAGGATCTTCCTCTCCCTCAAGAGCCTGGAACCCGACCCACTGCGGGCCTTCGCGCGCGGCGGCTTCGGAGGCGTCCGGACCGGTCGGGTGACCAAGCGGGTCCCGTCCGGGGTCTTCGTCCTCGTCGCCGACGGCGTGGAGGCCTTCGTCGACCACGACGACCTCGACGGCCGCTCGCCCCGGCCGGGGGACGAGCTGACCTTCGAGGTCACCGCCGTCAACGTGGTCACCCGCCGCGTCCGGCTCGCCCTGCGCTGACGGACGGAGGGCCGCGGAAAACCCCGTGCACCCCGCCCGTACCCCCTGCTAGCGTCCTTCTCATGAAGCGCGCTGCCATGATCACGACGACGCCGGAGAGTGTCCCGGCGCGCTGACAGCTGTCTTTGTCCGAAGCCCCGGGGCGAGTGCCCCGGGGCTTCGTTCTGTGGTCACTCGCCCTCTTCCCGCGAGGAGACCACCATGCACGACCACCGCCGGCTCGGCCGTGAACTGAACCTGTTCGACACCGACCCGCTGATCGGGTCCGGGCTGCCGTACTGGCTGCCCGACGGCGCCGTCGTACGGCACGCCCTGGAGGAGTACGTCCGCGCCGCCGAACGCCGGGCCGGCTACCGCCATGTGTACTCGCCCGTGCTCGGCAAACGGGAGCTGTACGAGATCTCTGGCCACTGGGCGCACTACAGCGACGACATGTATCCCCCGATGGACGTCGGCGGTGAGCAGGTCGTGCTGCGGCCGAGCCTCTGTCCCCACCATGCGGTGATCTACCGCTCCCGGGCGCACAGCTACCGGGAGCTGCCGCTGCGCATGGCCGAGCTCGGCGCCATGTACCGCTCCGAACTCTCCGGCGTACTCGGCGGACTGACCCGCGTCCGGGCCATCCAGCTCAACGACGCGCACATCTTCTGCACCCTGGAGCAGGTCGCCGAGGAGGCCTCGGCCGCCCTGGAGATGATTCGTCGGGCGTACGAGGCGATGGGCATCGTCCCCGCCCGTTACCGGCTCTCGCTGCCCGGGCCGGGCGGGAAGTACGTCGCCGCGCCCGGGATGTGGGAGCGGTCCACCGCCCTGCTCACCGAGGTGCTCGACGCCTCCGGGCTGCCGTACGAGGCCGCCGAGAGCGAGGCCGCCTTCTACGGACCCAAGATCGATGTGCAGGTCGCCGACGGCGCGGGACGCGAGTCGACCCTCTCCACCGTGCAGATCGACTTCCACCAGCCCGAACGGTTCGGCCTCCACTACATCGGCGCGGACGGCGCCAGGCACCGGCCGGTGATGATCCACCGCAGCGTCGTCGGAAGCGTGGAGCGGGCCGTCGCCCACCTCCTGGAGCAGCACGGCGGCGCCTTCCCCGCCTGGCTGGCACCCGTACAGATGGTGATCCTGCCCGTCTCCGACGAGGAGTTCATTCACGCCGAGGCGCTGGCCGCCCGGTGCGCCGAACGGGGACTGCGGGCCGAGGTCGCCGGGCCCGAGCGGGGCACCCTCGGTGCACGGATCCGCGAGGCCCGCCTCGTGCCGTACCAGGCGGTCGTCGGCGCCAGGGAGGCCGCCGACGACCGCGTCGCCCTGAGGCTGCGGGACGGCCGCCGGCTCGCTCCCGCGCCGGCGGAGGAGATCCTCGACCGGATCGGGGCGCTGGTCGCGGCCCACTCGACCGCGCTGTGGCCGGACGCCGTCCAGGTGTCCTGACCCGCGGGGGTGTCTCACCCCTGGACGAGCACGTCCTCCAGCTCTTCCAGCAGGCGGCGCTTCGGGCGGGCCCCCACCATCGACTTCACGAGTTCGCCCGCCCGGAACACCATCAGCGTCGGCGTCGCCAGCACGCCGTACCGGAGCGTGATCTCCGGGTTCCTGTCCACGTCCAGCTGGACGATCTTCAGCCGGTCGGCCTGCTCCGACGCGACCGCGCCGAGGACCGGCGCCAGCTGGCGACACGGGCCGCACCAGTCCGCGGTGAACTTCACCAGGACGGGCAGCTCGGCGCCGAGGACCTCGGTGTCGAAGTCGGTGTCGGTCACCGTGGTGACACCCTCCACCTGGATCATGTCGTCATCCTCCGAGTTCGCATGTGGGTTCGGGGCCGCCGGGCAGTTCCGCCTCGGCCCGCAGCAGCTGCGCGGCGACCTGCGCCCGCACCGCCTGGAGCTGTTCGACGAGCCCGTCGAGCTCCGCGAGCTTGCGCCGGTACACGTCGAGGGAGGCGGGACAGGCGTCCCCCGCGGGGTGACCCGCCCGCAGGCACTCCACGAACGGCCGCGTCTCCTCCAGCTCGAACCCGAAGTCCTGCAGGGTCCGGATCTGCTGGAGCAGACGCAGGTCGTCCTCGTCGTACGTGCGGTAGCCGTTCTCCGTGCGCCGGGCGGCCAGAAGGCCACGGGACTCGTAGTACCGCAGAGTCCGCGTGGTCGTTCCGGCCCGCTCGGCCAGCTCGCCGATTCGCATGTCCCCGAACGTAAGCCTTGACGCCGACGTCAAGGCAAGAAGGAAATGCGGGAGGCGGTCAGCTGCCTGCCCTGAGCAGCGGAACGACCTGTTCCTCCTCGTAGGCGAAGTGAGTCTCCAGCTCCCCGCGGAGCCGGTCGAACTCCACGCGCAGCGCGCCGGGCTCGGCCTCGTCGAGGCGTGCGAGCAGGGCCTGGAGCTGGTCGAGGATGCGGGCGACCGTCGCGTGCTCGGCCTTCAGCCGGTCGAAGGCGTCGGCCTTCTCCGGGAAGGCGCGGGCCAGGTAGGGGAAGAGGCCCGCGTCCTCGCCGCCGTGGTGGACGGCCATCGCCGAGCAGAAGGTCAGGCAGTGGCGGCGCAGCTCCACCGTGAGCCCGGGGGCGGTGCGGGTGTCGAGCCCGTCACTGAGGGCGGCGAGTTCCGAGCGCAGCCAGTCGTGGATCTTGATCAGCTCGTCGGCGAGGGCATCGAGCCGGTTCGGCGGGGTGTAGTCGTCCTCGGGGATCCGGTAGAGAGCGACGACGGGGATGATCCGGTCGGTCGCCTTCTGGTAGTCGGCGTACCCCGGTGCCGCGGCGACCACCTTGGCGAAGAGCTCATCGCGCTCGGCGCCGGTGGCGGCGACGGCCGTGGCCTGCCAGGTGTCGGCGCCCAGCTCCACGGTGACCGTGGGGTTCACCAGGATGTTCCGGTACCAGTCGGGGTGCCGGTCGGAGCCGCCGGCCGAGCCGGTGACCAGGAGCCGGTCGCGGCCGTTCTCGTCCCGGTCCTCGACGAAGCCCAGCGGCGTGGTGTGTTCGTTTCCGGACCGGGCGCCGGTGGTGGTGAGAAGAAGGAGCACCCATCCCTCGAAGGGGCCGCCGAGCTTGCCGGCGTTGGTGCGGAACTCATCGATGATCCGCGTGTGGAAGTGGAGAGGCAAAGCCGTCCCTACGGTCCTCTTGCCTCCATGCCTCCGCTTTCCAGCGCGGACCGGCACGCGACGCGAGTTCCTTCATCTCAACGGCAGCGGCTCCGTGTTGTCAAGAACCGTTCTCGCCGGGAGGGAGCAGGGGTTTGCGCTCCACCGGTGAGGACAGGACGATCGAGGTGGTCGTCCGGCCGAGCGCCGACGTCTGCTCCAGGACGTCTTCGAGGTGGATCGTGTCGGTGACGGCGACCTTGAGGATCCAGCAGTCCTCGCCGACGACGTGGTGGACCTCCAGAACCTCGGGACGGGCGGTCAGTTCGAGGGTCCGGGGGTGCTTGAGGGTGTAGCCGCCGTGCGGGTTGACCCGGATGAAGGCCTGAATGCCGTAGCCGAGCCGGGCCGGGGAGACGTGCGCGCCGTACCCGGTGATCGCCCCGCACGCCTCAAGGCGGCGCACCCGCTCGGTGACGGCCGCCGGGCTGAGCCGGACGCGCCGGCCGAGCTCGCTGAGCTTGATGCGGCCGTCGCTCTGGACGAGGTCCAGGATCCGCCGGTCGACGGCGTCGAAGGCGCCGACCGAGGTTTCGTTGGTGGCGGGACGCAGATGCCGAGGTTCTTTCGGTGCGGCGGCCGGGACTCCCATGTTTCCCCCTTCAGATGGCGAGCGCACAACGTAACACTTGTCGTATGGACATTCTGATCATCGGCGGGAATCGGTATTTCGGAAAGCGGCTGACGGCCCGTCTGCTGGAATCGGGGCATTCGGTGACGGTGCTCAATCGCGGTTCTTCCGACGCCGTCGCGGGAACGACCCGGCTGGTCGCCGACCGGGACGACGAGGCGGCACTGGAGACCGTCCTGGGCGACCGGAATTTCGACGTCGTCATCGACCAGGTCTGTTACACCCCGCGCCAGGCGGCAATCGCCAGGCGGGTGTTCGGGCCGCGCACCCGGCGTTATGTGATGACGTCGACGGTGGAGGTGTACGAGTACGAGAACTCGGCCGTGCCCGTACGGGAGGAGGCCGTCGATCCCCGTACGGTCGCCGTCGACCTGGACCTCCCCTGGGACGAGCCGGAGTTCCTCGAAGCGCACTACGGAGAGGGAAAGCGGCAGGCGGAGGCGGTCTTCGCGGCCGGTCCCCCCTTCCCGTACACGGCGGTGCGGGTGACCCATGTGCTGGGCGGGGAGGACGACTTCACCGGACGGGTCGACCATTACGCGCGCCGCATCCGGGCCGGTGAGCCGATCGCCGTTCCGGTGGTCAACCACCCGGCCACCTATGTGTATGTCGAGGAGATAGCGCGATTCCTGGCGTGGGCGGTGGAGTCGGAATTCACCGGGCCGGTGAACGCCCATTCCCACGGCCTTCTCACCACCAGGGAGATCTGCGCGGAGATCGAGAGGCAGGTGGGCGGCCGGACCGTTTTCCAGGAGGTGGAGGTCGGGGAGGTGTCGCCGTTCTCCTTCTTCCGTTCCTACGGAATGGACAACGCGCGGGCGGTCGCTCTGGGGTACACGTTCACACGTACCGCCGACTGGCTGGCGCGGGCCGTCTCCGAGACGGTGGGGGCGCGCTGATGCGGTACCGCATGATCGGGGACCTACGGGTCGGCGCGATCGGGCTCGGCGCGATGCCGCTCTCCATCGAGGGCCGTCCCGACGAGGCGCGCGCCCTGGCCACGGTCCACGCGGCCCTCGACGCGGGCGTCACCCTGCTGGACACCGCGGACTCCTACCATCCTCCGGGCGGTGAGCCCGGGGAGGGCGAGCTGCTCGTGGCGCGGGCGCTGGCCTCGTACGGCGGCCGGACGGACGGCGTGCTGGTGGCGACGAAGGGCGGCCGGGGGCGTACGGCCGACGGCGGCTGGACCGTGGACGGCCGTCCCCCGCATCTGCGGCGGGCGGCCGAGGCCTCCGCGCGCCGGCTCGGCGGGGAGGCGATCGGGCTCTACCAGCTGCACAAGCCGGATCCGGAGGTGCCGTACGCCGAATCACTGGGCGCCCTGAGGGAGTTGCTGGACGCGGGTACGGTCCGGCTGGCGGGGATCTCCAATGTGGACGTGGCGCAGATCCGGCTCGCGCGGGAGATCCTCGGCGACCGGCTGGTCTCCGTACAGAACCGGTACTCCCCCGCCGTGCGGTCGAGCGACGCGGAGCTGCGGCTCTGCGCGGAGCTCGGGCTGGCCTTTCTGCCGTGGAGTCCCCTGGGCGGGATCTCGCGCAGCTCGCTGGACGGGGCGTCGGCCGTGGAGGAGGACCCGGAGTTCGGGGGGTTCCACCGGGTGGCGCGGGCGCGCGGGGTGAGCCCGCAGCGGGTGGCGCTGGCCTGGCTGCTCTCGCGCTCGGAGACGGTGCTGCCGATCCCGGGGGCGAGCCGGCCGGAGACGGTACGGGACTCGGCGGCGGCAGCCGAACTCGTGCTGGATACACGCGAGTTGGCCGAGCTGGGCGTTCAGTAGGCGAAGGCACCGGACCCATTGACGGGGCCGGTGTCTCCAACTACAAAAGCTTCCTGAGAGCGCTCTCAGCACTGGCACTCCCCCCGCACACCCCCCGCGCACCACCTCCCGGAGGTGTTCTCCTTGAGTTCCCCGAGCCGCGTCAGACGCACTTCCCTGCTCGCCTCGCTCCTCGCCGCCGCACTCGCCGCGGGCGCCCTGCTCGGGCTGGGCGGAGCCGGCACCGCCAGCGGCGCCGTCCCCCCGGCGCCCGGCTGGTCGCTCCAGTGGAGCGACGACTTCAACGGCCCCGACCGCGCCCTGCCCAACGGCGCCGACTGGCAGATCGACACCGGTCACGGCTACCCCGGCGGCCCCGGCAACTGGGGCACCGGAGAGATACAGAACTACACGTCGAGCCCGGACAACCTGCGCCTCGACGGCACCGGCAACCTCCGGATCACCCCGCTCAGGGACGGTGCGGGCAACTGGACGTCCGCCCGGATCGAGACGAAGAGGGCCGACTTCAAGGCCCCCGCGGGCGGGACCCTGCGCATCGAGGGCCGGATCCAGATGCCGAACGTGACCGGTGACGCCGCCCTCGGCTACTGGCCCGCGTTCTGGGCGCTCGGCTCGCCCTACCGGGGCAACTACTGGAACTGGCCGGCCATCGGCGAGTTCGACATCATGGAGAACGTCAACGGTCTCAACTCCGTCTGGGGCGTGCTGCACTGCGGCGTGAACCCGGGCGGCCCCTGCGGCGAGACGACCGGCATCGGCGCGAGCCGCACCTGCCCGGGCGCGAGCTGCCAGTCGGCGTTCCACACCTACCGCTTCGAGTGGGACCGCTCGGTCTCCCCCAACGAACTGCGCTGGTACGTGGACGACCAGCTCTTCCACAGCGTGAACGAGACCCGGGTGGGCGCCCAGGCGTGGGCCGACATGACGAGCCACGCGGGCTACTTCATCCTGCTCAACGTGGCCATGGGTGGGGCCTTCCCGGACGCTCTGGCCGGAAAGACGCCGACGGCCGCGACCGTCCCGGGACGGCCCATGCTGGTCGACTACGTGGCGGTGTGGACGAAGGGCGGCGGCTCGACGACCACCCCGCCGCCGACGACTCCCCCGCCGTCGGGGTCCTCGCAGCTGTACCTGCGGACGGGCGGCGGAGCCGGGGACGCGGCCTCCGCGACGACGGTGTCCCTGGCCTCGGCGGGCGGCGCCAACCACGACGGTGTCCCCACCGACCCGCAGGTCTTCACCTCCGGCCCGATCACGCGGACGTACAACGGCGGCGCGACCCGGTTCGACCTGTTCGTCGACGCGGGATCGGTCGTGGCCAACGGCCAGCAGATCAGGGTGAGTTACGACCGCACCGGCGACGGGAGCTGGGAGCGGGTCGAGACGTACCAGTACTTCGCGACCGATCCCGTACCGGGCTACGAGCACTACACCCAGGCGAGTGGCCTGAAGTCGGCGACGGGAAGCCACGGGAACCTGGTGAACGGCCGGGTGCGGATCGAGGTGTGGAACGCGATCGGGAACGGCCCGAGCACGCTCGGGATCGGCAACCAGTCGGTGGTCGGGATCCCGTTCTCCTGACCACCCGGACGTACACGAGCGACGACCCCGGCCGGAAGTGCGGCCGGGGTCGTCTCCGTTCCCCGGGGCCCGGATCCGGCTCAAGGCCCGGGACCCGGGGCGGTCTGCGGGGCGGGCGTCAGACGCCCGCGCGCGCCTTCTCCTCGCCGTCCTCGGCCCGCTGGTCCGGGAGGGGCGACTCCTCGGTCCGCGGCGCGTGGTCGTCGACCAGGGTCGTCTCGTCGAAGGGCACCCTGCCGGCCAGGACCTCGGAGACGCGGGCCTTGTCGATCTCCTTGGTCCAGGTGCCGACCAGGACGGTGGCGACCGCGTTGCCCGCGAAGTTGGTCAGGGCGCGGGCCTCGCTCATGAAGCGGTCGATGCCGACGATCAGACCGACGCCGTCGACCAGCTCGGGCCGGTGGGACTGGAGACCACCGGCGAGGGTGGCCAGACCGGCGCCGGTCACGCCCGCCGCGCCCTTCGACGCGATGATCATGAAGACGAGGAGGGAGATCTGCTCGGCGAGCGAGAGCGGGTTGCCCATCGCCTCGGCGACGAAGAGCGAGGCCATCGTCAGGTAGATCGCCGTGCCGTCCAGGTTGAAGGAGTAGCCGGTGGGGACGGTGATGCCGACGACCGGCTTGCTGACGCCGAGGTGCTCCATCTTCGCGATCAGCCGCGGCAGCGCCGACTCCGAGGAGGAGGTGGAGAGGATCAGCAGGAACTCCCGGCCGAGGTACTTCAGCAGCGCCAGGATGTTGACCCCGGCGACCAGCCTCAGCAGCGTGCCGAGCACCACGAAGACGAAGAGCGCACAGGTGATGTAGAAGCCGATCATGATGACCGCGAGCGACTTGAGGGCGTCGATACCGGTCGCGCCGACGACGGCCGCGATGGCGCCGAACGCACCGACCGGCGCCGCCCACATGATCATGGCGAGGATGCGGAAGACGAGCCGCTGGATGTGCCCGATGCCCCGCAGGACGGGCTCCCCGGCCTTGCCCATCGCCTGGAGCGCGAAGCCCGCGAGGAGCGCGACGAGCAGGGTCTGCAGGACCTCGCCCTCGGTGAAGGCGGAGACCAGCGTCTTGGGGATGATCCCGAGCAGGAAGTCCGCGGTGGACTCGCTCGCGCCGTCGGCCTGCTTGGCGCCGGCCTCGGCGACCTCCTTGGTCAGGTGGAGGCCGGAGCCGGGCTCCAGCAGGTTGCCGACGACCAGGCCGATGGCGAGGGCGACGGTGGACATCACGAGGAAGTACCCGAGCGCGAGGCCGCCGACGGCGCCGACCTTGGCGGCCTTCCGGACCGAGCCGACGCCGAGGACGATCGTGCAGAAGATGATCGGCGAGATCATCATCTTGATCAGGTTCACGAAGCCGGTGCCCAGCGGCTTGAGCTCGACGGCGACGCCCGGCGCGACGAAACCGACCGTGATGCCGAGCAGCACGGCGCCGATGACTGCGAGATACAGGTAATGGGTACGGTCCCGTTGTGCGGCCACGGGGTCCTCCTCGTGCTGATGGGTGTCCACGTCCCGGTGGATCCCCGCGACTATCCATCAGCCTGTGACCCGGGTCACCGTTGCGTTCCTTTCGTTCACGCACGGCCCGGATTCACCCGGCCGGGAGAAGGCCCGCGGCCGCGGGAATCCGAGAACGATTCGGGAACGGCATTCCACGGCGCAAATCCGGCCAGGCACACTTACCGACATGCGCCTACCGTTCCCCCGGCCCCGCAGCCTCGCCGGCCAGCTCTTCGCGATGCAGGTCGTGCTGGTGGCCGCGATCGTGGCCGGATGCGCTGTCTTCGCCTACGTCACCGACCGCGCCCAGGCCGAGGAGACCGCGCGCCGCCAGTCCACCGCGACCGCGACCGCCGTGGCCGAGTCCCCCTCGGTCGTCGAGGCGGTCCGCTCGGCGGACCCGACGGCGCGGCTCCAGCCGTACGCCGAGTCGCTGCGCGGGCACGCCGGGGTCAACTTCGTCGTGATCATGGCGCCGGACGGGACGCGCTGGACCCATCCGGAGCCGGCCGAGATCGGACGTACGTACCTCGGCCACATCGAGCCCGCGGTCCAGGGGCGGATCTTCTCGGAGACGCACATGGGCGTGCTCGGACCCTCGGTCCGTACGGTCGCTCCGGTGTACGACGACGGCCGGGTGATCGCCCTGGTGAGCGCGGGCATCACCATCGAGACGATCAGTGAGCAGGTACGGGAGCAGGTCACGGCCCTGCTCGGGATGGCCGGGGCCGCACTGGCGCTCGGCGGCATCGGTACGTACGTCATCAACGCCCGGCTGCGGCGGCACACGCACGGGATGAACGCGGCCGAACTGAGCCGGATGCACGACTACCACGAGGCGGCGCTGCACGCGGTGAGCGAGGGGCTGGTGATGCTGGACGGGCAGCGGCGGATCGCGCTCATCAACGACGGGGCGCGGGAGCTGCTCGGTCTGGACGCGACGGTGGTGGGCAGGCCGGCGGCCGAGCTGGGGCTGCCGACGTCGCTCACGGGCGCACTGCTGTCCTCGGAACCGCGGGTGGACGAGCTGCATCTCACGGTCGAGCGGGTGCTCGTGGTCAACACCAGGCCGGTGGTGGGCGGCGAGCGCAGGGGCACGGTCGTCACGCTCCGGGACCGTACCGAGCTCCAGGCGCTCTCCGGGGAGCTGACCTCGGAGCGGGGCTTCACCCAGGCACTGCGCTCGCAGGCCCACGAGGCGGCGAACCGGCTGCACACGGTCGTCTCGCTGATCGAGCTCGGGCGGGTGGACGAGGCGGTCGGCTTCGCGACGGCGGAGCTGGAGCTGGCCCAGGCGCTCACCGACCGGGTCGTCGACGCGGTCGGGGAGCCGGTCCTCGCGGCGCTGCTCCTCGGCAAGGCGGCGCAGGCCAACGAGCGGGGCGTGGAGCTGGTGCTGACCGAGGACAGCCGGATCGACGACGGCCTGCTGCCGCCGGCGATCCCGTCCCGGGACCTGGTCACGATTCTCGGCAACCTGATCGACAACGCGGTCGAGGCGGCGAGCGGAACGCTCCACCCGCGGGTCACGGTCACCGCCCTGGCGCGGGACGGCGAGCTCCTGATCCGCGTCGGCGACACGGGCCCGGGGGTCGACGAGGAGGACGCGGACGCCGTCTTCGAGCGCGGCTGGTCGACCCACGGCGCGGGCCGGGGCCTGGGCCTCGCCCTGGTCCGCCAGGCGACGGCCCGCGCCTCGGGCACGGTGACACTGGCCCGCTCCCCGGAGGGCGGTGCGGAGTTCACCGTACGGTTGCCGCTGACCTCGGCTCCGGGCCCGGCGGCCCCGGCGACCGCCGGGCAGGCCCCGGACGGTGGAGGGGCGGACGGCGGGCAGCCTGACACCGGGCGGGTGGACGCTGGACAGGTGGACGCGGGGCGGGTGGACGCCGGGCGGGTGGACGCGGGACAGGTGGACGCGGGCGGCGCCGCCGCGTCGGTGGCCGGGGCGGAGGCGGCGGTATGAGCGATGCCGTCGACGCCATCCGGGTCCTCGTCGTCGAGGACGATCCCGTCGCGGCGGACGCCCACGCGCTCTACGCCGGGCGGGTGCCGGGGTTCGTCGTCACCGGGGTCGCCCACTCCCGGGCCGCCGCCGTACGGCTCCTCGACCGCACGCCGGTCGACCTGATCCTGCTCGACCTGTACCTGCCCGACGGCCACGGCCTCCAGCTGCTCCGGTCGCTCCGCGCCGCCGGGCACTCCGCCGACGTGATCGCCGTGACCTCCGCCCGCGATCTCGCGATCGTGCGCGAGGGGGTCTCGCTCGGGGTGGTCCAGTACGTGCTGAAACCGTTCACCTTCGCGACCCTCCGGGACCGGCTCACCCGGTACGCCGAGTTCCGCGCCAGCGCCGGCGAGGCCTCGGGGCAGGACGAGGTGGACCGGGCGCTGGCCACGCTGCGCACCCCGCAGCCCGCCTCGCTGCCCAAGGGGCTGAGCGCGCCCACCCTGGAGGCCGTCACCCGTACGCTCAGGGACTCGGCCGCCGGCCTCACCGCGGCCGAGGCGGGGGCCGCAGTGGGGATCTCGCGGATCACCGCGCGCCGCTATCTGGAACATCTCGTCATGGAGGGGCGGGCCGCGCGGGCGCCGCAGTACGGACAGATCGGGCGTCCCGAGCTGCAGTACCGCTGGCTCACCACGGCCGAACGTGGTCGTTACTGATCAGTTCCGACGTTTCTACGACATCTGGGGTTGGGGGAACGCACCGTAGCCAATGGTCACGTTCCGCACCTACCGTGTCGACGTGCAACCCTCTCCCCCCTCTCCTCCCTTCGACGCCCTCGCCGCGCGCCGGCTGCGTGAAGGCCTCGGCATGGCCCCGGGCCATGTCGCCTACGGCCTGCGCGCGCAGTACGGCCTCGGCGTCACCCCCGACACGGTCGTCGCCTGGGAACGCGGCCGGCTCGCCCCGACCGCCCAAGAGCTCACCGCGCTCGCCGGCGTCCTCTGGTGCGCTCCCGGCGACCTCCTGGCGGCCGCCACCACTCTGCGCGAGCACCGGCTGGCCCGCGGCCTCGCGCCGGACGATCTGGCGCGCCGGGTCGGCCTGGACGCGAACAGCTATCTGAAGATGGAGGAATCCGGCCGCTGGCGCGGGAACGAACGCCAGACCGCGGCCCTCGCCGAGACCCTGGGGCTCGGACCGCGCGCGCTGCTGACGGCGACCGGCCGGAACGACGACCTGGCCGCGCTGCTGCGGGACGCGGCGACCACGCGCTGGCAGGCGTACGTCCGCCCCGCCGTGAAGATGCTGCCGCTGCCCAAGCAGATCCTGGAGTCGGCGCTGCAGCGGCTGCACACGGATTACCACGCGAAGATGGCCGCGACGAGCAGCTGGGGTGCGTCGGGTGGCAGCGGCGACTCGGGCCGCGCGTACCTGGACGAGATCGTCGATCACTTCTGGGCGGCGACCGGTTCGTAGCCATGGGCCGCCCGTAGGGTGTCGCCGTGAGACGACACATAGCCTTCGAGCGCCTGCACAACTTCCGTGATCTGGGCGGCTATCGGACCGCCGACGGCGGGACCGTCCGCTGGAACACCCTCTTCCGTTCCGACTCCCTCGCCAAGCTCGACGGCAAGGATCTGGAGCGCTTCCACGAGCTGGGCGTGGAGACGGTGATCGACCTGCGCTACCCGTGGGAGATCGCCGCCAAGGGCCGTCTGCCCGAGACCCCCGAGACCGCCGGCGTCGTCCGGCACAACCTGAGCATCGAGCACCGCCCCTACGACCAGGCGGAGATCGATCCCGGCCTCGACCCGTGGCACTACCTCGCCGACCGGTTCACCGAGGTCGCCACCGACGGGGCGGCCGAGCTGCGCGAGGCCCTGGAGGTGATCGCGGCGGCGGACGGGCCGCTCGTCTTCCACTGCGCCTCGGGCAAGGACCGCACCGGACTGCTGGCGGGCGTGCTCCTGGGCCTCCTCGACGTCTCCGACGAACAGATCCTGGACGACTTCGCCCTGACCGAGCTGGCCACCGAGCGGCTGATCGCCGACTGGCGCGCGGCCCACCCGGGGCGCGAACTGCGCTGGCCGGGGTACGGGCGGGCGCCCGCGGACATCATGCGGCTCTTCCTGGCGGACCTGCGCCGCGACCACGGCTCGGTGTACGCGTACGCCACCGGCCATGTCGGCCTCGACCTGTCGGCGGTGCAGGCCCTGCGGACCCGCCTGGTGGAGTACGCCGCCTGAGGGTGTCCCGTAACCGGGCTCCACCTGCTTCCTCCACTTGTCCTGAGCCGCCGGCCGGACTCGCGTGCCTGCGACTCGTGAGGCACTGAAGCGGGGATCGTAGGGCCATGAAGAAGCGGGGATCGGACGTGTGGGAGGCCGGGGCCGCGTACGAGCGGTACATGGGTCGGTGGAGCCGGCCTGTCGCGGAGGACTTCACGGCGTGGCTCAACTGCGCGGATGGCCTGAGGTGCGTGGACGTGGGATGCGGTACCGGTGTGCTGTCGGCTGTGGTAGCCGCCCGGCGCCGGCCCCGACAGATGGTGGGAATCGACCGGTCCGAGGGGTTTGTGGGCTCAGCCCGCACCACTGCTCCCGTCTCGACGCACTTCATCGTGGCAGACGCGATGTCGCTTCCCGTGCGCGCTGAAGCGTGTGACCTTGTCATCAGCGGTCTGGCCCTGAACTTCTTTGCCGTGCCCACCGCGGCGGTGGCCGAAATGACCCGAGTGGTCCGGCCAGGTGGCCTGATCGCGGCGTATGTGTGGGACTACGCCGACGGCATGGGCTTCGTTCGCCGATTCTGGGACGCCGTCATCGAGGTGGATCCGTCCGCGGCCGCACTGGACGAGGGCCGCCGGTTCCGGGTGTGCCGGCCGGAGCGGTTGCGCGCGGTGTGGGCTGACGTGGGACTCGTTGACGTGTCGACCGCCTCGATCGAGGTGCCGACCGTCTTCGCCGACTTCGCCGATCTGTGGGAGCCCTTCCTGGCGGGGCAGGGCCCTGCACCGAGCTACCTGGCCACCCTCACCCCGGCCGAGCGGGGCCGAGTGCGTGACGCGCTCAGCTCGGCTGCCCCCAGGGGGTTGGACGGTTCTATCGCACTCACCGCCCGGGCCTGGATGGTGAAAGGCCGGAAGGCGTTCCACACCGAGGCGAGGTGAGGACTGTCCGGTCACGACTCGGGATACCGCAGGATCCGCTCGTCTCCCCGTCACGCCTACTAGGGGGCCGTGGCCCGGCGGTCGAAGCTGAAGAGCTGGCCTGGGGCGTCCGGCCGGCAGGGCGCCTGGGCCAGTCTCGACCAGGGGGCCGTGCGGTCGCCGAGGACGGTCACGCAGGTGCCGGGGGTCGCCGATCCGACGGGGACGATCCGGTAGCCGGTGACCGGGGTCCCGAACGCCTCCAGGCGGAACCGCTCCACGCGGGTCGGGTCGCCGCACTCCGAGTCCTCCAGGGCGGCGTCGGGGATGCGGCCGCCGGACGGGATCCCCGAGCAGCCGGGGCCGTAGTCGGGGTGGTCGGAGACGATCTGCCAGGTTCCCGCGCCGAGATCCTTGAGCGAGTAGCGGGGGACGTCCGCGCCCGCGCACTCCACCTGGTGGACCTGGCCCGTCCTGGCACCGCGGCGCTCGTTGAGGCAGAGGTCCGAGCCGATCACCCGGATCCGTACGTCCCCGGCGGCGGGTGCCGTCAGCCGCTTCGGGCCGTGGCCGGTCTCCTCGCCCTCCTGGACGAGGGCGACGACCACGCTGACCGCGGCGAGGACGAGCCCGGCGACGGCGACGAGCGCGACGAGCGTCCTGCGTATTCGCCGGCGTGGGTCGGGGTCGGAGTCGGAGTCGGAGTCGGGATCGGGGCGCGCGCCCCGGGGTTCCGGCCTGGGCTCCTGCGCACCGGGCCACCGTGGTCCGTCCACCGCGTCCCCGTCCTCGGCCTCGTCGCCGTCCCGCTCCAAGGCCGGGGCCGAAAGCACCGGACCCGCCGCCGCGTGGACACCTCGTACCGCCAGCTCCTTGCGGACCACCTGCCAGGACTCCAGCGCCCCGGGTCCCACCCCGCAGGCGCGGACGAAGGCGGTGAGGAGCTCCTCGCGGGGCACGGTCGAGCGGGCCAGCATGTTCGCCACCGTCGAGCGCGGCAGGACGTCGCCGACCGCCTCGGCGCGGGCCGACAGCTCGCGGTAGGTCAGCCCGGACCAGTCCTTGAGCGCCTGCAGCTGTGCGATGAACGCGGCGGGATCGGTGGCCTCCCGCGGGTCCGGCGCGCTCCGCCCGCCGGTGTGTCCCTCGGTCATGACTCTTCCCGCCCCTCCCGTGACCTGCCCGCCGGACGTGCCCGAACGGAGTTGGGACATGTCCGGGACAGGCGTAAGCCTTGTTGATCGCGCGGTTCGGCTCAAGAGTGAAATCGGCAATTCCGGTCGGGGGCCGGAACGCCACGGGGGACGCGAACGGCCCCGGTCCTCCACGGGGGAGACGACCGGGGCCGTTCGGCGGAGCGGTTCCGGGACGAGGCCCGGCCGGCGGCCCGGGTCAGAAGACCGACTCGGCCTCGGACATCCGGCTCTCCGGCACGGTCTTCAGCCGCGTCACGGCCTCGGCCAGCGGCACCATGAGGACGTCCGTCCCCCGCAGCGCGGTCATCCTGCCGAACTCGCCGCGGTGCGCCGCCTCCACGGCGTGCCAGCCGAAGCGGGTGGCGAGCACCCGGTCGTACGCCGTCGGTGTGCCGCCCCGCTGCACGTGCCCGAGGATGACGGGCCGCGCCTCCTTGCCGAGGCGGCGCTCCAGCTCGACCGCGAGCCGGTTGCCGATGCCCTGGAAGCGCTCGTGACCGTACTGGTCGATCTCGCCCTTCTGGTACTCCATGGAGCCCTCGGCCGGGTGCGCGCCCTCGGCGACGCAGACGACGGCGAACTTCTTGCCGCGTGCGAAGCGTTCCTCGACCATCTTGACGAGGTCGTCGACCTGGAAGGGGCGTTCGGGCAGGCAGATGCCGTGGGCGCCGCCGGCCATGCCGGACTCCAGGGCGATCCATCCTGCGTGGCGGCCCATCACCTCGACGACCATCACCCGTTGGTGGGACTCGGCAGTGGTCTTCAGACGGTCTATGGCCTCCGTCGCCACGCCCACGGCGGTGTCGAAGCCGAAGGTGCGGTCGGTGGAGGAGATGTCGTTGTCGATCGTCTTGGGGACGCCGACGACGGGCATGCCGGCGTCGGAGAGCAGCCGGGCGGCGGTCAGAGTGCCCTCGCCGCCGATCGGGATGAGGACGTCGATGCCGTACTTCTTCGCCAACTCAGGCGCGGACTCGGCGGCTTCGGAGAGGCGGTTGCGCTCCAGCCGGGCGGAGCCGAGGATGGTGCCGCCGCGGGCGAGGATGCCGCTGACGGCGTCGAGGTCGAGGGGCCGGTAATGCCCGTCCAGGAGACCCTTGAACCCGTCCTCGAAGCCGATCACCTCGTCGCCGTGTCCGGTCAGCGCCCGGTGCACGACCGACCGGATCACTGCGTTCAGGCCGGGACAGTCGCCGCCTGCGGTGAGAACTCCGATGCGCATCGTGCTGTGTCTCCTGCTCGGGTAGTGGTACGTGAGCCCTGCCGATTCTCCCACGCCCGGCTCTCGCGGTCGCGCTCCCGACCACTCCGCGCGTCCGGCGGGAGGGCCTTTCGTCCCCTTCTTCCCGGCCTTTCGTCCGGCAAGCGTCCTATCCACCCGCAGAGGTATTGTCAAGAGGGCATTGCCACCCTACCGGGCTTTTTTGAACACACTCGGTTGACAGGACTGGACAGGAGACCACGGCGTGACGCGCAGCGTGTACGTGACCGGGATCGACCGCGGAGACGGCCGGCAGGTCGTCGAGCTGGGAGTCATGGAGCTCCTGACCCGCCAGGTGGACCGGGTGGGGGTGTTCCGGCCGCTGGTGCACGACGGTCCCGACCGGCTGTTCGACCTGCTGCGGGCCCGCTACCGGCTCTCCCAGGACCCGGCGACCGTCTACGGCATGGACTACCACGAGGCGTCGGCGCTGCAGGCCGAACAGGGCACCGACGAGCTGGTCTCCCGGCTCGTCGACCGCTTCCACGCCGTCGCCCGCGACTACGAGGTCGTCCTGGTCCTCGGTACGGACTTCGCGGCCACCCAGCTCCCCGACGAGCTGGCGATCAACGCCCGCCTCGCCAACGAGTTCGGCGCCTCGGTGATACCCGTGGTCGGCGGCAAGGGCCAGCCCGCCGAGTCCGTACGGGCCGAGGCCCGTAACGCCTTCCGCGCGTACGACGGTCTCGGCTGCGACGTCCTCGCGATGATCGTCAACCGGGTGGCGGCCGACGACCGCGCGGCCATCGCCGAGCGGCTGGCGGCCCGGCTGCCGGTGCCCTGTTACGTCCTGCCCGACGAGCCGGCCCTCGCCGCTCCCACCGTCTCCCAGATCACCCACGCGCTCGGCGCCTCGGTGGTGCTCGGCGACGAGGCGGGCCTGGCCCGGGACGCCCTCGACTTCGTCTTCGGCGGCGCGATGCTGCCGAACTTCCTCAACGCGCTGACCCCCGGGTGTCTGGTGGTCACCCCCGGGGACCGCGCCGACCTCGTCGTGGGCGCCCTCGCCGCCCACTCGGCCGGCACGCCGCCCATCGCGGGGGTGCTGCTCACCCTCAACGAGCGGCCCAGCGAGGAGATCCTCACCCTGGCCGCCCGCCTCGCGCCCGGCACCCCGGTCATCTCGGTCCCCGGCAACAGCTTCCCCACGGCCGCCGAACTCTTCTCCCTGGAGGGGAAGTTGAACGCGGCCACGCCCCGCAAGGCGGAGACCGCACTGGGTCTCTTCGAGCGGCACGTGGACACCGCCGATCTGCTGAAGCGGATCTCGGTGGCGCGCAGCGGCCGGGTCACCCCGATGATGTTCGAGCACGAACTTCTCGAGCAGGCCCGCGCCGACCGGCGCCGGGTGGTGCTGCCGGAGGGCACGGAGGAGCGGGTGCTGCGCGCGGCCGACGTGCTGCTGCGCCGGGACGTCTGCGACCTGACCCTCCTCGGTGACGTCGAGGTCATCCGTAAGAAGGCCGCCGACCTGGGCATCGACCTCTCCTCGGCC
Organism: Streptomyces sp. ISL-36; assembly: GCF_018614205.1. Classification (GTDB taxonomy): domain Bacteria; phylum Actinomycetota; class Actinomycetes; order Streptomycetales; family Streptomycetaceae; genus Streptomyces. The sequence goes on along the minus strand of NZ_JAGGOS010000023.1, from coordinate 9,477 downwards.
ACGACCCAGCTGATCGACCCGCAGACCTCCGAGCTGCGCGACTCCTTCGCCGCGAAGTACGCCGAGCTGCGCGCCCACAAGGGCGTCACCGTGGAGCTCGCGTACGACGTCGTCTCGGACGTCAACTACTTCGGCACGCTGATGGTCCAGGAGGGGCTGGCCGACGGCATGGTCTCCGGTTCGGTCCACTCCACCGCCGCCACCATCCGGCCCGCCTTCGAGATCATCAAGACGAAGCCGGACGCCTCGATCGTCTCCTCGGTCTTCTTCATGTGCCTGGCGGACAAGGTGCTGGTGTACGGCGACTGCGCGGTCAATCCGGACCCGAACGCCGAGCAGCTCGCCGACATCGCCGTCCAGTCGGCGGCGACCGCGGCCCGCTTCGGTGTCGAGCCGCGGATCGCGATGCTCTCGTACTCCACCGGCACCTCCGGTTCCGGCGCGGACGTCGACAAGGTGCGCGAGGCGACCAAGCGGGTACGGGAGTCCCGCCCGGAGCTGCGGATCGAGGGGCCCATCCAGTACGACGCGGCGGTCGAGCCGTCCGTCGCCGCGACCAAGCTGCCGGGGTCGGAGGTGGCCGGGCAGGCGAGCGTGCTGATCTTCCCGGACCTCAACACCGGCAACAACACCTACAAGGCCGTGCAGCGTTCGGCCGGCGCCGTGGCCGTCGGCCCTGTCCTGCAGGGTCTGCGCAAGCCCGTGAACGACCTCTCGCGCGGCGCGCTCGTCAGCGACATCGTCAACACGGTCGCCATCACGGCGATCCAGTCCCAGGTCCCCGCACAGGGTCAGGAGCTCCCCGCATGACCGCCCACCCGTCTCCCGCCACCGCCCCGTCCGACGAGCTTCGCTCGGCCCGTCCCGCCTCGCGTGTCCTCGTCCTCAACTCCGGCTCGTCGTCGGTGAAGTACCAGCTCCTGGAGATGCGGGACGGCAGCCGGCTCGCGGTCGGCCTGGTGGAGCGGATCGGTGAGGGGAACTCGCGGCTCGTCCACACCCCGCTCCAGGGCGGCGGCGCCTCCAGGCGCGAGAGGACCGGCCCGATCGCCGACCACGCGGCCGCGCTGAAGTCGGTGGCCGAGGAGCTGGCGGCGGACGGCCTGGGTCTGGACTCCCCGGAGCTGGCCGCGATCGGCCACCGGGTGGTCCACGGCGGGCTGCGGTTCTCCGCCCCGACCGTGATCGACGACGCGGTGCTCGCGGAGATCGAGCGGCTCGTCCCGGTGGCGCCGCTGCACAATCCCGCCAACCTCACGGGTATCCGTACGGCGATGGATCTGCGCCCCGATCTGCCGCAGGTGGCGGTCTTCGACACCGCCTTCCACACGACGATGCCGGAGTCGGCGGCGCGTTACGCGATCGACGTGGAGACCGCGGACGCGCACCGCATCCGGCGGTACGGGTTCCACGGCACCTCGCACGCGTACGTCTCGCGCGAGACGGCGAAGCTGCTGGGCAGGGCGCCGGAGGAGGTGAACGTGATCGTGCTGCACCTGGGCAACGGGGCCTCCGCCTCGGCCGTCCGGGGCGGTCGGTGCGTGGACACCTCGATGGGTCTGACGCCGCTGGAGGGCCTGGTCATGGGCACCCGCTCGGGCGACATCGACCCGGCGGTCACCTTCCACCTCAAGCGGGTCGCGGGCATGTCCGAGGACGATGTGGACGTCCTGCTCAACAAGAAGAGCGGCCTCGTCGGGCTGTGCGGCGACAACGACATGCGGGAGATCCGCCGCCGGATCGACGAGGGCGACGAGCGGGCCCGGCTCGCCTTCGACATCTACATCCACCGGCTCAAGAAGTACATCGGGGCGTACTACGCGGTACTCGGGCGGGTGGACGCGGTGGTGTTCACGGCGGGTGTCGGCGAGAACGCGGCTCCGGTGCGGGAAGCTGCGATCGCCGGTCTGGAGGAGCTGGGCCTCGCGGTGGACGCCGAACTGAACTCCGTACGATCCGACGAGGCGCGCCTGATCTCGCCGGAGTACGCGCGGGTGGCGGTCGCCGTGGTGCCGACGGACGAGGAGCTGGAGATCGCCAGGCAGAGCTACGCGCTGGTGCGCGGAGAGTGAACGCCTGAGCGGACCTCCGCCCATTTGTACTTTCCGCCAGCCGGAATATTCCGCAGTGAAACAAACCGATAGGATCCGCCTCATGCGCCGTTCCAAAATCGTCTGCACGCTGGGCCCCGCCGTCGACTCGTATGAGCAGCTGAAGGCTCTCATCGAGGCCGGCATGAACGTGGCCCGATTCAACATGAGCCACGGGACCCAGGCCGAGCACCAGGAGCGGTACGACCGTCTCCGCAGGGCGGTGGCGGACACCGGCCGCGCCGTCGGCGTGCTCGCCGACCTCCAGGGCCCCAAGATCCGGCTGGAGACCTTCGCGGAGGGTCCCGTCGAGCTGGTGCGCGGTGACGAGTTCACCATCACCACCGAGGACGTCCCGGGTGACAAGTCCATCTGCGGCACCACGTACAAGGGTCTGCCCGGCGATGTCTCCAAGGGCGACCAGGTCCTGATCAACGACGGCAACGTCGAGCTGCGGGTCGTGGAGGTGGAGGGCCAGCGGGTCAAGACGATCGTCGTCGAGGGCGGCGTCATCTCCGACCACAAGGGCATCAACCTGCCCGGCGCGGCGGTCAACGTGCCGGCCCTGTCGGAGAAGGACGTCGAGGACCTCCGCTTCGCGCTCCGCATGGGCTGCGACATGGTCGCGCTCTCCTTCGTCCGTGACGCCAGCGACGTCAAGGACGTCCACAAGGTGATGGACGAGGAGGGCCGCCGGGTCCCCGTCATCGCCAAGGTCGAGAAGCCGCAGGCCGTCGAGAACATGGAGGGCGTCGTCGCCGCCTTCGACGCGGTCATGGTGGCCCGTGGCGACCTGGCGGTGGAGTACCCGCTGGAGAAGGTCCCGATGGTGCAGAAGCGCCTCGTGGAGATGTGCCGCCGCAACGCCAAGCCGGTCATCGTCGCCACCCAGATGATGGAGTCGATGATCACCAACTCCCGCCCCACGCGTGCCGAGGCCTCCGACGTGGCCAACGCGATCCTGGACGGCGCGGACGCGGTCATGCTGTCGGCGGAGTCGTCCGTCGGCGCGTACCCGATCGAGACCGTGAAGACGATGTCGAAGATCGTCGTCGCGGCCGAGGAGGAGCTGCTCTCCAAGGGCCTGCAGCCGCTCGTGCCCGGCAAGAAGCCGCGTACGCAGGGCGGCTCGGTGGCCCGCGCGGCCGCCGAGATCGCGGACTTCCTGGGCGGCAAGGCGCTGATCGCCTTCACCAAGTCCGGTGACACCGCCCGCCGCCTGTCCCGCTACCGCGCGTCGCAGCCGATCCTGGCGTTCACCACGGACGAGTCGACCCGCAACCAGCTCACCCTGAGCTGGGGCGTGGAGTCCTTCCTCGCCCCGTTCGTGGAGACGACCGACGCGATGGTCGACCTGGTCGACGCGGAGCTGCTGAAGCTCCAGCGCTACAACGAGGGCGACACCATGGTCATCACGGCCGGCTCGCCCCCCGGCGTCCCCGGCACCACGAACATGGTCCGGGTGCACCACCTCGGTGGCGCCGAGCGGGCCTGACGCCTGCCCCGCACACGAGGAGGGCCCCCGTCCGGATCGGACGGGGGCCCTCCTCGTATTGCGGCTCCCGGATGGGTTCGTACGAACGATCAGCTGGGCTCGATCGTGTTGCGCAGGCCGGGGACCGTGAGCGTGCCGCCGAACTGGCCGGCCTGGATGACCTCCACGTCGGTGAAGATGGCGAACGGTACGTCGAGCGGCGGCGGGGTCTGCGGGTTGAAGGTGACCGGGATCAGGCCGAAGAGGTTGCCCTTCAGCTGCTCCGTGTACATGGTCACCGTGCCGTTGCTCATGGTCGACGTCGAGCCCTTGTCGGACCGCACGTGTCCGGTGAGGCCGTCCGAGTGCACCGTGCGCTGGTGCAGGTCCTTGATGTCGACCCCGTCGCTCGCGGTGAACTTCAGGACCTTCTTGATCTTGCCGCTGCCCGTCTTGACCTCGACGATGCCGTGGTACTTGAGGCCCTTCAGCGTGAGCTTCGTGCTGTTCAGGATCCACGGCTCGTCCGGCAGGAGGGGGAGGCCCTGCTCCAGCTCCGCGGCGGCGAGCGCCTCGGGGTCGGGCTCGGGGCACGGCAAGCGCGGCTTGGCGCCCTCCGGTATGTCCTCGTCCTTCTTGGCGTCGAGGCCCTTGGCGTCCTCGGACAGCTCCTCGACCTTGGCGCCCGCCTTGTCGGCGGCGTCCTTGATCGCCTCCTTGGTCCTGTCGACCGGGGCGTCGGCCTGGGGAGCCGCATCCGTCTTCGGATCCGTCTTCGGCGCCGTGGTGGGAGCCGTGGTGGGAGCCGTCGTCGGCTTCTCCGCCGGGGTGGTGGCCGTCGGCGACGGGGTGCTCGTCGGCGGGGTGTCCGGCCCGTCGAAGATGTCCTTGATCTTGTCGCCGATGCCCAGCGGGTCGAGCGGATTGACGCTCTTCGTCGCGGTCGGGGTGGGCGTCGGGGCCTGCGACTGCTCCGTGCTCGCCTTCGCGGTCTCCTCCGCCGAGGGGCTGGCGCCCGGTGCGGGCGTCTCCTGCTCCTCGGTGGCGTCCGGCTTCGGCTCCGTGGTCGGGCTCGGGCTCGTACTCGCGCTCGCCGTGGGCTCGGGCGTCCCCGTCTCGGCGGGCTTGGTCGACTCCTCGGTCACAGGCTCGTCCGAGCGGGTCACGCACGGACCGGGCGCGAAGGGGATGTCGTTCTCGTCGGCGAGGGCCATCTTCGGAGCCATGCCCATGCCCATGAGGACGGCGGTCGGCATGGCCGCCAAGGCCATCGCCTTGCCCGCGGGCCCCTGGATCTTGTTCAGCAGGGACTTGCGCGGTGCCGCGTGCCGCGGACCCCTTCTTGCCAGAGTGGCGCCGTCGCCAGCCGTCGCCGACTGCGTCGACTGTGTTTCGTCACCCCGCACTGTTCCTCCCGCCGTTGGCGTCGATCGTCGTTTCGGTCGCCTGCGCACCGGGGCCCGCGTACGGGTCCGGCTCCTCACCGGCGCGCTGCTCCGGGACCGGCAGCGGGTCGACGGTGTCGAAGCCCCCGTCGCCTTCCGGGCCCAGCGGCGGACCGTCGTACTTGTGCTCGCCCACGGCGGCCTCGGTCTCGGCCCGCTCCGCGGTGTCCGCGCCCTCCACAACCTCCGGGGCCGGGGCCCAGGCGACGGAGAGCCCGCCACCCACCAGCGCCAGCAGGAACCCGATGAAGAAGCCGCCGAGGTTGGAGACAGGGATGGAGACCAGCGCCAGCACGATCGCCGCGACACCCGCGAACACCCGGACGATGGGCTGGAACCACATCGTCAGTCCGAGCGTCACCAGAAGCACACCGATGATCAGCGCTCCCGCGCCGCCCGTGGTCGCCATGGCGATCGTCATGTTGCCGAGTCGCATGTCGGCGTACGGGAAGTAGGCGATCGGAAGGCCGCCGATCATGGTGAACAGGCCGCCCCAGAACGGCCGGCTGCCTCGCCAGTCGTGGAAGCGGCGCTCGTTCGGGACTCCGCGGGAAGCAGTGGACTCGGCGCTCATGGAAAACAGCTCCCTGGAAGCGGTGTTGCTGAGAAGTAGAGAAAGCGGCGCGATGGCCGGGAACGGGCGGGGCCGCACGAGCGGTCGGCGGCCCGCGCCCGCCGGGCAGTTACTGCCGGAGTGCCACCGAGTCCTACTCGGTGAAGCACTCCTTGGTGCCCTTGTGCAGCTTCAGGCTCAGGTTGCTGAGCTTGAAGGTTCCGGCGGTGGTCGCCCACGCCTTCTGCTCCACGTTGGTCAGCTTCGCCGTCTTGGCGCGCTGCGAGAAGCCGTACGGGTTGGCCTGGGTGCCCGGCTGGATGCCCGGGTCCTTCAGGGAGCCCGCGGCCACGCCGATGTCGATGTTGCCGAACTCGGCGTCCGCCTTCAGCGAGGAGACATCGAGGTAGATGTCCTTCGCGTAGACGGGCTTCTTCGGGTCCGTACCGGCGCGCAGCTCCAGGGAGACGTTCCCGATGAACGGAACGTCCGGAGTGACGACGGACTGGCACATGTTGGTGATCCAGGCCTCGGAGAAGCCCGAGACGCCGACCGGCTCCGCGAACGGCTTGCCGTGCAGGTCCTTGCCCGCCGCGACGCTGCCGTACTGCACGAAGTCATTGCCGACGAGGCTGTCGGCCTTCACCTTGAACTCCTGGCCGGAGATGCTGAAGGACGCGGCGAGCGCGCCCTGGGCCAGGCCCACACCGATCGCGGCCGTCGCGGCCACGCTCGGCACCATGACAACGGCGAACCGCTTCCATCTGGTCCCGCCACGAACCTGGGACTTCATGAGAATCCTCCTTCTCGGACGTACATCTCCGGATGGGCCCAGGGCCCGTCCTGGGATGGGAGAAGTGCTACGTCCTCGGGAAGGAGCGCCGAACACCGGGCGCGAGGCGCGTCCGATCCACCGGCGATCACCCCCGAGCGACAACCACTGGCCACGCCTTGCGCGCAACCTCCTTGGACAGGCCCTGCCGGTGAGAGCAGGAACCCCCCTGTCCACGGCCGGCGTCACCGCCGGCCCGCTCGGTGGGGACCCTCGCCGCGGCCCGGCTGGTTGCCGGGGCTGGTGCGGTGGAGGACCGAGCGTCGCCGATCGTTGTCCATTCCGGGCCGGGGCACAAGGGGGTTCGTTACTCACTAGTAACGGCCCGATAACCACGCCACGACAGGGCGATGTCGGGCGGCCACACAGGGTGCAGCCGACGGGTGCCCTACTTCAGGAGGATGAGGGTGAAACCCGGACAGAAAAGCGGGTTCGATTTACTGCAAGTAACAGCGGCCGCGTTTACCAAGTTTTGGTAAAACGCGGCCGCGTTCTGTCACTGTGTCGCCAAATCGGCGCCGTCCCGGGTGGGAGGGAACGGGTCAGAAGAGCACCCGGGCGAGGGCCTGGCGGCCCGCCGTCACCCGCGGATCGTCCGGCCCGATGACCTCGAACAGTTCCAGGAGCCGCAGCCGCGCCGCGTCCCGCTCCTCGCCGGCCGTGCGGCGCACCGCGTCCACCAGTCGCCCGAAGGCGTCCTCGACGTGACCGCCCACCAGATCGAGGTCGGCGGCGGCGATCTGCGCGGTGACGTCGGCCGGGTTGTCGGCCGCGTTCTGGCGCACCTGCTGCGGGTCCATGTCCTGCACCCGGGCGAGCAGCTCGGCCTGCGCCAGGCCCAGCTTCGCCTCCGGGTGGCCGGGGTCGTCGGCGAGCACGTTCTTGTACGCCTGGACGGCACCGGCCAGGTCACCGGCGTCCAGCGCGGACATCGCCGCTTCGAGCAGGGCGTCGTACGGTCCGGCCGGCATGGGGGCCGGGGCGGATCCCTCCGCGTCGGCGTCCACCGGGATGCCGGTGAGGCCGAAGCGCTCCTCGCCGACCTGGATCAGCTGGTCCAGGGTCTGCCGGATCTGCGCCTCGGGCGCCGCACCCTGGAAGAGCGGCAGCGCCTGGCCGGCGACCACCGCGAAAACGGCCGGAATTCCCTGGATGCCGAACTGCTGCATCAGCATCTGGTTGGCGTCGACGTCGATCTTGGCCAGCAGGAAGCGGCCGTTGTACTCCACGGCGAGCCGCTCGAGGAGGGGGCCGAGCTGCTTGCACGGCTCGCACCACTCGGCCCAGAAGTCGATGACGACCGGGACCTCGGCTGAGCGCTGCAGGACATCGCGCTCGAAGCCGGCCTCGTCGACATCGATCACCAGGGCAGAAGGGGCGACGGCCGCGGAGCCACCCTGCCGGGCGGCCTCGGCGCGCGCCTGCTCCGCCTTGGCCTTGGCCTCTCCGGCCGCCTTCACCGCGGCGAGGTCGACGACGCCGCTCATGGACATGTTTCTGGGCTGCATGAGTACATCCTCCCCCTTCCGCGCGCGTAACCGGTAAGCCATGGCTGAACCGTGCCGTCCGCAGGCCTCCCGCCGGTATGCGAGGCGTACGGACGTACACGGTTCATTGTTTCGATGTGCCGGGTCCCCACCCGGCACGTGTGGTTGTCGCTCGGGCCGCTCAAAGCCTTTCGCTACAGGTCGTAGCGTAACTGGAAGCCCCCGGGCCGAGGCAAGAACTCCCCGGTGAACTGGCTCACATCACGCACCTCTGGCGCGATACCTACCGGCGGGTATGGTCGAGCACCATGTGCAGCCGTACCAGCCCCCGACCCCGTGCCACGGGACGCCCCGGTCGCCCCCGCTCCGCCGAGGCCGACACGGCGATCCTGGTGGCGACCCGCGCCGCCCTGGTCGAACTGGGCTGGTCCAAGCTGACGATGGGGGACGTCGCGACCCGGGCGGGGGTCGCGAAGACCACGCTCTACCGGCGCTGGGCCAACAAGAACGAACTCGTCGTCGACGCCGTCGCCGTCCTCTTCGACGAACTCGAACTCCCGGACCTGGGAAGCCTGCGGGCCGACATCGAACACGTGGTACTCCAGTTCGCGGCGCTGCTCCAGCGGCCGGAGACCAAGACCGCGCTGATGGCGGTGGTCGCCGAGTCCACCCGCGACGAGCCGCTGCGCGAACGGATCCGCACCTCCATCGTGGACCGGCAGAAGCGGCTGGTCCTGGAAGGCCGCCAGCGCGCCCAGGAGCGCGGCGAACTCCCCGCCGACCGGGACCCCGGGGCGATCGACGGCACCGACGACCTGATCTTCGACGTGATAGCGGGCGCGGTGGTCCACCGCGCCCTGGTCAGCGCGGAACCGGTCGACCAGGCCTGGGTCCAACGCTTCACCGCCCTCCTCATCGGCGGCCTCGGCGCGGCGGCGGCGGCGCGCGGCTGATCGCGCGGCCGATCGCAAGGCGGAGGGTGCGCGGCCGATCGCAAGGCGGGGGCGGCACCGGAGTTCCGGACACCGTTGGCGAATGCCCCTTCACTCCGCCCCACCGGATTTATCCGGTGGGGCGGAGTGCTGCGAAGTGTGAAGTGCGGGTGGGGGCGAGTGGTGTGCCGGTGAGCCATGCGTCGAGGCGGACGAGGTTCATTCCGGCGGCGGTCAGTATGTGTTGCAGGTGGGTCTTGGGGTGGCCTCGGTAGCGGGATTTGCGCAGGCCGAAGGCGCGGACGCCTTGCGCGATGGTGCCTTCGATGCCTGCGCGGTGCCCGTAGCGCTTCTGCCACTGCTCGGTCTGCTGGTCCCGTCTGGCTGTGCGTAGTGCTACTCCACTGCGGGAAGCTCTCGTAGCCAGGCAGGCGCATCGGCGGACCAGACGGAGCTCAGGAGCGTCATGCCGTCCTGGCCGACCTGTTCGCCATGCGCGACCCGAGCGGCCCACCGGCTGGGGAACTTCGTGTCCTCCGGCCGGGCAGAGTAGCGGTCGAACCACTGCGGTGGCGTTCGGCCGGCCAGCCACTGCGGGGCGGCCGCGGCCAGCGCGTTGAGCGCGGCCCGCACTGTCTCGACGACGGACTCCAGCCGGTTCAGA
>NZ_JAGGOS010000022.1 GCF_018614205.1 Streptomyces sp. ISL-36 | reverse complement strand
GCCGTCGCCGCCGGCGCCCTGCCCGCGCTCGCGTTCCCCGCGCCCGCCCTCTGGTGGCTCGCCTACGTCGCCCTCGTCCCGTGGATGCTGCTGCTCCGCACGGCACCGACCGCCCGCCGGGCGGCCCTCGAAGGCTGGTTGGGCGGCCTCGGCTTCATGCTGGCCGTGCACCACTGGCTGATGCCGAGCCTGCATGTCTTCATCCTCGTACTGGCCGGGCTGCTCGGGCTGTTGTGGGTTCCCTGGGGGTGGCTGGTGCGGGCCATGCTCGGCGACGGGCCGTCCGGTCCGCGCGCCGTCGCCTCGCTCCTCGTCGTCCCCTCCGGCTGGCTGCTCGTCGAACTCGCCCGCTCCTGGGAGGCCTTGGGCGGCCCGTGGGGTCTTCTCGGCGCCAGTCAGTGGCAGGTGGCTCCGGCGCTGCGGCTCGCCTCCGTCGGCGGTGTGTGGCTGGTGAGCCTGCTGGTGGTCGCGGTCAACACGGCTGTGGCGCTTCTGGTGGCATCGGCGGCGGCCGTACGGATCACCGCTCTGGTCGGGCTCGTGGTGTGCGCGCTCACCGTCGGGGTCGTCTGGTGGGGGGTCGCGCCGCCGCGCGAGCAGGGGACGGCGCGGATCGCGGTCGTCCAGCCGGGCGTGTTCGACGGATCGGGCGGCGCCGAGCGCAGGTTCGCCCGTGGCGAGCAGCTGACGCGCGGCCTCGCCGGGCAGGACCTGGACCTGGTCGTCTGGGGCGAGAGCAGTGTCGGCGCCGATCTGACGACCCGCCCGGACCTCGCCGCCCGGCTCACCGCCCTCGCACGCACGGTGGACGCCCCGATCCTGGTGAATGTGGACGCCCGCCGCTCGGACCGGCCCGGCATCTTCAAGAGCAGCGTGCTGGTCGGGGACGGCGGGCCGACGGGAGACCGGTACGACAAGATGCGGCTGGTGCCGTTCGGGGAGTACGTACCGGCGCGCGCGGTCCTCGGCTGGGTGACGTCGGTCGGCAAGGCGGCGGGCGAGGACCGGCGGCGGGGCGTCGAGCCGGTGGTGATGAACCTGCCGGCCGATGGCGGCGTTCCGGCGCTGCGGATCGGCCCGCTGGTCTGCTTCGAGTCGGCGTTCCCGGACATGACCAGGCGGCTGACCCGTGACGGCGCCGGTCTGTTGATCGCCCAGTCGGCGACCTCGACCTTCCAGGACAGCTGGGCGCCCGCGCAGCACGCCTCGCTGGGGGCGCTGCGTGCGGCGGAGTCAGGCCGTCCGGTGGTGCACGCGACGCTGACCGGCGTCAGCGCGGTGTACGGCCCGGACGGTGCGCGGATCGGCACGCCCCTCGGCACCGACCGGAGCACGGCGGGCGTCTACGAGCTGCCCCTCGCGCGGACGACCACCGGCTACGTCCGGTACGGCGACTGGCCGCTGTACGGCGCGCTGACCGTCCTGGCGGCGCTGTGCGCGGCCGAGGGCATGGGCGCGCTCAGGAGGCCTGGGTCAGGGCCTCGCGCACCACGCGCTCGCAGAGCTCGTGGGTCATCAGCGCGTCCCGGGCGCTGAGCCGCCGACCGGCCCGCACGGCGTCGAGGAAGACGAGCACCGCCTGCTCGATGCCGCGCTGCCGGGCGACCGGCACCCAGTCCCCTCGCCGCCGGACGGTCGGCTGCCCCTTGTGGTCGACGATCTCCGCGAGGTTGAGGATCTGGCGCTTGGTGTCCTGGCCGGAGACCTCCAGGATCTCCTCGGTGGAGCCGTTCATCCGGTTCATCACGCCGATGGCGGTGAAGCCGTCGCCGGAGAGCTGGAGCACGACGTGGTGCATGAGACCGTCCCGGATCCGTGCCCGTACGTCGGTGTGCTCGACCTCTCCCGGGAGCAGGAAGCGCAGGGTGTCCACGACATGGATGAAGTCGTCGAGGACGAGGGTGCGCGGGTCCTCGGGGAGGCCGATCCGGTTCTTCTGCATGAGGATCAGCTCGCGCGGGTGCTCGAGGCACTGCGCGTATCCGGGTGCCAGGCGGCGGTTGAAGCCGACGGTCAGGCTGACCCCGCGCTCCTCGGCGAGCTCCACGAGCCGCTCGGACTCGGCGTATTCGTAGGCGAGCGGCTTGTCGACGTAGGTCGCCACGCCGGCCTGCAGGAGCCGGGTGGTGATCTCGGCGTGGGCGGAGGTCGGCGCGTGCACGAAGGCGGCGTCGAGGCCGGCGGAGAGCAGCGAGTCGAGGTCGCTGTGGCGCCGCACGGCCGGCACGTGGTGGATCTCGGCGATCCGGTCCAGGGTGGCACGCGTACGCGTCTGCAGGTGGAGTTCGACTCCGGGAAGGGCGGCGAGGACGGGGAGATACGCCTTCTGCGCGATGTCACCGAGTCCGATGCAGCCAACCTTCACGGGGTCTCCTTCGCCGTTCCTCGTCGCCCGACGCGTGCGGCTCGTACGCCGCTCGCGCCGGTCAGCTTACGCGGCGCCGGTCGGCGGGAACCGGGGGGCGCCAGTCGGCGATGCCGTCGAAACCGCGCAGGACGAGACCGGGACCGAAGCGGGAGACGGCGGTGATCAGCGCGTTGCGCAGGGCGACCGCGGGGCGGCCGGAGAGGAGCGTGAGCCGGCCGGTAAGGGCGGCCTTGCGGACGATCGCCGTGGTGCGCGGAAGCCGGTCGGCGGTGTACGCGGCCAGCGCGCGGCTCGGCAGCGGTTCGCGCCCGGCGTGGTGGGCGAGGACGACCGCGTCTTCGATGGCCTGGTTGCCGCCCTGGCCGAGGGTGGGCTCCATGGCGTGGGCGGCGTCGCCGACCAGGGCGACCCGGCCGCGGTGGAAGGCGGGCAGCGGTTCGGGCATGTGGTGGACGTCGTGGCGCAGGACCCCGGAGGGTTCGGCGGCGGCGAGGATGTCGGGAACCGGATGGTGCCAGTCGCCGAAGAGGCGCAGGAGTTCGGCCTTCTCGTCGTCGGGGGCGTGGGCACCGGCGGGGGCCGCGGCCATCGCGTAGGCGTAGATCCTGCCGTCCTTGAGGGGCTGGGTGCCCCAGAGGCGGCCGGGTCCCCAGGTCTCGTGCGGGGCGAAGGGCCGGTCGGGGGCGGGGACGACGACGCGCCAGGTGGTGAAGCCGGAGTAGCTCGGCCCCGGGTAGTGGGGAAAGAGGGCGCGGCGGACCGCCGAGTGGATGCCGTCCGCGCCGAGGACGAGTTCGGCCTCGATCTCGCCGTCGGGGGTGGCGACGACGGCGGGCCGTTCGTCGTCACCGGGGTCGGCGAGGGACGCGGCGACGCCGGTCCGTACGACTCCGTCGGGGAGGGCGGAGGCGAGCAGGTCGACGAGGGTGGCGCGGTGCAGCAGGACGAGCGGTCCGCCGAAGCGGTCGGCGGCGGCCTTGGCGCTGGTACGGGCGAGCCAGCGGCCGTCGGGGGCGCGCATGCCGCCGTCCCCCTGCCAGGCGGACAGTTCGCGGACACGGTCGCCGAGGCCGATGACGTCCAGGGCGCGCTGGGAGTTGGGGGCGAGGCCGATGCCGGCCCCCACGGGGGTGAGTGCGGTGGCGCGCTCCAGGACGGTGACGTCCCAGCCCTGCTGGTGCAGGGCGACGGCGGCGGTGAGGCCGCCGATTCCGGCTCCGACGACGACGGCACGGTGCTGGTCCATGGCTGCTCCTCGGGCTACTACATCTGTAGTGACACGATGACCGTACTACAGCTGTAGTCGACTGGGTAGTAGGTTGTCCTCATGAGCGCACCGACCCCTGGACCTTCCTCCTCCTCCGACGCGGTCGTCACGGCCGCCTCCCGGGCCGAGCGGATCGGCGACGCCGCGCTCGACCTCCTCGTCGAACGGGGGATGCGCGGTCTCACCCATCGCGCCGTGGACGAGCGGGCGGGGCTGCCGCAGGGGTCGACGTCCAACCATGCCCGCACCCGCCAGGCGCTGCTGGAGACCGCGGTCCGACGCCAGGCGGAGCTGGAGGCCCGTGTCCTCACCCCGCACGAGATGCCGGGGCCCGACAGCGGCGCCGGAGCCCTGGTGGACGCCCTCGCGCTCGCCCTGCACCGCTACCTCACCGACCACCGGGCGCTGCTCGTCTCACGCTACGAACTCGCCCTCGAGGCCACCCGCCGCCCCGAACTGCGTACGTTCTACGACGCGGCGGGGTCGGCGTTCCGCGGTCCGCTGACCGCGATGATGGCGGACGCCGGCTCACCGGCGCCCGAGCGGCACGCGCTCTCCCTGATCGCCTGGTGCGAGGGGCTGATGTTCTCCTGCGCGGCGGGGTCGTTCCACTCGTCCGTACCGAGCCGCGACGAACTGCGCACCGGCTTCGCGGAGTTGTTGCACGGCATGCTGGGATCGGGCGGGCCCTCGGACCTGTCACCCTGATCGTCGTCATCACCCGTGCGGGGCATTCCCCGCCGGTAGGGGTACGAAGATCGCCACCGGAGCAGCAGAGTTGCGCGGGTGCATGGAACGAGAACGACAGTGAAGATCCTGGTCGGGGTGGCGGTCGCCGCGCTCTCCGGCTGCGTCTCGGTGGAGGTGCCCCCGGCGCCTCCGGCGTCTCCCCAGGAGATCAGCCGCCCCACCCAGGACGTGGCGCCGCAGATCGTCGAGGGTCCGGCCCGTGAGGCGCTCGAAGCGGCACTGCCCGAGCCTCCGCCGCCCTCGGCGTCGGCACCCGCCACCGCGCAGCAGGAGGAGCGGAGCGGGAAGGGCAACGGCAAGGGCAGAGCCGGTGCACGGAAGGCGAAGGAGCGGCCGTCCGCCCCGCCCCAGAAACGGCGCCGGCCCGGCGGTGAGCCGCCGACGCGGATGGAGCCGCCGCGCAACCGCGCCGACGTCTGCGATCTGGGCGAACGGTACGGAGGCTGGGGCCGCGACAGCGACCAGGCGAAGATCTGCCGGAGTACGTATCGAAGGTGAGCCCCGCCGGCTCGGGCAGCCCGGCGGCTCCGACAGCCCCACCCCCGCTCCGCGGCCCGGCGCCCGGCCGCTCCGTAGCCCCACCGGCTCCGCGGCCCGGCGCCCGGCGGCCCCCGCGGCGGAGCCTCACTGCGAGCGGAGCCGTACCTCCAGACGCGCGATCGCGGCGCGCACGCCGTTGCCGTATCCGTCGTCGTCCAGGACGTCCGACGCCGCGCGGGCCCGGTCCAGATGGGTCCGCGCCGCGTCGGGTCGCTGCAGCTTCACGTAGTCGGCGGCCAGGTTGAGATGGAGCGAGGGGTACAGGGCACGCAGCGCGACCGCCGAGTCGTGCTTGGCGAGCCGCTCCTCGCTCAGCCCCTCCGCCGCCAGCAGTGCCCGCAGGTCCCAGGCCAGCTCGGAGTCCGGGTCGTCCTGCGCGTCCGCCATGTAGTGGGCGAGCGTGCAGCGGTGCAGGGGGTCTCCGTCCGGGCCGATCTGCGCCCACAGCTCCCCGAAGCGGTTGCGCGCCTCTTCGCGGTCCCCTCCGTGGAGGAGCATCATCGTCTGCCCGATCCTGGTCATGACGCCGTCGTCCGACACCTGCTGCTGCTCGGTCACTGCGGCCTCCACGCGCTCTCCGTCCGGAGGTCCGACGCTAGCCGCAGCGAACCCCGATCCGGCACAGGCTCGGGCGACGGCCGGGGCCTGTCAGCCGGGCGGGCGCTGCTGCTGTCGGCCGGGCGGGCTCAGCCGATGCCGTCCGGGCGGGCTCGGCGGCCGGCTCAGTCGGCGGCCGGCTCAGCCCAGGTTCGGAATGCGCCAGTCGATCGGCTCGTGGCCCTGGGCCGCGATCGCCGCGTCGATCTGGGTGAAGGGGCGGGAGCCGAAGAACTTCTTCGCCGACAGCGGTGAGGGGTGCGCGCCCTTCACCACCACGTGGCGCTCCTCGTCGATCAGCGGGAGCTTCTTCTGCGCGTAGTTGCCCCAGAGCACGAAGACGGCCGGGTCCGGCCGCGAGGCGACCGCGCTGATCACGGCGTCCGTGAACTTCTCCCAGCCCTGCCCCTTGTGCGAGTTGGCCTCGCCGGCGCGGACGGTCAGGACCGCGTTGAGCAGCAGGACGCCCTGCTCGGCCCACGGCATCAGATAGCCGTTGTCCGGCACGGGGTGTCCGAGCTCCTCGTGCATCTCCTTGTAGATGTTGCGCAGGGAGGGCGGGGTCTTGACGCCCGGCCGCACGGAGAAGCAAAGGCCGTGCCCCTGCCCCTCTCCGTGGTACGGGTCCTGGCCGAGGACCAGGACCTTCACCTTGTCGTACGGGGTCGCCGCGAGGGCGGCGAAGACCTCGTCGCGCGGCGGGTACACCGGCCCCTTTGCCCGCTCCTCCTCGACGAACTCGGTGAGCTGCTTGAAGTACGGCTTCTGCAGCTCGTCGCCGAGGACGCCGCGCCAGGACTCGGGCAGCATGTCGGTGTCGGTCACGTCAACAACCTCCGGTAGGCCTTCGTTTCTACGATCACAGAACCTACCGGTGGCCACTGACAACGCCTCCGCGCGGGCCTCCCGCCCGCCGGCCCGCCGCTACCAGCTGGCCCTGCGGTTGAGCTCCCACATCTGCATGACGGTCTGCGGGTCGAGGGCGCGCTCGGCGCCGCCGATGTCCTCGCTGGCCGCGATGTAGAGCTTGCCCTGCCACAGCGGGAGCAGCCGGACGTCCTGCACCATGAGCTCCTGGGCCTTCTTGAACTCGTCGGTGGCCGCCCCGCGGTCGCTCTCGCGCCGGGACCTGGGCAGCAGCTGGTCGGTGATCTCGGGACGCACGTACGGCGTGCCCAGCACGTTCTGCTTGCCGACGAACGGGGCGACGAAGTTGTCCGCGTCGGGGAAGTCGGGGAACCAGCCTCGGCCGAAGACCGGGTACTCACCCTTCTGGTAGCCGGCCTGGAACTCCTTCCACGGCTTGCTCCGCAGGGTGATCTTGAAGAGTCCGGAGGCGTCGAGCTGCCGCTTGAGCTCGGCGAACTCCGGCGCGGTGGCCGAGCCGTACCGGTCGGTGGTGAACCAGAAGGTCAGCTCGACGGGCTCGGTGATCCCGGCGTCCCGCAGGATCGAGCGGGCCTTGGTGGCGCTGGGCTCGCCGAAGCGGTCGAAGAACTCGGTGGTGTGGCCCGCGATGCCCTTGGGGACCATCGAGTACAGCGGCTCGGCCGTGCCCTGGTAGACCTTGGCGACCAGTTCCTCACGGTCGACGACCTGGGCGATGGCCTTGCGGACCGCGGACTTGGAGACCGAGGAGTCCTCGGCGTTGAAGACGAGGTAGCGGATGTCGGCGCCGGTGGACTCGACGAGCTGGAGACCCTTGTTCTCGTCGTCGCCGGACTGGAGGTCGACCACCTCCTCGGCGGTGAGACCGCGGTAGGTGGCGTCGATC
Organism: Streptomyces sp. ISL-36; assembly: GCF_018614205.1. Lineage (GTDB taxonomy): Bacteria > Actinomycetota > Actinomycetes > Streptomycetales > Streptomycetaceae > Streptomyces. Next base: position 19,946 of record NZ_JAGGOS010000022.1, on the reverse strand, counting down.
TCCTTCTTCTTCAGCGCGGTGACCATCGCCTCGGACTCCTTGAAGTACCGGATGGTCACGCCGCCGTTCTTGCGGTCGGCGAACCCCTTGTAAGTGGGGTTCTTCGTCAGCTCGGCCTTGTCGCCCTCGGTGTACTCGTCGAGGACGTAGGGGCCGGAGCCGACGAGCTTGCCGTCCTCGCGGAGCTTGTCGGCGGGGTACTCGGCCGGGTCCACCAGCGACATGGCGGGCGTGGCGAGAACGAACGGGAAGGTGGCGTCGGGCTTGTTCAGCCGGAAGACGACCGTGCGGTCGTCGACGGTCTCGATCGTGTCGAGGGAGCCCAGCATCCCGTTGGGGCCGCCGTCGACATCGATCTTGCGGATGCGCTCGATGGAGTACTGGACGGCCTTGGCGTCCAGTTTGTGCCCGTTCGAGAATTGCAGACCCTCGACGAGCTTGCACTCGAAGAGCCGGCTGGAGGTGTCCTTGAATTTACAGTCGGCGGCGTCGGACTGCGGGTTCGTGCTCCCGGTCGGGAAACTCACCAACGTCTGGAAGACGTTTCGGAACAGCTCCCAGGAATTGTCCCAAGCGGCTGCGGGATCGAGCGTGGTGGGAGAACTCGTCGTGCCGACGACGATCCTCTGCTCCCCGGCGGATTCGGCGTCCGAAAACACGCCACATCCGGACACCAGGGATATGGACGCAAGGGCTGCAGCGGCCTGCAGACTGGTCCGGTTGAACACGTGCACGCTCCTCGTTCAGCCATGGGTCGGCCGACCATACCGCAGCGCCCCGCCAGGTCAATGTTCGACCCTGGCGGGGCACTTGACGCAATCAAGGAATAACCGGGTCCAAACCGGTCAGGAATTCAGGGAAGTGTCCGGATACCGGTCACCCGACACCGGCGTTGAGGAAAATCCCCCCGTCGACCACGAGCGTCTGACCGGTGATCCAGTCCGACTGGTCGGAGGTGAGGAAGGCCGCCGCGCCGCCGATGTCCTCGGGGACGCCGAGTCGGCCGAGCGGGTACGCGGCCGCCGCCTCCGCCTCCCGGCCCTCGTAGAGCGCCTGGGCGAACTTGGTCTTCACGACCGCGGGGGCGATGGCGTTGACCCGGACCACGGGCGCGAATTCGTGCGCCAGCTGGAGCGTCAGATTGACCATGGCGGCCTTGCTCATCCCGTACGCGCCGATGAACGGCGAGGCGGAGATACCGGCGACCGAGGCGATGTTCACGATCGCGCCGCCGTGCTCCTTCTGCCAGGCGCGCCAGGTCTGCTGGGCGAAACCGAGCGCGGAGATCACATTGGTCTCGTAGACCTTGCGGGCGACATTCAGGTCGAGTTCGGCGATCGGCCCGAAAACGGGGTTCGTCCCGGCATTGTTGACCAGGAAGTCGACGCGGCCGAAAGCCTCCATCGTCGCCGCGACGGCGGCGGCCTGGTGGGCCTCGTCGTGGGCCTTGCCGGCTACGCCGATCACCCGGTCGGAGCCGAGCTTCTCGACGGCCTCCTTGAGGGCCTCCTCGCCTCGCCCGGTGATGCACACCCGGTCGCCGCGGGCGACGAGCGCCTCGGCGACGCCGTAGCCGATGCCCCGGCTGGCGCCCGTGACCAGTGCGACCTTGCCCGACAGCTCGGGCGGTTCCTGCGTGCTCATGTCCGTCTCCTCGAAGTCCGCGCGCGTCAGTTGAGCGGGCCGCCGGCCACGTACAGGACCTGGCCGGAGACGAAGCCGGCGTCGTCGCCCGTGAAGAAGGCGATGGCGTTGGCGATGTCCTCGGGCTTGCCGACCCGCTGGACCGGGATCATGGAGGCGGCCGCGGCCTGGAACTCCTCGAAGCCCATGCCGACCCGCTCGGCGGTCTGCGCGGTCATCTCGGTGACGATGAAGCCCGGGGCGACGGCGTTGGCGGTGATGCCGAACTTGCCGAGCTCCTTGGCGAGCGTCTTGGTGAAGCCCTGCAGGCCGGCCTTGACCGCGGAGTAGTTGGCCTGGCCGCGGTTGCCGAGCGCCGAGGACGAGGAGAGCGAGACGATCCGGCCGAAGCCCGCGTCGACCATGTGCTTCTGGCAGGCCTTGGCCATCAGGAACGCGCCCTTGAGGTGCACGTTCATGACCGTGTCCCAGTCGGACTCGCTCATCTTGAAGAGCAGGTTGTCGCGGAGCACACCCGCGTTGTTGACGAGGATCGTCGGAGCGCCCAGCTCGGTGGCGACGCGGGCGACCGCGGCCTCCACCTGGGCGCTGTCGGAGACGTCGCAGCCGACGGCGATGGCGGTGCCACCGGCGGCGGTGATCTTCTCGACGGTGTCCTTGCAGGCCGCCTCGTCGAGGTCGAGTACGGCGACGGCGCGGCCCTCCGCAGCCAGCCGTACCGCGGTCGCGGCGCCAATGCCCCGCGCCGCGCCGGTGACGACGGCTACGCGCTGCTCGGTGGTGGACATGCTGGTTCTCCTCGCCCTTGGATCATCCCTGGATGCGGCCCCCACGGTACGTCCCGCACATGAGCGACCGCTTAGTACCTTCCGCAGACGAGACGCTAGAAGCCCTGGCACCCGGTGTCAACGGCCCACCGGGTGCACCGGATCACTCCGCGCCGTGCACGACCGGCTCAGCGCACCAGCAGATCGAGCAGCCTTTCGACCTCCGCCTCCGGATCGGAGGTCAGGCCGGTGTGCACCGGGCCCGGCTGGACGACCGTGGAGCGGGGCGCGATCAGCCAGCGAAAGCGCCGTCCGGCGTCGTCGCCGGCGGCCTGCCCGGCGTCGTCGCCGCCCCGGCAGACGCCTTCGACGGCGCGCAGCGCGGCCCGTACGCCGATCAGGTCCGCGCCCGGGTCGAGCGCCTTCAGCTTGGTCTCGTCCAGATGGGTGCGGGCAGCGACGAAGGACTTGGCCCGGCAGTAAACCACCACACCGGCGTTGAAGAACTCGCCGCGCTCGACGCGGGGCACGACGCGCAGGAGCGCGTACTCGAAGACATCTCGCTCGGTCACGCGGAGCCGTCCTTCCGGCTGGAGTGCGCCCGGGGGGCGAGGCGGTCGGCCAGCCAGCCTGGCGCCTGCGAGGGCTTGCGCTCGGTGCGCGGCCCCACGGTGATCCGCTCGTGGATGGTCGCGGCGCGCGAGAGCAGCGCCTCGACGTAGGCGGCGCGCAGATCGTCGGTCGTCTCGAAGCCGGGCTCGTCGACCAGCCACTCGTCGGGCACGTCGGCGGCGACCTCGTCGAGCAGTTCCCGCGTCACCAGCGGCGCCAGCTCGGCGGCGGCGGAGGCGACATCAGGGCCGAACGGAGCGAGAGCATGGTCGGAGGCGTCGTACGGCTTGGCCGCGGACGCCTGGACGCCCGGCCAGTTGTGGTGCCAGATCATGGTGGCGCCGTGGTCGATCAGCCACAGGTCGCCGTGCCAGACCAGCAGGTTCGGGTTGCGCCAGGACCGGTCGACGTTGTTGATCACCGCGTCGAACCAGACGACCTTCCCCGCCTCCTTCGGGTCCACCTCGTAGGCGAGCGGATCGAACCCCAGCGAGCCGGGCAGATAGTCCATCCCGAGGTTGAGGCCCCCGCTCGCCTTGAGCAGCTCCTGGACCTCCTGGTCGGGCTCGGAGAGTCCGATGACGGGGTCGAGCTGGATGGTCACCAGCTCGGGCACCCGCAGCCCGAGCCGACGGGCGAGCTCTCCGCAGATGACCTCGGCGACCAGGGTCTTGCGGCCCTGCCCGGCGCCGGTGAACTTCATGACGTACGTGCCGAGATCGTCGGCCTCGACGATCCCGGGGAGCGAGCCGCCCTCACGCAGGGGCGTGACATAGCGGGTCGCTGTCACTTCTGTAAGCATTTCGTCAGGCTACCTATCCCCTACAGCCTTGCTGTCCAAAGGACTGCCCTCGCCTCTTCACCCCTGACGTGGCCGGCTAGTGCGCTCATCATGTGGGGACGGTGTCCTGCCGGCTGGGCTGGTCGGAGCATGCCGGGCATCACGGGCAGTGCGGCCGGGTACCGGCTGACCCATGACCTTGTCGGTGGAGCTTCTGCCCGAGTCGACGCTGCGCGACGTGATCGGCCTGCTTGTCCGGCTGATCGAGTCCGTCGGCGCTCTGATCATCTTCATCGGCGCGATCTGGGCTTTCATCCAGTTCGTGCGGGCAGGGGGCCGGGGCCGGGTGGCCGGCTTCAACCGCATCCGGCTGAGCCTGGGCCGCTTTCTCGTTCTCGGCCTGGAGTTCCAGCTCGCCGGAGACGTCCTGCGCACCGCGGTCGCGCCGAGCTTCACCGAAATCGGACAGCTGGCGGCCATCGCCGCGATCCGGACCGCCCTCAATTACTTCCTCGGCCGAGAGATCGCCCAGGAGCGGGCGGAGATCGAACATCCTGACGCACCGCTCCAGCACAGCGCCAAGGACCTGCCGGCATGAAGCCCTGGCTGGAGACCGCAGCCGTACTGATCACTGCTGCCGGGCTCGTCTCGGCCATGGCTTCCTATCGCCTGACACACACGGTCCGTCCGGCCCTGGCCGTGCTGCTCGACTTCCTGACCGCCGCCGGTCTGATCCGCCTGGCCGGCGAGCCGTCCTGGGACAGCATCGTCCTGGCGGCCTCGGTGATCGCGCTCCGCAAACTCCTGGGCACCGGCCTGGGCCTGGCCCGCCCCACGACGGAGCCCCGGCCGTGACCCCTGTCATGGGATCCACCACTGATGCGTCGAGACGGTGGGAGGCCGGCTGCCCGGGCTCGTCCTCACCCGCAGGCGCGTCCTCGCCCTGCGACCGGCGTGGCTGATCACCCGGGGGAGCGTCTACTCGCTCGGTTCCGCGAGTCGCTCGGTTCCGCGGCACTGATGTCACCCAAGGCAGAGCCAGGATCGCGTTCGACCGCCACATCGCCCAGCGAAACGATGCCCACCGGCTGACCGTGCTCGACCACGGGCAGGCGTCGCACGGCGTGCGCCCGCATGAGTCGGACCGCCCGATCGACATCGTCGTCCGGCGAGACACTGACCAGCTCGGTGCTGCACGCCTCCTGCACGATGCGGCCCGTTACGTCCCCGCCCTCCGCCAGAACCCGCACCACAAGATCCCGGTCCGTGACCAGCCCGCGAAGCTGACCGTTTTCAGCGACCAGCACCGCCCCGATGTCCTCTTCCCGCATCAGCCGGGCGACCTCCACCACCGGCATCAGCGGACCGACCGCGACCACATCACTCGTCATCACCTCGCGGACCTGCTGGGACATCGCTCCTCCTTGGCAGGGCCACAGCGACCCATCCCCTGGCTGTACCCCGGCCCACCGCCGTGCACCCGGTCCCTCGCTCCTTCCGCCTGCACGGCGCAACGCCGGCCCCGGTCGGGGAGCGGTGTTCAGCCCAGGGTGATGATCACCTTGATGTCATCGTCGTGTGCGCTGAAAGCCTCGGTGGCGTCCTCGAGCGGTACCCGCCGGGTGATCATGCGCTCCAGCCACGTGAGGTCGGCCTTGGCGAGCGCGTCGGCGGCCTGGTGGTAGTGGCGCAGGTTGGCATTGACGGAGCCCACGACCGCGTCGTTCTCCAGCACGAGGTCCCGGTTGACGCTTCCCGCGTCGACGGAAAGGGTGCGTCCCTTCGGTGACACGCCGGTCAGGCACATGACTCCGTACGTGGCCGTTCCGGCCATGGCGCCGAAGACCACAGATCCCGCCCCTGTCGCCTCGATCACCACATCGGGGCGGACCGCGGAAGTCACCTGATCGATGTCCTCGCTGTGATAGGTCGCGCCGAGGCCCGCCACCAGAGCCGGTTTCGGACCGGTGGTGACGCGGTCCAGAACGTGCACGTCCAGCCCGCGCTGTACGCCGAGCAGCGCGGCCAGCAGGCCGATCGGTCCCGCCCCTGTCACCAGCACTCGCCGGGGTTCGAACCAGGCCCGGCCGCCGACCCTCTCCACCTGCTCCCACGCCTTGGCCACCACGGTGGTGGGCTCCATCAGGACGCCGACCTCCTCCAAGCGCGGGTCGAGCCTCACCGCGTAATCGCTCTCCACGGTCCAGAACCGGCTGGCGTACCCGTCGCGTTCCTTGATTCCGCGCTCGGTGTAGCGCCCATTGCGGCACATGTCGAACTCGCCGTGGGCGCACGCCCCGCACGGCTCGGGGTCGGGCCGACGCACCACACCCACGACGAGGTCGCCATCCTGGAAGCCGCTGCCCGACGGGGCCTGACGGACGCGGCCCAGCGACTCATGCCCCAGGATCAGCCGGTCGCGCCCGGCCGGTGCCCACCCGTATTCCCCGGCCGTGATCTCCTTGTCCGTGCCGCAGACGCCCACCGCCAATCCGTCCACCATCAGTTCGCCGCGGCCGGGCACCGGCTCCGGGACGTCCCGGACTTCCAACGAATGAGCGGCTTCGGGGCGGACGGTCAGGGCACGCATGAGCACTCTCCAAGGGGAGACATCGGCAGGTCGCTTCCCTCCTGAGGAAGGGGGCGGTTGAGTACCCCGTTCATCCCTCTGGGTTCCCGGGTCGTGCCGTCATATACCTCCCGATGCACCTCCCGACCGGCGGGCAAGCGGACCTGGTGGCTGGTGGCGTTCTGTGAGCGCGCGAAGCCGAGCACGGAGACCTCATCGGCGGCGCCAGTGCCGGAACCGCCGACGGTATCAAGGTCACCACCTTCGCCGTCCTCGCCGCGGCGATCCTCGCCGAGGTACGCGGCGAGCCGAACTCCTCTGTGCTGGGCCGCCGCCTGGCGCCCCATGCGCTGCGTCAGGCGCTGACGGTTGCGCTGCTCGGCGTCGGGGTGGTCATGACCGCCACGCTGCTCTCCTGTCCGTCATTGAGGCGTCGTTCGAAGCGGTGCTCTTCGAGGCCGTTTCGGCCTTCGCGACCGTGGGACTGTCGACCGGCATCACCGCCGACCTGCCCGCCGTCGGGCAGCTCATCCTGGTCGCCTTGATGTTCATCGGCCGCATCGGCCCGATCACCCTGGTCTCCGCGCTCGCGCTGCGCGAACGCACGCGACACTACGAACTGCGCGAGGAGCGACCCGTCATTGGCTGACCACCTTCACAACCTGCGCAAGCGCCGCCGTCAGCGGCTCACCGTCGAACACCGGCCTTCCGGCGATCAGCGCGTCGCCGTCATCGGCCTGGGCCGGCTCGGCAGCTCGCTCGCGAACGAACTGATGCGCCGGGGCTGGGAGGCTCTGGGCATCGACACCGACGCCCGCCTGGTCCAGAAGTACAGCGACGGCCTCACCCACGCCGTCGTGGCGGACTCCACCGAACCCGCCCGCCGACACCATCGTCGAGAGGGCGACATCCTCGTCGTCACCGGCAAGACCAGGGCCGTGGAGACGTTCGCCGACCTGCCCTGACGACCAGGATCCGGTGCGGTGAGCCGGGGAGTCCGGTCGGCGCCGACTTCCGCCTGCCGGGAGCGCCTGACGATGCACCTCACCCTCCTCCTTCTCGCCCTGGGGGCGATCGCCTTCCTGACCTTCAACATCGTCATCAGCGTGCGGGTGTGGCGGATCCGGTCGCTGCCGGGTTGGCGCCGGGCCCTGCCCGGACTGCCGCTCCGCACCGCGCCGGCGGCGACGCTCAGCCGAGCCGCCGACACGACCGTGGTCGCCGAGACGCTCGCCTTCCCCCTGAACGCGGCCACTGCCGCGGTCGACCTCTTCGAACTGCGCCGGCACCGCACGCGTACGGACCGGACCGGTGGATCCGGGCCTTCGGTGTGAGCACCTGGGCGGGCTGGACGCCGTGATCGCAGGCGCGACGCCGGCCCTGGCACCCAGCACCGTGTGCCGCCACCAACATGGGCGTAGCTTCGTACGCTGCTGACCGGCAGAGATAAGTGCACTGTGAACGGACACCCTGTCCGGATAACGAACACATCACGCTTGCTGGGCTTTTGGAAGATCACCGTACGTTATGTGATGTGCAACACGCCGAGGCGAGGCGAAGTCGTGGTAGGAATGCGCAACTTCGCAGGTGGCACCACCCTTCGCCGCTTCTGCGCAGTGCCGGCACGCACCGGCAGTACGACCAAGGCGATCACGCTCCGAGTCCGCGGGCGTCGACGCCTCGGGTCGCCGATCGGACAACGGCGTTCGCACAAAGCCCGCACTCTCACTGGCGCAGCCTCCCGCGCGCCGGTCCTGCGCCCTCGAGGTACTCCACCGTGTCACTCGATTCCCTCACCCAGTCCGTGGACGACGCCGTCAGCGGGTTCTTCGAGCCCATAGCCAAGTGGCTCGGTGACATCGTCTTCTACTCCGTCCCCGTCGGGGGTACGGACCTTCCGCTGATCGTGGCCTGGCTCGTCGTGGCCGGCCTCGTGTTCACCGGCTGGTTCGGCTTCGTGCAGCTGCGCAAGTTCCGGCTCGCCATCGACGTCGTGCGCGGCAAGTACGACGAGAAGGGGTCGGCCGGCGAGGTCAACCACTTCCAGGCACTCACGGCCGCCGTCTCCGGAACGGTCGGACTCGGCAACATCGCCGGTGTCGCCGTCGCCGTCTCGATCGGCGGGCCCGGCGCCACCTTCTGGATGATCCTCTGCGGCCTGCTCGGCATGGCCACGAAGTTCGTCGAGGTCACCCTCGGCGTGAAGTACCGCGAGGTGCACGCCGACGGCACCGTCTCCGGTGGCCCCATGCACTACCTGCCCAAGGGTCTGGCCGAGCGCTTCGGCAAGAACGGCAAGACGCTCGGCAAGATCCTCGCCGTCCTCGCCTCCTTCATGGTCCTGTTCTTCGGTCTCTTCGGCGGAAACCTCTTCCAGGTCAACCAGTCCTACGCCCAGCTCGTCTCCGTGACCGGCGGCGAGGACGGTCTGATGGGCTCGTCGGCCGGTGCACTGTTCTTCGGCATCCTGATCGCCGCACTCGTCGGCATCGTTCTGCTCGGCGGCATCCGCTCGATCGCCAACGTCACCAGCAAGCTGGTGCCCGCGATGGCCGGCCTCTACATCGCCGCCTGCCTCGTCGTCATCGCCGTCAACGTCACCGCCGTGCCCTCCGCGATCGCCACGATCATCGAAGGCGCGTTCAACCCCCAGGGTGTCGCCGGTGGTGTCCTCGGCGCCCTGATCATCGGCTTCAAGCGGGCCGCGTTCTCCAACGAGGCCGGTCTCGGCTCCGCCCCGATCGCGCACTCGGCGGTCAAGACCAAGCACCCCGCGAGCGAGGGCCTGGTCGCCCTGCTGGAGCCGTTCATCGACACGGTCGTCATCTGCACCATGACCGCGCTGACCATCGTCATCGCCAACCCCGCCAGCTGGGCCGAGGCCCGCGCGGGTGAATCCATCGGAGGCGTCACGATCACCTCCGACGCCTTCGGCACGGTCCTGCCCTGGTTCCCGTACATCCTGACCATCGCGGTCCTGCTCTTCGCCGTCTCGACGGTGCTCACCTGGGGCTACTACGGACTCAAGGCGTGGACGCATCTCTTCGGCCGCAGCCGCGTCAGCGAGTTCACGTACAAGGTGCTCTACACCGTCTTCGCGGTCGCCGGCTCGCTGCTGACGCTCCAGACGCTGATCGACATGGCCGACGCGGTGCTGTTCATGCTCGCGGTCATCAACATCATCGGCCTCTACCTCCTCGCGCCGGTCGTCAAGCGCGAGCTGAACTCCTTCCTCGCCTTCGTGCGGAACCGCGACGCGGGCCTGCACACCGAGGACGACGAAGACCAGGAGCCGGTGAAGACCACCGTCTGACCGTGCCCCACGGCCCGGCTCCGAAGGGCCCTGTTCTCACCCCGCGCCTTGGTGGGAGCAGGGCCTTTCACCCTCTTCCAGCAGGTGAGAGACGTCTGGTGAGGCTCCCCGAGCACCCGCTAGGGTGTGAACAACGCGTCAGGACACGACGCTGGTGTGCCGGGAAGTCTGGTCGGCGTCCGAGGGCCCGTGTGCCCATCCGTCGACGTCCCCCGGAGGCCCTTTCCATGACGCAGTCACGCCCACGCAAGGTCGCCTTCGGACTGCTGCCCTGGCCGGAACGCCAGGCCGTCTCCGAGGCCCTGCGGACGGAGACGGTCGGTGGCTTGGTCCTTCTCGCGGCAGCTCTCGTCGCACTCGTCTGGGCAAACAGCCCATGGAGCGAAGCGTATGCCGACATACGCGACTTCCACTTCGGCATACCCGCCCTCGGTCTCGACCTGTCCGTGGCCCACTGGACCGCCGATGGTCTGCTCGCTGTCTTCTTCCTCGTCGCGGGCATCGAGCTGAAACGCGAACTCGTGATCGGCGAGCTGCGTACCCCGGCCACCGCGGCCCTTCCCGTCATCGCAGCCCTCTGCGGAATGGCCGTCCCAGCCGCTCTCTACGCCCTCACCGCCGCCGCCGGAGGCGGAAGCCTTGGCGGTTGGGCGGTGCCGATGGCCACCGACATCGCCTTCGCGCTCGCGGTCCTGGCGGTCATCAGTACCCATCTGCCGTCCGCGCTGCGGGCCTTCCTGCTCACCCTCGCGGTCGTCGACGACCTCGGCGCCATTTTCATCATCGCCGTCTTCTTCACCTCCGATCTGAACTTCTGGGCACTGGGCGGCGCCTTCGCCGGACTCGCCGTCTTCTACGCACTTCAGCGCTTCCGGGTCCGCGGCTGGTGGTGGTACGTCCCCCTCGGTCTGGCGACCTGGGCCCTGATGTACAACTCCGGAGTGCACGCCACCGTCGCCGGCGTCGCCATGGGCCTGATCCTGCGCACCACCCGCGACAAGGGGAAGAAAACCTCACCGGCCGCCCGTGTGTCCCATCGCGTCCACCCCTTCTCCGCCGGCGTCGCCGTCCCCCTCTTCGCGCTGTTCGCCGCCGGAGTCAGCGTCTCCGGCAGCGCCCTGGGCCATGTCTTCACCGACCCCGAACCGCTCGCAGTGCTCATCGGGCTGGTCCTGGGCAAGATCCTCGGCATCTTCCTCGGTACGTACCTCGCCGCCCGCTTCACCCGCGCGCAGCTCAACCCCGACCTCGCCTGGGCCGACGTCCTCGGCCTCGCCACCCTCGCCGGGATCGGCTTCACCGTCGCCCTCCTCGTCGGCGAACTCGCCTTCCCGGACGCGATCGAGGCGGAACACATCAAGGCCGCCGTCCTCGTCGGCTCCCTCATCGCCGCCACCCTCGCCGCCGTACTGCTGCGCCGCCGCAACCGCGTCTACCGGCGCCTGTACGAGGAAGAGGAGCGCGACGAGGATGCCGACGGCATCCCCGACATCTACCAGGCCGACACCGCGAACAGCGGCCGCTGACGGCCGGGACGCCGGCCTCGATTCCCGCCCAGGGTCGTCGTCATCGCTGCCCCGGTCGGCCCCACCACTCCGTGCGACAGCCGCGATCCCGGGCGAACGAGGAAAGGCCTCGACGGCGAGTGGACGGTAAAATACTCACAAAAGGCGCATTGGCCGCTTTGGGGCCACCGCGAAGCCGTAGCGCCAGGAGGGCGCGATGGACGCATGGCTGCTGTGGCTGTTCGCCGCAGGGGCGCTGGCAGTAGCGGAGATCTTCACTCTCACCGCCGCGCTCGGACTGCTGGGCGTGGCCGCGTTGACCGCGGCGGCGGCCGCGGCGGCGGGAGCTCCCCTCCCCTTGCAGTTCTTGTCGTTCACCGCCATCGCCGTAGCGGGCCTGCTCGTCGTACGTCCTGTCGCGGTGCGCCACCTGCGCAAACCCCAGACACAGCGCTTCGGCGTGGAAGCCCTGGTCGGCAAGGCCGCCTATGTCGTCTCGGAAGTGACGGGCATGGGAGGGAGAGTCCGCATCGGGGGCGAGGAGTGGACGGCCCGTGCCTATGACGAGACGCTGGTCATCCCTGCGGGAACGACCGTCGACGTCGTGGAAATCAGTGGCGCCACCGCCCTCGTCTATCCCCGGGAGTGAGCTATGGAGATCTCGGCGTTGCTCGTGGCGGGCGTGATCGTCGCGCTTATCGCCGTTTTCACCGTGGTACGCGCGGTACGCATCGTGCCTCAAGCGCGTGCGCGCAATGTCGAACGGCTCGGCCGCTACCGTCGCACGCTCACCCCAGGTCTCAACCTCGTCATCCCCTACATCGACCGTGTCTATCCGGTGATCGACCTGAGGGAACAGGTCGTCTCGTTCAAACCGCAACCGGTCATCACCGAGGACAACCTGGTCGTCGAGATCGACACCGTCCTGTACTTCCAGGTCACGGATCCACGAGCGGCTGCCTACGAGATCGCCGATTTCCTGCAGGGGGTCGAACAGCTCACCGTGACCACGTTGCGCAATGTCGTGGGGTCGATGGACCTGGAGAAGACCCTTACCTCGCGTGACACCATCAACAACCAGCTTCGTGGCGTACTGGACGAGGCCACCGGCAAGTGGGGGCTGAGAGTCAATCGCGTGGAGATCAAGGCCATCGACCCTCCGCAGTCCATCAAGGACGCGATGGAGAAGCAGATGCGTGCCGAGCGCGACAAGCGGGCGGCGATTCTGGGGGCCGAGGGGCAACGGCAGTCGCAGATTCTCACCGCCGAGGGCGACAAGCAGTCCGCTGTCCTGCGAGCGGAGGGCAACCGCACCGCCGAGATCCTCAAGGCCGAAGGGCAGTCCCGCGCCATAGACGAGGTGTTCCAGGCCGTGCACCGCAACGACCCCGACCCCAAGCTGCTCGCCTACCAGTACATGCAGATGCTGCCGGCGCTCGCCCAGGGGTCCGGCAGTACGTTCTGGGTCATTCCCAGTGAGGTCACCTCGGCACTGCAGGGGGTGTCCCGCGCCTTCAGCGAGGTGCTTCCCCAGTCGCCGGCCACCCGCGAGACGTCCGCGGAGGACAGGGCGGCCGCGCAGGCCGCCGACGATGCGGCTCGGGCCGCGGAAGCCGCCGCGGAGGCCGTCGCCGACGCGGCGGACGCCGACGCCGGTGTACGTCCTCTCGCCGAGGGCCGCCAAGAAGCGCCGGACAAGGAGTGACCGTCGGCGTCGGCGAAGTTGCGCCCGGCGCCGAGGCGGGGCGACGGGTCCCCGTGGCCCCGCGAGACGGAGCTGCCCTCAGGCGCGCAGGCTCGCCGAAGACGCCGACCGGCAGGCGGCCCCCGCACGGCAGGCTGCACTCCAGGCCCCACCCGCGCACCACCGTGGCCGCCCTGGGGCGTCCGGCCGCCGGTCCTCCGCCGTGAGGTGTCCGGAAACAGCGTTGTAGGGGGTCGTCCGCGCGGCCGAGACTGATCTGCGGTACGCGTGTACGTCGCGGGACGGGGACGCTCGGTGAAACGGATCCACTTCACGGCTGACGACCTGGCGCGGACCAGGGTGGTCCCGACGATCGGCGCGGCGGCCGAGACGTCCGACAGCTTCAGACTTCTCAACGAGCGGGACGACAGCCTTGCCTTCCGCCGCTGGCGGGCGGCGTTGCCGGGGCGGCTCGGCGAACGGGCGCGGCCGTTGGCGGCGCTCATGCCGCCCCGGGGTGCCGGGGTGGACATCGCGAGCCTCGCGGGGTTCTCCTCCTGCATCGAGGAGGCTGCGGACACCTTCCTGAGCGCGCCGCGCGCGCTGATGCGGATCGAGCTGGCCGCCGTCGACTTCCGTCCGGCGGACCGGGCCTGGGCACGGCTGCTGGCGGACGGCGACCGGGACGCCCGGCTCCAGGTGGTCGCCGCCCTGCGTGCCTGCCACCGCGTCACCGTGGCCCCGTTCGCCGCCCAGATACGCTCCCACCTCGACGCGATCCGGTCCGCGTACGCGCGGGACTGGGCCGAGGACGGAGTGGAACGCCTCCTCGCCGATCTGTGCCGCCCGCTGGTGCGCTGGCGGGCACCCGTCCTGGAGGTACGCCACCCCCGTGACGAGGACGTCCACCTGGGCGGCCGCGGTCTCCTCATCGCACCGACGATGTTCTCCTCGCAGCAGGTGGAGCTCCTGCACTCGCCTCTGGAGCCCGACCGGGCCCCGGTCCTCGCCGTCCCGACCGTCGGCGACACCGCCGTCGGGAACGCGCTGTGGGACGGACGGGAGGACGGCGAGGAGTCGCTGGGCGAGCTGCTGGGACGCACCAGGGCCGCGGCGCTCCGCGCGACCGCCGACGGGTGCAACACGACGGAGCTGGCCCGCCGCCTCGACATCTCGCTCGCGGCGGCGAGCCACCACACGGCGGTGCTGCGCAAGGCGAATCTGATCACCACGAGCCGGCAGGGCAAAGCGGTTCTGCACGTCGCCACCGCGCTGGGCACGGCGCTCCTGCAGTCGCACCGCCGACTGGCCTGACCGGCCGGCCCGGGCCGGCCGACGGTGCCGGCGCCGTTCACGCTGGCCACCCAGATCTGGTTGACGATCGCGTTGGCCTGGTTGAGCGGTATCTCCTGCGCCCGGCCGGCCGTCGGGGTCTGGACCACATTGATCACCAGTTCGGCGCCCATCCACGCCAGGTGCCGGGTGACCTCCGGATACCAGCTGGCGTAGCAGATGGAGAGACCGACCCTGCCGTGGCCGGGCATGTCGAAGACGACGAAGTCACGGCCGACGCACACCGGCTCGTAGGGGCGCCAGGTGAAGATCTTCCGGTAGCTCGCGACCAGTTCCCCCAGCGGGTCGTAGACGACGGCGGTGTTGTAGACACTGCCGTCCGCCGCCCGCTCGAGGACGGTCCCCGGGACGAGCCAGATCCCGAGCTCACGGGCCAGTTCACCGAGTGCCTTCCCGCGCGGACCGTCCAGCGGCTCCGCGTAGGCCTCGTACACCTCCTCGGTGGACATCGACTCCACTGAGGGAGTAGAGGTGCGCCTCGGGATAGACGACGAGGTCCGCGGCGTTGGGCGACTTCATGCGCAGACGCAGGCCCTCGGCGAACCGCTCGAAGGTCTCCTCGGGTGTCTGGACGAGGGCGAGGCGTAGATGCCGGCTCATGGGGCTCCTGTCTTCGGGGGTACGGCGCCGGGCTTGCGGGTGGGGACCGGCCCCGGCGGCGTGACCCGGGACACAGAACCCGATCCGAAACGCTGTTGTCAACGGTGTTGGCAATTGGACTTCCGACCCGTTGGTAGGGTCCTTCTCCGGCAGGCCCGACCGAGGAGACGCATGGCGAAGAAGACGGCGACCGCACCATCGGCGCGGTCGGAGAGCGGCGCCGCCAGGCAGCCCAGCCGGCGGGAGCTCCGGAGCCTGCGGCAGGAGGCCGCCGTGAGCATGGCGTTCGAGCTCGCCAAGCGGGAGGGGGTCGCCGGCCTCACGATGCGCAGGCTCGCCCAGGAGCTCGACCTCGATGTGACCGCGCTCTACCGGCTCTTCCGCGACAAGGACGAACTGCTGCTCGCCGTCTGCGAACGGACCATCGAAGCCATCCTCGAAGAGATCGGGGAGGTGCCCGAGGAGGAGTCCTGGCAGGACACCCTGCGCCGGGTCGCCGAGGCCACCTGGCACGTCCAGAACCGCTTTCCCGCGATCACCGTGCTGACGTTCGCCCGCACCACCGGCGGGTCGGCCGAACAGCGGCTCGTGGAACTCCAGTTGGCCGCCTTCTCGCGGGCGGGCCTGGCCCCCGCCCGAACCGTGCTGTTCTACCGGGCCTTCGTGGACGCCGCCCTCGGGCTCTGCGCGCACGCCGCCGCGCTCAGCTCGCTCGAACCCGAGCTCCGGGCGAAGGACGACGCGACCTGGACCCGTGTCTACGCCCAGCTCCCCCACGGCACGTACCCGGCCACGCTGGCCCATATCGACGAGCTGAGCGGCGTCGGCCGGAAGGCGATCTACGACACGACCGTCGAGGCGATCCTCTCCGCGGCCGAGCGTGCCGCGAGGGGCGACCGGCACACGCCGGAAGGCACCCGCGCGGAGTGATGACACGCGGGTCGCCCGCGCCGCCGCGCCGCAGGAGAGCAGGGGAGCAGCGGGGCGGCCGCACCGGAGCTCGGGGCGGAGACGCGGAGACGCGGAGGCGCGGACGCGCGGAGGCGCGGATCAGGATTCCTGGCGCGCCTGAACGTTTCGCGCCCGCGGTTCGTACTTCCTCCTGACACAGTGGTCGGGTCGATGCGGCCGAAACCTCAAGGGGAGCGCGATGAGTGAAGTGGCACGCCGGACGGTGGTCTCGGCGGCGGGCGGCGCGGGTCTGGTGGCGGTCCTCGCCGCCTGCGGCGCCGGCTCGGAGGGCAAGACGGACGGCGCCGGCGACGCGCCCGAGGCGGGCACGGCGCTCGCCAGGACCGCGGACATCCCGGTGGGCGGCGGCAAGGTGCTGGCCGATCAGGGCGTGGTGATCACCCAGCCGACGGCGGGCCAGTTCAAGGCGTTCTCGTCCAAGTGCACCCACCAGGGCTGCGCCGTCAGCGGAGTCAGCGACGGGGTCATCACCTGCCCCTGCCACCAGAGCCTCTTCGACGCATCGGACGGCAGCGTGAAGGGCGGCCCCGCCACTGCTCCCCTGCCGCCCACCCCGATCAAGGTCGACGGGGAGTCGATCACGCTCGCGTGACGCGCCGCGGTCGCTTCCAGCAGCCCAGCACCTCCTCGGTGGTGGCGACGGTGGAGACGAGCGCGAGCGTGTGGCGGATCATCGCGGGGGTGTAGTCGGCAGGCACCCCCGCGATGGCGTCGCTCGGCACGACGACGGTGTAGCCGAGGTTGACCGCGTCGAAGACCGCGTTCGGGACGGCGACGTTGGCCGAGACGCCGGTGACGACGAGGGTGCGGCAGCCGAGGTTCCGCAGCAGCGGGTCGACGTCGGTTCCGGCGAGGGGCGAAAGACCGTGCAGCCGCCGTACGACCAGGTCCTGGTCCGCGACCTCTATGGGCTCGGCGATCCGTACCGCCGCGCTGCCGCTGTGCTGCTGCACCGGGAGCCGGGCCGCGGCACGGAACAGCCGGGCGTTGCTGTTGGCGCCGCGCCCGTCGGGCCGCCGTTCGGCGACCGCGTGCAGCACCTGCACATCGGCCTCGTGCGCGGCCGCGACCAGCCGGGCGACGTTACGCAGGGCGCCGGACGAACGGGCTTCGGCGGCCAGTTCGGGCAGGGCGCTGTCGCGGCCGACGACCCCCTCCTGGCATTCGACGGTGAGCAGCACCGTGCCGACCGGGTCGAGCTGCTCCTGGAGCCGTTCCCACCGACTCGTCGTGGTCATGATCCCCCCTCGTCCGCTTCGCCCGCCTTGTCGGCGCGCCTCGTCAGTACTCCTTCACCGCGCTCGCTCACCGGACTCGCTCTCCGGGCCCGCTCACCGGGCTCGCCCTCCGACTCCGGCGGGCGAGGGTGGCCGCCCTTGCCCCGGGCGGGAAGAGCCCCCATGATTCCTGACACACCATCAGAATCGTAGAAGGGTGCGGGCGATGACCGTCACACAGCGCCGTGGGCGCCGGATCATGATGACCCCGGCCGAGCTGGACACCTTCCTCACCGAGCAGCGCACCTGCCGGGTCGCGACCGTCTCCGCCGACGGCCGCCCCCACGTCGGCGCGCTCTGGTTCGCCTGGGACGGGACCTCGCTCTGGCTCTACTCGATCACCCGGAGCCGCCGCTGGGCGCAGCTGCGTGCCGACCCGCGGATCGCCGTGGTGGTGGACGCCGGGGAGGAGTACGGAGAGTTGCGCGGCGCCGAGCTGTCGGGCACCGCGGTCTTCGTCGGCGAGGCCCCGCGCATCGGTGAGCCCTGCCCCGAACTCGACGCCCCCGAACGCCTCTTCGCCGCGAAGAACTTCGGCCTCGACGCGATGCCGCACGACGGCCGGCACGCCTGGCTGAAGCTGACGCCGGACGCGATCGTCTCCTGGGACTTCCGCAAGCTGGCCGCGCCGGCCGGGCTGGGCGACTGAGCGCTGGCCGGCCGCCGCGCCGACGCACCCCGCTGCTCAGCCGTCCGCTCCTCCGCTCCTCAGCTCCTCAGCCGCTCAGCCCGCCCGGCGCGCCCAGCCATCCGCTCCTCAGCCGCTCTGCTGCTCTACTGCTCAGCTGCTCAGCTGCTCAGCTGCTCAGGGACTCCCCCACGCCGCGCAGCGCCTCGACCGCCGCCCGGATGGACGGCCTCCGGTCGGCGTCGGTGCGCCAGGTCGCGTAGATGTGCCGCCGCACCTTCTGCCGTACGGGCACGAAGGCGATCCCTTCCAGGGCCGGTCCCCGGCCGAGCCGAGGGGTGACGCAGACGCCGAGCCCGGCCGCGATCAGCGCGAGCTGGGTGTGGTGCTCACCGGCGAGATGGGCGATGCGCGGCTCGATGCCCTGCGAGCGCAGGGTGAACATCAGCCAGTCGTGACAGAACTCCCCCTCCGGCCAGGAGACCCACTCCTCGTCGCCGAAGTCCACCAGGTCCACCTCGTCGTGCCCGGCCAGCGGGTGATCGGCGGGCATGGCGACGTCCGCGGCGTCGTCGAGGAGGTGGGCCCGCTCCAAGCCGCCCGGCACCGGCGCCCGCTTGTTGCTCCAGTCCAGGACGATCGCGAGATCCGCGTCTCCCCGCAACACCTCCCTGATGCCCCGCTCCGGCTCCAGTTCGGTCGTCCGCACCCGCAGTTCCGGATGGGCGGCGCGCAGGGCGCCGAGGGCACCGGGGAGCAGCCCGCGCGCGGCCGTGGGAAAGGCCGCGATCCTCACCTCGCCCACCACCTGGCCGCGCTGCGCCTCGATGTCCGCCTGGGCGAGCTCGACCTGGGAGAGGATGCGCGCGGCATGCTCGGCCAGGAGGAGTCCGGCGTCGGTGAGCCGCACACCCCGGCCGTTCTTGGCGAGCAGTTGCTGGCCGATCTCGCGCTCCAGCTTGGACAGTTGCTGCGAGACGGCGGAGGTGGTGACGTGCAGTCCGTCGGCCGCACCGCTGACCGAGCCGTGCCGCGCGACGGCGTCGAGGGTGCGCAGGCGCTCCAGGTTCAACATGTAAGCGATACTAAGGGAACAGCTCCATTTAATGTCGCTTGTTCTACGAGATGGGAGCCGTCAACCTGAAGGGCATGAGCACCGCCGCCCCGTCCAGGGCCCTGCCGACCGTCCCCTCCGTCACCCCTCCCGCCGCACGCGGCCGCCGCGCGCTCGACTGGCGGATCCGCTTCGGTGTTCTGGCCCTCATCTGGGGCTTCAGCTTCCTCCTCATCAAGGTCGGCACGGAAGGGTTCGCGCCGTTCCAGGTGACCTTCGGCCGCCTCCTGTTCGGTACGGCGGTGCTGGCCGTCGCCATGGTGGTCAAGCGCGAACGGCTGCCGCGGGGTGTCCGCACCTGGGCCCACCTCGCGGTCGCGGCGTTCCTGCTCAACGCCTTGCCGTTCTCGCTCTTCGCGTACTCCGAGCTGACCATCCCCTCGACGCTCGCGGGCATCTGCAACGCCACGACGCCCCTGTGGGGCATGGTGCTCTCGCTCGTCGCGCTCTCCGAGGACCGTCCGACCCGCGTGCGCGCGGCGGGCCTGGGCATCGGATTCGTCGGCGTACTGACCGTGCTCGGCGCCTGGCAGGGTTTCTCGGGGCTCGACGTCACCGGCACGGCGATGGCCCTGCTCGCCTCCTTCAGCTACGCGGTGGGCTGGATCTACGTCCGCCGCACCCTGACCGGCACGGGCGCCTCGCACCTCTCCCTCGCGGGCTCCCAGGTGGGTCTCGGGACGCTGCAACTGGCGTTGGTGACGCCGCTGTTCACCTCCCTGCCGTCCTCGGTCGAGCTCGTTCCGCTGCTCGCCGTGATCGCGCTCGGGGCGCTGGGCACGGGGTACGCGATGCTGCTCCAGTACGGTGTGGTCGCCGAGGTCGGCCCCACGACGGCGGCGATGGTCACGTACTTCATCCCGGTGATCGCCACGGCGGCGGGTGTCGCCCTCCTGGGCGAGCAGCTCAGCTGGAACACCCCCGTCGGCGCCGCGATCGTCCTCGCCGGCGCGGCCCTGACCCAGACCAGAGGCCCCGCCCGCCGGACCGCCGACCCATCGACGTAGACGCCGACGGACCGGCGCCCCGGACATCCAGGACCGGCGCGGACCGGCGGCCCCGGACAGCCAGGACCGGCGCGGATCGGCGCCCCCGCGCCCGGCGCCCCGCACCCCGCGCCCCGCACC
>NZ_JAGGOS010000021.1 GCF_018614205.1 Streptomyces sp. ISL-36 | reverse complement strand
GCCTCCGCCCGCACCGGGCCTGCCGGCCCCACCGGCCCCGCGGGCCGCCCCCGCGCCCACGGCTCACATGCCCGGACGCGCCCTTGAACGCTCCGGCGTACGCCCGGCGTGCGGCTGCGGCGGCGACCCGGCCGGCTGCACATGCGGGGGTGAGGGCGGTACGGCAGGCTCCCGCCAGCTGATCTACGCCATCGGCGCCATCGGTTTCGACTACGCGACCGAGGCGCGCCGGGACAGCTTCCGCCAGCAGATGCCGTACGTCACGACCACGGTCAACGGCGAGGAGGTCGAGCAGGAACCGGATCCGTACAACGTGAACCAGCTCCGCGACTACCTCATGAGCGCGCCCTGGGCGTCCGACAAGCTCACCTGGACCCTCGTCATGGACGGCGCCACGGTGTACGCGCTGGAGGCCGAGCCCTCCGCGGCCATGGACTGGAGCCATCCGCTCGTCCTCCCGGAGGAGGTCCAGCGGGAGCGCAGGACGGTCTCCCAGCTCGCCACCGAGAAGGGCAAGGGCTTCGACGAACTGGTCGCGATGCTGGTCAGCCCGCCGGTGTCGACCGTGTACCGGGTGTTCCGCGACGCCATCGCGGGACAGGCCATCAACGTCGAGCGACAGCCCGAGGAGCGCACCGCCTACATCTCCCGCGTCTCCGTCCCCGGCGTGCTCACCGGCCGCACCACACGCCTCTACTCCGGTCAGACCGTGCCCGTCGTCGAGGTGAAGAGCCGCGGTCTGTACACGTGGTACGAGTCCGTGCTCGTCGACGCCGTCATCGATCAGATCACCGAGGAAGCCGCGCGGGACAAGGTCGCGGTCCGCAACGTGGACGAACTGCGGCTGACCATCCGCTCCTTCCTCGACAAGATCTACTACCAGTTCCGCAACCTGGGCCAGACCTCCGCCGACCGGGCGCTCAACTTCATGGGCACCAACGCCTACTCGTTCAGCAACATGCTCGCGCAGGGCCTGCTGTCCTCCAGCAAGGTGCCCGGCTCCAGCAAGAACCTGTACGCGCTCGACACCATCACCGTCACCAAGAGCCCCTACTGCCGTGTGGGTTCGGACTGCCAGGACGTCACCGTGACCTTCTACGACCCGGAGGACGAGCGCAGGTCCCGGCTCTCGTACCAGTTCACCGTCGACGTGAGCGACGAGCTGCCGGTCACCCTCGCCCCGGTCCACACCTTCCTCGGCTCCTTCTGACCCGCAGATCACGAAAGGAGAGCCCCCGTGAACACCCGGCACACTCCCCGCCCCGGTCACCCGGGAGCGCAGCCCCTCCAGAGCCGTCCGGTCCGCCGCGACGAGCCCGAGGCCGGCACGAACTCCCGTACCGGCGTCGGGGCTGCCAAGTCCCCCTGCGCCACCATGACCGGCCCGGCCAGGCAGATGTGTTACTCGAGTTACGGCGTGGCCACCTGACCGCAGCCGCCATCTGACCGAAGTCTTCGAGGAAAGGACACCGTCATGTTCGACGAGACCCACACCACCCACGACGCCGACGGCGGCACGCCGCGTCGGTCCACCGCCGGACAGCTCCGGCTCCAGCTGCCCCAGCAGTCCGCACCCGTCCAGCGCGACCGGCGCCCCGAGAGCGGGGACGCCTCCGGCGGCGCGGCGGCCAGCGGCTTCCTGGGCAGCCTGCTCGGCGACATCCTGCCCTTCTGAGGGCCTCACGCCCCGGAGCAGGTGACGAAAGGAAAGGAGAACACCATGTTCGAGGAGACCCAGACCAAGGACGGCGGCGCGGACACGCCCCGCCGGTCCGCACCCGGACAGCTCCAGCTCCAGCTGCCCCAGCAGTCCGCACCCGTCCAGCGCGACCGGCACCCCGAGAGCGGGGACGCCTCCGGCGGCGCGGCGGCCAGCGGCCTGCTCGGCAGCCTGCTCGGCGACATCCTGCCGTTCTGAGTCCCGAGTCATCGGCGGGACCGGCGCCGCGGACCGTCAGCGGTCCGGTCCCGCCCGATCAGAGGTGAGGCCATGCGACTCGATCTACCGAACCAGGCACCGGCGGTGGACCGGCGGGAGCACTACCTGCCGCATCGCATCGTCGTCATAGCCCGGCCACCGGGCCGGCCTGAGTTCCTGGTGCACCAGCGGCCGAAGGGCCCCTTCGGGTACCTGCCCGCCGACCCCGCGCCTCTCGTGCACGGGTACGGGCGCGGCTGGAGCTGCGCACCGACAGCGGGCTGCCGGTGGACCGGCGTCCTGTGAGGGAAAGGGCGGTGGCGGGTCGTCCGAGCGGCGGCCCGCCCTCGTGGAAAGGAGCCGGGACCATGGCGAAGCTGCGGACGGCGATCTCCTGGCCGAACGACAAGACGTATCTGTTCTACGACAACGACGAGTACGCCCGCTACGACTCCGTCACCGGGCTCGAGGAGGATTCCGGGCTGGGCATCGGCGCGTGGCAGGGGCTCCCCCGCTCCCCCGACGTGTTCGTCTGGTGGGGAGCGGGCAAGGCGTACGCCTTCACGGGCAGCACCTATCTGCGGTACGACGAGAAATCCGACGAGGTCGAGAAGGCGTATCTGCCGCCCAACCCGCCCTTCACCCTCGCGGCCGGCTGGCCCGGTCTGCCCACGGGCGCGGGCGGCGGGCCCGACTGGCGTAACGGCGTCGACGCGGCCGTGAACTGGGGCAACGGCAAGCTGTACCTGTTCAAGGGCGACGCGTACGTGCGGTACGACATCACCAACGACCGGGTGGACCCCGGCTATCCCGTCAA
The DNA here is from genome assembly GCF_018614205.1 of Streptomyces sp. ISL-36. Classification (GTDB taxonomy): domain Bacteria; phylum Actinomycetota; class Actinomycetes; order Streptomycetales; family Streptomycetaceae; genus Streptomyces. The sequence continues at coordinate 64,601 of NZ_JAGGOS010000021.1, read as the reverse complement.
GATCGCGGAGCGCTGGGCCGGGGTGTTCCCCGCGAACCTGGACGCGGTGACCTATGCGGGCGGACGGTACGCGTACTTCTTCCGCGGCGGGCAGTACCAGCGCTTCGACGTCGATGCCGACCGGGTCGACGACAGCGGCCCCCTGGACGGCTCCTTCCGGCTCGCGCCCACCCCGTCCGGAGGGGTGGCCCCGGCCCGGCTGCTCACCCTCACCCAGGCCAACGGGCTGATGGCCGACCTGCTCCGGCGCGGCAAACTGACCCTCAAGAGCCCCGCGTTCGTCGACGGCCCGTCCGGAATCGTGTCACCCAAGCCCGACCAGCCGGTGGTGGTGAGCCCGCCGTCCTTCGACGGCATCCGCTACACCAACGAGATCGCCCCGGCGTCCACCGTCATCGACAACCTCGACCAGCGCATGCTGATCGCCCTCTACCGGCTGACCCGCTGGGCCAACTCCTCCAGGCCCGACGTCGCCGAACTCCTCCACCTGGGCATCGGACACGGCGGGCCCGACCCGAAGGACTGCCACAACAAGGGCCGGGCGATCGACCTCTCGGCGATCAAGGGTGAGGTGGACGGGGCTGCGTTCACCCGGTCCGTGCTGAAGCACTGGGGCGAGCTGCCGCGCCCGGCGGGGGTCAAGGTCCGCATCAGTCCGTCGGCCGACCCGCTCGGATACGGGCTGTTCACCACGGTCTTCCGGTTCGGCACCTTCGAGTGCGAGGGCAACGACATCGGCCCGAAGAACAAGTGGCCCATGCCCGAACTGGGCGAAGGCGGCTTCGTGGTCTACCCGGACCACAAGGACCCGGGCCTCGCGACCGCGCACAGGAACCACTTCCATATGCAGATCGGCGTCACGAGACTGCCCTGAGAGCCCGGGTCGGTCAGGGCCCGGGTCGGTCAGGGCCCGGGTCGGTCAGGGGCCGGGGCGGTCAGGGGCCGGGGCGGTCAGGGGCCGGGGCGGTCAGGGCGCCGACGGCCAGTCCTCCGGCCGGCCCTTCGGTCGGCGCAGGCCCGCCTCGGTGATCCGGCGGACGAGCTCCTTGGAACCGACCTCCACCGCGCCGGCCGCCACCGCGTCGGCGTACCGCTCCGAGGGGATGTCGTAGTGGTCGCGCTCGAAAGCGCGCGGCGGGGCGCCGATCGACGCCGCGAAGGCGTGGAGCTCCGCGTACGAGACATCGCTGACCAGGTGCGACCACATGCGGCCATGGCCCGCCCACGTCGGCGGGTCGATGTAGAGGGTCACGTCAGACCGCCGACCGGGGCAACGACCACGCCCGCCTTGCCGCAGACCCAGTGCGGGTCCGGACCGAGCTCGGGTTCGACGTCCAGGGCGTGCGGGTCGCCGGAGGAGCAGACGGGACAGAGCGGCCAGCGGCCGTAGCGCTCCAGGAGCGCGTCCTGCACGTCCTGGGCCACCAGACCGGCGACGTACGTGATGCCCTCGGGCCACTGCTCGACCCACCAACGGCGGTGGGTGACCGACTCCTCGACCATCGAGACGACCTCCGCCGCGGCCACGTCACGCGCCGCCAGATCGGCGAGGACGAGGGCGCGGGCGGCGTGCAGCGCCTGTTCCAGGGGGTCGATGTCGTCCATGGACTCATTGTCACCCGACAAGCCTCACGGGCGAAGGCCCCCTTCGCATCCGGGCCCCCGCGAGGTCTTGACGCACCCGGGGCCCGAAAATATCTTTCAGTGGTGACCAATGACGTGAAGGAAAGTTTCAGCGGCCCGCCCGCCCGGCCCCCCGGCCCCCTGCCCGGCTCCGGCTCCGGGTCCGGCTCCGGCTCCGCGTCGGGCTCCCGCCCCGCGTCCCGCTCCGGTTCCCGCTCCGGTTCCGGTTCCGGCGGTGACGCCCCGCCCGCGCCCGCCGCCCTCGCGGCCAAGGTGCGCACCCTCGCGCCGTCCATGACCCGCTCCATGCAGCGGGTCGCCGAAGCCGTCGCCGGCGACCCGGCCGGCTGCGCCGCTCTCACGGTCACCGGACTCGCCGAGCTCACCGGCACGAGCGAGGCCACCGTCGTCCGCACCGCCCGCCTCCTCGGCTACCCCGGCTACCGCGACCTGCGCCTCGCCCTCGCCGGCCTCGCCGCCCAGCAGCAGTCCGGCCGCGCCCCTTCCGTCACCGCCGACATCGCCGTCGACGACCCGATCGCCGATGTCGTCGCCAAGCTCGCCTACGACGAGCAGCAGACCCTCGCCGACACCGCCGCCGGACTCGACACCGTCCAGCTCGGCGCCGCCGTCGCCGCCCTCGCCGGCGCCCGCCGCATCGACATCTACGGCGTCGGCGCCTCCGGCCTCGTCGCCCAGGACCTCGGGCAGAAGCTGCTCCGCATCGGCCTGCTCGCGCACGCGCACAGCGACCCGCACCTCGCCGTCACCAACGCCGTGCAGCTCCGCTCAGGCGACGTCGCCATCGCCATCACCCACTCCGGCTCGACCGGCGACGTCATAGAACCCCTGCGCGTCGCCTTCGACCACGGTGCCACCACGGTGGCGATCACCGGCCGCCCGGACGGGCCGGTGACGCAGTACGCCGATCACGTCCTGACCACCTCCACCGCCCGCGAGAGCGAACTGCGTCCCGCCGCCATGTCCTCCCGCACCAGCCAACTCCTGGTCGTGGACTGCCTGTTCACGTGCGTCACGCAGCGTACGTACGAGACGGCGGCGCCGGCCCTCGCGGCCTCGTACGAAGCCCTCGCCCACCGCCACTCGCCCCGCACCCGCTGACCGTCGACGACGACGCACCGAAAGAGCCGCACGTGTCCTCTACGTACTCCAAGCTCCAGGCGCAACTGGCCACTCTCACCACCGAGGCGTTCCGGCCCGAGCTCGCCGAGATCGACCGGCTCCCGACCCTCGACATCGCCCGCACCATGAACGAGGAGGACCGGTCCGTCCCCACCGCCGTCGCCGCGCAGCTGCCGCGGATCGCCGCCGCGATCGACGCCGCCGCCGTACGGATGGGGCGGGGCGGCCGCCTCATCTACGCCGGTGCGGGCACGGCCGGCCGGCTCGGCGTCCTGGACGCGAGCGAATGCCCGCCCACCTTCAACACCGACCCCTCCGAGGTCGTCGGCCTGATCGCGGGCGGCCCCGCGGCGATGGTGAAGGCCGTCGAGGGCGCCGAGGACTCCCGCGAGCTCGCGGCCGAGGACCTGGACGCGCTCGGCCTGACCCCCGACGACACGGTGGTCGGCATCTCCGCCTCCGGCCGTACCCCCTACGCCATCGGGGCGGTCGCCCACGCCCGGGCGGCCGGGGCGTTGACGATCGGCCTGTCCTGCAACGCGGACAGCGAGCTGGCGGCCGCCGCCGAACACGGCATCGAGGTCGTCACCGGGCCCGAACTCCTCACCGGCTCCACCCGGTTGAAGGCGGGCACGGCCCAGAAGCTGGTCCTCAACATGATCTCCACGATCACGATGATCCGGCTCGGCAAGACGTACGGAAACCTCATGGTCGACGTCCGCGCCTCGAACGAGAAGCTCCAGGCCCGCTCACGGCGGATCGTCGCCCTCGCCACCGGCGCACCGGACGAGCGGATCGAGACCGCCCTCGCCGAGGCGGACGGCGAGGTGAAGACCGCCATCCTGATGATCCTCGCCGACATCGATGCCAAGACGGCCGACCGGCGTCTGACGGAGGCGCGGGGCCATCTGCGTACGGCCCTGAACGCACCGACCGCCCCGACCGCCCCCTGACCCCGACCGCCCCCTGACTCCGGCCTCCCCCTGACTCCGGCCGCTCCCTGGTTCCGGCCCCCCTCCCCCCGTCCCCGCACAGCAAGGCACCACCGCACCATGAGCACAGACGACAAGAACCGCGCCATCGCCGCCGCGATCCTGCCGCTCGTCGGCGGCGCGGAGAACATCAGCTCCGTGGCCCACTGCATGACCCGGCTCCGGCTGGGTCTGCGGGACCGCTCACTCGTCCAGGACGCGGCCCTGCGGGCCCTGCCGTCCGTGCTGGGCGTGGTGGAGGACGACACGTACCAGATCGTCCTCGGCCCGGGCACGGTCGCGCGGGTGACTCCGGAGTTCGAGACCCTGGTGGCCGAGGCGCCGAAGCCCTCCGCGGACGGCCTCGCCGCACAGGGGGCGGCGATCAAGGCGGCCCGGAAGGCGAGGAACCAGACCCCCTTCAAGCTGTTCCTGCGCCGGATCGCGAACATCTTCGTCCCGCTGATCCCCGCCCTCATCGGCTGCGGCATCATCGCCGGCCTCAACGGCCTGCTGATCAATCTGGGCTGGCTGCCGGCCGTCACCCCCGCCCTCGCGGCCATGGCGAGCGGCTTCATGGCGCTGATCGCGGTCTTCGTCGGCTACAACACGGCGAAGGAGTTCGGCGGGACGCCGGTCCTCGGTGGTGCGGTCGCCGCGATCATCGTCTTCCCCGGCGTCGCCAAGATCGACGCCTTCGGTCAGACGCTCTCCCCCGGCCAGGGCGGAGTCCTGGGCGCGCTGGGCGCGGCGGTGCTCGCGGTGTACGTCGAGAAGTGGTGCCGCCGCTGGGTGCCGGAGGCCCTCGACGTCCTCGTCACCCCCACCCTCACGGTCCTGGTCTCCGGCCTGGTCACGATCTTCGGGCTGATGTTCGTGGCCGGTGAGGTCTCCACCGCGATCGGAGACTTCGCCAACTGGCTGCTCGCGAACGCGGGCGCCGGCGCGGGCTTCGTCCTCGGCGGCCTGTTCCTGCCCCTGGTCATGCTGGGTCTGCATCAGGCGCTGATCCCGATCCACACCACGCTGATCGAGCAGCAGGGCCACACGGTCCTCCTCCCGATTCTGGCGATGGCGGGTGCGGGCCAGGTCGGCGCGGCGATGGCGGTCTACGTCAGACTGCCGCGCAACGGCTCCATCCGCCGCACCATCAGGTCCGCCCTCCCGGCCGGCTTCCTCGGGGTCGGTGAGCCGCTGATCTACGGCGTCTCCCTCCCGCTGGGCCGCCCGTTCGTCACCGCCTGCGTCGGCGGCGCGTTCGGCGGCGGGTTCGTCGGCCTCTTCAACATGCTGGGCGACAAGGTCGGCTCGACGGCCATCGGCCCCTCCGGCTGGGCCCTCTTCCCGCTGCTCGACGGCAACCAGGGCCTGGGCGAGACGATCGCGATCTACGCGGGCGGGTTGCTGGCCGGTTACGCGGTGGGGTTCGTGGCCACGTACTTCTGGGGCTTCAGCCGCGCGCTCCTGGAGGAGTTCAACGTGGAGACGGGGACGGAAACGGGAACGGGAACGGGGTCGGGGTCGGGGTCGGGGACGGGGGCCGAGGGGGACGCGATCCCGGTGGCCTCGGGGACGCCGGCCCCGCCTTCGGAACCGGCGAAGGTCTGACCGCGCGGGCGGCACCCCGTCCGTGGGGTGCCGCCCGAACGGTGGCCGCGTGCCGCCCGAACGGTGGCCGCGTGCCGCCCGCACGGTGGCCGCGTGCCGGGCGAGCGGCTCGCCCGTATGCGTCAGTTCGCGCAGGACACGTCCCGCGCGGGCCTGACCCCCGTCCGCAGGAACTCTGTCACCGTCCGGTCCGCGCACGCGTTGCCGTTGCCCAGGTAGTTGCCGTGCCCGCCCTGCTCCACGGTGACCAGCCGGGCCCGGTCGCCGAGGGCGGCGCGCATCTTCAGGCCGCCGGCGTACGGGGTCGCGGGGTCGCGCAGGCTCTGGGTCATCAGGATGTTGGACGGCCCGTCGTCGGTGATGCGGGCCGGCTTCTCGGCCGGCGCCCGCCAGAAGGAGCAGGGCGTGATGTTGGCCGGGAGCCCGGCCGTCAGCGGGTGGCGGGCGCGGTCGGCGGCGACCGCCCGCTCGTAGGAGCGGACGGACCCGGACCACCTCACGTCGTTGCAGACGACCGCGACCGTGACCGCCAGGGACTCGTCGGACAGCGGCTTGTCGAGACCGGGCGGCAGGGCGGGTCGCACGGCCGGGTCCTGGCTCCCCGCGGCCACGATCATCCGGGCCAGGGCCGGGAAGGCGGAGTCGCTGTAGAGCGCGTTCTGCAGGGCCTGGCGGAGGATGTTCCCGCTCACCGGGGTGCCCGGGGTGGTGGACTCCTTCGGTACGCGGTCCAGGCGGGCGGCGAGATCGAGGAAGAGCGGTCGTACGTCCTCGGCGTGCCGGGCCAGCCGCAGCGCTTCCTTCGCCCGGTCGGGGTGCGCCGCCCAGGCCGCGAAGTCGGGGAAACGGTCCTCCGCGCCCCGCGCCATGTTCCGCATCCATCCCTGCGCGACCCGCTGCGGGTCCGGGTCACCGCTGCTGTCCAGGACCCAGCGGTCGGTGTGCCGCGGGTACTTCTGCGCGTACACGGCACCGACGTACGCCCCGTAGGAGACCCCCCACGCGGAGATCTTCTCCTCGCCGAGCGCCTGCCGCAGCCGGTCCAGGTCCCGTACCTGGTTCGCCGTGGTGAAGCTGTGCAGCGTCTCGCCGCCATCGCGCCGGCACGCCTCGGCGGTACGGCGGGAGCGGGAGACGTTCTCGTCGATCGACCCGTCGGCGGCGGGCCAGGAACGCAGGTTCTCCAGCCGCCGGTCGTTCTCGTCCAGCCCGCAGCTCGCGGTCGTGCTGCCACCGACCCCCCGCGGGTCGAAGGCCACGAGGTCGTACGCCCCGTCCATCTCCTCGGCCAGCGCCTCCCCCTTCTGCGTCAGCCGCTGCACACCGGAACTCCCGGGGCCGCCCGGGATCACCATGAGCGTCCCGCGCCGGGCCTCGGGCCGCTCGCTGCGGATCCGCGACACGGCGAGGGAGAGCCGCGGCCCGTCGGGGTCGCTGTAGTCCCGCGGTACGGAGAGGGTGGCGCACTGCTGCTGGGGCAGGGCGCCCGGTGCGCACTCCCCCCAGGCCAGGCCGCCGCCGGAGTGGTCGGCCCGGGCGACGGTGAACGAGGCCGCGACGGCGGCGGCGGAGAGGGCGAGGACAAGGGCGGTGCGCGGGTGATTCGTCATGGCTGAAGCCTTGTTGACGCAGGCCCAGGTTCCCATCCGGCAGACGGGAGAGCGGGGGGTGGGGCTGCCCCCATGACCGCGGTCGGGCCGGCCGCTCCCCTGCGCACGCCGACCCCGGGCTAGAGACCCGGGCCGCGCTCACACCGTCCGACGCCGGAGCCGGGACGGGCCCAGCATCGGGGCCCGCATCACGCACAGCGCGAAGAAGAGCTGGCCGAGGACGGGGATGATCAGCACTTCCAGGAAGTGCCCGAAGAGCAGGAACCACGTGGGCAGCAGGAGAAGCCCGGCCAGGGGAAGCCGGAAGGCCATGCCCGTCCGGGTGCTCGCCAGCCCGTAGACGAAGCTCATCAGGATGGACGGGATCCCGACGAACGGGAAGAAGTCGAGGGCGGTCTCGGAGCTCCGGGCCTCCGCCGGCAGGGCGGCGTCCATGGCGGCCCATGTGATCGCGAAGGTCAGGCAGTAGCGCACGACCAGATCGACGAGCCGCAGCCCGACCCTCCCCAGGTTTCTCCAGGGCTCGCCCTCGTCCACAGTCCAGCCCCCCTCGGCGCACGGTCAGCGCTCTCGACGTGCATCCTGCCAGGAATATTGAACGCGTTCAATGCCGCGCCCGCTCGGCGCCCTTGTCCTTCTCGGCCTGGATCGCGGCGCAATGCCCCTGCCCCCGTCCCTACCCCTACCCCTACCCCTACCCCTACCCGACGCGCCCTTCGCCACCCGGCGAGGCATCGGTTGCCGAATTCCTCCCGCTCAGGCAACGCGCGCTCGCCGGCCCACGTCCATCAAGGCGTGAGCGAATTCCTCGACTCGACCGAACCCGACGGCGAGGCGCCCCTGGCGCCCGGCCCGTTGTGGCGCCATGCCCTGTGGGTGGCTGGCATCGCCGCCCTCGGGGTGGGGCTGGGCTGGGCCGGAGCCCTCTTCCGTATCGGCCCCGAGGAGTACGGTCTGCCGCCCGCCGCCCCCGGGGCGGTCTGGCCGTACCTGTGCGCATGGATCGCGACGGGCGCGGCGACGGCAGCCGTACTGCGGGCCGCCGCCGCGAGGGCCCCCGTCCACGCCCCCGGGCGGGTCGCGGCCGGGCTCGCCTTCTTCGGCACTCGCCTCTCCCTCGGCTGGCGACCGGAGGCCCCCGCACTGGCGGCGATGGCCGCGGCCGCCCCGGTGGCGGCGGCCCTGTGGTCCGCTTTCGCGCTGCGGGCCCGACGCGGCGCCGATTCTCCCTGGTGAGACCCGAAGCTCAAGCCTCGGGCTTCGAGCCCTCTTTCAGAGGAAGGGGTAGGGGCCTGGGACTCAACCCGCCCACCCTCCCGGAGAGTTGACCGAACGCGATCGACTTGCCACCCAGCGTCATATGCCTCTAGCGTGTCCGGAAAACGAACGACCCCCACGAGGTGCGGGAACACCTGGCGGGGGTCTGTCCACCGATCGAGAAGAGTTCGATCCATGGCTGATGCCGAGTTTAGTGCCGCGCCCCATCCCGCCGCCAACCCCGGCTACGGAAAGCGTTCCGCCCCGTACCAACTCCCACCCGCGCCGACCGACTTCGCGCACCTCCCGCCTCGCGAAGCCGCCATCGCCGCCTACATCGACCGGCTCGACGACGGCAGCGACATCTCCGCGAAGACGCTGGCCAAACACCTCCCGTACGGGCAGTGCGCGATGCGCACCGCCCTCAACCGCGTCACGCGCGCCGGCCACCTGCGGCGCGGCGTCGAGTGCATCGACGGTCTCTGGATCACTCGAACGTGGTGGTCCCGGACGGCACGTGACGACTCCTGGTGGTCCGCCTTCCAGCGCGGCGACGTCCCGCGGCAGCGCCCGACCCGCACCCGTGCGTACGTCCTCCTCGCCGCCCTCGGTCGTACGAACTCCGCGATGTCGCTGTCCCACGCCGAGTGCCGGGCGCTCTCGCCCCTGGTCGACGAGTGGTTCGCCCGCGACGCCACCGAGGACGACGTCCTCCGCGCCCTCACCAGCGGCCTCCCCAGCCCGGTCCACCACCCGTTCGCCATGGCCCGCACCCGTCTGATCCGCAAACTCCCACCCGAACCCGTCCGCCGCGCCCGCCCGACCCTGCGCCTCCTCGAATGCGCCAAGTGCGGCGTTCCCGGCCGCGCGGACGCCCTCCGCGACGGCACCTGCAACCCCTGCCGCGGTGAACCCCCGACCTCCCGCCCCCGCACCACCGTCCCCGCCGCCCGCGTCCACGCCCACGCGGCGGCCATCCGCGCCCGAGAAGGGACTCCCGCGTGACGGTTCAGCTCGTACGCGCCGACGGCGGGGCACGATGGAGGGGAGGAGGCGATCCGATGACCCCCAGCACCCCTGACCGCCCGGTCGACATGTCCGTCGAGGACTTCGAAGAGCTCGCCCGTCACGCGCCAGAAGGGGTGAAGCTCGAACTCATCAAGGGGAAGCTGAAGGTCAAGCCGTTGCCGGACCAACTCCACAAGGCCATCGTCATGTGGCTGCTGCGCGTCTGCCTGCAACAGCGCCCCGCCCTCGCGCTCTACCCGGAGCAGGAGCTGAAGGTGGATACCTATCGCAAGGGCCGGGCCATCGCGGATGCGGCTCTCGCGCCACTCGACCATTTCGTCGCGGAGCCGGAGATGTGGGGCGACCCGGAGGGCGTTCTCATGGTCGTCGAGGTCACCTCCCATGGCCCCCGGGCCCTTGCTCGAGACCGCATCGAGAAGCGCGACGGCTACGCCGCCTCCGACATCCCCCTCTACCTCCTCGTCGACCGCGACGCCGGCTCCGTCGTCGTCTTCAGCGAACCCCGGCACGGCGTCTACCAGCACCGCGCCGCGTACCCCTTCGGTGCCACCATCCCCCTCCCGAGCCCTGTCGACATCACCCTCGACACCGAGAAGCTCAAGGAGTACGTCGACTGACAGCCGCCAACCGCCCGTACATCACCATGTCCCGCCGCTCGCCGCCCGCTTCCTGCCACCCCCGCAGCACCCCCTCCCGTACGAACCCCGCCCCCTCCGCCGTCCGGGCCGACGCCGCGTTCCAGGGCTCCACCAGCAACTGCAGGCGCGGGATCCGCAGCTCCGTCTCCGCCCAGTCGCTCACCGCCGCCAGCGCCGTGCCCGCCGCGCCCTCGCCGCGGGAGGACGGGGCGGTCCAGTAGCCGAGGGTGGCGCGGCCCTCCGGGAGGTCGCGGAGCCAGAGGCCGATCGTGCCCATGGCCCGCGCGTCGCGGCGGCGCGCGATGACGAAGGGGTAGCCCGCGCCGCTCTCCGCCCGCGTCCACTGGCGGCGGACGAACGCCTCGCCCTCGGCCGGTGAGTACACCGGCGGGACGGTGGTGATCAGCGGGATGTACGGGTCCGCCGACGCCTCCCGTACGAGGGGGAGGTCGGCCATCTCCCAGGGGCGCAGGACGAAGTCCCCGGCCACGAGCGTGGGTACGACGAGGTTCACATCGTCCGAAGGTACTGCGCCAGCCGGTCGTACTCCTCCTTCACCCCGTCCTCCATCCCCGTCGCCAGCGCCTGGTCCCGGATCTCCGTCGAGGGCCAGACCGACTTGCTCGTCAGGGCCGTGCCGCCGTCCGGCGTCGCGTCGAAGGTGAGGGTCACATGGACCGGCGGGCCCGGCATCAGTTCGAAGGTCTCCGTGTAGACCAGCCGCTCGCCCGGGACGATCTCCTCGTACGTTCCCGAGAACACGATCTCCCTGCCGTCCGGCGCCTTCTGGCCCCAGCGCCAGGCGCCGCCCACGCGCAGGTCGATCTCGCAGACGGTCGTGGGCAGGGCGGCCACGCCGTACCACTGGCGGACGTGGTCGGGCCGGGTCCAGGCCTCCCAGACGCGGCCGGGCGGGGCGTCGAAGGTGCGGGTGATGTCCAGCTCGCGGTCCGCCGGGGTCGTCAGCAACGTGATCATGGTCGCTCCCGCCGTGAGGGGTCCTCCCACCAGCATCGCCCCGAACGCCCGAGGGCGGCACCCCCAGCTGGGGTGCCGCCCTCGGTGAACAGCCGATCCCGAAGGATCAGAAGTCCATGTCACCGCCCGGCATGCCGCCCGGAGCGGCCGCGGAGGCCTTCTCCGGCTTGTCGGCGATGACGGCCTCGGTGGTCAGGAACAGCGCGGCGATGGAGGCCGCGTTCTGCAGCGCGGAGCGCGTGACCTTCGCCGGGTCGATGATGCCCTCGGCGATGAGGTCCACGTACTCGTTGGTCGCGGCGTTCAGGCCGTGGCCGACGGGCAGGTTGCGGACCTTCTCCGCCACGACGCCGCCCTCGAGGCCGGCGTTGACCGCGATCTGCTTCAGCGGGGCCTCAAGGGCCAGCTTCACGATGTTCGCGCCCGTGGCCTCGTCGCCCACCAGGTCCAGCTCAAGCTTCTCGAAGACCGAGGAGGCCTGGAGCAGGGCCACGCCACCACCGGCGACGATGCCCTCCTCGACGGCCGCCTTCGCGTTGCGAACGGCGTCCTCGATGCGGTGCTTGCGCTCCTTGAGCTCGACCTCGGTCGCGGCGCCGGCCTTGATGACCGCGACACCGCCGGCGAGCTTCGCCAGGCGCTCCTGCAGCTTCTCGCGGTCGTAGTCGCTGTCCGAGTTCTCGATCTCGGCGCGGATCTGGTTGACGCGACCGGCAACCTGGTCGCTCTCACCGGCACCGTCGACGATCGTGGTCTCGTCCTTGGTGATGACGACCTTGCGGGCGCGGCCCAGCAGGTCCAGGCCGGCGTTCTCGAGCTTGAGGCCGACCTCCTCGGAGATGACCGTGCCGCCCGTGAGGATGGCGATGTCGTTCAGCATGGCCTTGCGGCGGTCGCCGAAGCCCGGAGCCTTGACCGCGACGGACTTGAAGGTGCCGCGGATCTTGTTGACGACCAGGGTCGACAGGGCCTCGCCCTCGACGTCCTCGGCGATGATCAGCAGCGGCTTGCCCGACTGCATGACCTTCTCCAGGAGCGGGAGCAGGTCCTTCACGGAAGAGATCTTGGAGTTGACGATCAGGATGTACGGGTCGTCCAGGGACGCCTCCATACGCTCCATGTCGGTGGCGAAGTACGCCGAGATGTAGCCCTTGTCGAAGCGCATGCCCTCGGTGAGCTCCAGCTCCAGACCGAAGGTCTGGGACTCCTCGACGGTGATGACGCCTTCCTTGCCGACCTTGTCCATCGCCTCGGCGATGAGCTCGCCGATCTGGGTGTCGGCGGCGGAGATGGAGGCCGTGGAAGCGATCTGCTCCTTGGTCTCGACATCCTTCGCCTGCTCCAGCAGGGCGCCGGAGACGGCCTCGACGGCCTTCTCGATGCCGCGCTTGAGGGCCATCGGGTTGGCGCCGGCCGCCACGTTGCGCAGGCCCTCGCGGACGAGCGCCTGGGCGAGGACGGTCGCGGTGGTCGTTCCGTCACCGGCGACGTCGTCCGTCTTCTTGGCGACTTCCTTGACCAGCTCGGCGCCGATCTTCTCGTACGGGTCCTCGAGCTCGATCTCCTTGGCGATGGAGACACCATCGTTGGTGATCGTGGGGGCGCCCCACTTCTTCTCGAGGACGACGTTCCGGCCCTTGGGGCCAAGGGTGACCTTGACGGCGTCAGCGAGCTGGTTCATGCCGCGCTCGAGACCGCGCCGGGCCTCCTCGTCGAACGCGATGATCTTGGCCATGTGAAGTGGTCCTCCCGGACATGGGGTGGATAACGCTCCTGGACCGCGCCGACGCCCGCGACGGACGGCCTGCGCACCCGGCGGTTCCTTGCCCCACCTGGCTCGCGGGCCTCGTCTGCCCGATCCTCGTAAGCACTCTCACCTTCAGAGTGCTAACGCCAATGATTAGCACTCGACCCAGGAGAGTGCAAGGCCGTCCCGCAGGGACGTCGATGAGGGGTGGCGGTCGGGCGACGGGCGGGGGCAAGCGCCTCTCGGGGATCGGGCGGTCCTGTCGAGGCCGCGCGGACACGCACGAGGGGTCCGCATCCTGGTCAGGATGCGGACCCCTCGGCGTGAGTGCGTACGTGGTGGCCGATCGCGCCGTACTCAGACGGCGAGCTTGACCATGTCCGCCTGCGGACCCTTCTGGCCCTGCGAGATCTCGAACTCGACTCGCTGACCTTCTTCAAGGGTGCGGTAACCGTCCATCTGGATCGCGCTGTAGTGGACGAAAACATCCGCACCACCGTCGACCGCGATGAAGCCGTAGCCCTTCTCCGCGTTGAACCACTTGACGGTGCCCTGAGCCATGCCTAACTCCCCTATTACTGGCCCTTGCGCGGGACCGCACTTCGCGGACCCGGGTCAGACCCTGCGCCGGAACGCGTCGACCGCGGCTGAATGTATCTGCCCAACTGCCCTCTGCAACAGGTCAATCGGACGAGAATTCTGGGCACGCCGGAAAGGCGAATTGTGGAGGATTCCATGAGTTCCGGGGCAAGTCGGGCCCGTCAAAGTACGCAGAAGGTACACAACACTCGAACACTTTGACTGCATCTTGTCCCGCGCGGACGCATTCTCATATGCGTCTGGCATGAGCAGCGGAGGGGGCTTCCCCAACTCTACCGCGCTCAACCATGCAGAATTGCCCCCTCCGCTTCTCTAGCGGAGGGGGCAATTCCGATAAGGATTCGTGCTCAGCAGCCGCCGGCGACCGCGGGGATGATCGAGACGCCCGCACCGTCCGGCGTCGCCGTCTCCAGGCCCTGCTCGAAGCGGACGTCGTCGTCGTTGACGTACACGTTCACGAAGCGGCGCAGCTTGCCCTGGTCGTCCAGGACGCGGGCCGCGATGCCCGTGTGGTTCTTCTCCAGGTCGGCGATGACCTCCGAGAGGGTCGCGCCCTCGGCGGCGACCTCGGCCTGGCCGCCCGTGTAGGTACGGAGGATGGTGGGGATGCGGACCTTGACGCTCATGGTGGTGCTGCCTTCCGTGACGGGGGTGGTCAGTTGGCCAGGCCGGCGTCGCGGAACGCGTCCAGGCTCGGGCGGATGGTGGCGGTGGCCTGCGAGGTCTCGGCCACCGCGTCCAGGGTCTTGAGACCGTCGCCCGTGTTGAGCACGACCGTGGTCAGGCTCGGGTCGATGAGACCGGCCTCGATCAGCTTCTTCGTCACGCCGACGGTCACACCGCCCGCCGTCTCGGCGAAGATGCCCTCGGTACGGGCGAGGATCTTGATCGCCTCGACGACCTGCTCGTCGTTCACGTCCTCCACGGCTCCGCCGGTCCGCCGCGCGATGTCCAGGACGTACGGTCCGTCGGCCGGGTTGCCGATGGCCAGCGACTTGGCGATGGTGTTCGGCTTCTGGGGCCGTACGACGTCGTGGCCGGCCTTGAAGGCGGCCGACACCGGGGAGCAGCCCTCGGCCTGGGCGCCGAAGATCTTGTACGGCTTGTCCTCGACGAGGCCCAGCTTGATGAGCTCCTGCAGGCCCTTGTCGATCTTGGTGAGCTGGGAGCCGGAGGCGATCGGGATCACGAGCTGGTCGGGGATGACCCAGCCGAGCTGCTCGCAGATCTCGTAGGCGAGCGTCTTGGAGCCCTCGCCGTAGTACGGCCGCAGGTTGACGTTGACGAAGCCCCAGCCCTCGCCGAGCGGGTCGCCGATGAGCTCCGAGCAGAAGCGGTTGACGTCGTCGTAGTTGCCCTCGATACCGACGAGCTCGCCGCCGTAGACGGCGGCCATGACGACCTTGCCCTGCTCCAGGTCGTGCGGGATGAACACGCAGGAGCGGAAGCCGGCACGGGCGGCGGCGGCGCCGACGGCGCCGGCCAGGTTGCCGGTGGAGGAGCAGGACAGGGTGGTGAAGCCGAAGGCGCGGGCGGCTTCGAGGGCCTGGGCGACGACGCGGTCCTTGAAGGAGTGCGTCGGGTTGCCGGAGTCGTCCTTGACGAAGAGCTTGCCCGCCTCGACGCCGAGCTCACGGGCGAGGTTGTCGGCCTGGACGAGCTTGGTCCAGCCCGGGTTCAGGTTCGGCTTCTCGGCCACGTCGGCGGGGACGGGCAGCAGCGGGGCGTAGCGCCAGATGTTGGCGGGGCCGGCCTCGATCTGCTTGCGCAGCGCCTCGGGGTCGCCGGTGGGCAGGTCGTAGGCCACTTCGAGCGGGCCGAAGCAGAGCTCGCAGGCGAAGATCGGACCGAGCGGGAAGACTTCACCGCATTCGCGACAGGAGAGCCCGGACGCGGGACCGAGGTCGACCGATTCCTTGGGGTTCTGGGTGTTTGCGACAGTCTGTACAGCCATGGAGGCGAGGCCCTTTCTCCTCATCTTTCCCATGGCGAATTTCGCCATGAGACGGATTTGGCACCTTCCCTAGCCGGGGACCTAGCTGGAGGACGAGAACCGACTGGAGGGTTGCCGGGGCTTCAACGGGCCGTTTCCCTCTGCCCCTCTGGATGAGCGGTATTCGATTGTGTGAAGCGGTTGTCGGACGCGGGCGGCACCCCGACATGCATCGGGCATCCGCGTTGTTCAAGACTGTAACCGAAGGCCTGGACGGTTGAGATGGTCGTCCGAACCGCGAGATGGAGATCACGTTGCTGGAGGAAGTGGAGCGCTGGCTGGCCCGGCGGTCCTGGTCCGTGGCCGATCGACCGATGGAGCAGCTGCTCACCGCCAAGCGGGGGGCGACGGTCAGCGTCGTGCTGCCCGCGTTGAACGAGGAGGCGACGGTCGGCGACATCGTCTCGGTGATCCGGCGTGAGCTGATGTCCGAGGCGACCCCGCTCGTGGACGAGCTGGTGGTGATCGACTCCGGTTCCACCGACCGTACGGCCGAGGTCGCCGCGGCGGCCGGCGCCCGCGTCGTGGCGCGGGACGCGATACTCCCGCGGCTTCCGGCCGTGCCCGGCAAGGGCGAGGTCCTGTGGCGGTCACTGATGGTGACGCACGGGGACATCGTGTGCTTCGTCGACGCCGACCTGCGGGACTTCTCCGCGGACTTCGTCTCCGGCATCGTCGGCCCGCTCCTCACCGATCCGGACGTCGACTTCGTCAAGGCGATGTACGACCGCCCGCTGGGCGACGCCCCAGGTCAGGGCGGGCGTGTGACCGAGCTGGTGGCCCGGCCGCTGCTCAATCTGCACTGGCCGCAGCTGGCCGGCTTCGTGCAGCCGCTGGGCGGCGAGTACGCGGCGCGCCGCTCGCTGCTCGAACGGCTGCCCTTCCCGGTCGGTTACGGAGTGGAGCTGGGGCTGCTCGTCGACGCGCTGCACACGGTCGGTCTCGACGCGCTCGCGCAGGTCGACGTCGGGGTCCGCAAGCACCGTCACCAGGACGGGCAGGCGCTGGGCCGGATGGCGGCGGCGATCTACCGGACGGCGCAGCTGCGGCTCTCGCGCGGCCATCTGGTGCGGCCCTGGCTGACGCAGTTCGAACGGGACGAGACCGACGGCGGGAAGGGGTTCACGCCCCGGACGTACGCCGTGGACACGGAGGAGCGGCCGCCGATGGCCGACATCGTGGAGTACGCGCACCGCCGCGTGGCGTAACCCGGCATGATGATGCGTTTTGCCTACATTTCCGTTGTATGCGGTTGATGAATCGGATGGGATCCCTCCTGGCGGCCCTCGGCCTCGCCGTCGGCGCGCTCTTCCTCGCGGTGGGCGGTCCGGCCGCCGCGGAGGTGGTCGAGCCCTTCGGGGCGCGGTACGACACCTCCGTGGCGTCCGCGCCGGCCTTCTCCGTACCGGTGCCGGACCGGGAGACCACCGGGACGGCGAGCCCGCGGGAGGCGAAGCCGGGCCCGGCCCGGCCCGGGCCCGGGGGCTCGATGGCCAAGACCGGTTCCGCCGCTGAGCGGCTGTGGCTGCTCGGCGGGCTCGCGCTGGCGCTGGCGGCGACGGGCGTCGTGGCGAAGGCGGCGCTGCGCGGCCGACGCGAT
This sequence comes from Streptomyces sp. ISL-36, assembly GCF_018614205.1. Taxonomy (GTDB): domain Bacteria; phylum Actinomycetota; class Actinomycetes; order Streptomycetales; family Streptomycetaceae; genus Streptomyces. Next base: position 47,804 of record NZ_JAGGOS010000021.1, on the reverse strand, counting down.
CTGTGAGGCGTGGATTCGCCACTCGTCCGCGATCGGTGAGGCGTGGATTCGCCACAGTCGTATACGTACGTTTGAGCGTTTACGGGACGGGCTAGGTTCGCCACATGGCTTCTGTGCTCGTTGCTTCCAATCGGGGCCCGCTCTCCTACACCCTCGCCGACGACGGCACCCTCGGTGCCCGGCGCGGCGGGGGCGGCCTCGTCTCCGGGCTGTCCGCCGCCCTCGCCGAGCAGCCCGAGGCGCTCTGGGTCTGCGCGGCGCTGTCGGCCGGGGACCGGGAGGCGGTGCGCCGGGGTGTCTCCGAGCCCGGCGTCCGGATGCTGGCCCTCGACCCGGCGGTCTACGACGACGCGTACAACGGCATCGCGAACTCGGTGCTGTGGTTCCTGCACCACCACCTGTACGACGTGCCGCGTGAGCCGGTCTTCGACGCGGAGTTCCGGCGCCGCTGGGAGTCGTACCGGAGCTACAACCGGGCTTTCGCCGAGGCGCTGGCGGAGCAGGCGGCCGAGGGCGCCGAGGTGCTGGTGCAGGACTATCACCTGGCGCTGGTGCCGGGTCAGCTGCGGGAGCTGCGGCCGGACCTGCGGATCGCCCACTTCACCCATACGCCGTGGGCGTCCTCGGAGTATCTGCGGATGCTGCCGGAGGACATCCGCGAGGAGCTGCTGTGGGGGATGCTCGGCGCGGACGAGCTCGGTTTCCACACCTGGGAGTGGGCGTCGACGTTCATCGGCGGTGCGTACATCGACAGCGCCGAGGGGGTGGCGGAGGGCTTCTCGCCGAGCGGTGATCCGTGGCGCGGAGTGCACCACCGCAAGGGGGGCGGTCCACGGCGCGGTACCCGGGTGCGGGTGTACGGGCTGGGCGTGGACGGGGAGGAGCTGCGGTCGCTGGCGCACCGGCCGGAGGTGGACGACCGGCTGGCGGCGCTGCGGGCGGAGGTCGGCGACCGGAAGACGATCGTCCGGGTGGACCGTACGGAGCTGTCGAAGAACGTGCTGCGCGGCCTGCTCGCCTACCGTGAGCTGCTGCGCGAGCGGCCGGAGTGGCGCGGCCGGGTGGTCCATCTGGCCTCGGCGTATCCGTCCCGTCAGGACCTGGCGGTGTACCGCGCGTACACGGCGTCGGTGGCGGAGCTGGCGGAGGAGATCAACACCGAGTTCGGCACGGAGGACTGGCAGCCGGTCCTGCTCTCGGTGAAAGACGACTTCACGCGCTCGCTCGCGGCCTACCGCATGGCGGACGTGGCGCTGATCAACCCGGTGCGGGACGGGATGAACCTGGTGGCCAAGGAGATCCCGGTGGTCTCGGAGGCGGGGTGCGTGCTGGTGCTCTCGACGGGGGCCGGTGCGTACCGCGAACTGCGGGAGCACGCACTGACGGTCAACCCGTACGACGTGTCCGAGACGGCGCGGGCCCTGCACCAGGCGTTGACGATGCCGGCGAGCGAGCGTGCCGAGCGCACGAAGCACCTCGCGGCCACGGCGACCGCTCTGCCGCCGCAGCGGTGGTTCCTGCAGCAGCTGGAAGCGCTGCGGGAGCCCGCCGACTGAGCCGGCGACGACGCCCGCGCGGCGCGCCCGGCCCCAGCGCCCACCGCGCCCGGCCCCCACCCCGTCCGGGGCCCAGCGCCCCCGCGTCCGGCCCCCAGCGCCCTCGCCCCCGCGTCCCGGCGCCCGACCGGCGGCGATTTTGCGGTTTCGACCCCTCCTCTCCGCGACTCCTTCCGTGTCAGACTCTGCGCTGATCGTTCCCCCAGGCGATCCGTCCCCCGGGCCTTGCGCGCCCGGGGCGACCCCGAGCGACAAACGGAACACGCCAACCATGCGAACCACCGCATGCGAAGGGATCGCACGTGAAGAGATTTGTCGTGGGCATGACCCTAGGGTCGGCGCTCACCGCCCTCCTCGCCGCGGGACTCCAGCCCGCCGCCGCGCAGGAGGCCCAGGACTCTCCGTCGGACACCCCCAAGGCCGCCACCGCGGCCCGGCCCGACAACCGTCCCGGACCGCTCACGAAGCAGCGCACCGAGCTGCGCAAGCAGGCGATCGACAAGATCGCCAAGGGGAAGGTCGAGGCGAACGCCCGCGGCGTCGTCGAGGTCGCGCCCGGCAAGTTCGTGGAGACCGAGACCGACACGACCGTCCGCCAGGAGAAGATCCTCACCATCCTCTCCGAGTTCGGCGAGCAGAGCGCCGGCCGGTACGGCTCCACCCCCGGCCCCCTGCACAACCGGATAGCCGAGCCGGACCGGAGCGTGGACAACTCCAACGCCTGGACGGCCGACTTCGACAAGGCGTACTACGAGAACCTCTTCAACGGCTCCGGCGAGTCGATGAAGACGTACTACGAGAAGCTCTCGAACGGCCGCTACTCGGTCACCAACACCGTCGAGGACTGGGTCAAGGTCCCCTACAACGCCTCCTTCTACGGCGACAACGCCGTCGAGGACAACGGCGGCTCGTGGGCCTTCGTCCAGGACACCGGTGACGCCTGGTGGAACGCCCAGATCGCGGCCGGCAAGACCCCTGCCGAGATCGACGCGTATCTCGCCCAGTTCGACGTCTGGGACCGCAACGACTGGGACCACGACGGGAACTTCGACGAGGCCGACGGCTACATCGACCACTTCCAGGCCGTCCACGCCGGCATGGGCGAGGACGCCGGCGGCGGCGCCCAGGGCGAGGACGCCATCTGGTCCCACCGCTGGTACGTCAACGGCGACGACTACGGCCTGACCGGCCCGGACGTGTCCGGTACGCAGAACAAGGCGGGCGGCGCCCGGATCGGCCAGTCGAAGTACTGGTTCGGCGACTACACCACCGAGGGCGAGAACGGCGGCCTCGGCGTCTTCTGCCACGAGTTCGGCCACGACCTCGGCCTCCCGGACTACTACGACACCGACGGCGGCGAGAACTCCACCGCCTTCTGGACCCTGATGAGCTCCGGCTCCTGGCTCGGCCACGGCGCCGCGGCGAACGCCGGCATCGGCACCCACCCCGGCCTGATGGGCGCCGAGGAGAAGCTGTTCCTCGGCTGGCTGGACCACTCCACCGCCGAACTCGGCACCTCGGGGACCTTCACCCTCAACCCGGCCCAGCTCCAGGTCACCGGCAAGGACCAGGCCGTACGCGTCGCGCTCCCGGACAAGACGAGCAGCACCTCCTACGCGACGCCGCCGTCCGGCAGCCACGCCTGGTGGACCGGCTCGGCCGACGGCCTGAACCAGTCCCTCACCCGCTCCGTACCGGCCACCTCGCGCGTCACCGTCAAGGCGAGCGCCTGGTACGAGATCGAGGCCGACTTCGACTACCTCTTCGCCGAGTACTCCCTCGACGGCGGGGCGAACTGGCTGCGCGCGGGCGCGGCGGTCGACGGCTCCTCCGCCGGCAAGTGGACGACGCTGCGCTACTCGTACGACGCGGCGGGCAAGTCCTCGCTCTTCCGCTTCCGCTACCAGACCGACGGCGGTGTGCACTTCACCGGCGCCTTCCTGGACGACATCACGCTCACGTCCGGCGGCACGACCCTGCTGACGGACGACGTCGAGCAGGGCGCCGGCGGCTGGAGCGCCGACGGCCGGTGGAAGATCTCGACCGGCACGGAGACGGCCACCTACCCGCGCTACTACCTGGTGGAGAACCGCGAGTACGTCGGCAGCGACGCGCTCCTGGCGGAGGGCCCGTACCAGTTCAGCAAGGGCGTCACGGCGCCGGACTGGGTGGAGTTCTTCCGCTACCAGAACGGCATGCTGGTCTGGTACGTGGACCGCTCCTACGACGACAACAACGTCAGCGCCCACCCGGGCGGTGGCCAGGCCATGGCGGTCGACGCCCGCCCGGCGCCGTTCACGTACGACGACGGCACCGCCCCGAGCAACCGCCGCCAGCCCTTCGACGCGACGTTCGGCCTGGAGCCGACGGACGCGACCTGCCTCCACAAGGAGGTGCTGTCGGGCAAGGGCGGCAGCCAGACGGTGGTCACGAAGGCGGCGTGCGCCCCGTCGGCGGCCGGCATCCCGGTCTTCGACGACACCGACCCGAACGCGTACTACAGCCCGGCGGCACCCCAGGCCAGCGTCAAGGTCGCCGGCCACGGCGTGAAGGTCACCGTGACCGGCGACGCGGGTGACGACCTGACGATCAGCGTGGTCAACCCGGCCCCGTAAGGCCGCGGTAGGTCACCGAGTTCGCGAACGGAGGCGGTACGGGCGGGCCCTCAGCGGTCCTCCCGTACCGCCTTCGCCAGTTCCGAGAGGAACCCCACCACCGCCGCCGGGCCCGGGACCGACAGGTCGGCGCGGTCCGCGAGTTCCGTGACCTCCGTCGAGCCGCTGCACACCAGCAGGCCCGGGGTCCCGTCCGAGCGGAGCTTCTCCACGGCCGCGAAGGCCGGCAGGTCGCCCAGGTCGTCGCCGGCGTAGAGCACCGACCCGGCGCCCACCTCCCGGACGTACTCGGCCAGCGCCACGCCCTTGTCCATGCCGGGTGGGCGCAGTTCGAGGACCATGCGGCCGGGTTCGAGGACGAGGCCGTGCCGGGTGGCGAGGTCGGCGAGCGGTTCCTCAAGGGCCTCGAAGGCCGCCTGCGGGTCGGTGGAGCGGCGGGTGTGGACCGCGACCGCGCGGCCCTTCTCCTCGATCCACGTGCCCGGCCAGGCGCCGATGCGGTCCAGGTAGCCGGGGAGTTCGGCGCGGACGGACGCCACGCCCGGGTGCGGGGCGGCGGCCTGGACGGTGCCGGTGACCGCGTCCCAGCGCTCGGCGCCGTAGTGGCCGAGGACCACGAGGTGCTCCAGGCCGGGGACCCCGGCGAAGCCGCCGTACCGTACCGCCACCCCCGCCGGGCGTCCGGTCACCACCGCGACCGAGGCGACCGACGGCGCGAGGGCGGCGAGGGCGGGGACGGCGCCGGGGTGGGCGCGCGCCTGTTCGGGGTCGGGGACGATCTCGGCGAGCGTCCCGTCGAAGTCGAGGGCGACGACGGCTCTGTCCGGCCGCGCGAGAAACGCGGCCAGGCCGTCACGGCCTGCGGATGTGGTCGGGTGCGGAAGGCTGCTGACCATAGGAAGACCCTACCGACCGAGCCTCAGCGCCGCTGCTCCTTCTCCGCACGGACCCGCCGTAGCCGGTTGACCGTCACGGGATCGTGGACGAGCGCCCGGGGGTCGTCGAGGAGGGCGTTGAGGAGCTGGTAGTAGCGGGTGGGCGAGAGGCCGAGCCGCTCACGGACGGCCCGCTCCTTGGCGCCGGGGCCGGGCCAGGAGCGGCGTTCGAGGGCGAGGACGGCCTGCTCCCGTTCCCCGAGTCCGGAGTCGCTGGCGTCGGTCATACGAACAACCTATTACTCCGCGCTCTCGGCCGCCGTCGCCTCGCGCCCGATCTTGCCCAGGACGTCCGAGGGCCGGTTCCCGGGCATGACGGCCTTGCCGATGTTCTGCTTGATGTTCTCGCTGACCTTGGCCCAGGACGTCTTGCCGACCGGCGGCAGCTGCGAGCCGGGTAGCTCCTTCAGGAACTCGCGGAGGTTCTTGTGCTCCTCCTCGCTCTGCATGCGGGAGTACGCGCTCACGGTGACCGGCAGCAGGTCGTTGCCGCCCGCGAACCTCAGTACGTTCTCGTCGTCGAAGACGAAGTTCAGGAAGTCGCCGATCTCCTGGCGGTGACCGTTCTGCTTGAAGCCCATGATCCAGTCGGCGACGCCCATGGACGACTTCGCCTTGCCGGTCATGCCGGGCAGCGCGACCTTGCCGACCTTGACGCCCTTCTTCTCCGCCTCCTGCATGAGGGACGGGTGGCCGTTGAGCATGCCGACCTCGCCGCGCGAGAAGGCCGCGAAGGCGTCCTTGCGGTTGAGCTTGCCAGGGGCGACCGGACCGGTGAGCCCCTTCTCGACCAGGTTCTTTTTCAGCCAGTCGAAGGTCGCCACGTTCTGGTCGGAGTCGATGCGGTAGCGGTCGGCGGCGTCGGTGTAGCCGTCACCACCACTGAGCAGCCACATCATCGTCTCCGCCTGCGCCTCCTCCGGACCGAGCGGCAGCGCGAAGGGGTACGGGACGTCGTCGTCCTTCAGCTTCTCCGCCGCGGCGGCCAGCTCGTCCCAGGTCGTCGGCGCCTTGCTGATCCCCGCCCGGTCGAAGAGCTCCTGGTTGAAGAAGAGCAGCCGGGTGGAGGCGGCGAACGGCAGCCCGTACTGGGTGCGCCTCATCTCGCCGGCGGAGGCCAGCGGCGCGAGGAAGTTGGCCTGGACGGGTATGGAGAGCAGTTCGTCGGCCGGGTAGAGCTCCCCGGCGGCCGCGTAGTCGGCGTAGGCGCCGATCTGGGCGATGTCGGGTGCCTGGTCGGCCTCGACCATCTCGGCGACCTTGCGGTCGACGTCGTTCCAGGACTCGATCTGGACCTCGACCTTCACGCCCGGGTGCTTGGCCTCGTAGGCGGCGGTCAGGTCGTCCCAGTACTTCTTGGTGGTGTCGCCGCCGGTGAGGTCGTAGTCGGCGGCGACCAGCTTGAGGGTGACGTCACCGGAGTCGGCGCCGGTGAGGCCGCAGCCGGAGAGCACCCCGGTCAGGCCGAGCGCGGCGATGGTCGCGGTCAGTCCAAGAAATCGCCGCTGCACAGCGTCGCCCCACCCTCTTGCTCGTCGTTGAGCTGTGATTTTCACTCCGAAGAAGCTTAAGGTCTACACCAGTCGGGTCTCGCTTTCGCAACGAGCGTCCGGCGATCACCGCAGGTCACGAGGGGGTGACGCGGGGGTGACCCCCTCCGCCCGTCCGCCATTTGTATGCCCGCGCAACAATATCGCCCAGTGGACTAGACCTTTCGGTCGTTCTCGCGCGAGACTGTCCCCCGTGAGACACGTCATCGCCCTCGATGTGGGCGGCACCGGTATGAAGGCCGCCCTGGTCGGGGCGGACGGCACGCTGCTCCACGAGGCCCGCCGCGCCACCGGCCGCGAACGCGGCCCCGAGGCCGTCGTCGAGACGATCCTCGGCTTCGCCGCCGAGCTGCGCGCCCACGGCCTGGAGCGGTACGGACAGACCGCCGCGGCCGCCGGAGTCGCCGTCCCCGGCATCGTCGACGCGGAGAACGGCGTCGCCGTCTACGCCGCCAACCTCGGCTGGCGCGACGTCCCGATGCGCGCGCTGCTCAGCGAGCGCCTCGCCGGGATCCCCGTCGCCATCGGACACGACGTCCGCACCGGCGGCCTCGCCGAAGGCCGGATCGGGGCCGGCAACGGCGCCGACCGTTTCCTCTTCCTGCCCCTGGGCACCGGCATCGCCGGAGCCATCGGCATCGGCGGATCCATCGAGGCCGGCGCCCACGGCTACGCCGGCGAGATCGGCCACATCGTCGTCCGCCCCGGCGGCACGGAGTGTGGCTGCGGCCAGCGCGGCTGCCTGGAACGGTACGCCTCCGCCTCCGCCGTCTCCCTCGCCTGGGCCGCGGCCTCCGGCGACCCCGACGCCGACGCCGCCGACTGCGCCAAGGCCGTCGAGTCGGGAGACACCCGGGCCGTACAGGTCTGGCAGAACGCCGTCGACGCCCTCGCGGACGGCCTGGTCACCGCGCTCACCCTGCTGGACCCGCGCACGCTCATCATCGGTGGCGGTCTCGCCGAGGCCGGGGAAACCTTGTTCACACCACTGAGGGCCGCGGTGGAGGAACGCGTGACGTTCCAGAAGCTGCCCGCCATCGTCCCGGCGGCCCTCGGGGACACCGCCGGATGCCTGGGCGCGGGCCTCCTCGCCTGGGACCTGCTCGCCGACCAGCGCCCCACCGATTCGGAGGTATCCGCCTGATGGCCGGTTCCACAGTTCTCGCCGGCGCCCGCGTGGTGCTGCCGACCGGGATCGTCGAGAACGGACGCGTGATCGTCGAAGGCGGTCGCATCGTGGGCAGCAGCCCCGACGACACCTCCTCCCTCGATGTGTCGGGCCACTGGGTCGTCCCCGGCTTCGTCGACATGCACAACCACGGCGGCGGCGGAGCCTCCTTCACCTCCGGCACCGTCGACGAGGTCCTCCACGGCGTCCACACCCACCGCCTGCACGGCACCACCACCGTCGTCGCCTCCTTCGTCACCGGCGACACCGACTTCCTCGGCCGGCGCGCGGGCCTGCTCTCCGAGCTGGCCGAGCAGGGCGAGATCGCCGGCATCCACTTCGAGGGCCCGTTCATCTCCCCCTGCCGCAAGGGCGCGCACGACGAGACGCTGCTGCGCGACCCCGACCCGGCCGAGGTCCGCAAGCTGATCGACGCCGCACGCGGCCGGGCGAAGATGATGACCCTCGCGACCGAACTGCCCGGCGGCATCGACTCCGTACGGCTGCTCGCCGAACACGGCGTGATCGCCGCCATCGGCCACACCGACGCGACGTACGAGCAGACCGTCGAGGCGATCGACGCGGGCGCCACCGTCGCCACCCACCTCTACAACGCGATGCCCGGCCTCGGTCACCGCGCCCCCGGCCCGATCGCCGCCCTCCTGGAGGACGAGCGGATCACCGTCGAGCTGATCAACGACGGCACCCACCTGCACCCCGCCGCCCTCGAACTCGCCTTCCACCACAAGGGCGCGGAGCGGGTCGCGTTCATCACCGACGCCATGGACGCGGCCGGCTTCGGCGACGGCATGTACGACCTGGGCACGCTCGCCGTCGAGGTCAAGGACGGGGTCGCACGGCTGGTCGAGGGCGACTCGATCGCGGGCTCCACCCTCACCCTGGACCGCGCCTTCAAACGCGCCGTGACCATCGACCGGCTGCCGGTCGAGTCCGTCGTCCAGGCGATCTCCGCCAACCCGGCCCGTCTGCTGGGCATCGACGACACGGTCGGCTCGCTGGAGCCCGGCAAGGACGCCGACCTGGTCGTCCTCGACGAGAACTTCGACGTCACGGGCGTCATGCGCAAGGGCGCCTGGGTGGTTGAGCCCCAAGCGGGCTGATTTCACCCGGGTACGGCACAGGGCGGTTGGCCGGGGGTCTGGGCCAACCGCCTTCCGTTTGGCATGATCGGGGCGCGAACAGCGAGCCAGGCAGTGCAGAAAGCGCTTTGTACCGGGGGGTGGGACAGGTGATTCTCACGGTCACCCTCAACACGGCACTGGACCTCACCTACCGGGTCCCCGCCCTCACCCCGCACGCCTCCCACCGCGTCACCCAGGTGATCGAGCGCCCCGGCGGCAAGGGCCTCAACGTCGCCCGGGTCCTGGCCTCCCTCGGCCACGAGACGGTCGTCACCGGTTTCGCGGGCGGCCCCACGGGCGAGGTCCTGCGCGGCCACCTCGCGGGCCTGCCCCTGACCGACGCGCTCGTCACGAGCGCCGGGCCCACCCGCCGTACCGTCGCGGTCGTCGACACCTCGACCGGCGACACCACTCAGCTCAACGAGCCGGGCCCCGCCCTCACCCCCGCCGAGTGGTCCGCCTTCACCGGCCACTACGCCACCCTGCTCGCCGACGGCGCCGACGCGGTGGCCCTGTGCGGCAGCCTGCCGCCCGGCATCCATGTCGGCGCGTACGCGGAGCTGATCCGGATCGCCCGGGGCGCCGGGGTCCCGGTCCTGCTCGACACCAGCGGCGAACCCCTGCGGCGGGGCATCGCGGCCCGCCCGGACCTCGTCAAGCCCAACGCCGACGAACTCGCCCAGCTCACCGGCTCCCGCGAACCCCACCGGGCCACCCGGGACGCCCGCCGCCGCGGCGCGCACGCGGTCGTCTCCTCGCTCGGCCCCGAGGGCATGCTGGCCGCCACCCCGGACGGCGTGTGGCGGGCGGCCCCGCCGGCGCCGGTGAAGGGCAACCCGACCGGCGCCGGTGACTCGGCCGTGGCGGGCCTGCTGTCCGGCCTGGTGGACCAGCTGCCCTGGCCGGACCGGCTGGCCCGCGCGGTGGCGCTGTCGGCGGCGACGGTGCTCTCGCCGGTGGCCGGCGAGTTCGACCGGTCGGCGTACGAGGAGCTGCTGCCCCGGGTGACGGTGACGGAGCAGACGGCCGCGGCCTGAGCCCGGCCCCACACGGACGAAACCCCCGGAGCGGAGCTCCGGGGGTTTCGAACGAGACGCTTGCGAACAAGAGGCTCGCGAACGAGGCGTCTTCTCAGCCGCTCAGCTTCGTCTTGCTGATCTTCAGCCAGTCGAAGATCGCGTCGCACTGGTTGCCCTGCTCGCAGGAGAGCTTGATCGTGTTCTTGCCCTGCTTGAGCGACACCGGCGCCCAGGTGGTCTGCCAGTTCTTCTCCAGGTTCGGGTCCGTGGAGGAGATGAAGTTCTTCAGCCCGAGCGGCGAACCGTTGGGCTTGTCGTTGACGGTCAGCGTCGCGTTGGCGTCCTTGGCCGGGATCGCGTACCGCACGTACAGGTAGTAGTCACCGGCCTCCTCCAGGTCGGCCTGCCAGGTGACGGACGACCCGATGGCGTTGAACCCGGTCACGTAGGCGCCGTCCGCGCCCTCCGCGCCCTTGATGTCCTTGGCCAGCAGGGCGCTGCCGCCGAGCTTGAGCGTCGCCGCGTCCTGCTGCGGCAGCACCTGCGCCGTCTTGTCCGCACTGGGCTGGGAGGACGGGTCCTCCTGGACCTGCGTGGGGTCGCCGGTGGGCTTGCCGCCCGCCGTCCCGCCGTCGGTCTTCTCGCCGCCCGTGTTGCTGATGAGGGCGGCGGTGATACCGATCACCACGACCAGGACGACCGCGATCGCGCCGATGAGCAGGCCCTTGGTGTTGGGTCCGCGACCGCCGCCACCACGCTGGTGCGGGATCGGGGCCTGACGGGTCCGCTCGCCACCCGGGTAGGTCTCCGGCGCCGCGTACTGCGGGCTGGGCTGACCGTACTGCGGGTTCGGCTGGCCGTACTGCTGCTGGCCGCCGTACGTCTGCTGCTGCGGTACGTGCCCCTGGCCGTGCTGGCCGTACTGCTGCTGGCCGCCGTACTGGCGCTCGCCGACCGTTCTGACCTGGTTGTACGAGGTTCTGGGGACCCCGGGCTGCGCGGCCGGACCCGGGTAGCCGTAGCCACCGCCCTGACCGGGCGGCTGGGCGCCCGCCGCCTGGCCGTCCGCGTACAGGTAGCCGAACGGATCGTCGTCCTCGGGCGTGTTCGCGCCGTTGTTACCGGCAGCCATCCCTGGTCACTCCTATCCATGCTCGCCAGCCGTCGCCGACCGGCCGAGCCTACCTCGAACGGACCACCCGTCGATCCGGCCCTTGACCGACCGTGAAGTGCCCCACAGGTGGCGCCGAGGCCTATCCGGCGCGCCGGTGGACCTTCGCGCGGGACCGCTTCTCGATGTACATCCGCTGGTCGGCGGAGTTCAGGACCTCTTCGACGGTCATGCCGCACTCGGCCCATCCGATGCCGAAACTCGCCCCGACCCTGACCGCGCGTCCGTCCACCCGGATCGGCGGAATGATGGCGTTGCGCAGCCGTACGGCCAGGTCAGCGGCGTCGGCCGCGCCGAGACCGTCGGCCAGGACGACGAATTCGTCACCCCCGAGCCGGGCGACGGTGTCCCCGTCCCGGACGCCGGTGGTCAGTCGGCGGGCGACCTCGATGAGAACGGCGTCGCCGGTGTGGTGCCCGAAGCGGTCGTTGATCGACTTGAAGCCGTCGAGGTCGCAGAAGAGGACGGCGAGCCCCTTCGTCCCGTCGTCGACCTCGCCGCCGGTGGGCGCGACGGTGTGGACGTGATGGTCGTACGGTCCGCCCACCGGCGGTCCCGAGTCGAAGCCGAAGCCGTGCTCGTGGCCGTACGAGGAGGCGTACGGGGCGTCCTCCTGGCCCTGCGCGGCGTAGGGGCGCTCGCAGAGCCGGGCGCTGAGCCGGGAGCGCAGCTCGGCGCTGTTGGGCAGGCCGGTGAGGGCGTCGTGCGAGGCCCGGTGGGCGAGCTGCAGCTCGTGGCGCTTGCGCTCCTCGATGTCCTCGACGTGGGTGAGGAGGAAGCGGGGGCCGTCGGCGGTGTCGGCGACGACGGAGTTGCGCAGCGAGACCCAGACGTAGGTGCCGTCGCGACGGCCGAGCCGCAGTTCGGCGCGGCCGCCCTCGGCGGAGGTCCGCAGCAGTGTCCCTATGTCCTCGGGGTGCACCAGGTCCGCGAAGGAGTAGCGGCGCATGACGGAGGCGGGACGGCCGAGGAGGCGGCACAGGGCGTCGTTGGTGCGCAGGAGGCGGCCGTGCTGGTCGCCGCCCATCTCGGCGATGGCCATGCCGGAGGGGGCGTACTCGAAGGCCTGCCGGAAGGACTCCTCGCTGGCGCGCAGGGCCTGCTGTTCGCGCTCCAGTCGGACGAGGGCGCGCTGCATGTTTGCTCGCAGCCGGGCGTTGCTGATCGCAATCGCCGACTGGGAGGCGTACATCTGCAGGGCTTCCTGACCCCACGGTCCGGGGTGGCGGCCGTTGCGGGGGCGGTCGACGGAGATCACACCGAGGAGTTCACGCTTGGACCCGGAGGCGTACATGGGGGCGTAGAGCCGGTCGTGCGGGTGCCACTCGTCCTCGAAGCGGGGAGCGGGGCCTTCGGTGTGCCACTGCGGCACGTCGTCCTCTATGAGGACCCAGCCCTCGGTGTGCGGGATGAACCGCAGGTCACCCCAGGCGACGCCCATGGAGAGCCGGCGTTCCCAGGATTCGCGGGAGCCGACGCGGCCGGTGATCAGGGCTTCGGCGGCGGTGCTGCCGGCGAAGGCGGCGACGACGAGGTCTCCGTCGGGGCGGACGAGGTTGACGCAGGCCAGCTCATAGTTGAGACCGGCGACGACGCCGTCGGCGACGGTCTGCAGGGTGTCCGCCAGACTGCGGGCTGTGTTGAGGTCGGCCACGACCTGATGCAGCTGCCGCAGGGTCGCAAGACGGACGTACGGCTCCGACTCGGTCTCCATCGCTCGCTCTCCCCGAGACCTCGACAGCAACTCCAGGGTTCTCATCGGCTCTCGTACTGCACTGTCTCCGCCACTGAATCACAGCGAGCTGTGCACCCGGTACACAGGGTCAACAAATACTGGGCTCTGTGACTCAAGTCACAAGGGGTGAGGAAGCGTTGCAAGGGGTACGGAAAGCGCTCCCTCCGTTTTTTGAACGCAAATCGGCGACGCGGTACGGGGCGGCAGGGGGCGCGGTACGGCGCGCGGCGGGGCGCGGTACGGCGCGCGGCAGGGGGGCGCGCGGTACGGGGTGGGGGCCACTGGTCCTAGGACTGGCGGGGGTGCTCGTTCTGGTTCCCGGGCCCGATGTCCCGGCCCGGCGGCCGGGGCTAGCGTGCGAGGTGTGCTGACGACGACCCCCGCCCCGCCCCCCGCCTCGGATCTGGCGATCCCTCATGCTGAGGGGGTGAGCAACGACGAGTTCCGGGCGGCGATGTCCCGCCTCGCGGCCGGCGTGGTGCTGGTGACGGCCCACGACCCCGACGACGGCCCACGCGGCGAGGACGTCGGCATGACGGCGACCGCGTTCATGTCGGTCTCCCTGGACCCGCCCCTGGTCCTGGTCAGCCTGCGCAACGGCTCACGCATGGACGACCTGCTCACCGAGGTCCCGGTCTGGGCGGTCTCGGTGCTCGCCGAGAGCCAGCGCCACGTCGCAGGCCGCTTCGCGATGAAGGGCCGGGTGAGCGACCGCCTGCTCTTCGCGGACATCCCGTACACCCGGGGCGAGGAGAGCGGCGCGCCTCTGGTGGGCGGCGCGCTGGCCACCCTCGAATGCCGTACCGAGAGCCGGGTGGTCGCCGGCGACCACACCCTGATCGTCGCCCGCGTCCTGACCGCGGCCTTCCCCTCCCCCGAGGGCGGCCCGCTGACCTACTTCAAGGGCAAGTACCGCCACCTGGCCTGAGGCGCGGACGGCCGGCCGGAGCCCGCCCACGGGGCCGGGCGGAGGCCCGGGTCAGCTCCAGTCGCGGCCCTGGCGCCCCGGGCCGAGGCCCGGGTCAGCCCCAGTCGCGGCCCTGGCGGCCCCGCTTCGTCTCCGAGCGCTGCTTCTTCACCCTCAGCCGGCGTTCGTTGATGCCGCGGGGGATCTTCGTCGCGCGGCGCGGCTTCGGGGGCGGGGCCGTGGCCTCGGCGAGGAGGGCCGTGAGGCGGACCGCCGCCGTCTCGCGGTTGCGCCACTGCGAGCGGTGCTCCGAGGCCCGGACCGTCACCACCCCGTTCACGAGGCGTGAGGCCAGCCGCTCCAGCGCCCGCGCCTTCCAGACCTCCGGCAGTGCCTCCGTCGACGCCAGGTCGAACCGGAGCTCCACCTGCGAGTCGCTGGTGTTGACGTGCTGTCCGCCCGGCCCCGACGACCGCGAGAAACGCCACATGAGCTCGGCCTCGGGCAGCGAGACGGAGCCGCGGATCAGATACGGACCGGACATGCCCCCCATGTTCCCCGGAGCGGCTTCCCCACGTCATCCTGTTTTCCCGCCCTGGAACCGGCGGGGCACCGTCCGCGTTATCCCGTGTGACGAGTGACGACAGTACGAAGAAAGGGACATCCCATGGCTGTAAGCCTGTCCAAGGGCGGCAACGTCTCCCTGACCAAGGAGGCTCCGGGCCTCACCGCCGTCACCGTGGGCCTCGGCTGGGACGTCCGTACCACCACCGGCACCGACTTCGACCTCGACGCGTCCGCCATCGGTGTCGACGCCGCCGGCAAGGTCGCCTCCGACGCCCACTTCGTCTTCTTCAACAACAAGTCGACCCCGGACCAGACCATCGTCCACACCGGTGACAACCGCACCGGCGAGGGCGGTGGCGACGACGAGCAGATCAACGTCAACCTCGCCGCCCTGCCCCCGAACGTGGACAAGATCGTCTTCCCGGTCTCCATCTACGACGCGGTCAACCGCTCGCAGAACTTCGGCCAGGTCCGCAACGCCTACATCCGCATCATCAACCAGGCCGGCGGCACCGAGATCGCCCGCTACGACCTCTCCGAGGACGCGGCCGTCGAGACCGCCATGGTCTTCGGCGAGCTGTACCGCAACGGCGCGGAGTGGAAGTTCCGCGCGGTCGGCCAGGGCTACGCCTCCGGCCTGGAGGGCATCGCCCGCGACTTCGGCGTCAACCTCTGACGTACGGGATCACGATCACCGAAGGGCCCCGGCGCACCCGCGCCGGGGCCCTTCCCCTCGGGGCCCCCTTCAGGCGCTCTTCGGCTTCCCGTCCCCGTACAGCCACACGTCCCACACCCCGCTCAGGTCCTCCCCCGCCACGTCCTCCACATAGGCGGTGAAGTCGGCGGTGGAGGCGTTCCTGTGACGGTACGTCGCGGGCCAGCCGGCCAGGATCTCGTAGAAGGTGTCGTCGCCGACCTTCTGCCGGATCTTGTGCAGCACCATCGCGCCCCGCTGGTACACCGGCGGGTCGAACAGGTTCTCCGCCGTGGGAGGTTCGGCGGGCGGGAACGCCCAGTTGACCTCGGTGGCGAAGGCCTCCTCGAAGCTCCGCTGCGCCGGTGTGCTCTCGAAGTCCTCCGCGTACAGCCACTCCGCGTACGTCGCGAAGCTCTCGTTCAGCCACATGTCCCGCCAGGTCGCGGGCGAGACGGAGTTGCCGTACCACTGGTGCGCCAACTCGTGGACCAGCGTCGGGACGTCGAAGGAGTTCTGCGGGAGGACGGGCCGCGTCTGGGTCTCCAGGGCGTAGCCGACGTCGCCGGTCCGCTCGACGATCGCTCCCGCGGAGGAGAAGGGATAGGGCCCGAAGTTCTCCTGCTCCCACTCCAGCAGTTCGGGGATCCGGTCGAGCAGCGGCCCGCTCGCGGCGGCCACGGAGGGGTCGGCGGCGCTGAGGACGGGGACCTTCGAGGGGGTGGTCGCGGCCCTCGTCTCGTACCGGCCGACGGCGAGCGTCGCGAGATAGCTCGCCATCGGCTCCGCGGAGCGCCAGACGGCGGTGGTCCGGCCGTTCTCCGTCCGCTCGGACGTCCGCACGCCGTTGGAGAACGCCCGCAGCCCCTGCGGGACGGTGACGGTGATGTCGTACGTCGCCTTGTCGGAGGGGTGGTGGTTGCCGGGGAACCAGGCCATGGAGCCGACCGGCTCGCCGAGCGCGAGCGCCCCGTCCTGCGTCCTCAGCCAGCCCTCGCCCGCACCGTCGCCGTCGGTGATCTTCTCCGGGACGCCGGAGTAGGTCACGGTGGTCCGGAAGTCTTGTCCTCGGTCGATGTCCTCGCGCGGCCGGAGCGTCAGCTCGTTCCCGGCCCGATTGACGGCGGCCGGTGCGCCGTCGACGGTGGCGCGCTCGACGGTGAGTCCGGCGAGGTCCAGGTTGAAGGCGCTGAGGTCCTGGGTGGCCCGGGCGGTGATCTCGGCGGTGGCGTCGAGCCGACCGCTCGCCGGATCGTAGGCGAGGGTGAGGGCGTAGTGGCCTACGTCGTAACCGCCGTTGCCGAGCTTGGGGAAGTACGGGTCGCGCAGCCCGGCCGCTCCCGGGGTGCCGTGCACTCCGCCGTCCGTGTCGCCGGTGCACCCGGCGAACAGGAGCAGGGCGGCGACGGTTGCGGCGGCCGGGGCGAGGGGGGCTCGGCTGCGCGTTTTCACGTGCCGATCCTATGCAGCTCCCGCCCGTGTGGCGCTCATACGGCATCGGTGGCGCCCGGCGGGGTCCGGGCGCCACCGACGTAGGAGGGGGCTGCGTGGGGCGGACATGCCGGGGGGGCGGGCACGCGTGGGGCGGGGCCACGTGGTGCGGCGCCACGTCATGCCGGCCCACGTGGTGCGGGCCCACGTGTGCGGCCTACGTGTGCGGCCCACGTGTGCGGCCTGCCTCTCGAGCGGCGGCTACTTGTTGAGGGCCTCGACGCCGGCCAGGGCGAACTTCTCGTCCAGGTCGCCGCTCGGGGCACCGGCCACACCGATGCCGGCGATCGGGGCGCCCTTGACGGTGACCGGGGCGCCACCGCCGAGGAAGAGGGTGCCGGGGATGTCCTTCAGGTTCGGGGCGGTGGTGAGGCGCTTGGCCAGCTCGGAGGTCGGGGCGTTCCAGGAGACCGCGGTGAAGGCCTTGCGCACGGCGGACTCGTAGGACTGCGGGCCGGCGCCGTCGCCGCGCAGCGTCACGATGGTGTTGCCGTTGCGGTCGACGACGGCGACCGAGACGCGCTGGTTCTCGTCCTCCGCGGCCTCCAGGGTGGCCTGCGCGGCCTTGGTGGCGGCCTCGATCGTCAGGTGGGTGGACTGCTGGAGGTTCTGGTTCGCGGCGTCGGCCTTGAGGGCGACGGCGGGCGCGGCGGCCGGGGCGGAGGCGTTGGCGGAGACGGCGCCGAAGGTACCGGCGGCGACGACGGCGACGGTGGCGGCACCGATCAGGATCTTCTTCATGGTGGGCTCCTTCGAGGACTGCGATGGTGGAGGACTGAAAAGGTCGAGCCGTGCCACGGTCGACGGTCGAGCCGTGCGACGGTCGACGGTCGGGCCGTGCGAGGCGGGGCGGCGGGATTCCTTCCGCCTTCGCTCTGCCTTCGCTCTGCCTTCGCTCTGCCATCGATCCTCCGGCCGGATCCGGGCCCGTACGGTCCACGGAGCGGCTGCCTCCGGCACGCGGTACGGACGACACGCGGGTCAGCCGATCGGTTGATGCCGGTGTGGTCCCCCAGGGCCACCATGGATACGTACACCCAGGTCAGGACCGTCAGGAAGGCACACGATGGAGCAGGACCCGGACGCCCGCTGGCTGGCGCGGGTCATGCACATCGCCTTCTTCCTCCTGCTCGGCGCGTCACTGGTCCGCTTCCTGCTGCGGCACCCGTGGGAGGACCGCAGCCCGTGGATCGTCGCCCTCTCCGGCGCCCTGGCCTCCCTCTATCTCCTCGGCCCCGTCCTCGGAACCCGCGCCACCCCCCGCCGTATCGCCTGGCTCTTCACCGTCGTCGCGGTCTGGATGGTCCTCGTCGTCCTCGCGCCGAGCTTCGCCTGGTGCGCGGTGCCGCTCTTCTACACCGGCCTGCGCACCCTTCCGCCGCGCGCCGCCCTCGTCCTGGTGGCGCTGCTCACCGTCTTCGTGGTCACCGCACAGGTCCAGCTCTCGGACGGCGCCTTGGATCCGAACCTGATCGTCGCCCCGCCGGCCGTCGCCGCCATCGCCACCGCCGTCTTCGTGCACGCACAGCGCCAGGCCGACCGCCAGCGCGCGCTGATCGACGACCTGATCCGGACCCGGCGCGAACTAGCCGCCATCGAGCGCCGCGAAGGCACCCTCGCCGAACGGCAGCGCCTGTCGATGGAGATCCACGACACCCTGGCCCAGGGCCTGTCCAGCCAGCAGATGCTGCTCCAGGCGGCCGAGCGCACCTGGGACGGCGACCCGGCGACCGCGCGCCGCCATGTCCGTACCGCCGAGTCCATCGCCGAACGCAACCTCGCCGAGGCCCGCCGCTTCGTCCACGACCTCGCCCCCGCCGACCTCGCCGAGGGCGGCGGCCTCGAGGAGGCGCTGCGCACGCTCGCGGGCCGCGAGTCCGCCGCGTTCCGGGTCGACGGCACAGCGGTCCCGCTGCCCGACCGCGTGCAGTCGGCGCTGCTGCGGATCGCCCAGGGCGCCCTCGCCAACGTCCGCGAACACGCCGCGGCCACCTCCGCCGCACTGACCCTGACCTACCTCGACGACCAGGTCGTCCTCGACATCGCCGACGACGGCCGCGGCTTCGAACCTCCCTCGACCCGGGAGCCAGGGGTACGCGGTCATGGCCTGCCCGCCATGCGGGTGCGCGCCCAGCAGCTCGGCGGCACGCTCACCGTCGAGTCCACGCCGGGCGAGGGCACGGTGCTCTCGGCCGCGATCCCCCTGACGCCACCACGGGAGACGACGCCATGACCGTACGGATCCTGCTCTGCGACGACCACGCCGTCGTACGCGCCGGGCTGCTCGCCCTCCTCGGCAGCACCCCCGACATCGAGGTCGTCGGCGAGGCCGGCAGCGGCGAGGAGGCCGTGGCCATGGCGTCGAAGCTGATGCCGGACGTGGTCCTGATGGACCTTCAGCTCGGGCCCGGTATCGACGGCGTCGAAGCGACCCGCCGTATCGCCACGCCGGACGTGCACGTCCTGGTCCTCACCACGTACGACACCGACGCGGACATCACCCGCGCCATCGAGGCCGGCGCGACCGGCTACCTGCTGAAGGCCGAGCGCCCCGAGGAGCTGTTCGCGGCGATCCACTCCGCCGCCCAGGGCCGTACGACCCTCTCCCCGCCCGTCGCCAGCCGCGTCATGGACCGGATGCGGGGCGCGGCCGGTCCCACCCTCACCGACCGCGAACGGGACATCCTGGGCCAGCTCGCGCGCGGTCTCGGCAACCGGGAGATCGCCCGCGCCCTCTTCATCAGCGAGGCGACCGTGAAGACCCATCTCGGGCGGATCTACGCCAAGCTCGGCGTCGACACCCGGGCCGGCGCGGTCTCCGTCGCGAAGGAACAGCGCCTCCTGCCGTAGCCCGGAGGCCCTTGAGCCTCCGGCCGTGACCCCATCTCCGCTGCTACTGTGCGTTGCCAGTCAATCGCAAGGTGCTACGTCCAGTGGGAGCGCACGTGAAGATCGCCTGCGTCGGCGGTGGGCCCGGCGGCCTGTACTTCTCGATCCTGATGAAGCGGCAGGACCCGTCCCACGAGATCACCGTCTACGAGCGGAACCCGGCCGGGTCCACCTACGGCTGGGGCGTGACCTACTGGGCCGGGCTGCTCGACAAGCTCCGTGACGGCGACCCGGAGTCCGCCGAGGCGATCGGCGCCGCCTCGGTCACCTGGACCGACGGGACGGCGATCGTCCGCGACAAGCGGACCGTCCACCGCGGCGACGCCGGCTTCGGAGTCGGCCGCCGCCGGATGCTCGGCCTGCTCGCCGAGCGGGCCGCATCCCTCGGCGTACGGGTCGAGTTCGAGCACGACATCACCGGTCCCGACTGCCCCGAGCTCGCGGACGCCGACCTGGTCGTCGCCGCCGACGGCGTGAACAGCGTGCTGCGCGAGGCCCACTCCGTCCACTTCGGCGCGCGGATCCACGTCGGCCGCAACCCGTACATCTGGCTCGGCACCACCAAGGTCTTCGACGCCTTCTCCTTCGCCTTCAAGGAGACCGAGCACGGCTGGATCTGGTGCTACGCCTACGGCTTCAGCGGCGAGCAGTCCACCTGTGTCGTGGAGTGCTCCCCGAAGACATGGCGGGGCCTCGGCCTCGACCGGCTGGGCGAGGCCGAGAGCCTGAACCTCGTGGAGAAGCTCTTCCACGACCTCCTCGACGGGCATCCGCTGATCGGCCGCGCGCAGGCCGACGACGCCGCCCAGTGGCTGCGCTTCCGCACCCTGACCAACGAGGTGTGGCACCACGGCAACCTGGTCCTGCTCGGCGACGCCGCCCACACCACGCACTACTCGATCGGCGCGGGCACCACGCTGGCCCTGGAGGACGCCCTCGCCCTCGCGGCCGCACTGAAGGACCACGGCCGGGCCGGCTGGGATCTCGACGCGGCCCTGGCCCGCTACGGCCGCCGCCGGCGCGCGGAGCTGCTGTCGGTCCAGAGCACGGCCCGCTACAGCGCCCAGTGGTACGAGAACCTCCCCCGCTACATGCGACTCGACCCGGTCCAGATGTTCGCGCTCCTCGGCCAGCGCCACTCCCCCCTGCTGCCGCACATCCCGCCCCAGCTGTACTACCGGCTCGACAAGGCGGCCGAGCGACTGGAACCGCTGCGCCGCTTCAAGCGCTGGCTGGGCCCCCGGCTCGCCCGCACCCTCCACGCGCGCACGCGCGCCTGAGCCGAGAGGCGGGGGCCGGCCCTGGGGCCGCAGGGCCGGCACAGGGCCGCAGGGCCACCCGCCGGCAGCGGGCCGCCCCTCCATCCGCGGGCTGCCCCTCCCGCCGCAGGCCGGCGCAGGGACCGCAGGCGGGCGCAGGCTTCCCTCCACCCGTGGGCCGCCCCTCCGGCTTCAGAGCCGTCCGGGGGCCGCCCCTCCGGGCGGGCGGGGCCGGTCGCGTCGCCGTCGTGGGACCATCGACCCGTGCTCGACATCGGCTACTCCCTCTCCCGTCGCTTCCCCGACCCCCCGCAGACCGACTACCGCCGCGCGGACGTCCACGCCCTGCGCCACGACCTCTTCTGCGGGGACGTCTACCTCGCCGACCCCAAGGCCGACCGCGAGCTGTCCACAGCCTGGGGATGGGTGCCGGTGCTCGACTTCGCCTGGGCGCTCTGCGACATCGTCGAGCAGCTCGACCGCGACCCGCGCGGCAACCGCGCCTCGCAGCCCCAGTACGCCGAGCTCGACTTCACCGAGTCCACGGACCGCATGCTCTTCGAGCGCCGCTTCGGCTGGGTGGACGTGGAGGCCGACTGGATGCCGGGCGACGAGCCCCCGCTCACCTTCAACCACCGCGAACTGCGCCGCGAGGCCCGGGACTTCCTGCACGACCTGATCGCCGACCTCACCGACATGCACGAGGGCCTCGGCGACAACCCGGTGATCTGGGACCTCCAGGCGCGCTTCCCCCGCGTCCCGTAGAACGCCCCCCACATCCCGTAGGAACACCCCCCTCAAGGGCCGGTCAGTCCTCCACCCGCACCCCCAGCTGAGCGGCGAACACCGGCGCCAGGTCCAGCAGCTGCCCCGTGCTGATCACCGCGCCGGACAAGGCGTCCACCCCGCGCGCGATCTCCAGACGCTGCACCGTCCGCAGATCCACGTCCTTCATCCGCGCCCCGCCGAAGTCCGCCCCCGTCAGCACACAGTCCCGGAACTCCACCCGCTCCAGCCGCGCGCCCCCGAAGTCCGGCTCGCTCAGCACACACCCCTCGAAGACGACGTCCTTCAGCTTCGCCATCCGCAGATTCAGATAGTCGATCTTCCCTCCCCTCACCACCACCCTCTCCAGCACCGCTCCGTGCAGCTGCGTCCCGCCGAGCCGCGCGTCCACGACCTCCACGTCCCGCAGCGACGCCCCCGCCAGGTCGGTGCCCACTCCCCGGATGCCGCTCAGGACGGAGTCCATCACCCGCGCCCCGGTCAGCCGCGTCTCGTCCACCGCGCACTCCCGCAGCGCGCAGTCCAGGAACCGCGCGCCCGGCCCGTCCTGCCCCGCCAGATCGAGTCCCGCGAACTCGAGGCCGTCGTAGTCCCCGTCCGGTTCGAGCCTCCCTGCGTACGCCGTGAGCGGCGGCAGGCGCACCTCCGCCCGCCGCACCGCCGCCACCGCCTTCTTGCCGTTCCGTGTCGCCATGCCCCCCATCGTGACGTGTGTCACTGACAACGCCCCCATGTCACATCGCGCGCTCCCTCGCCCGTCCCCTTCGTGAGACCGACACGAGGGAGAGGCACATGCAGCGGAACACCAGGCACATCACCGTGATCGGTGGCGGCTTCGCCGGACTCACCGCGGCCATCACCGCCGCCGAGGCCGGAGCCGAGGTCACCCTCCACGAGGCCCACCACACCCTCGGCGGCCGCGCCCGCACCGCCGAGGGCCCGTACCGCACCAACGAGGGCCCGCACGCGATCTACGCCAAGGGCCCCCACTGGACCTGGCTCAAGCAGCGGGGGCTCCTCGGCCCGCTGGCACCCCTGCCGGCTCTGGAGGGCGCCCGGTTCCGCTTCCACCGGGACGGGGCGCTGCGCCGCACGCCGCCCCTCGCGTTCCTGCGCCACACCCTCCGCCCGGCGGAACAGGCGCCCGTCGACATCGACTTCCTGACCTGGGCCACGCAGATCGCGGGCCCCGCAGCGGCCCGCGACGCCGCCGCCTACAGCGCGGTCGCCCTCCACCACCACGACCCGGGTGCGCTCTCCGCCCGCTTCGTCCAGGAACGGCTGCACCGGGCCGCCTCGCTGCCGCCCGAGGCGCACTACATCCGCGGCGGCTGGGGACGGATGGTCGACCGGATGGCCTCCCGCGCGGGGGAGCTGGGCGTGCGGATCGAGACCTCGTCCCGGCTCGACGAGCTCCCGTCGGATCAAGGGCCGGTCGTCGTCGCCACCTCCCTCCCCGCGGCCGCGCGGCTTCTCGGCGACCCGGGCCTGACCTGGGGGAGCGGCCGTACCGTCCTGCTGGACCTCGCGCTGCGCACGCGCAAGGGCGACCCGTTCGTCCTCTCGGACCTCGACGCACCGGGCTGGATCGAGCGCTTCACCGCCCAGGACGCGTCCCTCGCGCCGGCCGGTGAGCAGCTGATCCAGGCGCAGCTCCCGATCGGCCCGGACGGGTCCAAGGCCGACGGTGTCGCCCACGCCGAGCGCCTGCTCGACCTGGGGTTCCCCGGCTGGCGGGAGCGCACTCTCTGGCGCCGCGAGGCCTTCTCCGGCGGCCGTACGGGAGCGGTCGACCGGCCCGGCACCACCTGGCGCGACCGCCCGGCGATCGACCGCGGTGACGGCGTCTATCTCGCGGGAGACCAGGTCGCGGCCCCCGGCGTACTGGCGGAGGTCTCCTTCACCAGCGCCGTGGAGGCGGTGTCCCTGGCGCTGCGCGCATCACGCCTTGACCTCAAGCACGCTCGAGGTTGAAAGCTGGTCCACGTCAAGGACCTCACCGGACCAGGGGAGCCCCGCCATGCACGCCATCCGCCTCCACGCCTTCGGCCCCGCCGAGAACCTCACGTACGAGGAGACCGCGGACCCCGTCCCCGGCCCCGGGCAGGTGCGGATCGCGGTCACCGCGGCGGGCGTCCACCTCCTCGACACCGCCCTGCGCAGGGGGGAGAGCGGCCCGTTCCCCGCCCCCACCGAGCTGCCCACGATCCCCGGCCGCGAGGTCGCGGGCACCGTGGACGGCCTCGGTGAGGGCACCGACCCGGCCTGGCTCGGCAAGCGGGTCGTCGCCCACCTCGGCCTCGCGCCCGGCGGCTACGCCGAGCTCGCCGTCGTCGACGCCGCCAAGCTCCACGAACTCCCCGACACGCTCGGCGACTCCGAGGCCGTCGCCATGATCGGCACCGGCCGCACCACCCTCGGCATCCTCCAGTTCACCGAGCTCGGCCCCGACTCGATCGCGATCGTCCCGGCCGCCGCCGGCGGCATCGGCACCCTCCTCGTCCAGTACGCGAAGAACGCCGGCGCCACCGTCATCGGCCTGGCCGGCGGCCCCCGGAAGGTCGCCCTCGTCCGGGAGAACGGCGCCGACCTGGCCGTCGACTACAAGCTGCCCGACTGGCCGGAGCAGGTCCGCGCCTTCCTCGGCGACCTCCCCCGGACTCCGTCCGGGGAGACCCCCATGGCCACCGTCGTCTTCGACTCGGTCGGCGGCGACACCGGTCGCGCCGCCGTGGACCTCCTCGGCAAGGGCGGACAACACCTCGTCTTCGGCTGGTCCGGCAAGGGCCCCCACGACGGCGAACCCCTCACCTTCACCGAGGAGGAACTCGCCACCCGAGGCATCACGTCCCAGGGCGTCCTCGGCCCCGCCATGATCCAGAAGGCGGGCGGCGACATCCGCACCCTCGAACTCGCCTCCCTCGCCGCGGCCACGCAGGGCCGCCTCCGCCCCGCCCTCCACCACTTCCCCCTCGCCGAAGCGGCAGCGGCCCACCGAGCCCTGGAGACCCGCGGCACCACGGGCAAGGTCGTCCTGATCCCGTAACCCCCAGCACGAGGGTCCGCGGGCCGGGGCCCCGGCCCTACGCGCCGCCCGCCCCCAACTGGCCGGTTTCCTTCGGTGCGGTGAATGTGGCGCAGCAATGCCGGGCAACCGTCGCAAGCCCCCGCGGCGGTCCTTCTACCGGTGCATCGCGAAGTCGCACGGCCAAGTACGACCGGCTGCGTTCCCGAGTCGCGGAACAGCTCGCCGCCGTCGAGAGCGCCCTGTCCAAGCTCCCGGAACCCGTCATCGACCTGTCCATGTTGCTGGACCCTGAGGAGGCAGCGGAGGCCCCTTCCGAGGGCGACAGTAAAGCCCTGCGGAGGAGGAAACGCAGTGGCCGTGATCAGCGGTCTGGAGCACTGGACCAGGCGCCGCAGAATCGGCCCCCAGCGATTCGCGAATATTCGAGAATCACGGCAGACAGAACGCCATCGGCGGTTCCATTCTGGAGACGGCCCAACTGGGTCATCCGGGTGAGAGGGGAACGACGTTGGCAAGGCGACTTCGCTTCATCGGCACCAACCCGGCAACGACGGCTGCCCCACGCTCTACGAAGACCTGGACACGGGTGAAGTCCTGGTCCAGGGAGACGCTGTGACCGACCCGGAAGACGTGGCCCAACTGCGCAACGTTAAAACCGGGGAGGGGTTCGTGGTGGTGCCGCGCGTGCTCCTGGCCGACTTCGCCCCGAGAGATGTGGACAGGGTGCCGACGATGATCGGCTTCGAAGAGTTCGGCGGGATGTTCCGCACCTTCGAACACACCGCCTGGCGGCTTGAGACCCGCCGCCGATACCAGTCGGACGAGGAGACCGAGACCTACGAGCGGTTCGCTCGGGGCGAGGATGCCGGATGGGACCTGGACGATTCCTGGTGCGTCTCCCGACGCGAACAGTCCGCTCTCGGCAAGCGGTTCGAGCGCGTACGCGTCATGGACAACCCGCCGACTCTGGGGCAGCGATACCTACTCGACAACGCCCGTCGCAACAGCGCCGTGGGAGAGGACATCCGGAACCTGTGGCGGAGCGACGCGGAGCGGCTGAAGCTCCCTGAAGAGGACTTCTGGCTGTTCGATTCACGCGTCATCGCACGGCTTCACTTCAATGAGGACGACCGGATGACCAGCGTCGAACTCGTTACGGACCCCGTGGAAGTCCTGCGCGCCTGCCAGGTCCGCGACGCGGCATGGCACCACGCCGCCCGATACGACGAGTTCACGGGCCAGGTACCTTCCGCCGAGTGAGCAACGACTTTCAGCAGGCCCGAGTGGCCCTTGGCGCGCGGCTCCGTGAGCTGCGCGCCGCACGGGGCTTCACAGGGCGCGAACTGGCGGCGGTGTTGCTCTGGCCCCAGTCCAAGGTCAGCAAGCTGGAGACAGGGCGGCAGACCGTCACAGCAGACGACCTCCAGGCGTGGGCACAGGCAACAGGGCATCCTGAAGCCGCTGATGAACTGATCACCCGCCTGCGGACGCTGGAGTCCCGATCCCGCTCCTGGCGGCGCCAGCTTGCCGCCGGGCACAAGCCCGTGCAGGACGCTCTCACCGCTGAGTACGAGCGATCCCGAACGTTCCGGGCCTGGCAGGGCTCCATGGTCGTCGGGATGCTCCAGACACCCGACTACGCCCGCCACGTGTTCAGCCAGTACGTCGACCTTCACCAGTCCGTCCGGGATGTGGAGGAGGCTGTACGGGCCCGCGTGAGGCGCCAGGAACTGCTCTACGAGCCGGGGAAGAGCTTCCACGTCATCATGTGGGAAGCCGCACTCCACGCCCTGGTCTGCCCGCCGCCGGTACTGGCTGCCCAACTCGACCGGCTCATGGGTGTGCTGGGGCTCGACACCGTCACCCTGGGAATCGTCCCGCTGGGCGCCCCTCTCAAGCTCCCGCCGGCCATGCGTTCTGGCTGTACGACGACCGCTTGGCCATCGCCGAGGACTGGCACGCGGAGCTGTGGCTGGACGACTTCGCCACAGTCGGCGTGTACCAGCGGGTGTGGCAGACACTCGCCGGCTCCGCCGTCTACGGGGCGGAAGCCCATCGCGTGATCACACGCGCCCGGCGGGCACTCGACCTCAGCTGAGAATCACCCCGAAGAAGCCCCGGCGACGCTCGAATCAAGGCGAATCAGGGCCGCCGAGCAACACCCGGAACTCATACCGTCCCGGTGTGGTCCGAGGCGTTCGGAGCGCTGGAGGGGACGGTGAGGCATGAACGAGGAGTGGAGACCGACCGCCGGTCGGTACGCGGTGGACCGTAACGGGACGCTGGGTCGGGTGGACCGACGGTACGAGGGAAGCGTGTACCTGCGCCCGCCGGGCGGGGGCCGGGAGTGGGCGGTCCCGCCGGAGGAACTGCGGGAGCCGACGCCGGAGGAGTTTGACCAGGCCCGTGTCCTCACCACCCCGGTACCGGCGGTGGAGCAGTGACCCGGACGATATACCGGTTTGTGGCACACCGGATCAAGCGGCACCCCAAGTCAGAGGCCACGGCATCGGCCCGGTGCCTTCACGGCGAGTGCGACTGGGAGGCCACGCCCAACGTCAGGGTGGGCAAGGTCGACAAGCAATGCATGGACCACACGGGCCTGAAAAAGGACCACACCACCTTTGCACGAAGGTTCGAAGACGTGGCCCTGGTGGAGCGTGTGGAGGGCCCGTCGTGAGATGGCTCCCCGCCCTGGCGGTCACCTTGGCCGGCGCGGTCAGCGTCGTGGCCTTGGCCGTGGCGATCACCGCCCGGTGACTTGGTCGCGGTTCGGGTGGGCCACTGCCGTGTTCATCGTATGGGCGGCCCTCGCGTGACCGGTTAACCCTGTGACCGGCCCCGGTCGTCCGCTTCCCCCGTGGCGGATGGCCGGGGCCACCGTCACGCCCGCTCCGGGACACCCGGGGCGGGAGTTCGTCGGGGCGCGGTGCGACCCCGTGACGCCCCTACCCGCCCGTCCCCAGCCTGTGGAGAGCGTCGTCCGTCAGCCGGTTCACGGTCCACTCGTCCATTGCCACAGCTCCGAGCGACTTGTAGAAGTCGATCGACGGGGTGTTCCAGTCCAGGACGGACCACTCCAGACGTTCGTACGCCCGCTCCACACAGATCCGCGCCAGCTCCCTCAGCAGCGCCTTCCCGTACCCGCCGCCCCGCTTCGTCGGCCGTACGTACAGGTCCTCCAGGTAGATCCCGTGCACCCCGCGCCACGTTGAGAAGTTGAGGAACCACAGCGCGAAGCCCAC
Organism: Streptomyces sp. ISL-36; assembly: GCF_018614205.1. GTDB lineage: Bacteria > Actinomycetota > Actinomycetes > Streptomycetales > Streptomycetaceae > Streptomyces. The sequence goes on along the minus strand of NZ_JAGGOS010000021.1, from coordinate 20,047 downwards.
CGCCTCGCCCTCATCCGACTCCGCGATGTGCGCGAACGCCGCCGGGCGCTCCCCGAACAACGCCTCCCGCAGCTGCTCCTCGGAGGCGCGCACCTCGTCCAGCGCCTTCTCGTACTCGGCGAGCTCACGGACCATCGCATGGATGACAGGGACATCGGCAGGTGTGGCGGTACGAATCATGGGAGCAGCCTGCACCCGATCAGGACGCGCGTGCCAGGAGCGTCCGGGCGATGGACACCTGTTCCTCGCCCAGGGCGTCCTCACCGTCCTCCACGGCCCACAACCCGTTCTGCAGCACCCGTCCCAGCGTCCAGGCCGCCGCCCGCGCCCGGTCGAGTCCCAGCACCTCCGTCAACAGGTCGAAACGCCACAGCGTCTCCGCCGGATCCGGATCGAAGCCGCTCGTCAGCGCCGGCATCAGATCGAACCCCGGGTCCCCCACCAGCGGTTTGGGGTCGATCGCCAGCCACGGCTCGCGGTCGGCGGCGAGGATGTTGTCGGTGTGCAGGTCCCAGTGGAGCAGCCGGTCCCCCGGTTCGCCCACGACCTCGCGTACGGCCGCCGCGCAGTCCTTCAGCAGCCGCGCGTCCTCCTCGCCGAGCCGCCCGGCCGCCTCCGGCACGTCCACCAGCATCGCGGCCGCGATGTCAGCCAGCCTCCGCAGTCCCGCCGGTGCCGGGACGGCGACGAGCCGGGCCAGCAGCTCCGCCAGAATCCGGGTCGCCTGACGCGTGTCGCCGAGCGTCGACAGATGCCGGCCCTCGTCCAGACGCTCCAGCAGCAGCGTCCCCGTCTCCGGGTCCTCGTCCAACAGGCGTACGGATCCTCTGCCGCCCCACATCCGCAGGCCGGCCGCTTCTCCCGCGCTCTCCTCGTCCACGAGCCGCATCTTCAGCGCGGCGCGCGTCCCGTCGGAGGTCCGGGTCACCGGCAGGACCAGCGACGCCGCCCCGTACATCGAGGGCCCGGTCTGCCGCAGTCCCCACCGGTCGAGCCACCGCGCGGCCAGCTCGGGCAGCCCGGCGACGAACGCCCGCCCGGCGTCGCCGTTGAAGCGGGCCTGGGACTGCGCGAGTTCCTCCGGTACGAGGATCGGTCCATGGATCACACCCCGATGCTAGACACCCGCTTCCTTCAACGCCCTTGAAAATACGGCCCGGTCGGCCCCGTCGCCCCGCGCGTGCCGCTCGCCCCCGGCCCCGACCCGGCGCCGGACGACCCGTATCCACAGGACCGACGCCTCCAGTAACCTCCCGCCCACACCTCAGGGAGAAGGGCACCATGAGCAGCACGGGCAGTTCCGGCAGCACGGTCAACGGCGGCATCTCGTTCTGGTACGCGCAGGAAGGCACCCCCGACCCGCGCGAGCCGCTGCCCGGGGACACCTCGGCCGATGTCTGCATCGTCGGCGGCGGCTACACCGGCCTGTGGACCGCCTACTACCTCAAGAAGGCCGTCCCCTTCCTCAACATCACCGTCCTCGAAGCCAAGTTCTGCGGCTACGGCGCCTCCGGACGCAACGGCGGCTGGCTCTACAACGGCATCGCGGGCCGCGACCGCTACGCCAGGCTGCACGGCCACGACGCGGCCGTCCGCCTCCAGCAGGCCATGAACGACACCGTCACCGAGGTCGTCCGCGTCGCGGCCGAGGAGGGCATCGACGCCGACATCCACCAGGGCGGTGTCCTCGAAGTCGCCCACTCCCCCGCCCAGCTCGCCCGCCTCAAGCAGTTCCACGCCGTCGAGATCGCGTTCGGCGAGAAGGACCGCGAGCTGTACGGCGCCCGTGCGACCGCCGACCGCATCCGCGTCTCCGGCGCCGTCGGCTCCACCTGGACCCCGCACGGCGCCCGCCTCCACCCCGTGAAACTCGTCAAGGGCCTCGCGGCGGCCGTCGAAGCCCTCGGCGTCACCATCCACGAGTCGACCCCCGTCACCGAGATCAAGCCCAAGCACGCCATCACCCCCTACGGCACCGTGCGCGCCCCGTACGTCCTGCGCTGCACCGAAGGCTTCACCGCCTCCCTCGCCGGCCAGCGCCGCACCTGGCTCCCCATGAACTCCTCCATGATCGCCACCGAGCCCCTCACCGACGCCCAATGGGAATCCATCGGCTGGAACGGCCTCGAAACCCTCGGCGACATGGCCCACGCTTACATGTACGCCCAGCGCACCGCCGACGGCCGCATCGCCCTCGGCGGCCGCGGCGTCCCCTACCGGTACGCGTCGAAGACGGACAACGACGGCCGCACCCAGCCGCAGACCGTCGAGGCCCTGCGCGAGATCCTCATCCGCTTCTTCCCGACCCTGGCCGGCGTCTCCGTCGCCCACGCCTGGTCCGGTGTCCTCGGCGTCCCCCGCGACTGGTGCGCCACCGTCACCCTGGACCGTTCCACCGGCCTGGGCTGGGCCGGCGGCTACGTCGGCTCCGGCGTCGCCACCACCAACCTCGCCGCCCGCACCCTGCGCGACCTCATCCAGCAGGACTCCGGCCAGTCGGGCCCCACCGACCTGACGAGCCTCCCCTGGGTCAACCTCAAGGTCCGCAAGTGGGAACCGGAACCTCTGCGCTGGCTCGGCGTCCAGACGATGTACGCGGCCTACCGCACCGCCGACCACCGCGAATCCACCACCCACACCGCCACCACGGCCCCCATCGCCAAGATCGCCGACCGGCTGGCGGGACGCTGACCCCACGGGCCGTCGAAGGGCCTGAACGGCGGTCCCCCCGCCCGAACGCGAGGTTGATTTCCGTACAACCTCTCTGATCACTGGCGTGTCTGAAGGGGTGTCGCGCGTCGTGCGCGCCTTCAGACAACAGGGGGAATCAGGCCTTGTCCCGTGCAGGCAACGCTCTGGCCGTCGCCGTCACCACCGTCCTCGCGCCGACTGCCACGCCGGCCGCCTTCGCCGCGGCCGCGCAGCAGGAGCAGGAGCAGCAGGGGCAGCTGTCCTTCCCGCAGAACAGCGCCGTCATCAGCGCAGGAACGACCGGCTTCCTGACCCGGGGCACCGAGGCCGACAAGCTCCTGTGGACCCGCTACGCCGACGGTTCCACGACCGAGATCGAGGGGACCTCGCTCGGCTCGACCCGTTCCGACACCGTGGTCGTTCGGACCGCCCCCGACCTCCACCGGTTCTACGACATGGCCGCCAGCGGCGAGCCGACGACCCTCGACCCCCACTTCGTCGCCGTCGGCCCCGTCCGGGACGGCGAACGAGCGGGCCTGCTCGCCATCGGGCCGACCGGTTCGACCGTGTACCACTCCCCCGCCACATGGGCCGAGCTGCCCGAGAGGCATGGGAGCACCCCGCTCTACTCGGGCGAGACCGCGGCGTTCGACGACTACTCCTGACCGTTCGACGACCACGCCTGACCACAGATGAAGCAGGGCCGGCGGCCTCCCTGCCGCCGGTCTCCTGAGAGGAACCAGCGTTGTCCCAGACAAACAGCATCACGCTCCGGTCCCGGCGACTGACCGCGGCGATCACCGCCGCCCTCGCCGTCACCGCCGGAACCCTGGCGGCCGCTCCGGCCGCCGTCGCCTCGACCACCGCCGTCGCCTCGACCACCGCCGTCGCTCCGGCCGCCGTGTCGGCGCCCGCCGCCACGACCACCGCGAACGTGGTCCCCTTCCCGGTCGCGTCCGAGATCGTCAGCGCGGGCACCACCGGCTTCCTCAGCAAGAGCTCGACCGAGTACCGCTGGACCCGCTACGCCGACGGCACCTCGACCGCCGTCGGTGCCGGCGGTCGGGCCCCGGTCCTGGGAGCCGCCTCCGACGTCGTCGTCACCGAGACCGACGATCTCGTCCTGCAGCTCCGGGACATGGCCACGGGCGCCGCACCCGTCGAGATCGACCTCAAGACGCTCGGCGGCGGCGTCAACATCGCGATCGCCGCCGTGGGGTCGACCGTTCTCACCAGCGTCACCGCCTCCACAGGCGCCACGGAGCTCCACACCGTCGTCCGCGACAGCGACGGCTCCGTCCGCAACCGCGTCGTCACCGGACTGCCCGCCGGCGCCGACGCGTTCACCGTGGCCTCCGCCCTGCCGGGCACCGCCCTCGTCGCTTACCGGGGGGTCACCGGCAAGACGCACTACGCCGTCGTCGACCTCGCCACCAGCGCGGCCACGGAGACGTACGAGAACACCGCGCCCGCCTCCGACTCCCCCTCCGCCGCCGTCTCCGCCACCCATGTGGCCTGGGTCGAGAACACCACGGACGCCAACGGCCGGACGCAGAAGTCCGTGGTCGTCGCCGACCGGACGAAGCCCGGCGTGACCGAGCGCTTCTCCGTCGGCACCACGGCCGTCACCGGCGTCAAGGTCGGCCTGACCGGCTCCTGGCTCGTGTACGGGGAGGACGCCACCGACCCGTTCAGCGACCGCCTTCCCTTCGTCGCCAAGTCCCTGGCCACCGACCCCGCGCGGGAGGTCCTGGAACACGCGACGAGCCTCACCACCGCGCCCGACGGCACCCTCCTCGTCCGCGGCGGCTCCCTCGCGGACAACGAGGGCGAGGGCCTGTACCGGGTCACGGCCGGCGACGGGGACGTGACCCGCTCGCTGGTGGCCCGCAGCGGCGAGCCGACCCAGCTGGCCGTGACCGGGCACAACATCCCCGAGGTGCTCGACCTCGACAAGTACCGCGGCGGGTTCCCCTTCACGTTCGACGCGAACCGGCGCAACATCGGCGTCACGGTGGTGCTCGGGCTCGACGAGGTGCCCGGCTACTACCGCACGTACAAGTGGGAGGGCCGGGCCGCGAGCAGGGTCGCGGGGTCTGGTTCCGGATCGGTCTCCGTGTCGTGGAACGGCTGGACCGACGACGGCTACGGGGAGTGGCTCTCCGTCCGGCCGATCAACAACGGACCGCTCACCTGGGACGTATGGGTCTATCCGCTCGACGGCGTGGGCCAGAGCGTGAAGCTGAGCGGGACCACGACCATCACCCGCGCTCCCCGCCGTCACGACTTCGACGACAACGGGTATCCGGACCTGCTCACCATCGACCCGGTGGGCAAGCTCGAGGTGGCCTACGACGCACGTGGACACAACAGCAGCGAATGGGGCACCGGCTGGAACATCTACGACCGCGTCTCGACCCCCGGCAACCTCGGCGGCGACACCAACCCCGAGATCATCGCCCGGGACAAGAGCGGCGGGCTGTGGATCTACCCGTACGACAAGGGCCTGAAGCCGCGGGTCCAGATCGGCACCGGCTGGGGCATCTACGACAAGATCGTCGGCGGCAGCGACCTGAACGCCGACGGCAAGGCCGACGTCCTCGCCACCGACAAGAACGGCGGCCTCTGGCTCTACCCCGGCACCGGGGAGACCAACGCCCCGCTCGGCGCCCGCAAGCAGATCGGCACCGGCTGGGGCATCTACAACGAGATCACCGCCACCGGCAACCTCGCCGGCGACCCCGCCGGAGACCTCGTCGCCCGTGACAGGGACGGCGTCCTCTGGATGTACCTCGGCACGGGCGACGGCACCTTCGCCCCCCGCGTGAAGCTCGGCGGCGGCTGGAACGCCTACAGCCGGATCGTCAGCATCGGCGACGGCAACAACGACGGCCACCCCGACCTGATCGCGTACCTCTCGAACCCGTCCGACCCGCGCGAGATCGTCTACCGCTACCAGGGCACGGGCGACTGGCGCGCCCCCTTCAAGGCCGGAGTCCTGGGCTGGGCCCCCGGACAGGGAGCGAGCCAGATCTTCTGACGCCCACGGCACGCAGGTGGCACGGCCGTGATCATGCGAAAGGGCCAGCGCCGGGGGAACATGCCCCTGCGCTGGCCCTTTGCCGTGAGCCCCCTGTCGGGTTCGAACCGACGACCCCCGCTTTACAAGAGCGGTGCTCTGGCCAGCTGAGCTAAGGAGGCAGCGAGTGCAGTGTAACGAACCCCCGCCCCGCCTCAATCGAAAATCTCGCCGACCACGGACTGCTGACAGATCCGCAATCGCCAGGTAGCGTCACGGGGAGTTCACCCTGGTGGACTAGACCTCAATCCTTCCTTTACTCGGATCGTCCGGCACGTTCCTGCCGGTGAAGGGACACATCACCATGGCTTCTGTCACGTTCGACAAGGCGACCCGGCTCTACCCGGGGTCCGACAAGCCCGCCGTCGACCAGCTCGAGATCGAGATCGAGGACGGCGAGTTCCTCGTCCTCGTCGGCCCCTCCGGCTGCGGAAAGTCGACCTCCCTGCGCATGCTCGCGGGCCTGGAGGACGTCAACGGCGGCTCCATCCGCATCGGTGACCGCGACGTCACGCACCTGCCGCCGAAGGACCGGGACATCGCCATGGTGTTCCAGAACTACGCGCTGTACCCGCACATGACCGTCGCCGACAACATGGGCTTCGCGCTCAAGATCGCCGGCGTCAACAAGGCCGAGATCCGCGCCAAGGTCGAAGAGGCCGCGAAGATCCTCGACCTCACCCCGTACCTGGACCGCAAGCCGAAGGCGCTCTCCGGCGGTCAGCGTCAGCGTGTCGCCATGGGTCGCGCCATCGTGCGTGAGCCTCAGGTCTTCCTCATGGACGAGCCGCTGTCGAACCTCGACGCCAAGCTGCGTGTCTCGACCCGTACGCAGATCGCCAGCCTGCAGCGCCGGCTCGGCATCACCACCGTGTACGTCACCCACGACCAGGTCGAGGCCCTCACCATGGGCGACCGCGTGGCCGTGCTCAAGGACGGTCTGCTCCAGCAGGTCGACTCGCCGCGCAACATGTACGACCGTCCGGCCAACCTCTTCGTCGCCGGCTTCATCGGCTCCCCGGCCATGAACCTGGTCGAGGTCCCGATCACCGACGGCGGCGTGAAGTTCGGCAACAGCGTCGTCCCGGTCTCCCGTGACGCACTGTCCGCGGCCTCCGCCAAGGGCGACACGACCGTCACGGTCGGCATCCGCCCCGAGCACTTCGACGTCTCGGGCGCCACCAGCAAGGAGGGCCTGGCCGTCTCCGTGAACGTCGTCGAGGAGCTCGGCGCCGACGGTTACGTCTACGGCTCCTCCCGCGTCGGCGGCGAGGACAAGGACCTGGTCGTCCGCGTCGGCGGCCGGGCCGTGCCGGAGAAGGGCTCCACGCTGCACGTCGTACCGCGCGCGGACGAGCTGCACGTCTTCTCCACCTCGACGGGTGAGCGTCTCACCGGCTGACCCAGCAGCTCCGTATGGCCCCGCATCTGTTGCAGATGCGGGGCCGTTCGCGTACGCCACGCCCGTGTCGACAAATACCCCGGCAGACCGGCCAATTCGGGCGCCGCCCGGGACGCGGCGTCAACACGGGATTCGAAAAGCCGCCTCGAACCATCCCTCGGGAGAGTGACTCAATGTCGCCATGTCATCACCGGCCGCTACGCTCGCCTGCGTGACGCACACTGCCCGCCGTATCGGCCGCTCTCTCGCTCTGGTCCTGCCCGTCGTCCTGGTGCTCTCCGGCACGCTCGCGGTGTCCGCGGTGCCGTGGGCCGGCCAGGGCTCCGGGACCCAGATGCTCACCGCATCCTCCACGGACGTCTCCGCCCCCGCCAAGTCCCGTGCCCCGCAGGATATTCTGCGCGACCAGCTCCTCGCAGAGCTTCAGGAGAAGGACCCCGGAACGGCTCTCACCCACCTCCAGCGCGAGGTCGAGAACCGTCCGTCCCTCGCCAAGCACTGCATGTCCATCGCGCGCGCCCTCGGCCGTGCCGCGGTCAAGCACTACGGACCCACACGCGCCCAGTCCTACTCCCGCCCCGTCTGCGACACCTCGTTCGCGACCGGCGTGATGCTCGCCGGCTGAACCGCGACCGCGCCTCACGACACTGAGCGCCCGGCTCACGGGGTACGCATATCGTTCGCGCCATGCATACCTTCCCGACGCAGGCCGTGGTCCTGGCGGGCGGCCAGGGCTCGCGCCTGCGCCCGTACACCGACGACCGCCCCAAGCCGATGGTCGAGATCCCGGGCACCGGGACCCCGATCATCGGCCATCAGCTTTCCTGGCTCGCCGCCGAGGGCGTCACGGACGCCGTCGTGTCCTGCGGCCATCTCGCCGAGGTGCTCCAGGACTGGCTGGCGAGCGCCGATCTGCCGCTCCGTGTGACGACCGTCGTCGAGTCGGAGCCGCTCGGCCGTGGCGGCGGCCTCAAGTACGCCGCCGCGCGTCTGCCTGAGCCCGCTCAGCCCTGGTACGCCACCAACGGCGACATCTGGACCCGTTTCTCCCTGCGTGAGATGGCGGAGTTCCACGCCGAGCGGGCCGCCACCGCCACGCTCGCGCTCGCCCGCCCCCGGATCCCGTGGGGCGCCGTCGAGACCGACACCTTCGGGCACATCACCGACTTCATCGAGTCGCCGCCGTCGCCGTATCTCATCAACGCCGGCGTGTACGTCTTCTCCGCGGAGTTCACCAAGCTCCTCCCGGACCTGGGCGACCACGAGCGCACCACCTTCCCCCAACTGGCCAGGGACCGCCGCCTGGCGGGCTTCCCGCTGCCTCAGGGGGCCTACTGGCGGGCCATCGACACGGCGAAGGACCTCACGGAGGCGGCCAAGGAGCTGGCCGCCCAGGGAGCCTGACAGCCTCTCGTAGGCGACCTCTCGTGCCCGGCCTCTCGCACGCGCGGGAACGCCCGTACGCGACGGGCTCGCCGGGCATGAGGAAGGGGCCGCACCCCGTGGGTGCGGCCCCTTTCCCGTACGTACCGTCCCCTGGGCGTCAGCCCAGCAGGCCGCCGATCGGGTTGCGGTTGCCGCCGCTGGTCGAGCCGCCGTCCGAGGAGCCGCCGTCCGTGCCGCCGGAGCCTCCGGAGGTCCCGCCCGTGCTGCTCGGGCCCGAGCTGCTGGACGGCGGGGACGCGGGCCGGGACTGGGTCGGGGAGCTGCCGGTGCCGGTGCCCTGGGTGGCGGTGGGCCGGCTCTCGGCGCGGCCGGTCTCCCGTGCGCTCTCGCTCGGCGAGGCTGTTTCCTCGTCCTCGCCCTCGCCGCTCGCGCCGGTGGTCGCCGACGGCTTGGGCTGGGTGGAGGCGGAGCGGGACGGGCTCTGGGAGCCGGGCTCCTGCGGGAGGGTCCGGCCGGGCAGGTGGTTGATCGGGTCGTCGTTCGGGCCCGGGACGGTGACCATCTCGGTGGACCGTACGGCCCCGCCGAGGATGGAGCCGAGGAGCAGGGTGAGGCCGACGACGACGGAGGTCACCAGGGCGCCGCGGCGCAGGACCCGGCGGCGGAGCTGCCAGAGTTCGGAGCGGGGCCCGAGTGTCCGCCAGGCTTCGCCGGCGAGGCGGGCGTCGATGGAGTAGACGGGGGCGCCGGCGATGATCAGCGGGGACCAGGCGGCGAGGAAGATGAAGTCGGGGGCCTCGTAGACCGGGACGGTCTTCCAGCTGACGGTGAGGATGAGCGCGGCGGAGAGCAGGGCGCCGAAGACGGCGGCGACCCGCTGCCAGAGTCCGAGGACGGTGAGGACGCCGACGACGACCTGGAGGAAGGCGACCGTCAGGCCGGCGCCGACGGGGTGCTGGAGGGCGAAGTCGCGCAGGGGCTCGGCGAGCGCCCAGGGATGCAGCGAGTTGAGCCAGTTGACCATGGAGCCGCGTTCGCCGCCGTCGAAGTAGACGGGGTCGCAGAGCTTGCCCATGCCGGCGTAGACGGAGATGAAGCCGAGGAAGACGCGGAGCGGGAGGAGCACCACGCCGAGGTTCATCCGGCGGCCCGGGTAGTAGGCGTGCCGGACGGGGTCGGCGCCGTGGCGGTTCGGCCGGGCGCGGTCCTCGTCGCCGTCGTCGTACGGCTGCTGTCCGTACGCCTCGTCCTGCGGGAGGTCGTCGTAGGCGCCTTCGGCGCGCCGCATCGGGGGCAGCAGCGGGGGGCCGGCGGCGGGGACGACCTGCGTCGGCATCGTGTCGTCGATGCGCGGGATCGCCTGGGTGGCGCCGGCGTCGAGGGGTGAGCGGGGCGCCGGGGGTTCGAGGGTGGAGACGGAGGACTCCCGCACGGCCTGGAGGAGCCCGGTCGCGCCGGGGTCGCCGGGCGCGGACTTTCCGGTCCATACGACGGGGCGGCGGCGCGCCGCGGTCGCGCCCGCGGCGGCTCCGGCGAGGGCGGAGCCGCGGGAGGCCGCGGCGAACTTCGGCTGCTGGGCCGGCGCGAGCCGCACACGGAAGCTGGCGTGGTTCACGATGACCTGCGCGGGGTCGGAATCCACTTTGACCATGCTCAGCGCGGGCTGATCGTCGAACCCCGGCCGGGGCGTTCTGGTGTCCACACTCATCTAACCGAGTGACGCGGGGTTAGGACACTGCCTTGACGGGCTCGGAATGTCCGAGACCCGTCAAGATCGCCCGTTACGGGAAAGGGCCCAGCTCAGCGAGGTGGGCCCTGCTCCGTGTACGCCGTACGTGGCGCGCGCGAGGTGTCAGTGCGAGCGGCGCCGGGCGACCTCGTAGAGGACGATGCCGGCGGCGACACCGGCGTTCAGCGACTCCGCTCCGCCCGGCATGGAGATGCGGACGCGGTAGTCGCAGGTCTCGCCGACGAGGCGGCCGAGGCCCTTGCCCTCGCTGCCGATGACGATGACGACCGGGCCGTCGAGCGCTTCGAGGTCCTCGACCGTGTGCTCGCCGTCGGCGGCGAGGCCGACGACCGTGAGGCCTTCCTTCTGGAAGCCCTCCAGCGCCCGGGTCAGGTTGGTGACGCGGGAGACCGGGGTGCGGGCGGCGGTGCCGGCCGAGGACTTCCAGGCGCCGGCGGTCATGCCGGCGGCGCGGCGCTCGGGGACGACGACGCCGTGGCCGCCGAAGGCGGAGACGGAGCGGACGATCGCGCCGAGGTTGCGGGGGTCGGTGACGCCGTCGAGGGCGACGATCAGCGGGTCCTCGTGGGCGTCGTAGGCGGCCGCGGTGAGGTCCTCGGGGTGGGCGTACTCGTACGGCGGGACCTGCAGGACCAGGCCCTGGTGGTTGAGCCCGTTGGTCAGCCGGTCGAGCTCCTGGCGCGGGGCTTCCATCAGGTTGATGTTGCCGCGGTCGCCGGCGAGCTTGAGGACGTCGCGTACGCGCTCGTCGTTGTCGATGAACTGCTGCACGTAGAGCGTGACCGCGGGGACGCCGTCGCGCAGGGCCTCGAAGACCGGGTTGCGGCCGACGACCATCTCGGAGGTGCCCTTGGGGCCGCCGCGGCGGGGGGCGGGGCGGCGGGCGGCGGCATGCTTGGCCTGCGCGTTGGCGATGCGGTTCTTCTTGTGACCCTTGCGGGCGGAGGCGGGCGGCGTGGGGCCCTTGCCCTCGAGGCCCTTGCGCCGCTGGCCACCGCTGCCGACCGTCGCACCCTTCTTGTTGGACGTGCGACGGTTCCTGCGCTGGCTGTTCCCGGCCATGACTACCTATTCCTGTCGATCTCCGATCTACCTGTAGCTGTAGATCTCGTACACAAGTCTGTATGTGAAGTGTGCCGCCCGGCTGGCCGAGCGGCACATCCGTGCGTGCCCCGTCCGGTCGCTCAGCGGGTGCCGAGCGTCCAGCGGGGGCCGTCCGGGCTGTCCTCGATGACGAGGCCGGACTGGGTGAGCTGGTCGCGAATGGCGTCCGCGGTCGCCCAGTCCTTGCGTTCGCGGGCCGACTCGCGCTGCTGGAGCACGAGCCGTACGAGGGTGTCGACGACGCCGTGCAGTTCCTCACCGCGGTCGTTCTCCTCGGCCCAGTGCGGGTCGAGGGGGTCGAGGCCGAGGACGCCGAGCATGGCGCGGACCTCGGCGACGCGGGCGATGGCCTCGTCCTTGTCGTCGGCGGCGAGGGCCGCGTTCCCCTGCCGGACGGTGGTGTGGATGATCGCGAGCGCCTGGGGGACGCCGAGGTCGTCGTCCATGGCGTCGGCGAAGGCGGGCGGCACCTCGGTGGCGGGCGGGACGGTCTTGCCGGCCTTCTCGGTGACGCGCTGGACGAAGCCCTCGATGCGTGCGAACGCGGACTCGGCCTCGCGCAGGGACTCCTCGCTGTACTCGATCATCGAGCGGTAGTGAGGGGTGCCGAGGTAGTAGCGCAGGACGATGGGGCGCCAGTTCTTGACCATCTCGGAGACGAGTACCGAGTTGCCGAGCGACTTCGACATCTTCTCGCCGCTCATGGTGACCCAGGCGTTGTGCACCCAGTACGAGGCGAAGTCGTCGCCGTAGGCCTTGGCCTGGGCGATCTCGTTCTCGTGGTGGGGGAAGATCAGGTCGAGGCCGCCGCCGTGGATGTCGAAGGCGGAGCCCAGGTACTTGTGGGCCATCGCCGAGCACTCCAGGTGCCAGCCGGGACGGCCGCGGCCCCAGGGCGTCTCCCAGTCGGGCTCACCCGGCTTGGACGCCTTCCACATCGCGAAGTCGCGCGGGTCGCGCTTGCCGGTGATGCCTTCCTCGGCGGGCTGGCGCAGGTCGTCGATGTCCTGGTTGGACAGCGCGAGATAGCCGGGGAAGGAGCGCACGTCGAAGTAGACGCTGCCGTCGGCCTCGTAGGCGTGTCCGCGCTCGATGAGGCCGCGCATCATCTCGACCATCTCGGTGACATGGCCGGTCGCGCGGGGCTCGTAGGTGGGCGGGAGGCATCCGAGCGCCTGGTAACCGGAGTTGAAGGCGCGTTCGTTCTCGTAGCCGATGGACCACCAGGGGCGGCCCTGGTCGGCCGCCTTGGTGATGATCTTGTCGTCGATGTCGGTGACGTTGCGCACGAACGTGACGTCGTAGCCGCGGTACTCGAACCAGCGGCGCATGATGTCGAAGTTCAGCCCCGAACGGATGTGGCCGATGTGCGGGGCGGCCTGGACGGTCGCGCCACAGAGGTAGATCGAGACGTGACCCGGTGTGAGCGGGGTGAAGTCACGGATCTGCCGGGCGCTGGTGTCGTACAGGCGAATAGTCACCACTCCAGGGTAGTGGGCGTGTGGTAGTGCCCCGCGACCGATTCCCGGTCGCGGGGCGTCTTTTTCCCCGCCGCTCCCCCGCCGCCGGGGCCTTCCGCGGCCTTCTACGGCCTTCTACGGCTGTACGCGGACGACGAGCGCGGTCGCGACGGCGGCGAGGCCTTCGGCGCGGCCGGTCAGGCCGAGGCCGTCCGTGGTCGTGCCGGAGACGGACACGGGGGCGCCGACCGCCTCGCTCAGCGCCTTCTGCGCCTCGTCGCGGCGCTTGCCGACCTTCGGGCGGACGCCGATGACCTGGACTGCGACGTTGCCGATCTCGTATCCCTCGGCGCGGACGATGCGGGCGGCCTCGGCGAGGAGGGTGACGCCGGAGGCGCCGGACCACTCGGGGCGGGAGGTGCCGAAGTGGGCGCCGAGGTCGCCGATGCCGGCGGCGGAGAAGAGGGCGTCGCAGGCCGCGTGGGCGGCGACGTCGCCGTCGGAGTGCCCGGCGAGCCCGTACTCCTCCCCTTCCCAGAGGAGCCCGGCGCACCACAGGGCGCGGCCCTTCTCGAAGGCGTGGACGTCGGTGCCGATGCCGACCTGGGGCATCCTCAGCGGCTCAGAAGCCATCGTTGGCCCTCCTGCGGGCGAGTACGGCCTCGGCCAGTACGAGATCGAGCGGGCGGGTCACCTTGAACGCCTCCTCGTGTCCGGGGACGACCACGACGGGGGCGCCGAGGCGTTCGACCATCCCGGCGTCGTCGGTGGCGCCGTCACCCGTGAGGGCGACGGTGGCGTGGGCATTGACGAGGGTGTCGTGGTCGAAGCCCTGCGGGGTCTGGACGGCGCGCAGCCGGGAGCGCTCGGGGGTGGCGACGACCTGCTCGGCCTCGCCCTTCTTCTCGGCGGGCTCGACCTCCTTGACGGTGTCCGCCAGCGGGAGGGCGGGGACGACGGCGACGGCCCCGTCCCGTACCGCCTCGATGACGGCGTCGACGACGTCGACCGGGACCAGCGGGCGGGCCGCGTCGTGGACGAGGACCGTGGTGATGCCCTCGGGCAGGGCTTCGAGGCCGAGCCGTACGGACTCCTGGCGGGTGTCCCCGCCGGGGACGACCAGGTAGTCGGTGCGCTCGGGCAGCGCGTGGGTGTCGAGGAGGTTCTTGACCTCGGCTGCGCCGTCGGAGGGGGCGACCACGACGACGAGGGAGACGGCGCGGGAGGCCGCCATCGCCCGAACGGCGTGGATGAGGATGGGGGTGCCGTTCAGGGCGCGGAGCGCTTTGGGGGCGCCCGGGCCGAGGCGTACGCCCCGGCCTGCCGCGGGAATCACCACGGCGGTGCTGGGGGCACCTCCCACGCCGGAGGCGTAGGGGGAAGGACGCGTTTCGTCTGTCATCGGTTCCACTCCGGCAGGTTTGTTTCCTCGGCCCACGTGGGTATGGCCTGGGGGTGCCCCCGGCCGAAGGTGGGGGGAGTGCCGGACGGACGCTGTGACCGGCCCTTTCCGTGACGACGGTCGGGGCGTCCCGCGCGGCACAGGGGATGTGGCGCGAGGAATACGCGAGGGGGCAAGGGGTCAGGGGTACGCGCCCGAGAGGTGATCCTTACGGGTCCGCGGCGGCGGGCGGCCGTGCGGTGGACGCGCGTACGGCGGGTCGGACGCGGTGGACGCCGCGTGCGGCGGGTCGGACACGGTGCAGCCGGCGTACGACGGGTATCGGCCCGTACGACGGGTCGACCGTGCGGCGGGTATGGGACCGTACGACGAGCGACCGTACGGCGGGCCGGATCGTACGGTGCGTCGGGCAGGAGGCGGACATGCCGCAGCGCCCGACGACAGCACTGTGTGTTCACAGCACGTCAACGGGCACCGCGGCATCGCTTCACATCAGGACGCGAGGACCTCGTCGAGGAGAGCCTCGGCCTTGTCCTCGTTCGTGTTCTCCGCGAGCGCCAGCTCGCTCACCAGAATCTGCCGCGCCTTGGCGAGCATGCGCTTCTCGCCTGCGGAAAGACCGCGCTCCCGCTCCCGGCGCCACAGGTCGCGCACTACTTCGGCGACCTTGATGACATCGCCGGAGGCGAGCTTCTCGAGATTTGCCTTGTAGCGACGGGACCAGTTCGTCGGCTCTTCGGCGTACGGCGCACGCAGCACCTCGAAGACCCGGTCCAGCCCGTCCTGCCCGACCACGTCGCGAACACCGACGAACTCCGCATTGTCCGCCGGGACACGAACCGTCAGGTCGCCCTGGGCGACCTTGAGCACCAAGTAGGTCTTGTCCACGCCTTTGATCTGGCGAGTTTCGATGGCCTCGATCAGCGCGGCCCCGTGATGGGGATAGACCACGGTGTCGCCAACCTTGAACGTCATGTGACAGGTACCCCTTCCGTGGCTATCCAGGGTAACACGGATACGGCTTCTTCTGAATGGCGTTTTCGCAGGTCAGGGCATATCTCGGGGCTTGACAACAGCGACGCGATCGTGCTGCGGAGGGCTTCCGGAAGGCGGTATTCGCAGGTCGGAGCGGCTGCATGGACGGAGAGAAACGTGGACGTCACACCTCCCCGATGGCCCGAGAAGAAGGAGCGATGTCCCGTTTTGTCGGGTTCAGGAGGGGCATCTTCACGTACTCCGTTCGAGGGCCGATCACTCGTACGGATGCATCCCGGACCGAATCCCGAATTGATCACCGAGCGGCCGGCGCGGGTTTTTCCGCGGCACGGACGACGGAATGCGGGGACGGCCGTCGAATTGATCAAGACAGTTTTGTGAACGGCGGGTCAATGCGTCGTGATCCGGCCGCCACGACGAGCGCGGCGAGCACCCACGGGCACGAAGGGGCGGGTCGGGTGCGGGACGGAGAGTGCGGCTCGGTAACCTAAGCCCGCTGACACGCCTTTAGCTCCTCTCGCTCGTCCCTGGCCGATCGATCCTCAGCTCGACCGTCAGCCGGCCTTCCTGTCCATAGCTCGTCCGTACGTCCTAGGAGATGCCGCCGCCGTGAGCCGCAGCCTTCGACGCGGCGCCCTCGCCGCCACCGCCCTCGTGATCTCGATCGCCTCGCTGTCCGCCTGTGGTGCGGGCAATGACGCGCAGACGCTCGGCGTCCGGCCGGACAACGCCGCCGTCACGGTGGACGACGTCAAGGTCCAGAACGCGCTGGTGATCACTCAGCCGGACGCGTCCGTGAAGGGTCCGGCCGTCGTCTCGGCCACGGTCTTCAACAATGGCAGCGCACCGCAGACGCTCGACGCGATCACCCTGCCGGGCACCAAGGCGACGGTGAAGCTGAAGGCCGCCGAGGGCGACGGCCCCATCACCGTCCCCGCGGGCGGTTCGGTCGTCATCGGCGGCCAGGGCAACGCCTCCGCGACGATCGAGAACGGCAGCGAGGCCGCGAAGAACGGCGACGCCCAGCAGGTCGTCTTCAAGCTGAGCCGGACCGGTGACGTGAGCCTGCAGGCGTACGTCGTCCCGGCGACCAGCTACTTCAAGGAGTTCGGTCCGGTCGAGGTCCCGAAGCCCCCGGCCGCCACGCCGACCGGCTCCCCGACCGCCACGCCGACGGGGGAGGCCGCCCACGGCTCCACCCCGACGGGCGAGGCGAGCCACGAGGCCGGCCACTGACGTACGACGGGGCGCCCCACCGGATCACTCCGGTGGGGCGCCCTTTCGTATACGTACGGCCTACGGCTCGGATCGGGTACGTACCGTCTACGGCTCTTTACGGCTCGAACTTGTAGCCGAGGCCCCGGACCGTCACCAGGTACCGCGGCGCGCCCGGGTCGGGCTCGATCTTGGCGCGCAGGCGCTTGACGTGGACGTCGAGGGTCTTGGTGTCGCCGACGTAGTCCGCGCCCCAGACCCGGTCGATCAGCTGCATACGGGTGAGCACGCGGCCCGCGTTCCTCAGCAGCATCTCCAGAAGGTCGAACTCCTTCAGGGGGAGGTCGACCTTGCCGCCCGAGACCGTGACGACATGGCGGTCCACGTCCATACGGACCGGTCCTGCCTCCAGGGCCGCGGGGGTGACCTCCTCCGGCTCGCCGCGGCGGCGCAGGACCGCGCGGATGCGGGCCACCAGCTCCCGCGAGGAGAAGGGCTTGGTCACGTAGTCGTCGGCTCCTATCTCCAGGCCGACGACCTTGTCGATCTCACTGTCCTTCGCGGTCACCATGATGACCGGGACGTTGGAGCGGCCGCGCAGCTGGCGACAGACCTCCGTACCGGGCAGGCCCGGAAGCATCAGGTCGAGGAGGACGAGATCCGCTCCGTTGCGCTCGAACTCGTCGAGTCCGTCGGGCCCGGTCGCGGCGACCGCGACCTCGAAGCCTTCCTTGCGGAGCATGTACGACAGGGCGTCGCTGAAGGATTCCTCATCCTCGACGACGAGCACTCGGGTCACGGAAGGACCTCCGGGGCAGGGAGCGGTTCGGTCATGAGATCGGGGGTGGGGGAGGCGGAAGCGGATGATCGGCGGTCCCGTACGGCGCCCGCCTCGGGCAGCCGCAGGGTGAAGGTGGAGCCCTGGCCTTCGGTGCTCCAGACTGCGACCTCGCCGCCGTGCGAGGCGGCCACGTGCTTGACGATGGCCAGGCCCAGACCCGTGCCGCCGGTGGCGCGGGAGCGGGCGGGGTCGACGCGGTAGAAGCGCTCGAAGATGCGCTCCTTGTCCTTGTCGGGGATGCCGATGCCCTGGTCGGTGACGGCTATCTCGATGAGGTCGCCACCGGGCGCGGTGATCTTGCGGGCCGCGATGCCGACCCGGGTGTGGGCCGGTGAGTAGTTGACGGCGTTCTCGACGAGGTTGCCGAGGGCGGCGGCGAGCTGGCCGCGGCTGCCCCAGACGTAGAGGTCGGCGGTCCCTCCCTCCCGTCGCCCCCCACCACCCTGCTCGGGCCCTTCGGGTGCCCAGACGTTCGACGCCATGGTGATCTGCTTGGTGGACGCGGTGTGCCGGGAGCGGTCGATGGCCTCGGCGACCAGTTCGTCCACCCGTACGGGCTCGGAGTCCTCCAGCGGGTCGTCGTTCTGCACCCGGGAGAGGTCGATGAGCTCCTGTACGAGGTTGGTGAGCCGGGTCGCCTCGATCTGCATGCGGCCGGCGAAGCGGGTGACCGCCTCGGGGTCGTCCGATGCGTCCATGACAGCCTCGGAGAGCAGGGACAGCGCGCCCGTCGGCGTCTTGAGCTCGTGACTGACGTTGGCGACGAAGTCGCGCCGTACCGCTTCGATACGGCGGGCCTCCGTCAGGTCCTCGACCAGGAGCAGCACCAGGCGGGAGCCGAGCGGCGCGACCCGGGCCGAGACGGCGAGGGCCTCGCCGCGACCGGTCCCGCGCCGCGGCAGGTCCAGCTCGACCTGGCGTATCTCTCCGTCGCGGCGGGTGTCACGGGCCATGTTGAGCATGGGCTCGACGGCCAGCTTTCCGCCGCGGACCAGGCCGAGGGCGTACGCCGCCGAGCTGGCCTTGACCACCGAGTCGCTCTCGTCGAGGACGACGGCGGAGGAGCGCAGCACGGACAGCACGGTGTCGACGCCGGGCGGGAGCACGGCGTCGGTGTGCAGGGAGGTACGGGTCGGCCGCGCCTGGTCGCGTTCGCTCCAGCGGAACGCCAGCATGGCGATCACGCCGGTGCACACCCCGGCGATCGCGGCCAATGCGGCGACCGCCGCGTTCACGTCCATGCACCCAGGTTATGCGGGGTGACGGACACTCTCCCAGCCGTCCGAGTGGCTGCTCGAACAGTCGTCGCCCAGAGTTCACCGTGGGGACGGTGGCGGTTCATTTGCCCTGCCCGGGAGGGCGACGTGCGTCGCCCAGAGTTCACCGAGGGGAAAGGGTTGATTCATTTGGGGTGGAGGAGCCGGACGCGTACGGGACGGAACGTGGGAGCGTGGGGGTCCGAGCCCCACCCGGACCCCGGACGTTCGTGAGAGAGGGACATCGATGCGGGACGCGTACCACGAGGAACTGGACTCCATCGGCGAGAGCCTGGTCGAGATGGCCCGCCTGGTCGGGTCGGCGATCGGGCGCGCCACGACGGCGATGCTCGACGCCGACCTGAAGCTCGCGGAGAGTGTGATCGCGGCGGACCAGAAGGTCGACGATCTGCAGCACGACCTGGAGGCCCGGGCGATAGCACTGCTCGCGCGGCAGCAGCCGGTGGCGACGGATCTGCGGATCGTCGTGACCTCGCTCCGCATGAGCGCGGACCTGGAGCGCTCCGGCGACCTGGCCCAGCACGTCGCGAAGCTGGCGCGGCTGCGGTTCCCGGACACCGCGGTGCCGCGGGACCTGCACGCCACGATCCTGGAGATGGGTCAGCTGGCGCAGCGCCTGATGGCGAAGGCGGCCGAGGTCATCATCACGAAGGACGTCGACCTGGCGCTGCAGCTGGAGCAGGACGACGACGAGATGGACCTGTTGCACCGGACGCTCTTCCAGCACCTGATGGACGACCGCTGGAAGCACGGCATCGAGACGGCGGTCGACGTGACGCTGCTGGGCCGCTACTACGAGCGGTTCGCGGACCACGCGGTGTCGGTGGCGAAGCGGGTGGTGTACCTGGTGACGGGCGAGCACGCGGACGAGCTGCAGCACTCGGACGCGCCGGTGGAGGGGGCGTAGGCCGGGGGCGCCGACGGTCCGGGGCGGCGGGTCGCACTTCTGTGCGCCGTTGATGCGCCCGGCGGGGTGGGCATGCAATGGGGAGGCGACGTACGCCTTCGAGGAGGGACCCCATGGCCGAATCCGCCATCACCGACCCCCACCCCCAGCAGGAGGCTCCGCGCGACGCGGTCCTCCTGCCCGTCCTCGGCGCCTGCGGGTGCGGCTCGGGCTGCGGCTGCGGCTGCCAGTCCGGCGGGCCGTGCCAGTGCGGGGGCTGCTCGGGCTAGACGCACCGCGGGCGCGGGCAGGTGCCCCGACCCGGGGGGCGTGCCTGCGGGCGCTGTCCGGGGGCCTGCCTGCGGCTCTGTCCGTGGGGCGCTGTCCCGGGGGGGTACGGGGGGCTCCGTCCAGGGTCCGGGGGCTCCGTCCCGGGGGCCCGGGGGGCTCCGTCCCGGGGCTCGGGGGGCTCCGTCCAGGGGCTCGGCATGCGGACTCCGCCCGGGGTCCGGTCAGGGCCTCTGTCGCGGGGGCCTGCCTGCGGGCGCTGTCCCCGGG
>NZ_JAGGOS010000216.1 GCF_018614205.1 Streptomyces sp. ISL-36 | reverse complement strand
GCGGGACATGATGCACCAGACCGCCCATGAGGCCGGTCTCGATCCGGACCGGATCTCCTTCACCCGCACCCTCAACGCCACCCGCCGCCACGTCACCGACCAGGCGGCACTTTCCCCCCTCACGACTCCACCAAGCCCTCACCCACACCACCCGTGAACTGCTCGAACGACTCCTACCACCCCGCAGACGACGCTCCAACCCCCGCGTCATCAAACGCAAGATGACCAACTGGCACCTCAAACACCCCCACCACCGCAACCCACCCCCACCACCGACTCACACCGTCACGCTGGTGCCACCCACCAAACCAACCAGCAGACGCCTGAAAGGCACCTAAATCACCGGTATTGCGCCTAAGAAACCAACCCCTGACCCTCCAACTCGGTCAGGCGCACGGTGCACAGCCCCCCACGCTCGGCCTTCACCTCCGTCACCTTCAGCTGCGTGCCCGGCGCGAGGATGTACTCCTCCTCGCCCGTGAACGCGGAGAACCGGCGGATACCCACTGCCCGCGCCGGCGTCACCTCGAACAAGGTCCGCCTGCCACGATTCCCGAGGAATGCCCGAGCCACGCCCAACTCGGACGTGCACGACGACACACCCCACCACGTCACCGTCCGCCCCGCCGGATACTGGGACCGCAGATCCAACGCAACACCACGCCACAACGGTCGCGTCTGCGCCGGCAACGCCGCCACCGCCGAGAACAGCAACCTCAGGTACGGCAGGTACGGCACCAGCCGCTCCCGGTCCGGAGAACGCAGCACGGCGTTGATCTCGCGGTAGAACGTGGACTCACACGTGTACAGGTACAGCGCCGAGATCGCGTCGGCGGACAATCCCTCTCCGTACGCCCCCTCCGCGGACAGCCCGCCCACGCGCTCCGCCTCGGCGACCTTGGCCTCCCCGAACCGACTCGACCGCTCGATGTGCCGATCCAGATGTGCGAGTACCCGCGACACCGGCTCGACGGCCTTTCGGAAATCCATCACCGGCGTGTCGAACACCCCGGTGACAGGCGGAAGGACGAGCCCTTCGTCCTTGACGCTCGTGAGCCGCTCCAGATACAGCTGGTGCAGCTCCATCGTCGACGCGATGAACGCCCCCATCCGCTCCGCGACGCCACCACCCTCCGACCCACCGGCCCCCGCCGCCTCCTGGTCCCAGCCCTTCTGCGGCAACCAGTCGACCGGCTCGGCCCCCACCGCCGCGAGGGCGTCGTTCACCTGGGCGAAGTGGTCCCCCTCGCAGAAAATGTCCCCCTGCGCCGCCGGATTCGCGTGGTCCAGGTGCCGGACCTCGACCCCCGGGTACTTCTTCTCCAGCCGCTGGACGACCCTCTTCAGGCTCCGGGCATGCGCGCCCCACCAGGCGAACACCACACCCCGATCCTCCTCCTCGGCATCCTGCTTCGCCCGAAGGATCTCCTCGACGATCTGCTCGGCCACGGGCCGCCAGAACGACGTGTGCCGATCGGTCGGCATCGCCCCGTCCGCACTCGCCGTGAGGGAGGCGTTCAGCAGCAGCACACCCTGGGTGAGCATCGCCTGGAACCACTCCGGCGGCGGAACCGTGTCCTCCTTCTTCAACAAGGCCCGGATGTCGGCGATCGGAGTCTTCTTGACGATGCCGTACTTCCACATCGCGGCCGCCTTGATGATGCAGCGAATGCTGACCACCCGACCGAACTGACTGTCCTTCCAGTCATTGAAGGTGTTGTCGAACATCGCGATGCCGGTCGCGCTCTCCGCCCGCGGATACGGGTTCTGTCCGAAGACGACCACCTTCCACTTCTGCGGCGGGTGCGGCTTCAGCGCCTGGAACGTCAACTCGCGCACCGGAACCACCTCCGGACTGCGCTTCGGACCGATGAAATCGGCAGCTCCCGGCTGCGCCTCGATCACCGGACCCAACAACGGAAGCCACGGCTCACCACCACCGGTGAACAGTTCGGCCAGCCCCAACGGGTCCCCATCCGAGGAACCCGCCTCGCCCGCGGCCGGAACGTCGACATCACTCACGACGGCAGAACTCCCAGGAATCGAAGCGGACGGCCCTTCGGGTCCGTCGGCATGCTGAATGGATTCGACAAGGTCGTCGCCGGCGTCGCCGCCCTGTGCGGTGCCGGCCTGCGGAGTGTTCGCGTCAGCGACGAAAGGAAGGCCGCTCCGGCACGTTGATCCGAACCCGCCGCGCGGACCCCGCCCCCTCGATGTCGTCGAGCTGCCCCAACACCGCGGCTCGCAACTCGTCGTAATCCGTGAACCCGTGATCCTGGAACAGGGTGTAGCCCGTCCACATCAGATTGGCGCACACCCGCGCGGGCACCCGACCTGTCTGCGCGCCCATTCCCACCAGCGCCACCGACCGGATGCTGCCGGGCTTCGCCCGGTTCTGCAGATGCACCGCCTGGAACGCGGCCGCGCACGCCAGCGCCACGTTCATGGTCTCGCTGATGTTCTGCGAGGACTGCCGCATGGTCGGCGTCGAGATCAGAAAGCGCGGCACGGCCGCCCCGGACGGGACACACACCGCGCTGCCCACCGGCAGACTCCCGCCGAACCGATCACGGATCGCCCGCTGCACCCGCACCTGAATACCGGCCCCGAGGTGCCGCTTGACGACGGCGTCGACCCCACCGTCCATCCGGCCCCGCTCATTGGTGGGGGACACCCACGCGTCGACATCCACATCGAGAATGGAGCCCTGCCGGATCTCGACCTCGGGCGTGTCCGCGAACGCGGAACGCCAGGCCGCCACCACCTTGTCGTTGACATCGACCAGAACGACCCTCAACGTACGCTCCACACCCACGAATCCACCCCTCTCGCACGATCTCTCGAACACATCCGAAGCTACAGCGCACCACTGACAACGCCGACGTCCCAACTCGACGGCCATCCCGCCCGCTTCCCGCATCCGCAGCCGGCCCACCGGCCGGTCCACGGCTGCCACCGGCCGCCCCGGCCACCTCCGCTCCCCGGGGAGTGGGCGGTGGGGCACCGGAAGGTCGGGGAACGTTCACCAGGTCCCAGGCCCCGCGCGCTTCGCCTAGCATCTGCGTCATGTCCGAACCCGAGAATGTGCTTGATTGGTTGCAAAGCTGGTACGCCTCACAGTGCGACGGCGACTGGGAACACGAGTGGGGCGTGACGATCGCGACGCTCGACAACCCCGGCTGGACCATCAAGATCGATCTTGAGGAGACGGAGCTGGCTGACCGGGAGTACCCCCGGCAGAGGGTCACCCGGGGAGAGCACGACTGGGTGACGGCCTGGACGTCCAAGCAGACGTTCCGTATCGCCTGTGGGCCCGGCAACCTGTCCGAGGCGCTCACTTTGTTCCGTGCCTGGGCCTCTGAAGGTGTCTCGTAAGCGCGGCCACCGAAGGTCTTCATGCCGCGAGCGCGCTCGCGGCGTTGCGCGGTCAGCACATCAGGATGGCGGGCGCTCGCGTTGTGCGACCTCGGGTAGTCGTGAAGTGTCGGTTCTGCGCGGTGTGGTTACGGTCGTGTCGCTCGGGGTGGCCCTGCTCGGCCCAGCAGGAACCGAGAGGGTGAGTCGGATGCCGAGCCGTCCGAACTCGTCGAGCGAGGCCCGGTCGGGGAAGCGGGCTGTCGCAGCTTCCGCCCCGCCTGGTCGGTCGACCTGCGCACACGGACAGGCTCAGCCACCACACCCCCAGCAGTCGGATGAGACGTCTCCGTACGTCCAACCGCCATGACCATCGACCCGGTGACGACCCGTTTCGGTCAGAGCACTAATCGGCGGGTGCCTGCGGAGCGCTGCCCAGGACGGCCGAGGCCATGGCCTCCTGCTCGGTGTGGTCAGTGCTGTTGAGGTGTTCCCGGGCCATGACGACGAACGCGCCCCGTGCCTGTTGGAGAACAGTGGCGGCGAAACTCATGTCCTCATTCATCGGCTGCCCTTCCGGTTCCTGACCGGGAGTGCGGTGCTACAGCGTGCGGCTCACTGCATGCGACAGGTTGGTGCATGCGGCCCGGACCACGTCAGCGGCCTCCACGATGTACCAGGGACCTTCGAGCTCTACCAGCGCATAAGTGGTCCACACCTGCTGGATGGCCGCTCCGAAGCCATCCAGGGCAGTGCCTGTGGGCTGGTTGGGGTGTCGGCGAAGAGTCGAGCCTCTTCGCCGATCTTGTCGACGGTGGCGATGAACTCCACCCAGGCGTCGCGGCGCAGGCCCCGGCGCCACTGCTGGTGCTGGGCGTCGGCGGCGGCCTGGGCAGCGTCGAAGGTGGCCTGCGCCTGGGCCAGTCCGGCCTCGGCGTGGGAAGACTCGGCGCTCGGGGACTCATCGCTCCGGGATGCGGACGGTCATCCGGTGGCGGGCGCGTCGTCCCAGGCCAGCGAGGCCATCCTCCACCCCGACGGCGTCCGCACGAACTGGGTGGTCTTGTGGCCGGCCCCTTCGAACCACTCGCCTCGGTGGAAGCCGGACTTGTGGTATTCGCTGAACCGGTGCGCGATCGATCCGACGATCTCGGTCCGTTCGGCGACCTCCCATTCGGAGAATTCCGTCAGCGTCCCGTCCGTGAGCATCTTCTGCCGGGGCTCGATGAACGCGTCGAGGTCGTAGATCACGGGCTCGTCCCCGACGTTCGCGATGATCCTCCCCTGCGGAATGAAGACGTCGCGGATGACTCCGAGGTCCGGCCGGATGTCGCCGACGTTGGTGAAGGCGCCGACGAACACACGCATCAGCCGGTCGAGCTCGGCCTGGACGCCGGATCGGGACACGTCCTCGGGAGTGGGCCATTCTTCGGAAAGGACCGACCAGACCTCGCTGTCGTGCCGCACACCTCGGTACGGATAACGCTGCCGCAGCACGCCGTCACGGGTCATGCCCAGCCGGCGCGCGGCTTCGATGCTGCGGGTGTTGCCCGCTGAAACCCACCACTCGACGCGGCTCATCCCGCGTTCCCGGAAGGCCCAGTCGATCAGCACCCGGCAGGCCCGGGTCACCAGGCCCCGTCCCTCCCCGGCCTTCTCCAGCCAGCAGCCGATCTCGCACACCCCGGAGGCGTTGTCGAAGCGGGTGAACATGACGCCGCCGACCAGCGTGCCGTCCAGCCAGATCCCGTATATCCGGCCCGTGTCCTCGGCCAGACGGTCGGCGTAGCGCTGGAGGGAGGCCTTGGCCGAGTCGAGGTCGGTGCTGTAGGTCGCCCACGGGATCCACGGATCCACGGAGGGCCGGGCGCGATCGATGTGGGCGAGGAACTCCTGTGCCTGCCAGGGCTCCAGGGGGCGGAGTCGGGCATGGTCGCCGAGCGCCAGGGTGAACATGAGGCCTCACTCTCCAGGTGCGTAGCAAGCGTTCGGTACGTAAGCTAGCAGCATGCCGCCCGCACCCGGAGACCGTGAAGCCCGCCGCAAGGACGTATCCGAGGCGGTGTGGCGTGTACTCGCCGACAAGGGGTTCGGTGGGCTGACCCTGCGTACCGTCGCCGCAGCGATGGGCGTCTCGACCGGGATGCTCATGCACTACTTCCCGAACAAACGGGCCCTGATCACCCACGCCTTGGAGCTCCTGGAACAGCGCACCGCGGAGAGACCCCGCCGCGCGCGTCCCGCCGCAGGACTCGCCACCGTCCGCGCCATGCTCCTGGACATCCTGCCGTTGACGCCGGGCGACACCGCCCGCAACCGCATCTGGGTCAGTTCCTGGGACCTCTCCCTCGCCGACGCCGACCTGACCGCGGAACAGGCCGACCGCTACACCCGCCTGCGCTCGACGATCCGTCCCCACCTCGAAGCCGCACGCGACCTCGGTCAGCTCCCGGCCGGCACCGACCCGGAACAACTTGCCGCAGCCGCCGTCGCCTTCACGCACGGCCTCGTCGTCCAGGCCCTCTTCGACCCCGGCCGATTCCCCCACGACGTACAGACCGCCATGCTCGACGACTTCCTCGCCTCGACCGCGCCGCCGCCCCGCTCCGACGGCGCCGGCAGCCTACCGGCCCCTGGTGCCGACGAACGGTCCTCACAACATCAAGGTGGCGGTGCTCCTTCGGGCGCCCGCAGCCATTGTCTGTCTGGGGGAGTGGCAGGCCGGATCGGCGACCGGCCACGCGACTGGTAGACGGGTTACGAGTTCCAGCCGTATCGACGACAGGCTGGCGGCAGCTGAGCGGCTGGCGCCTGTGAGGGATCTTCGCTACGCGTGCGGGGTGCCGGCCGCATCGAGATCTCGGTGCACGTCGGGCCTGGGTCGCCGTTCTGCGGGTTGCGCTCTTCCCGGGTGCCCACATCGAAAAACGCCTCAGCGCCGACCGGGAAGGCTCTGCTGTACCTGTGTACCCGTCCGGAACGACGGTCGTCTCGCGAACAGCCGGGATCTCAGACCGCGCTCCTGCTTTGCGCTGAAGGCCGCCGCGGCCGCCTTCAGCGCATCGGCGCTCCGCTCCACCGGTGGGCTGACCGCGCACCGGTCGGAGGTGTGGAGGGCGCCGCGCGGAGCGGTGGCCGGGTCACTCGTGGTTCAACTGCCTACTCCTGCCCTGTTCGAGGGTGACTATCTCGTGGTCGAACACGCGAAAATCTATGTTGGCCGAAGTAGACATTGGGCTGTGGGGCGGTTACGGTTTCTCTCGTAGCCGAGATCGAGAAGGGCCCGGCAGAGATGAACTGCCGGGCAGCAGTACCCGCAAGTCGCAGTTCGCAGGACGGTGCGGTGGTGGAGTTCCGAAGCCAGAGCAGTTGCAGGACGGGCGACGGGACTGACGACCGGACCGGGTGGGCCCGCAGTGATCAGGGGCCGCCATGAGCAGTACCAGCAGTGCGGTTCTCAGTGGTTCCTCGGTAAAGGCGTCTGACTGCGGGCGCGCGTACCGGGAAGTTCGGCAGTGGGGTTCCAAGCCAGAGCAGATGCAGGACGGGTGACGGGGCTGGCTGCCGAAGAGTGGCGCTGTTCGAGGCCACAGCAGTACGCAGTACCTGTTGGTGAGTGATCAGTTCGGAGGGAAGAACGGAGGAGTTGAGCGCCATCAGGATCGCCCGGATGGAGGTATGGAGTCCGGGTACCGCAGGACATCGATAGGCAGGTGGTCTCCGGTCACGCAACCGCGATCCCCGCGCTCCCGGCGGCAGTCAGGCTGGGTCCGCGGAAACAGAAGGTCGGCGCAGTATGAGGGCCGACAGATGGTGTAGCAGTTCCTTCGGGGCCCTGGTGCCGGTTCGGCGCCAGGGCCCCTCGACGCGTTTCACAGAGAGGTGCCGATGACAGCAGACGACTCCTACGGCCGTCTTGATGACGATGACTACCCCGCGTACACGATGGGGCGGGCTGCCGAGATACTCGGCACCACGCAGGGCTTCCTCCGTGCCATCGGTGAAGCCCGTCTCATCACCCCACTTCGTTCCGCCGGCGGCCACCGGCGTTACTCCCGCTACCAGTTGCGTATCGCCGCTCGAGCTCGGGAGCTGGTCGACCAGGGGACGCCCATCGAGGCTGCCTGCCGCATCGTCATCCTCGAAGACCAACTCGAAGAAGCCCGGCGTATCAACGCCGAATACCGCCGCGCCGCCGAGGCGGCGAACCCACCGGCCGCAACCCCCAACCAGGCTGCCGCCACCACAGCTCCCGGACCACAGCTACAGACAGCACCATAACGAGCTGATCACCCGGCTCGCTCTCGGCGTGAGGTCCTCCATGCGGTGAGCCCGGGTTTCACGCCGGGGTGCCTCACCTTGCGGGTGCACGGGCCCGGCATCGTCGCTGCTCCGGTTGGCCAGATCCAGATCGAGGTGCCTACTCATGTCATCGGCGGGGACCTGCTGCATCAGCGGCGCGATGACGTGGACCGGGCGGCCGGTTCGAGGCGGGCCGTTTCCCGATTTGGTCCGTTAGGTTCTGCCCTCGAACGGCATAGCAACCAAGCCCGACACGCTGTGCAGAGGGCCGTTCGTTAGTTGCGGACGAGTGCCGCAGTTCCTGTCCGTTGCGTCCCGGAACGACTCGATCGTTTAACCCTGCTGGACTCGCTGCTGCGCGCTCGGTGGCCGGAGGGCACCGAGTATGGCGGTAGCGACCGCGATGGCCACCTTGAAGCTCCTGCAGGATGCATCTGCGGAGCAGATTGTCGACGAGGCTTTCTGAAGTACCGGCCGATCGCGCTCTGAGCTGCGGGGGAAGGTCAGTCGGCCGTGGCCTGCTGTTCGGCGTGGGCGCGTGTGGTGGCGAGTCGGTAGGGGTCGGTGCCGGTCTCGATGATGTTCCCGCCGAAGGTGAGCCGGTCGACGATGGCGGCGCGGAGGCGGGGGTCGGTGAAGGTGTTGGTCCAGCCTGAGAAGGATTCGTTCGAGGTGATCGCGACGCTGTTCTTTTCCTCCCGCTCGTCAGAACCTGGAAGAGGAGTTCAGCGCCGCGACGGTCGAGTTCCATGTAGCCGAGCTCGTCGATGCACAAAAGGTCGACGCGGCCGTAGCGGGATGGTTTTGGTCGGCTGCTTCTCGTCGGCGGCCTCGACCAGCTCGTTGACCAGCTTCGGGGCCAGCACGTACTTGACCCAGTAGCCGGCCATCGCGGCTTCGGTGCCGAGGGTGATCAGCAGGTGGGACTTGCCTGTGCCGGAGTCGCCGATGAGGCAGAGCGGCAGGCTCTTCTTGATCCATTCACACTTGGCGAGGGTGTGAATCAAGGCCGCGTCGATGTTCGGGTTGGCGTCGAAGTCGAACTTGCGAAGCGACTTGTCCCGGGGGGAAGCCAGCGGCCTTGATCCGTCGTTCGGAGCGGCGTCGGGCACGGTCGTCGCACTCGGCCAGCAGGAGTTCGGCGAGGAAGCCGAGGCAGGACATCTCCTCGCGGTCGGCGGTCTCGGCGAGTTCGGGGAACTGGTTGCGGATGGTCGGCAGCCGGAGCATCCGGCATGCCTGGTCGACCGCGGCGGTGGCGGCCTGCTCGGTGAGTCCTCGCTGGCGGGGGAAGGACACAGTCGTTCTCCTTCAGGGGGTGGGGCGATCCGGCCGGCGCAGTCGCAGCAGCTGGCCGTAGTGGGCGACCGAGGGCAGCGGCCGCTTGTCGGGTGGCAGGTGGGCCAGGCGGCGTGAGGTCAGGGACGTGACATTTGACCGGCTGCCCGTCGGGGACACGTGTTCCGCCGGGACATGGCTGTCTTCCTCCGCCGCCTTGCGGGCTTCCAGGGCGACGGCGTCGCGGTCAACGCGCCCGTCTTGAGAGCGGCTGCGAGGCCGGTGACCAGGTGTTCGTGGGGCAGGTGGCGGCCAAGAAGCAGGACCTCGATCAACGCGCGGGTTCCGTCACGTTTTCCATGCGCCTTAACGGCTGCGGCCCACCAGGAGTCATGGACTGGGGCGAATCTGCCCGCAGAGCGAGCCTGGTCGAGCGCGGTCGCTCCCGGCAGGGCGCCGGGCTTGCGCACCGCGGACCATCTGGTACGAGATCTCGTCCGCACCGCGCTCATCCAGCAGCCGCTTGAGAATCCGCTTCACCGTGTGCCGCTGCTTGCGCGGCGCGTCCAGGTTCACCCGCAGCATCTCGTCGATCAACGGCTTGAACCGGTCCAGCCGGGGCGCCCTCGGCGGAAGCTGCTTCCGCGGCTCGGGCCATGCCGACGACATCGCCTTCTGCACCGTCAGGAATCCGACACCGTACTTTCGCTGGAGAGCGCGGTTCGAGAGCCCCTGACGCGAGTCACGGCGGATCGCCGCGTACAGGTCGACCTTGGACTTCGGCAACGGCCGCGATGGCGTCAGGAGCCCGCGTCTCCCACGGGTGCGTGGACGGCCATACCTAGGACATCCAGCCGTCGAACATGACGGCCAAGTCCAGCTCGGCCTCGTTCTCGTACTTCTTGAGCCGTTCGGGGAAGGTGCGCTTCTCGACCCGGTCGACCTTGACGGGACTGCACACCCTCGAAGGAGAGCAGCGACAGCGCTCGCCTGGGGCGTCGAGCGGGTTGCCGGAGCGGGTCATGGCATCGTGCGCGGCTTGCATGACGCGCCTGGAGTCCTCGAGCGGGCACCGATGCCCTTCTCGAAGGCGTACCGGAGGTGCTGGCGGGACATCCCGCAGGGAGGTCTCCTCCAGGCAGGGGGATCGATCGTGTGGCCGTCGTGGATGGTCACGCTCAGCTCCCTCCCTGGCCACAGCGAACCTGACGCACTGCGGTTGGGACGGAAAAGGCGCAACCCTGCACTCCAGGTGATATGCGAAACTGACCGGCGGGACATGCACGCAGCGCTCACAGTCACAAACGCTGTGACTGTGAGCGCCTCAGTACAAGAGTGCACTCCATGGCCGGGGAAGGCCGCTCCCGGCCGTGACCCGTACTCGGCACACTCGTACGATGCGGTCTGCACGGCGCAGTGGTGTGGGGGCTCGACAAGTCGATGACCGGGCTCTGCAACGCGGCGACGCGACATGACGTGAACAGAGCCAGCTGGAGTCGACGATGTCCGAACTGCGCGCCTTGGACTCCGTCCTGCGCAATGCCTCGCAGCTCCGGCTGAGCGAGGTCCACCATGACGGACGGGTGTCCGTCGACCTGTCGCATGCGCCCGTCCGCGACCGCCTGCGCACAGCCATGGCGGTCAGGGCGCTGACCGGTTCCATCTGCGCGTGCGTGGGTGATGTCCGATTCGAGTTCCTCAACCCGCGCGGCGAGTGCCTCGCCGATGTCGTCCTCCACCACGGCGAAGCACTGCGCTGGAACGGCTGGCAGGGCCTCGCGGCCCTGAAGGACGGTGGATCGTTGCTGCGGTGGCTGACCGAGCACGGCCTCGCCGGCCCACTGACGCGGGAAGAGGAGGCCTACGCGGCTCGAAGGCGGGGGGAAGCAGAGGAAGCGGACTGGGTCGCGGCTGTACCACCGGCGCTGGCCGGCCTCACCAGCCGCATGCTGGCCCTGTCCCGGACGGGCTCGGCACCCTCACCCGCTTTCCTGGCCGATGCCCATGACCGGCTGCGGCAGGCGGACCCGGACCCGGTGAGCCGAGTGCTCCTGCTACTGGCCTGGTGTGGCGCCGGCAGCGGCCGCTACTCCGGTTTTCCGGTCCATGAAGTTCTTCCGGACCGGCTCCTCGCCGACGTTCCCATCGAGGAGATCGTCGCCGCACTCGAAGACCCGACGGCCGATCGGCGCCACGACGCCGGTGCGGTCCGGCACTTGGTCGGATGGAAGACCCGACGCCAGCAGAAACGGGACGTGGCAGCCCTCCCCGCACCGCTCAGGGCCCGCCTGGTCCACGCGGCCCGGGCGTCAGCGGACGCGACCATAGGAAAACGCGCGGAGCACTGGCCCACCTGACAGGTGGTCGTAGTCCCGCTCACGCTCAGACTGATGCCGGCGTCCGTGCAGAACCGGTGACGGCTGGACCACTGCCTGCGGTCCTCGTCGGATGGCGAGGCACGGAGACCGCACGGGAGTTCGCCAGCCGCTGGAGGACGTCACCGCTCTGCTCAGCGACCGCACCTCGCGCAAGACGTTGAATGAGACGTTCACCATCCTGGGCATGCCGCCAGTCGATGGAGGGCCCATGCGCGAGTGCGTCGAGCGCAGCTTCGTCCGGGTGCCAGACAACGATGCGAACCCGCCGCGAGCTCGCCCGGGCCCGGGGGCAAACTTGGCGGCCGGCCACCGGGGGAGCCTCGCATCTTGCGGTTGCAGGTCTGGTCGGTCTTGTCGGGGATGGTGTAGAGAATGCCGCGGCTGCGCGCAGGTAAACGCGGTTCTTGTGTGAGGCGTACGCCTTGTCGGCGCGTACCTCCGCGGCTTGGTGCGTGGCCTGCCCGGTCCGAGTCGGGGCACCCTGCCCCTGCCCAGGACGACCTCGAACTGAGGGGACTCACCACGCTGTCCCGCTGTGATCACGATGGCCATGGGCTTCTGCCTCTGTTCGACCGCCAGATGCAGCTTGGTGGTCAGGCCGTCGTCGACCTCCTCGGACGTACCGCCCCCACCTTCGCCCCGGCGAGGACGTTGACCAACCGCGGTCGCGCTTGGTCAGTACCGCAGGCGTGTGGGTCGGGCGTAGCCCGGCACGGCGGATGCTCTCCGGTCCGTCCTTGGCGACGGCGCAAACCTGGACACAGTGATGGCGCAGGAAGAGCAGCACGTCGGACTGCTCCTCTGAGCCGAGACTGTCGAACCACTCGAGGCCCTGTGACATCGGGCGCAGTCCCCAGGCGAGTTCGTTGAGGATGACGTCGCGTCCCATCCACGACAGGTTCCCGTTGAACAGGCGGCGCTCCGGAGCGGCAAGAGCGTCCTTCTGGTGTTACTGCCCGCAAGTCATCCCTTTCATCCGACGGTGCGGGCGAACCGCGAGCTCACCCTCTCGACCACCGTGGCGTCCGGCGCGATCGAGCTGCCGAAGCGGCACCCCGCCGATACGACTCCCACTACCGCAAGCGGAGGATCGCAGCCCTCGACTGACGCCAGGCCGTGCCCGTCATCCTCACCACCGTGAAGCAGCTCCAGGAGCATGGCGCGGACGCGGCGGTGCGGCGGTGCCTGGGACGAGACATCGCGCATTGGCTGACCGACGAGCTGCACGACTCCGACGGCGACGTCCTCTACCGCCGCCGAGCCGCCCAGGCCGACCCGGAAGAAGCACGGCGCCGGGTCGCCGAGCGGGAGGCGTGGCGCGCGATATGCAGGCGGTGCGGGGCGAAGCTCACCGACGAACGGTGGGAGGAGACCACGGGACGGGACGCCTGGAAGGCCGGCAACCTGTCCGTGTGCGGGGCCTGCCACGCCGACGACGTCGCCCGGCAAGAAGCCGCCGCCGAAGCCTCATGGGAGCTGGCTCCCGTACAGTCGGAGCCGGAGGGCGACCGCGACCAGGAGCCGGGCAAGCCCGCCGCGGCCTGTTCGGCTGACGGACCTTGCCCGGACAAGCTCAAGGCGACCCTGGGCAAGCCACGCCGTAATGGAGGCCTGCCCAGGTGTCAGGGACAGCGCTGAGCTGCTGCCTGTGCCGGGCACGGCCCGACCGGGTTGCTGGCGTCTCCCCAGCCCCCCGCGTTTCCGACCGGGACGGCCCTCTAACTGATCGTTTCAGAATGAGGTTCGCAGGCGGCGGAGGCATATGAGGCTGCAGGCCAGTT
>NZ_JAGGOS010000215.1 GCF_018614205.1 Streptomyces sp. ISL-36 | reverse complement strand
GCCGGGGCCAGCCGTCCGTCCGGCGCGTCGAGCAACACGTCGTCGTCCGGCGGCATGGCGGCGGCGAGCCGCGGAGCGTGCCGGGCCGTGCGGGCGGTGCCGATCAGGGCGCGGAGCAATGACATGGTGCGGACCATTCAAAACCGCAGGTGAGGGCGGCGCCAGTGGAGGGCTGTGAAGCTTTGGTAGCGGCGGGATAGTTGTCCTGCACAAGGTCAAGACAGGGTAAAGAAAGCGGTGGGAGGCGGCAGAATGCGCCCCTGCGCCCCGCCCGTCACCCTCGCCGCAGCAGCCTCGACGCCCCCGCCGCCACGGTGGTCGCCAGCACCCATCCCAGGAGAATGAGCACGGTCGCGGCCCACTGCCAGAAGCCCTCCAGACGCCAGTAGCCGTCCTGGCCCAGGTTGATCACCGGGAGCAGCAGATCGAGCGCGTACAGCGTGGCGTTCCACTTCGGGGACTCCTCCGGCTTCAGAGGTATCGGGTCGTAGCGCGAGAACGCCACCGCACCGGCCGCCCACAGCACCGCCATCCACAGCGCCGCCCGGCCCGGCCGGTAGCCGTACGCCACCGTCCAGTCCTGGAGATAGCCCCACAGCTTGCCCGCGATCGGCAGCGTCTCCCGGCGCCGGCGCTGCTTGGCGAGCAGCACCTCCCGCGCGTCGGCGTCCTCCCCGCTGTTGCGCAGCACCGTCGCCAGCCGTTCGTACGGCTCCGGGGCGTACTCCGGCGTGGCCGCCGCGACCCACTCCAGGCGGCGGGCGAGCGGGAAGTGGCCGTACGGCACCAGGTTCTCGTAGACGAAGCCGCCCATCGCCAGCCCGCCGGGACCCGGCCAGCTGGTCGACAGGTCGATCAGCGTCACGATCTTGGCGCCGTTGAGCACCACCCGCCCCTCCTCCGGGCGCTCCCCGTTGAACCGCAGCTCCGGTGTGACGATCCGCCGCAGCGACACCTCCTCGCGGAGCGCCCCGTTCAGCAGGAACCGCGCGTAGTGCAGGTCCACCGCGTCGCCGAACCGCCCGTCGTCGAGCCGCACCCCGCCGTGGCACTCGACCGGCTTGCGCCGCGCCCCGCTCATCGGGGTGTACCCGATGCCGTACGGAGGAGTGGCCGTGGCGTTCCCCGTTCCCTCGTAGACCCACGCCGCGTTCAGATAGAGCGAGCGCTCCACCGTCAGCTGCGGTGCGTTCAGCGCCCGGCGCTGTTGGGCGCCGCGCAGCACGCTGCCGCGCAGACTCAGCGACACCCCGATCTTCGCCCCGCGCAGGCTCAGCTCCCCGTGGGTCTCGATCAGCTCGGCCTGGAGATCCTGCGCCACCACCAGGCCGTCGGCGGTGATGGCCCGGCCCTGCCGGTCCGGCCAGACGCGGATCTGGTTGATCAGCAGGTCCGTGCCGATCTGGGCGTCCGTGAGCCGGATGCCGCGCTCCACCCGGCAGCGCGGCAGATGCAGATCGCCCTGGGTGTGCAGCCGCGCCGCCTCCAGGCGGGGGATCGCGCACTCCACCATCCGAAGCGTCCCGAAGTGCGCCTCCGGCAGCACGATCTCCTGGTCGAAACGGCAGCGGTTCATCTCCACGTACGGCCCTATCGCCCCGCCCGCGAGATTGAGCACCCCCGTGATCCGCACCCCGCGCAGCTTGAGCGCCGCGACCCGGCCGGCCCGCGGCGGCGGCCCGTCGAGCAGCAGCAGCCCCAGCACATCGGCGCGCACACTGCGCTCGTCGCCCCACGGATGCTGCCCGAACGGATCGTCCTGTGCCGCGTCCCCCTCGCTCAGATCGCAGGTCCTGCCGATCCGGAACGCCCGCCACATGATCCGCTCGGGACCCGTGAGGCCCTCCGGCATACCGTCCTCGTGCGGCTCGGTCACTGCCGCCCCCTCGCTTCCCACGAATCCGCTTCCCTGGATTCGTACAGCCGTTCTTCCCGCTGAGTGACGGACTGAACGCTAACGGTCAGCTGTGGCGACAAGACGCCACTGTGGCGCGTATCAGCCAGTGATACGGAGGTCCGGCGCTTGTGGGGCGTCTGAGAGAATTGACCCGTGATCTCTCGTATCGACCTGCGCGGCGACGCCCTCCCCGAGGGTGGCGCACTGCGCGACCTGCTGCCCCGTGCCGAGTTCGACGTGGAAGCCGCCCTGGAGAAGGTGCGGCCCATCTGCGAGGACGTCCATCATCGGGGCGACGCGGCGCTGGTCGAGTACGCGGAGAAGTTCGACGGTGTGACGCTGGAGCACGTCCGCGTGCCGGCCGAGGCGCTCGCCGAGGCCCTGGAGCAGCTCGACCCCGCGGTACGGGCAGCCCTCGACGAATCCATCCGGCGGGCCAGGATCGTCCACCGCGCCCAGCGCCGTTCCTCGCACACCACCCAGGTCGTGCCCGGCGGCACGGTCACCGAGAAGTGGATCCCGGTCCAGCGCGTCGGGCTCTACGCACCCGGCGGCCGCTCCGTCTACCCCTCCTCCGTGATCATGAACGCCGTCCCCGCGCAGGAGGCGGGCGTCGAGTCCATCGCGCTCGCGTCCCCGCCGCAGGCGGAGTTCGGCGGACTGCCGCACCCGACGATCCTGGCCGCCTGCGCGCTGCTCGGCGTCGACGAGGTGTACGCCGTCGGAGGCGCCCAGGCCGTCGCGATGTTCGCGTACGGCACCGAGTCCTGCGCCCCCGCCGACATGGTCACCGGCCCGGGCAACATCTGGGTCGCCGCCGCCAAGCGGTACTTCACCGGCCGCATCGGCATCGACACCGAGGCCGGCCCCACCGAGATCGCGATCCTCGCGGACTCCACGGCCGACCCCGTCCACGTCGCCGCCGACCTCATCAGCCAGGCCGAGCACGACCCGATGGCCGCCGCCGTGCTCGTCACCGACTCCGAGGAGCTGGCCGCGGCCACCGAGGCGGAGCTGAAGACCCAGGTCGCCGCCACCAAGCACATCGAGGACCGGATCGTCCCGGCGCTGGCCGGCAAGCAGTCCGCGATCGTCCTCGTCCGCGACCTGGAGGACGGCCTCAAGGTCGTCGACGCGTACGGCGCCGAGCACCTGGAGATCCAGACCGCCGACGCCGCCGCCCGCGCGGACCGGGTCCGCAACGCCGGCGCGATCTTCGTCGGCCCCTGGGCCCCGGTCTCCCTCGGCGACTACTGCGCCGGCTCCAATCACGTCCTGCCCACCGGCGGCTGCGCCTGCCACTCCTCGGGCCTGTCCGTGCAGTCCTTCCTGCGCGGAGTCCACATCGTGGACTACACCCGCGACGCCCTCGCCGACGTCACCCACCACGTGGTGACCCTCGCCGAGGCGGAGGACCTGCCCGCGCACGGCGCCGCGCTCAAGGCCCGGTTCGGCTGGAAGGTGCCCGGCAAGTGACCTCGTACGACACGGTCGGCATCGACGACCTCCCCATCCGCGACGAGCTGCGCGGCAAGTCCCCGTACGGCGCGCCCCAGCTCGACGTCCCCGTCCAGCTGAACACCAACGAGAACCCCTACCCGCTGCCCGAGCCCCTGGTCCGGCGCATCGCGGAGCGGGTCGCCGAGGCCGCCCGCGGTCTCAACCGCTACCCCGACCGGGACGCGATCGAGCTGCGCACCGAGCTCGCCCGCTACCTCACCCGTACCGGAAAGCACCCGGTCGCCCTCCGGAACGTCTGGGCCGCCAACGGGTCCAACGAGGTCCTCCAGCAGCTGCTGCAGACCTTCGGCGGCCCCGGCCGTACGGCCATGGGCTTCGAACCCTCGTACTCGATGCACGCGCTCATCGCGCGCGGCACCGGCACCGGCTGGATCTCCGGACCGCGCAACGACGACTTCACCATCGACGTCGAGGCGGCCGAGCGGGCCATCGCCGAACACCGCCCCGACGTCGTCTTCATCACCTCGCCCAACAACCCCACCGGGACGGCGGTCGAGGCCGAGACCGTCCTCGCGCTCCACGAGGCCGCCCAGGCCGCCAAGCCGTCGCTGGTGGTGATCGACGAGGCGTACGTCGAGTTCAGCCACCGCGACTCGCTGCTGCCGCTGATCGAGGGCCGGCCGAACCTGGTCGTCTCCCGCACCATGTCCAAGGCCTTCGGCGCGGCCGGGCTCCGCCTCGGCTACCTCGCCGCCCACCCCGCCGTGGTCGACGCCGTACAGCTCGTACGCCTGCCGTACCACCTCTCCGCCGTCACCCAGGCCACCGCGCTCGCCGCCCTGGAGCACACCGATACGCTCCTCGGATACGTCGAGCAGCTCAAGGCCGAGCGGGACCGCCTGGTCAGCGAGCTGCGGGCGATCGGCTACGAGGTCACCGAGTCCGACGCCAACTTCGTCCAGTTCGGCCACTTCGACGGAGCCGAGGGCTCCCATGCGGCCTGGCAGAAGATCCTCGACCGGGGCGTCCTGGTCCGGGACAACGGCGTACCGGGCTGGCTGCGGGTCACCGCCGGCACCCCCGAAGAGAACGACGCGTTCCTCGATGCGGTACGCGCTTTGAAGAAGGAGCAGAGTTCATGAGCCGCGTAGGACGGGTCGAACGCACCACCAAGGAGACCTCCGTCGTCGTCGAGATCGACCTCGACGGCACCGGCAAGGTCGACGTCGCCACCGGGGTCGGCTTCTACGACCACATGCTCGACCAGCTCGGCCGCCACGGTCTGTTCGACCTCACCGTCAAGACCGACGGCGACCTGCACATCGACTCGCACCACACCATCGAGGACACCGCCCTCGCGCTGGGCGCCGCCTTCAAGCAGGCGCTCGGCGACAAGGTCGGCATCTACCGCTTCGGCAACTGCACCGTCCCGCTGGACGAGTCGCTCGCCGAGGTGACCGTCGACCTGTCCGGCCGCCCCTACCTGGTGCACACCGAGCCCGAGAACATGGCGCCGATGATCGGCTCCTACGACACGACGATGACCCGGCACATCTTCGAGTCCTTCGTCGCCCAGGCCCAGATCGCGCTGCACATCCACGTCCCGTACGGGCGCAACGCCCACCACATCGTGGAGTGCCAGTTCAAGGCGCTGGCCCGGGCCCTGCGCTACGCGTCCGAGCGCGACCCGCGCGCGGCCGGCATCCTTCCGTCCACGAAGGGCGCCCTCTAACCCATGACCGGGCTGTCCACCATCCTCATCGTCGTCGGGCTCTTCCTCGCCGGCGGTGTGTACTCCTTCGTCAAGCAGGAGATGCCCAAGGGCCTCATCGTGCTGGTGTCCATCGCCTCCGTGATGTGCCTGGTCGCCGGCGTCCTGCGGATTCAGGGAATCTGGGAATGAGCGCTACCAAGCCGCAGAAGAAGGTCGTCGTCTTCGACTACGGATTCGGCAACGTCCGCTCCGCCGAGCGGGCCCTCGCCCATGTCGGCGCCGACGTCGAGATCACCCGCGACTACGACAGGGCCATGAACGCCGACGGGCTCCTCGTCCCCGGCGTCGGAGCCTTCTCCGCCTGCATGCAGGGCCTCAAGGAGGCGCGCGGCGAGTGGATCGTCGACCGTCGCCTCTCCGGCGGCCGCCCCGTCATGGGCATCTGCGTCGGCATGCAGATCCTCTTCGCCCGGGGCATCGAGCACGGCGTGGAGACCGAGGGCCTGGACGAATGGCCCGGTACGGTCGAGCCGCTGAAGGCCCCGGTCGTGCCCCACATGGGCTGGAACACCGTCGACGCGCCCGAGGACAGCGAGCTGTTCGCGGGCCTCGACGCCGACGCCCGGTTCTACTTCGTGCACTCCTACGCGGTGCGCGAGTGGAGCCTGGAGATCGGCAACCCGAACATCCGCGCCCCCAAGGTCACCTGGGCCACCCACGGCGAGCCGTTCGTCGCCGCCGTCGAGAACGGCGCCCTGTGGGCGACCCAGTTCCACCCCGAGAAGTCCGGCGACGCCGGCGCCCAGCTCCTCACCAACTGGATCGAGACCCTCTGATCATGGCTCAGAAGCTTGAACTCCTCCCCGCCGTCGACGTCCGCGACGGCCAGGCCGTCCGCCTCGTGCACGGCGAGTCCGGTACGGAGACCTCCTACGGCTCCCCGCTGGAGGCGGCCCTCGCCTGGCAGCGCTCCGGCGCCGAGTGGCTGCACCTGGTCGACCTGGACGCCGCCTTCGGCACCGGCGACAACCGTGAGCTGATCGCCGAGGTCGCCAAGGCGATGGACATCAAGGTCGAGCTCTCCGGCGGCATCCGCGACGACGCCTCGCTGGCCGCCGCGCTCGCCACCGGCTGCACCCGGGTCAACCTGGGCACCGCCGCCCTGGAGACCCCCGAGTGGGTCGCCAAGGTCATCGCCGAGCACGGCGACAAGATCGCCGTCGGCCTCGACGTCCGCGGCACCACGCTGCGCGGCCGCGGCTGGACCCGCGACGGCGGCGACCTGTACGAGACGCTGGCCCGCCTCGACTCCGAGGGCTGCGCCCGGTACGTCGTCACCGACATCGCCAAGGACGGCACGCTCCAGGGCCCCAACCTGGAGCTGCTGCGCAACGTGTGCGCCGCCACCGACAAGCCCGTCGTCGCCTCCGGCGGCGTGTCGTCCCTGGACGATCTGCGCGCACTGTCGGGCCTGGTGGCCGAGGGCGTCGAGGGCGCCATCGTCGGAAAGGCGCTGTACGCCAAGGCGTTCACCCTGGAAGAGGCCCTGGAGGCGGTGGCTTCCGTATGACCGACTCCGTACGCAAGGTGGTGACCGGAGCTCCCTGGGAGGAGCAGTTCGGCTACTCCCGCGCGGTGGAGCTCCCGAACGGTCTGGTCCTGGTCTCCGGTTGTACGTCCATCGTCGACGGCCAGATCGCCGGCGGAGGCCCCTACGAGCAGGCGGTCAACGCCTTCAACGTCGCCTTCGCCGCTCTGAAGCAGCTCGGCCTGGGCGCGGAAGACGTCGTACGGACCCGGATGTACATCACGCACGCCCGGGACGTGGACGAGGTCGGCCGCGCCCACAAGGAACTGTTCGACACGGTCCGCCCGGCCGCGTCCATGATCATCGTCTCCGGTTTCGTGGACCCCAGCCTGGTCGTCGAGGTCGAGGTCGAGGCCTATCGGGGTGAGGACGCATGAGTCTCGCCGTACGTGTGATCCCGTGCCTGGACGTGGACAACGGCCGGGTCGTCAAGGGCGTCAACTTCCAGAACCTGCGTGACGCCGGCGATCCGGTCGAGATGGCGAAGCTGTACGACGCCGAGGGCGCCGACGAGCTGACCTTCCTCGACATCACCGCCTCCTCCGGCAACCGGGAGACCACCTACGACGTGGTGCGCCGCACCGCCGAACAGGTCTTCATCCCGCTCACGGTCGGCGGCGGCGTCCGGGCGGCGGAGGACGTCGACAAACTCCTGCGCGCGGGCGCCGACAAGGTCGGCGTGAACACCGCCGCCATCGCCCGGCCCGAGCTGATCCGCGAGATCGCGGAGCGCTTCGGCCGCCAGGTGCTGGTGCTCTCGGTCGACGCGCGCCGCACCGCGTCCGGGTCCTTCGAGGTCACCACCCACGGCGGCCGCAAGGGCACCGGCATCGACGCCGTCGAGTGGGCGCACCGCGCCGCCGAGCTGGGCGCGGGAGAGATCCTGCTCAACTCGATGGACGCGGACGGCACGAAGGACGGCTACGACACCGAGATGATCGCGGCCGTGCGCAAGCACGTGACCGTCCCGGTGATCGCGAGCGGCGGTGCGGGCAAGCTCTCCGACTTCCCGCCGGCCATCGAGGCGGGCGCGGACGCGGTGCTCGCGGCCTCCGTCTTCCACTTCGGCGACCTGCGGATCTCGCAGGTCAAGGACGCGCTGCGGGAGGCGGGCCACCCGGTCCGCTGAACCGTCGCGTGAAGGGTCCCCACCGGGGCCCTTCTCCTTTGCCGAGATACGCAGGATTATTTGCGCAATCTCCGTTGCGCAATTTTTCCTTCACATCTACGGTCGGTGACATGACCTCGTCCACCCCGCGCCGGATCACCGACGCCGGCACCCTGAAGGCCCTCGCGCACCCCCTGCGCATGCGGCTCTACCGCGCCCTCTTCGTGGCCCGCACCGCCACCGCCTCCCAGCTCGCCGACCAGGTCGACGAGGCCGTCTCGCTCGTCAGCTACCACCTGCGCAAGCTCGCCGACCACGGCCTCATCGAAGAGGCCGAGACCCGGTCCGCGGACGGCCGCGAGCGCTGGTGGCGACCCAGCTCCTACGGGTTCAGCGTCCGGGACGAGGACATCCGCGACGCCCCCGAGATGGTCGCCGCGAGCGCCGCCCTCGGCCGTACGATCAACGCGCAGCGCGCCGAACTGCACAGCCGCTTCCTCGACGAGCGCCTGACCTGGTCCGACGAGTGGCGCTCCGCCTCCCTCAGCTCCGAGTGGCTGCCCCGCCTCACCGCCGCCGAACTCACCGCCCTCGGCAAGGAGCTCGAAGCGGTCATCGAGAAGTACGACCGGCGGGCCCGCGCCGCCGAAGAGGCCGGCGACACCGAGGGCCGCGAGAACGTCGCCCTCCACCTCCACGGCTTCCCCTACCGCTCATGACGGCCACCCTGCCCGCCCCGGCGGCCCGCCCCGCCCACCGCGATCCCCACGTCCTGCGCTGGCTCGGCGCCTACACCGCCTCCACCCTCGGCTCCAGCGTCTACCACCTGGCCCTCTCCTGGGCCGCCGTCCGCGACGGCACCCCCGCCGAGGCCGGACTCGTCATGGCCGTCAGCGCCGTGCCGCGCGCCCTGCTCATGCTCGGCGGGGGAGTGGTCGCCGACCGCTTCGGACCCCGCCGGGTCGTCGTCGTCTCCGACACCGTCCGCTGCCTCGTCGTCCTCGGCGTGGCCGCCCTCCTGACCCTGACCACGCCCGCACTGTGGGTCCTCGCCGCCGTCGCCCTCGTC
Source organism: Streptomyces sp. ISL-36 (assembly GCF_018614205.1). Taxonomy (GTDB): domain Bacteria; phylum Actinomycetota; class Actinomycetes; order Streptomycetales; family Streptomycetaceae; genus Streptomyces. Next base: position 6,679 of record NZ_JAGGOS010000215.1, on the reverse strand, counting down.
TTCGGCACCGTCGACGCCCTCTTCCTGCCCGCCGTCGGCGCCCTGCCGCCGCGGATCGCCCCACGCGACCAGCTCGCCCGTGTCCAGGGCATGCGCGGCCTCGCCCAGCGGGCCGGCCTCGTCCTCGGCGCCCCGCTCGGCGGCCTCGCCGTCGCGCTCGGCGGGGCGGCCGCCGCGTTCGGGGTGGCCGGGCTCCTTTTCGCCCTCTCCCTGCCCCTGCTCCTCGCACTCCGGATCACCCCGCTGGCCCGCGACACGCCCGCCCGCGAGGGCACCGCCCTGCGCGACTTCCTCGACGGCCTGCGCTACATCCGCCGCCACCGCGTCCTCGGGCCCCTGATGATCGTCGTCGCCCTCAGCGACCTCGGCTTCGTCGGCCCCCTCAATGTCGGCCTCGCGCTCCTCTCCGACGCACGCGGCTGGGGCGCCGCCGGCATCGGCTGGATCCTCGCGGGATTCGGGACCGGCGCCGGAGCAGCCTCGCTGCTGCTGACCGTCAGGGGCCGGATACCCCGCGCCGGGGCCGTCCTCGGCTGGACCATCGCCCTCGGCGCCGTCTCGATCGGCGCCCTCGCGTACGTACCCCTGCTGCCGGTCGCCGTGGCCGTCGCGCTCTCCGTCGGGCTGCTCGCCGGCCTCAGCGGTGCCCTGTGCGGCGCGCTCACCCAGACCGAGTGCGACCCCGCCTACCTCGGCCGCGTGACGGCCGTGTCCAGCTTCTTCAGCCTGGGCGTCGCCCCGCTGAGCTTCCCCCTCACCGGCACCGCGGCGGGCCTGTGGGGACTCGGCCCGGTCTACGTCGCCAGTGCCGCCGTCTGCGCGCTCGGCGGCGTGTACGGACTCTCCGTACGGGCCCTGCGCCGCGCGGAACTGCCCCGCACGGCGCCCCCGGCCCCGTCGGCGCCGGCACCGTCGCCCCCGGCACCTACGTCGGCGCCGGCACCGTCGCCCCCGGCGCCTACGTCGGCGCCGGCCTAGATTCCCAGCTGCTTCGCCTGATGGAGCCGGTCGATCGCGTCCTGCTCCCCGTCCAGCTCCACCTTCGCCGCGTCCTGGCGGCCGAAGACGAACATCGTCAGCTCACCCGGCTCCCCGGAGACGGTCACGACCGGGGTTCCGCGGTGCGCCACCGCCGTCTGGCCGTTCGGGCGGCGCAGGACCAGGCCCACCGGGGCCTTGCGGCCCAGCAGACGGGCGCCCTTCTCCAGACGGGTCCAGAGGGCGTCCGAGAAGACCGGGTCCAGCTCGCGCGGCGACCAGTCGGGCTGGGCCCGGCGGACGTCCTCGGCATGGACGTAGAACTCGACGATGTTCGCCCCCTCGTCCACCTGCTTGATCGTGAACGGCGACATCCGGGGCGGCCCCGTACGGATCAGCTGGATCAGCTCCTCGTACGGCTTCTCCGTGAATTCGGCCTGCACCCGGTCGAGCCGGGCCTTCAGCGCGGGCACCAGCGTCCCCGCCGCCGCGTCGGGCCGGCGCTCACGCACCACCACATGGGCGGCGAGGTCCCGGGTCCGCCAGCCCTCGCAGAGTGTCGGCGCGTCGGGTCCGGCGGCCTCCAACAGGTCGGCGAGCAGAAGGCGTTCACGCTTGGCATGGGTCGACATGTCCGCCAGCGTACGACCGGGGCGACCGGTCCGCCCAGTGGACGCTCCGCCGGACACCCGCCCCGTCCACGGCACAATGGCCGCATGAGCAGCAATCTCGACCCGGACATCGCCGCCCGACTCAAGCGCAGCCCGGACGGTCTCGTCCCGGCCATCGCCCAGCAGTACGACACCGGCGAGGTGCTCATGCTCGGCTGGATGGACGACGAAGCCCTGCACCGCACCCTCACCACAGGCCGCTGCACCTACTGGTCGCGCAGCCGGCAGGAGTACTGGGTCAAGGGCGACACCTCCGGCCACGTCCAGCACGTCAAGTCCGTCGCCCTCGACTGCGACGCCGACACCGTGCTCGTCAAGGTCGACCAGGTCGGCGCCGCCTGCCACACCGGCGCGCGCACCTGCTTCGACGCCGACGTGCTCCCGCTCTCCCAGTAAGGTCAGCCGCCATGGACCTCGAGACCTTCCGCAAGCTGGCGGCCGACCGCCGCGTGATCCCTGTCAGCCGCCGCCTCCTCGCGGACGGCGACACGCCGGTCGGGCTCTACCGCAAGCTCGCCGCCGAACGCCCCGGCACCTTCCTCCTCGAGTCCGCGGAGAACGGCCGTTCGTGGTCCCGCTACTCCTTCATCGGCGTCCGCAGCGACGCCACCCTCACCGTCCGGGACGGTCAGGCCCACTGGCTGGGCACCCCGCCCGTGGGCGTCCCCGTCGACGGCGACCCCCTCCAGGCCCTGCGCGCCACCGTCGAGGCCCTGCACACCCCCAGGGACCTCGCCTCAGGGATGCCCCCGTTCACCGGCGGCATGGTCGGCTACCTCGGCTACGACATCGTCCGCCGGCTGGAGAAGATCGGCGAGCACGGCCGCGACGACCTGCGGATGCCCGAGCTCACCATGCTCCTCACCAGCGACCTCGCCGTCCTCGACCACTGGGACGGCACCGTCCTGCTGATCGCCAACGCGATCAACCACAACGACCTGGAGACCGGTGTCGACGAGGCGTACGCGGACGCCGTCGCCCGCCTCGACGCGATGGAGACCGACCTGGCCCGCCCGGTCGCCACCGCCCCGGCCGCCCTCCCGGTCTCGGAACTGCCGGAGTTCTCCGCCCTGTGGGGCGGCGCCGCCTACCAGGACGCCGTCGAGGACATCAAGGAGCGGATCCGGGCCGGCGAGGCCTTCCAGGTGGTGCCCTCGCAGCGCTTCGAGACGCCGTGCCGGGCCTCCGCGCTCGACGTGTACCGCGTCCTGCGGGCCACCAACCCGTCCCCGTACATGTACCTCTTCCGCTTCGAGAACGGCTTCGACGTCGTCGGTTCGAGCCCCGAGGCCCTGGTCAAGGTCGAGGACGGGCACGCGATGGTCCACCCCATCGCAGGGACCCGGCACCGCGGCGCCACCCCCCAGGAGGACCACGACCTCGCCGAGGAGCTGCTCGCCGACCCCAAGGAGCGCGCCGAGCACCTCATGCTCGTCGACCTCGGCCGCAACGACCTCGGACGGGTCTGCGAACCGGGCTCCGTCGAGGTCGTCGACTTCATGTCGATCGAGCGGTACTCCCACGTCATGCACATCGTCTCGACCGTGACCGGACGGGTCGCCGAGGGAAAGACCGCCTTCGACGTCCTCACCGCCTGCTTCCCCGCCGGCACCCTCTCCGGCGCCCCGAAGCCGCGCGCCATGCAGATCATCGAGGAGCTGGAGCCGTCCCGGCGCGGACTGTACGGCGGGTGCGTCGGCTACCTCGACTTCGCCGGCGACTCCGACACCGCCATCGCGATCCGTACCGCCCTGCTCCGCGACGGCACCGCGTACGTGCAGGCCGGAGCGGGTGTCGTCGCCGACTCCGACCCCGTCGCCGAGGACAACGAATGCCGCAACAAGGCGGCCGCCGTCCTCCGCGCCGTGCACACCGCCAACCGGATGAACGGCGCATGAGGGCATAAGGGATAGTGGGGTACGTGAGTGCTGTTCCCGTACCCCAGCCCCGAGCCGCGCGCGCGGGCGGCGCGGCCACCGCCCCCGGCGGCCGCCGCAGCCTGGCCGCGGCCCTCCTGCTCGGCGCCCTCGGTGCCACCGTCGTGCTGTTGTCCACGGGCCAGGTCTGGGCCGAGGGCACCGCGTCGGTCGGCGGTGGCACCGTGCCCGTCGAGGCCGACGGCGGCACCGTCACCGGCGTACCGACGGCGCTCGCCATAGTCGGCCTCGCCGCGCTCGTCGCCGTCTTCGCCGTCCGCCGCGCCGGTCGCACCCTCGTCTCCGGCCTCCTCGCGCTCAGCGGCGCGGGCGCGGCGCTCGCCGCGTTCCTCGGCGCGTCCGACGCCGGCGCCCTGGACGCGGAGGCCGCCCGCATCACCGGCGACACCGGCGCCTCCGTCGCGGACCTGACCCACACCGCCTGGCCGTACGTCACCGCCGCCGGGGCGCTGCTCATCCTCGCCGCGGGCCTCCTCGCCCTTCGCTTCGGCAGGAGCTGGCCGGCGATGGGCGGGCGTTACGAGCGGTCCGGAGCGCCCCGCCCGGCGCGCAAGGCGTCCTCGGCGGCCGCCGCCGACCGGCCCGAGGACCTGTGGAAGGCCCTGGACCGCGGCGAGGACCCGACGCACGAGGACTGAGCGGGAGCGGACCGAGCCGGAGCGGCGAGCACGACGCGTGATCGTCGCGCCACCCCGATTCATCCTCGCGCGCCCGTGTGCGGGACAATGTGGCTCGAGCGCCTCGCATGCGAGACCTCACCTTCGAGCCACCACCGAGCAACAGCAACGAGGAGCAACTCATGGCGGGCAGCGCCCACGGACACACCCCGGCCGCCTGGACCGGTGTCATCATCTCCTTCATCGGCTTCTGCGTCGCCGGAGTCTTCATGGTGGCGGCCAACGTGGCCGGCTTCTGGGCCGGAATGGCCGTCATCGCCCTCGGCGGTGTCGTCGGCCTCGCGATGAAGGTCGCGGGCCTGGGCATGCCGAAGGAGTCGGAGGTCGTGGCCGCCGCGCGTGAGAAGGCGAGCGCGAAGGCGCGGGCCTGACCCACGACACGCGAGAAGGCGCGGCCCGGCGATGCCGGGCTGCGCCTTCTCGCGTCAGGGGCGAGAATCACCGCGTGGACGCGAAGCCGACGGCTGCCGCCGTGACCGACGATTCAGCCGAACGAGCGGAACGAGCGGAACCAGCCATGCCTGCCGAACGAGCCGAACCAGCCGTGCCTGCCGCACCCGGGAGGCTGGGTGGGCCTGCGGCGTCTGGAGTGCCTGCGCCGGCCGGGGTGCCTGCTGCTTCCGCCGAACCTGCCGCGCCCGCCGAATGGGCCGTGCCAGCCCCGCCCGGGCCGCCTGCCGCACCTGCGGTGCCCGCCTCGTCCGCCGCGCCCGAGGTGACTGCCGCGCCCGGGGTGCCCGGGGTGCCTGCTGGTTCCGCCGAACCTGCCGCGCCCGCCCAACGGGCCGTGTCAGCCCCGCCTGCGGTGCCTGCCGCGCCTGCGGTTCCTGCCTTGTCCGCCGCGCCCGAGGTGCCTGCCCCGCCCGGGGTGCCCGGGGCGCCTGCCGCGCCTGCGGTGCCCGCCGGTGTCGCCGGGGCGGTCTGGTCGCCCGAGGCCCTGGGGGGTGCTCCCGGCTGGGGCGGCGGGCCGGTGCCCCAGCCGCGGGCGCTCGCGCGGCGGCTGGCCGCGCCGCTCGGAACCCTTGCCGGCGTCGCCGCCGCCTTCGCCTACGTCGGCACCGTCGACCCCAACGAACCCGGCCACTACCCGGTCTGCCCGCTCCTGCGCTTCACCGGCATCTACTGCCCCGGCTGCGGCGGACTGCGCAGCGCCCACGCCTTCGTCCACGGCGATCTCGGCACCGCGCTCGGCGCCAACGCCCTGGCCGTCGTCGGCTACGGAGTCTTCGCCGTCCTCATGGCCGTCTGGCTGATTCGCGCCGTCCGAGGCACCCCAATGAGGATCGCGGTCGCCCCGGTCTGGTGGTGGGGCCTGGGGGCCGCGCTGGCCGTCTTCACCCTTGTGCGGAACCTGCCCTTCGGCTCCGCCCTCGTGCCATGAAGTCCCAGCAGGTGGGACGCACGTCCACCGGATGCGGGCCCCGCGCCGTCCTGCGGATACCATCGACATGGCTGAACCTGTTTCATCTTCACCACCGTCACCATCACCGTCCCGGAAGGGGGCCTCTCGCGTGAGTGTGCTCGACGAGATCATCGAAGGCGTGCGCGCCGACCTCGCAGAGCGGCAGGCGCGGGTCTCCCTCGACGAGCTCAAGGAGCGCGCCGCCAAGGCGCCGCAGGCCAAGGACGGCGTCGCCGCACTGCGCGGGGACGGCGTCAAGGTGATCTGCGAGGTCAAGCGCTCCAGCCCGTCCAAGGGCGCGCTCGCCGCGATCGCCGACCCGGCGGGGCTCGCCGCCGACTACGAGGCGGGTGGCGCCGCCGTCATCTCCGTGCTCACCGAGGAGCGCCGCTTCGGCGGCTCGCTCGCCGACCTGGAGGCCGTCCGGGCCCGGGTCGACATCCCGGTCCTGCGCAAGGACTTCATCGTCTCGGCGTACCAGCTGTGGGAGGCCCGGGCGTACGGTGCCGACCTCGCGCTCCTGATCGTCGCCGCGCTGGAGCAGGAGGCCCTGGTCTCCCTCATCGAGCGCGCCGAGTCCATCGGCCTGACGCCGCTGGTCGAGGTCCACGACGAGGACGAGGTCGAGCGCGCGGTCGACGCCGGAGCGCGGGTGATCGGCGTGAACGCGCGGAACCTCAAGACCCTCAAGGTCGACCGCTCCACCTTCGAGCGGGTCGCCCCCGAGATCCCGTCGAGCATCGTCAAGGTCGCCGAGTCCGGCGTCCGCGGCCCGCACGACCTCATCGCGTACGCCAACGCCGGCGCCGACGCGGTCCTGGTCGGCGAGTCGCTCGTGACCGGCCGCGACCCGAAGGCCGCCGTCGCCGACCTGGTCGCCGCAGGCGCCCACCCTGCCCTCCGCCACGGCCGGAGCTGACCCCACCATGACCGCCCGCCGCGCCACGCCGACCCCCCCGGGCTCCGCCCTGGGCGCGGTCGGCATGCCCGCGGCCCTTGCGGCTCCCGCCGCAC
>NZ_JAGGOS010000214.1 GCF_018614205.1 Streptomyces sp. ISL-36 | reverse complement strand
CGCCGCTGCGGCGGGCCGCGGCCGCGAGCGGCGGTGGACCGAAGGGCGACGGAACCTGGGCCGACCGCACCGGCGCGCTGCCGGAGCCGGAGCGGACCCAGGCGGTGGCCGAACTCGTACGGACCACGGTGGCCACCGTCCTCGGCCACGCCACCTCCGTGTCGATCGACGCGGGCCGGGCCTTCAAGGATCTGGGCTTCGACTCGCTGACGGGCGTGGAGCTGCGCAATCGGCTCGGCTCGCTCACCGGGCTGCGGATCCCGGCCACGGCCGTCTTCGACCACCCGTCGCCCGAGTCGCTCACCGCGTACCTCACCGGCCTGCTGCCGGGCGGCGGCGGCACCTCNNCTGTGGGAGCTCGTCGCCTCCGGCGGGGACGCCATCGGGCCGTTCCCCTCCGACCGGGGCTGGGATCTGGCCGGCCTCTACGACCCGGACCCGGATCACCTCGGCACCTCGTACACCCGCGAGGGAGGATTCCTCTACGGCGCCGCCGAGTTCGACGCCGAGTTCTTCGGCATCAGCCCGCGCGAGGCGGTGGCGATCGACCCGCAGCAGCGTCTCCTCCTGGAGACGGCCTGGGAGACCTTCGAACGGGCGGGCATCGACGCGGGATCGGTGCGCGGCAGCCGGACCGGGGTGTTCGCGGGCGTGATGTACAACGACTACAGCGCGCGGCTCGCCAGGACTCCGCAGGAGCTGGAGGGGTACGTCCTCACCGGCAACACGGCGAGCGTGGTGTCCGGCCGTCTGGCCTACACCTTCGGCCTGGAGGGGCCGGCGGTCACGGTCGACACGGCCTGCTCGTCCTCGCTGGTCGCCCTGCATCTCGCGGCGCAGGCGCTGCGGAGCGGTGAGTGCGATCTGGCGCTGGCCGGCGGGGTCACCGTGATGGCCCGGCCGGACACCTTCGTCGAATTCAGTCGGCAGCGCGGGCTGTCCGCCGACGGCCGCTGCAAGTCCTTCGCGGCGGGCGCGGACGGGACCGGCTGGTCGGAGGGCGTCGGGCTGCTGCTGGTGGAGCGGCTGTCGGACGCCGAACGGAACGGGCACCAGGTTCTCGCCGTCGTCCGGGGTTCGGCCGTCAATCAGGACGGCGCGAGCAACGGTCTGACCGCCCCGAACGGTCCCGCGCAGGAGCGGGTCGTCCGGCAGGCGCTGGCGAACGCCGGGCTTACGAGCGCCGATGTGGACGCCGTCGAGGCGCACGGCACGGGCACCCGGCTCGGCGACCCGATCGAGGCACAGGCGCTCCTGGCGACGTACGGGCAGGACCGTCCGGCCGACCGGCCGCTGTGGCTGGGGTCGCTCAAGTCGAACATCGGGCACGCGCAGGCCGCCGCCGGGGTCGGGGGCATCATCAAGATGGTCGAGGCGATGCGCCACGGCGTCCTGCCTCGCACGCTGCACGTCGACGAGCCGTCACCTCACGTGGACTGGTCGGCGGGGGCGGTACGGCTGCTCACGGAGCGCCGGGAGTGGGCCGAGGACGGGCGGCCCCGGCGGGCGGCGGTGTCATCCTTCGGTATCAGCGGCACCAACGCCCACGTGATCCTGGAGGCTGTCGCCGAGGCTCCTGCCGACAGCGCGGCGGCCGACGCCGTCCAGGACGGCGGTCCTGTGCTGCTGCCGCTGTCCGCGCACTCCCCCGAGGCGCTTCGGGCCCAGGCCGCACAGCTGTCGGACCACCTCGGCAGCCGGCCGGACGGTCGCTGGCACGCCGCCGCGCGGGGCCTGGCCGCCGGGCGGGCCGCCTTGGCCCACCGGGCGATCGTGCTCGCCGAGGACCTGCAGGGCGCCGCGGCGGGGCTCGCCGCGCTTGCGGCGGGACGTGAGCATCCGTCGGTGGTACGGGGGACGGCGACCGGCAGGGCACGGACCGCGTTCCTCTTCACCGGACAGGGCAGCCAACGACCCGGCATGGGACGCGAACTCTACGACACCTACGAGGAGTACGCGGACGCCTTCGACCAGGTCTGCGCGGCCCTCGACCCCCACCTCGACCGACCCCTCAAGAACATCGTCTTCACCGATGGCGAGGACGAAGGCAACACCCTTCTCCACCTCACCCAGTACACCCAGCCCGCCCTCTTCGCCCTCGAAACCGCCCTCTACCGCCTCCTCACCGCCTGGGGCATCACCCCCGACCACCTCATCGGACACTCCATCGGCGAATTCACCGCCGCACACATCGCCGGAGTCCTCTCCCTCGACGACGCGGCCCAGCTCGTCGCCGCACGCGGCCGCCTCATGGGCAGCCTCCCGACCGGCGGCGCCATGACGGCCGTCGAGGCGACCGAGGACGAGATACTTCCCCACCTCGCCGGGTCCATCGGCCTGGCCGCCGTCAACGGCCCGCGTTCCGTGGTCGTTTCCGGTGAGGAGGACCAGGTCGCCCGGATCGCCGACCACTTCGCGGCCCAGGGACGGCGCACCCGACGGCTCACCGTCAGCCACGCCTTCCACTCCCCCCACATGGACCCGATCCTCGACACCTTCCGGACCATCGCCGGCGGACTCGCCTTCCACCCACCCAAGATCCCGATCATCTCCACCCTCACCGGCACCCTCGCGACCACCGAGGAGCTCACCTCACCCGACTACTGGACCCGCCACATCCGCGAAACCGTCCGCTACCACCAGGCCGTCGAGACCCTGCGGGGTCTGTCCACGGCCCTCACCGTCGAGGTGGGCCCGGATGCCGCGCTCACCGCGCTCACCCCGGGCACGGTGCCCGTGCTGCGTCGCGACCGCGCCGAACGCACGACGTTCCTGACCGCGCTCGCCGGCCTGCACACGCAGGGCGTGCCCGTCGAGTGGGCGGCGCTCCACGGGGCCGACGATCCGAGTGACGCTGGCGACCTGCCCACCTATCCCTTCCAGCGGCAGCGTTTCTGGATGGAGGCGGCACCGGGCGTCCGCGGCGGCGCCGCGCTGCTCGGACCGGCAGTGGAACTGGCGGAGGGCCGGGGGCTGTTGTTCTCCGGCCTCCTCGATCCGAACGTCCTTCCCTGGCTCGCCGACCACACGGTCGGCGGTGCACCTCTCGTTCCGGGCAGCGTCTTCGCCGAACTGGCCCTGAAGGCGGGCGAGCGGGCCCAGAGTCCGGTGGTGGACGAGCTCACGCTGGAGGCCCCGCTCCTCCTGCCCGCCACGGGTTCCGTCGCCCTGCAGCTGACCGTGGACGCTCCGGGGGCCGGTGGCCGCCGTCCGTTCGCGGTGCACGCCCGGGCCGACGAGGAGGCCGCCTGGGTTCGCCATGCCTCCGGGGCCCTGGTGCCCGAGGAGACGGTCGTGAGCGCGCCGGAGCGGGCTTGGCCGCCCGCCGGAGCGGCCGCGATCGACGTGGAGCAGGTGTACGGACGCCTCACGGAGCTCGGTTACGGGTACGGGCCCGCCTTCCGCAATCTCACCGCGGCCTGGCGCGACGGAGAGAGCCTCTTCGCCGAGGTGCGGCTGCCGGTGGAACGGGAGGGGGAGGCCGACGAGTTCGGTCTGCATCCCGCCCTGCTGGACGCGGCCCTGCACCTCCTTCCGGTCCGGGACGACGACTCCGCCGAGGTGGTCCTGCCCTTCGCGTGGACGGGCCTGCGCCTGCACGCCACGGGTGCCACCACGCTGCGGGTACACCTGGCGCCGGCCGGGAAGGGCGCGGTGGCCGTGGTCTGCACCGATCCCACGGGCGCGCCGGTGGCCACCGCCGAGGCCCTGGTCCTGCGGCCGCTGCCGGAGGGCACGCGGGCCGCCGCGCCCGCCGTCGTGCTCCCGCTCTACGCGGTGGAGTGGACGGCCCCGCGTCCGGCTCCCGCGCCGGACGCGGACCTGGCCGCCGCGGACCTGGCGGCCACGGACGCGGCGGCCGCGGACCTGGCGGCCGCGACCGAGACCGTGTTCGTCGGGACGCACGACAGCCCGCGGGCTGCCGCCGGGCGGGCGCTGACCCTCGTACAGGAATGGCTGGCACAGGAGCGGCCGGTGGGAGCGCGGCTCGCACTGGTCACCGAGAACGCGCAGGCGGCCGGTGCGGGCGAGAGTCTGCCCGGGCTGCCGGCCGCGGCCGTCTGGGGGCTGGTGCGGACGGCGCAGAACGAGCACCCGGGCCGCTTCGTCCTGGTCGACACCGACGGGAGCGAGGCGTCGGCCGCCGCGCTCGACCGGGCGCTCGGCTCGGGAGAGCCGCAACTCGCCCTGCGAAGTGGCGAGATACGCGTACCGCGTCTGGCGGCGGTACCGGGGGCCGAGTCCGCTTCGCGGCCGTTGCGGACGGACGGGACGGTCCTGCTCACCGGCGCCACCGGCGCGCTGGGCGCGCTCGTCGCCGAGCACCTGGTCACCGAGCACGGCATCAGGCATCTGCTCCTCACCAGTCGGCGTGGAGCGGACGCGCCCGGGGCGCGGGAGCTCACCGACCGGCTCGCCTCTCTCGGCGCGCAGGTCACGCTCACCGCCTGCGACACCGGCGACGCCGGCGCTCTGGGGGCGCTCCTCGCCTCCGTGCCCGCCGACCGTCCGCTAGCCGCCGTCGTCCACGCGGCCGGGATCCTCGACGACGGCATCCTGGAGGAGCTCACGTCCGAGCGGCTGGACGCCGTGCTCCGCCCGAAGGCCGACTCCGCGTGGCTGCTGCACGAGCTGACCCGTGACCGGGACCTGGACGCCTTCGTCCTCTTCTCCTCCGTCACCGGGGTGACGGGTACGGCGGGTCAGGCGAACTACGCCGCCGCCAACGCCTACCTGGACGCTCTGGCCCAGCACCGGCAGGCCCTGGGGCTGCCCGCCGTCTCCCTCGGGTGGGGCCTGTGGGACACGGAGGCCGGCATGGGCGGCCGGCTCGGCGCGGCCGACCTCGCGCGGCTCGCCCGTACCGGCATCGCGCCCCTGACCACCGGCGAGGGGCTGCGGCTCTTCGATGCGGCCCTCGGCGCGTCGGGGGCGGGCGGTTCTGCGGCCGGCCCGGGACGGGCGGCGCTGGTCGCGACCCGATTCGCCCTCCGGGCCTTGGAGAACGCGGCCTCCCTGGACGGCCCGGGTGCACGGAACGGCCCGGGTGCCGGTGCCGGTGCCCTGAACGGCGGGTCGATACCCGCCCCGCTGCGCTCCCTGGTACGCGTGACCCGGCGGCGGGCCGCCGCCGGTTCGGCGCCGGGCGCGGGGGTGGTGGATCTCGCCGCGAAGCTGTCCGCTCTCTCGCGGCCCGACGCGGAGCGGGAGGTGCTGGATCTGGTACGGGCGGCTGCCGCGACCGTGCTCGGGCACTCCGGCGGTGACTCCGTCGCGGCCGGGCGGGCCTTCACCGACCTGGGCTTCGACTCGCTCGCGGCGGTCGACCTGCGCAACCGGCTCGGTGCGGCGACGGGGCTCCGCCTGCCCACCACGCTGGTCTTCGACCACCCCACCCCGGCCGCGCTGGCCGGACAGCTGGTGACCGAGCTGCTGGGAACGGACGCGGGAGCGCGGGAGCGCGAAGGAGGGCTCGTCGCCCCGCGTGCCCTTACGCATGAAGGGGAGGACCCGATCGCCATCGTCGCGATGGCCTGCCGCTTCCCGGGAGGGGTGAACTCGCCCGAGGAGCTGTGGCAGCTGGTCGCGGACGGCACGGACGCCGTGTCCGGCTTCCCCGCCGACCGTGGTTGGGACCTGGCCGCGCTCTACGATCCGGAGGGCTCGCGTCCGGGCACCTCGTACGCCCGCGAAGGTGGATTCCTCCACGGGGCGGCCGACTTCGACCCCGAGTTCTTCGGGATGAGCCCGCGCGAGGCGCTCACCACGGACCCGCAGCAGCGGCTGCTCCTCGAAACCGCCTGGGAGGCGTTCGAGCGGGCCGGGATCGACCCGGAGGAGCTGCGGGGCAGCCGGACCGGCGTGTTCGCGGGCGTCATGTACAACGACTACGGGGCCAGGCTGCACCAGGCCGAGCAAGCCCCGGAGGGTTTCGAGGGGTACCTGGTCAGCGGCAGCGCGGGCAGTGTGGCCTCGGGCCGGGTGGCGTACACCTTCGGTCTCGAAGGTCCCGCCGTCACCGTCGACACCGCCTGCTCCTCCTCTCTGGTCGCCCTCCACCTGGCGGCCCAGGCGCTGCGGCAGGGCGAGTGCGATCTCGCCCTGGCGGGCGGCGTGACCGTGATGGCCAGCCCGGCGACGTTCGTCGAGTTCAGTCGGCAGCGGGGTCTGTCGCCCGACGGGCGGTGCAAGCCGTTCGCCGCGGCCGCCGACGGCACCGGTTGGGCGGAGGGCGCGGGGCTGCTGCTGGTCGAGCGGTTGTCCGACGCCCGTCGTCACGGCCATCAGGTGCTGGCCCTGGTCAGCGGTACGGCGGTCAACCAGGACGGCGCGAGCAACGGTATGACCGCGCCCAGCGGCCCCTCGCAGCAGCGGGTGATCCGCCAGGCGTTGGCGGCCGCCGGTCTCACCGCCGCGGACGTGGACGCGGTCGAGGCGCACGGCACGGGCACCCGGCTCGGCGACCCGATCGAGGCACAGGCGCTGCTCGCGGTCTACGGCGCGGATCGGCCGGAGAGCGACCCGCTTCTCCTCGGGTCGGTGAAGTCCAACATCGGGCACACGCAGGCGGCGGCCGGGGTCGCCGGAGTGATCAAGTCGGTGATGTCCATGCGGCACGGCCTGCTGCCGAGGAGCCTGCACATCGACGAGCCGTCCCCGCACGTCGACTGGTCGGCGGGCGCGGTACGGCTGCTCACCGAGCCCGTCGCCTGGCCCGAGCGCGGCCGGCCCCGGCGCGCCGCCGTGTCCTCCTTCGGGATCAGCGGCACCAACGCCCACGTGATCCTGGAGCATGCCGCCGACAGCGTCGACCACTTCGGCGCGGTCGAGCCCGTCGAGGCGGGCGAGGCGGGCGAGGCGGGCGAGTTGGCCGGGGAAGCCGTTCCCGACACCCGGGATCGCCTCCCGGCGGTGCCGTGGCTGCTGTCGGCGGGAACGCCCGACGCGCTGCGTGCCCAGGCCGAGCGGCTCCACGCGTACGTCGACGGGCGCGTGGAGCCGGACGTCGCGGCCGTACCGGCCGCCTTGGCGACGGGCAGGGGCGCTCTGCGGCACCGGGCGGCGTTCGTCGCGGGCGGACGCGAGGAGGCCCTGGTCGCGCTGAGGCGCCTGGCCGAGGGGGACGTCTCGCGGGCGTCGGTGCGTGAGGTGCCGGCCGATCCTCCCCGTATCGCCTTCCTGTTCACGGGGCAGGGCAGCCAACGGGCCGGCATGGGCCGCGAACTGTACGAGAGGTACGAGGTGTTCGCCGAGGCCTTCGATGCCGCGTGCGCCGCTCTCGACCCCCTCCTCGGCCGCCCCCTCAGGGACATCGCCTTCGCCGAGGACGACGGTCCGCTGAACCGGACCGAGTTCACCCAGCCCGCTCTCTTCGCGCTCGAGACCGCGCTGTACCGGCTGTTCGCGTCCTGGGGCATCACCCCGGCGTACGTGGCGGGCCACTCCATCGGCTCCGTGGCGGCCGCCCATGTGGCGGGCGTGCTCGGCCTGGCCGACGCGGCGACGTTGATCGCCGCACGGGGCCGGCTGATGCAGGCCCTGCCGCCGGGCGGCGCCATGGTGGCGCTCGCGGTCGACGAGGAGTCGGCGAGGGCTCTGCTGACCGGGCACGAGTCCGTCGCGGGTGTCGCGGCGGTCAACGGGCCGCGTGCGACCGTCGTGTCCGGTGCGGAGGAGGCTGTACGGGAGATCGAGGCACGGGCAGCGGACTCGGGTGCGAAGACCCGTCGCCTGACGGTGAGCCACGCCTTTCATTCGCCGCTGATGGAACCGATGCTGGAGGAGTTCCGCGAGGTCGTGGCGGGGTTGGAGTTCCACCCGTCGGCCATTCCGCTGGTCTCCGACCTGACCGGTCGGCTCGCGAGCGCCGAGGAGCTCGCCTCTCCCGAGTACTGGGCCCGGCACATCCGCGAGACGGTGCGCTTCGCCGACGCGCTGGGCACGCTGCGCGACGAGGGCGTGGACGTGTTCCTGGAACTGGGCCCGGACGCGGTGCTGTCCACGATGGCCGCCGATACGCTGCCCGACGCCGTCCTGGTGCCTTCCCTGCGTCGCGACCGAGCGGACGGGGTCGCGCTGCCCGAGGCGCTCGGCGGGTTGTGGACGGCCGGGGTCCCGGTGGACCGGGCGGCGTACTTCGGTGGGCGGGGCACGGCCGCCGCCCCCGCGCTGCCGACGTATCCCTTCCAGCGCGCCCGGTACTGGCTGGACGTGCCGGCCACGAGGCACACGGACGTCGACGGGGCCGGGCTCGCCGAGGCGGACCATCCCCTGCTCGGTGCGGCCGTCGAGCTCGCCGACGGCTCCGGACTCGTGCACACGGGGCGGCTCTCGCCCCGCGAACATCCCTGGCTGACGGACCACACCCTGCTCGGTGCGGTCGTCGTCCCGGGCGCCGCGCTGCTGGACCTGGCCCTCTACGCGGGGCGGGCCTCCGGAACGCCGGAGGTGGCCGAACTGGCGCTGCACGCACCTCTGTTGCTCGCCGAGGACGGCGCGGTGCAGTTGCAGCTCACCGTGGGGGCGGCCGACGAGGAGGGGCGGCGGCCCCTCGGCATCCATGCGAGGGAGGCCGGGACGCGGGGCCCGTGGGTGGAGCACGCCTCAGGCGTACTGGCGCCTCCGACCGCACCGGCCCCGGTGCCGCGTTCGGATGCGGCCTCCGCGGCCGAGCCGCCGTCCGCCGCCTGGCCGCCGGCCGGCGCGCAGCCGGTCGACGTCTCGTCCGCCTACGAGGATCTGGCACGGCTCGGCTACGCCTACGGGCCCGCCTTCCAGGGCCTGCGAGCGGCCTGGCGCCGGGATGAGACGTGGTACGCCGAGATCGCCCCGGTCGCGGAGGCGGACCTCCCCGGGAACGGCCACGGCTTCCTCGTCCATCCCGCCCTGCTGGACTCGGCGCTGCATCCGCTCGCGCTCGAAGGCCCTGGGGAGACAGGGGGCCTGCGGGTGCCCTTCTCCTGGGTCGGCGTGCGGGTACGGGGAACTGCGGGGACGGGCGTCCTTCGGGTCACGCTCACCCCGGCCGGCGACGATCGGACCCGGCTGCTCCTCACGGACGACACCGGAGCTCCCGTACTGTCCGTCGACGCTCTGACCGTACGGGAGACAGATCCCGAGCGGCTGCTGGCGGCGGCGGGCCGTGGGGCGGGCGGAGTCGCCGGCGGTGGGGCGAGCGACGGGAGCACGCTGCTGCACCGCGTGGACTGGGTGCCGTTGCCGGAGACGACGTCCGGCGTCGCGAACTGGGTGCCGTACGACGAGGCGTCCGCCGACACCCCGTACGCGGTGCTCGCGGCGGCGGCGGCGGACACGTCCCCGTACAGCATGGTGGAGACTCTGCGCGGCTGGCTGGCCGACGAACGTTTCACCGAGGCGCGGCTCGTCGTCCTCACGCGCGGCGCGAGTGCCGTACGGGCGGACGAGCCCGTCACGGGTCTGGCGCAGTCGCCGCTGTGGGGGCTGGTGCGGACGGCGCAGAGTGAGCACCCCGACCGGTTCGTCCTCGTGGACACCGACGGGAGCGAGGCGTCCCAGGCCGCGCTCGGCCGGGCCCTGGCCGCGAACGAACCCCAACTCGGTGTAAGGGACGGGCGATTGTACGTTCCACGGCTGGCGGTCCTGCCTCGACCGGAGCCGCGCTCGGGTGTGCTGCGGACGGACGGTACGGTCCTGCTGACCGGCGCCACCGGTGCGCTGGGCGCGCTCGTCGCCGAGCGCCTGGTCACCGCGTACGGCATCACACGTCTGCATCTGACCAGCCGGCGCGGACCGGATGCTCCCGGCGCGGCGGAGCTCACCGCCCGGCTCCGGTCGCTCGGCGCGGAGGTCACCCTGACGGCCTGCGACACCAGTGATGCGAGGGCGCTGGGTGAGCTCCTCGCCGCCCTTCCCGACGCGTACCCGCTGACCGCCGTCGTCCATGCCGCCGGTGTCACCCGGGACGGCACCCTGGGCTCCCTCACGCAGGCGGACCTCACCGAGGTGCTGCGGCCCAAGGTGGAGGCGGCCCGGCTGCTGCACGAGCTGACCCGGGAGCGCGACCTGGACGCGTTCGTCCTGTTCTCCTCCGTGGCCGGCCTCATCGGCAACCCCGGTCAGGCCAACTACGCCGCCGCCAACACGTACCTCGACGCGCTGGCCGAGCACCGGCACGCCCTCGGCCTGCCCGCCGTCTCGCTCGCCTGGGGTCTGTGGGACACCGAGGCGGGCATGGGCGGCCGGCTCGGCGCCGCCGACCTCGCCCGTATCGCCCGGACCGGCATCGCCCCGCTCACCACCGACGAGGGGCTCCGCCTCTTCGACGCGGCCCTGCTCGGCGACCTTCCCGTCGTCGTACCGGCCAGGGTGGACACAGCGGCGCTGCGCCGGACCGCCGACCCGGCGGGGATCCCGGCCCTCCTGCGGGGTCTGGTCCCGCCACGACGGAACGTGTCGA
The DNA here is from genome assembly GCF_018614205.1 of Streptomyces sp. ISL-36. Classification (GTDB taxonomy): domain Bacteria; phylum Actinomycetota; class Actinomycetes; order Streptomycetales; family Streptomycetaceae; genus Streptomyces. Next base: position 2,637 of record NZ_JAGGOS010000214.1, on the reverse strand, counting down.
TGTCCGCGCCCTCGACGTCCGCAGCGGCAGCGGCGGCAACGGCGGCCGGGCACGCGCCGGAGGGGACGGGCGCGGGGAACGGCACTCCGCCCTGGGTGCGCAAGCTCGCCGAGGCGTCCGCGGCCGACCGGCCCCGGATCGCCCTGGATCTCGTACGGGTGACCGTCGCCGACGTACTCGGCCACCCGCCGCACCACCCCGTGCCCGTCGACCGCGGGCTGCTCGACCTGGGCTTCGACTCGCTCACCGCGGTCGAGCTCCGCAACCGTCTCAGCGCCGAGACGGGTCTGCGGCTGCCCACGACCCTGCTCTTCGACCAGCCGACGGCGAGTGCGCTCGCCACGCATCTGCTGGGGGAGCTCGCGTCCCGCCTGCCGGGCGGCGCCGCGACGGCCCTCGCCCGGATCGACGAGCTGGAGGCCGCCGTCGGCGACGGCGACCTGAGCACCGAGGCACGCACACGTGTCGCCGACCGTCTCGCGGCGGTCCTGGCCCGCCTCCGTCGCCCCGGCGACGCCGCCCGCGGCACGAAGGGCGAGGGCACGACGGCCGACGGCACGGCTTCCGACGCCACGGCATCCGAGGACACGACCACCACCGCACTTGTCGACCAGGCCACCGACGACGAGCTCTTCAAGCTCATCGACGGCAGCCTCGGCTCCGAGTGACCCGCACCAAGAGGAGAGTTGACGTCGTATGACGAACGAGGACAGGCTCCGCGACTACCTCAAGCGTGTGACCGCCGATCTGCTCCAGACGCGGGAACAGCTGAGCCAGGTGGAGGCCGAGCGGCACGAGCCGATCGCCATCGTGGGCATGGCCTGCCGCTACCCGGGCGGTGTGCGCTCGCCGGAGGATCTCTGGCGGATCGTCGCCTCCGGTACGGACGCCATCTCGCCCTTCCCCGAGAACCGCGGCTGGGACACCGCCGGCCTGTTCGACCCGGACCCGGAGCGGACCGGGAAGACGTACGCGCGTGAGGGCGGTTTCCTGCACGACGCCGACCAGTTCGATCCGGCGTTCTTCGGGATCAGTCCGCGGGAAGCCGTCGCCATCGACCCGCAGCAGCGGCTGCTGCTGGAGACGGCGTGGGAGACGTTCGAGCGGGCCGGCATCGACGCCCGTACGCTGCGTGGCTCGCGCACCGGAGTGTTCGCCGGGGTGATGTACGGGGATTACGGCGGCCGGATCCGCAAGGCGCCGGACGGCCTCGAGGGGTACATCGGCACCGGCAGCGCGGGGTCGATCGCCTCGGGCCGACTGTCGTACACCTTCGGCCTGGAGGGGCCGGCGGTCACCGTGGACACGGCCTGCTCGTCCTCGCTGGTCGCCCTGCACCTGGCTGTCCAGGCGCTGCGGAACGGCGAGTGCGATCTGGCCCTGGCGGGCGGCGCCACGGTGATCGCGACGCCGGGACTGTTCGTGGAGTTCAGCCGACAGCGTGGGCTGTCCGCCGACGGCCGGTGCAAGGCGTTCGCCGCGGCGGCGGACGGGACCGGCTGGGGCGAGGGCGTCGGGCTGCTGCTGGTGGAGCGGCTGTCGGACGCCGAACGGAACGGGCACCAGGTCCTCGCCGTCGTACGGGGCTCGGCCGTCAACCAGGACGGTACGAGTGGTCAGTTGTCCGCTCCGAACGGCCCCTCGCAGCAGCGGGTGATCCGGCAGGCGCTCGCCGACGCCGGCCTGACGACCGCCGACGTGGACGCCGTCGAGGCCCATGGCACGGGCACCCGGCTCGGTGACCCGATCGAGGCGCAGGCACTGCTGGCGACGTACGGGCAGGACCGTCCGGCGGACCGGCCGCTGTGGCTGGGCTCGCTCAAGTCGAACATCGGCCACACCCAGGCGGCGGCCGGCGTCGGCGGCATCATCAAGATGGTCGAGGCCATGCGCCACGGCGTCCTGCCCCGCACCCTGCACATCGACGAACCGTCCCCTCATGTCGACTGGTCGACGGGGGCGGTGGAGCTCCTCGCTCAGGAGGTGGCGTGGCCGGAGCAGGAGCGGCCGCGGCGGGCCGCGGTCTCCTCGTTCGGCATCAGCGGAACCAACGCCCACATCATCCTGGAGCAGGCCGGCGGGGCGGTCGGGGAGGACGGGGGCGGCGATGACTCCGGTTCGTCCGGAGCTCCGTGGGTGTTGTCGGGGCACAGTGAGGCCGCGCTCCGGGATCAGGCGCGGCAGCTGCGCGCGTATGTGACCGAGCATCCGGACACCGAACTGGACGCGGTGGCCCACGTCCTGGCGACGGGGCGCGCGCACCAGGACCACCGTGCGGTCATCACCGCCACGGACAGGGAATCGCTCGGTGACGCCCTCGACGCACTGGCCCAGGGGGCGCCGCACGCGAGCCTGGTCCAGAACACGGTGAGTCCTCTGGGCAAGACGGTGTTCGTGTTCCCCGGCCAGGGCTCTCAATGGGACGGCATGGCCCGCGAACTCCTGGCCACCTCACCCGTCTTCGCCGAACACCTCACCGCCGCATCCGACGCCATCAAGGAACACACCGGCTGGAACCTCATCGACATCCTCACCGGCCAGACCAACACCCCACCCATCGACCGCGTCGACATCATCCAACCCGCCCTCTTCGCCGTCATGACCAGCCTCGCCGCACTCTGGCAACACCACGGCATC
>NZ_JAGGOS010000213.1 GCF_018614205.1 Streptomyces sp. ISL-36 | reverse complement strand
ACGGCGGCGCCGACGGCGCCGAGGACCGCCATGCCGAGCGCCCCGCCCAGCTCCTGGCCCGATTCGAGCACCGCCGCCGCCGAGCCCGCCCGCTCCGGCGGGGCGGCGCCCAGGGCGAGTTCGTTGGCGAGGGTCATCGCGGAGACGAGTCCGGCCGCGTAGAGCGCGCACGCGGTGAGCAGGACCCAGAACGGGGTTCCGGGTCCGGCGGTGGTCAGCCAGCCGAAGCCCGCCGCGGAGATCAGGAACCCGCCTGCCATGACGTACGCGCGGTCCACCCGGCGGGCGAGCGCCGCGCCGGTGGGTGCGGCGATCATGACGCCCACCGAGGGGACCAGGCTCCACAGCGCCGCCTCGAACGGGCTCTGGCCGAGGACGGACTGGAGGTACTGGGTGAAGAAGACGGCGAAGCCGACGGTGGCGACCATCGCGAGCAGGTTGACGAGGACCGACCCTCCGTACCCGCGCTGACGCAGCAGGGCGAGGTCCACCATGGGGTGGGCGAGCCGGGCCTGGCGGCGGACGAAGACGAGCGCGAGCAGCAGCCCGCCGGTCACCATCAGCGCCGCCAGGGGTGCCCAGCCGTCCCTGGCGATCTCCTTGACGCCGTGGACGAGGGGCAGCAGCGCGGCGAGGGAGAGCAGGGCGCTCGGCAGGTCGAAGCGGCCCGTCGCCGCTCCTTTGGACTCGGGCAGCAGGGCGGGGCCGAGGATCAGGAGCAGTGCCATGGCGGGCAGGTTGATCAGGAAGACCGAGCCCCACCAGAAGTGTTCGACCAGGGCGCCGCTGACGACCGGGCCGAGGGAGATCCCGCTCGCCATGACGGTCGTCCACAGGGTGACCGCCTTGGCCCGCTGGGCGGCGTCCCGGAACAGGGTGCGGATGAGGGCGAGGGTGGACGGCATCAGGCAGGCGCCGGCGACGCCGAGCAGGGCGCGGGCGGCGATGAGCGTGCCCGGGCTGTGGGCGTACGCCGCGGCGAGGGAGGCGATCCCGAAGAGTGCGGCGCCGCCGAGCAGCACTCTTCGGCGGCCGACGCGGTCGCCCCACGCGCCCATGGTGATGAGGAGCCCGGCGAGGACGAAACCGTACATGTCGAGGATCCACAGCTGGGCGGTGGCGCCGGGGCGGAGGTCCGCGCTGATCGAGGGGATGGCGAAGTAGAGGACGGAGACGTCCATGGAGACCAGGAGCAGCGGCAGCATCAGCACGCCGAGGGCGGTCCACTCGCGGCGACCGGCGAGTGCGGTGGTGCGTGGTGTGGTGAGCGTCATGCGGGGAGGGAAGCAGCCGGGTGCGTACGGCGCCATCGCCGTTCTAGTGCACCGTACGAAGGGCGGTGGAAACATCAGGTCAGGGCTGTGTACAGCGTATCGGGTGCACTAGTACAGTGCCCGTCGTGACGACTCCGCCGCCCTACCGTGCCATCGCCGCCGAGATCGGCCGCCGGATCCGCGCGGGGGAGCTCCGCCCGGGCGACCGGGTGCCTTCCACGCGAGCCATCACACGCGAGTGGGGTGTGGCCATGGCGACCGCCACGAAGGCGCTGGCCGCACTGCGCCAGGAGGGACTGGTCCGGGCCGAGCCGGGGGTGGGGACCGTCGTGGTCTCCCTCGCGGCCGCGCCCGCGACGCTCACCCGGGAGCGGATCGTCCGGGCCGCGCTCGAACTGGCGAACGCCGAGGGGCTCTCCGCGCTCACCATGCGCCGGGTCGCGACCGCGCTGTCCACCTCGACCATGGCGCTGTACCGCCATGTCCCCGGCAAGGGGGAGCTGGTGCGGCTGATGACGGACGCCGTGTGCGGCGAGGTACCGATGGGGCCGGTGCCGGCCGACTGGCGGACGGGGCTCCAGCTCGGGGCGCGCTGGCTGCGCGGGGTGTACACGCGCCACCGGTGGATGGCTCAGGCGATGGCCTCGTTCACCCGGCCGGTCGCCTCGCCGAACGCGATGGCGTACACGGAGTGGATCCTGGGGGCCCTGCACGGCACTCCCCTGACGCCGTTCGAGAAGATCCACACCCACCTGGTGATCTTCGCGTACGTCCAGGGGCTGGCCATGGCCGACGACTTGGAGGAACAGGCGCGGCAGGACAGCGGGATCTCCGACGGGGAGTGGATGGAACGGAACGAGCCACGGTTCGACGCGATCTCGGCGGGGGGTTCGTACCCCCTGCTCACCACCCTCACCGACGGCGAGGATTTCGATCTGGACCTCGAGAGTCTCTTCGAGTTCGGGCTTCGGCGAATACTGGACGGCATCGCCGTGATGATCGACGAAACGTCCGGTTAACGAACACGGCCTTTCGGGCAGCGGACGATTTCCGGCCAACTTATTGACGCGCTCCTGACAGGAGCCGGTTACTGCTGCCACTCTCTCCCCCGGCTCTTCGCACCAGAGTTCGCGCTCCACAAGTACGTGCTCCACAGCTCTGTTTGCTCTGCCCGGACCGACCCACCCAGTGGTCCGGTACCCCCCTCGCAAAAGGAGTCTGCGTGAGATCCACGCCCAGCCGTCGCGCCACCGCGACCGGCGCTCTGATCGCTGCCGCCGCCATGTTCGCCGTCACCGTCCAGACGGGGTCCGCGACCGCCGCGGACACCCCTGGATCCAACGCGCCGAAGGCCCAGGCCGGCATCGCGGCCAACCCCGGCGCCCTCCCGGCCGACCTCTCCCCCGCCCAGCGCACCGCGCTGATCCGCGCGGCCGACGCCGACAAAGCGGCGACCGCCAAGGCCCTCGGGCTCGGCGCGCAGGAGAAGCTCGTCGTCCGTGACGTCGTCCAGGACCGCGACGGCACGACCCACACGCGCTACGAGCGCACCTACGCCGGACTCCCCGTCCTCGGCGGCGACCTGGTCGTCGCCGAGACCAAGGCCGGGCAGACCCGCGGCGTCACCAAAGCCTCCCGCGCGGAGCTCAAGAACGTCGACATGACCGCCGACGTGGCACCGGCCGCCGCCGAGAAGCAGGCGCTGGCCGAGGCCAAGGCGGAGGGTGCGGACAAGGCCGCCACCGAGCGCGCCCCGCGCAAGGTCGTCTGGATGGCGCAGGGTTCGCCCGTCCTCGCGTACGAGACCGTCGTCGGCGGCCTCCAGCACGACGGCACCCCGAGCGAGCTGCACGTCGTCACCGACGCGTCCACGGGCGCGAAGCTGTACGAATGGCAGGGCGTCCACACCGGTACCGGCAACACGCAGTACAGCGGCCAGGTGACGCTCGGCACCGCGCCCTCGTACACGCTGACCGACACCGGCCGCGGCAACCACAAGACGTACAACCTCAACCGCGGCACGTCCGGCACCGGGACGCTCTTCTCCGGCTCCGACGACGTCTGGGGCGACGGAACCCCGCAGAACGCGGAGACCGCGGGCGCCGACGCGCACTTCGGTGCCGCCGTCACCTGGGACTACTACAAGAACGTCCACGGCCGCTCCGGCATCCGCGGCGACGGTGTGGGCGCGTACTCCCGGGTCCACTACGGCAACGCGTACGTCAACGCCTTCTGGCAGGACTCCTGCTTCTGCATGACGTACGGCGACGGCTCGAACAACACCAAGCCGCTCACCTCGATCGACGTGGCCGCGCACGAGATGACGCACGGCGTCACCTCCAACACCGCCGGCCTGGTCTACAGCGGCGAGTCCGGCGGTCTGAACGAGGCCACCTCCGACATCTTCGCGGCGGCCGTCGAGTTCTACGCCAACAACGCCGCCGACAAGGGCGACTACCTGGTCGGCGAGAAGATCGACATCCGCGGCAACGGCACCCCGCTGCGCTACATGGACAAGCCCAGCAAGGACGGCTCGTCCAAGGACGCCTGGTACTCCGGCATCGGCTCGATCGACGTGCACTACTCCTCGGGCCCGGCCAACCACTGGTTCTACCTGCTCTCCGAGGGCAGCGGCGCCAAGACGGTCAACGGCGTGAACTACGACTCGCCGACCTCCGACGGTCTGCCGGTCACCGGCATCGGCCGCGACAAGGCCGCGCTGATCTGGTTCAAGGCGCTCACCACCAAGTTCGGCTCCACCACGAACTACGCCGGTGCCCGCACCGGTACGGTCGCGGTGGCCACCGAGCTGTACGGCGCCGGCAGCGCCGAGGTGAAGGCCGTCGAGCACGCCTGGGCCGGCATCAACGTGGGCGCCCGCCCCGGCGGCGGCGACCCGGGCACCGGCAAGGTCTTCGAGAACACCGCCGACGTGTCCATCCCGGACAACGGCGCCGCGGTGACCTCCACGGTCAACGTCACCGGCATCACCGGCAACGCGCCCTCCACCCTCAAGGTGGACGTGGACATCGTCCACACCTGGCGCGGTGACCTGGTCGTCGACCTGGTGGCCCCGGACGGCTCGGTCTACAACCTGAAGCCGTTCTCGTCCTCCGACTCGGCCGACAACGTGAAGGCCACGTACACGGTCAACGCCTCCAGCGAGGTCGCCAACGGCGCCTGGAAGCTCCGGGTCCAGGACAAGGCCGCGCAGGACACCGGCTACATCAGCGGCTTCAAGCTGACGTTCCCGTAACCCCGCTCGTCGGGTGACGGCCGCCCGGAGGGACTCGTTCCCTCCGGGCGGCCGTGCGTCTGCATAGGGTTGTTCGCATGATCAGGGTGCTGCTCGCGGACGACGAGACGATGATCCGGGCCGGTGTGAAGGCCATCCTCACCACCGATCCGGGGATCGAGGTCGTCGCGGAGGCGGGCGACGGACACGAGGCCGTCGAACTCGCCCGGCTGCACCGGCCGGACGTCGTCCTGCTGGACATCCGGATGCCACGGCTCGACGGGCTCGGAGCGGCGGAGGAGCTGCGCCGGGCGGCTCCGGACTGCTCGGTCGTCATGCTGACCACGTTCTCCGAGGACGCGTACATCGCGCGGGCGCTCGGCAGCGGGGTGAGCGGCTTCCTCCTCAAGTCCGGTGACCCGCGGGAACTGGTCGCCGGGGTGCGGGCCGCGGCGGAGGGTGCCGCCTTCCTCTCCCCCGGCGTCGCCCGCCGGGTCATCGACACCCTGGGCGGTGAGCGTCTCTCCCGTACGGCCGAGGCCAGGGCCCGGCTCGAACCGCTGACCGGACGGGAGCGGGAGGTGGTGTCGCTGGTCGGCGCCGGGCACTCCAACGCCGAGATCGCGGCGCGGCTGTTCGTCGTCGAGGGCACGGTGAAGGCCCATGTGAGCGCCGTCCTGGCCCGGCTCGACCTGCGCAACCGGGTGCAGCTGGCGATCCTGGCGTACGAGGCGGGTCTGGTGGCGGAGTCCCCCGATGCGTGAACGCCTCTTCGACCTGGGGCTGTGGATCCTGCTCTGCGTCCCCGTCCTGCTGCGTTCCGACCCCAACGACGGGGGGTCCTGGGCTCAGGTGGCGGCGGGGGTGGCGGTCCTCGGGGTGTGTGTGGCGATCGGCCGGCGGTGGCCGGAGGCGCCGATCGCCCTCACCGTCGGGGCGAGCCTGGCGGCCTCGCTGGAGCTGTACACCGCCTCGTACACCCTCGCCCTGATCGCCTTCGGCTATCTCGCCGGGCGGCGGCAGGACCGCACCCGGGCGGCGCTCTGGTTGTTCGGGGCGGTGGCGGCGGTGGGACTGCTGCTGACCCGGCTCGCCGGTACGTCGCTCGGACAGTGGTTCACGCTGCTGCTGGTGCTCGCGCTGGCGGTCGTGGCGCCGTGGCTGATCGGCCGGTACGTACGGCAGTACGACCGGCTCGTCCGCAGCGGCTGGGAACTGGCCGACCGGATGGAACGCGAACAGGCGGCGGTGGCCGACCGCGAACGGATGCGGGAACGTTCCCGCATCGCCGGCGACATGCACGACTCGCTCGGCCACGACCTGGCGCTGATCGCACTCCGCGCCGGCGCCCTGGAGCTGGCCACGGGCCTGGGTCCCGAGCAGCGGGCCGCGGCCGGCGAACTGCGCCGCGCGGCGGCTGAGGCGACCTCCCGTCTGCGGGACATCATCGGCGTCCTGCGCGAGGACGAGGACCCTGCCGCGGCGACGGCCCGGACGGCGCCGCCCGACGAGTCGGTCGAGGACCTGGTGGGCCGGGCGAGGGAGTCGGGGCTCGCGGTGGAGCTGACCGTCGTCGGCGAGCAGCGGGCCGCCGGGGCGACGTCGCTGTCGGGCATGGCGGACCGGGCGCTGCACCGGGTGGTGCAGGAGGCGCTGACCAACGCGGCCAAGCACGCGCCCGGCGCCAGTGTGAAGGTGCGGATCACCTACGGCGAGGCGGCCGTCGGCGTACGGGTCGTCAACGGCCCGCCGCCCGCGGGCGAGGACCCGGCCGGGCGCGCGCCCGCAGGCGGGACCGGGCTCGCGGCGGACGGGACCGGGC
>NZ_JAGGOS010000212.1:319-9025 GCF_018614205.1 Streptomyces sp. ISL-36 | reverse complement strand
CCTTCGGTCTTTCGTGTTTCCAGCTTAGCAGATCCGTTTTCCGTTTCCGCCACCCGCTGGAGCGGGCTGCCGGCCTGTTCTTCGCTTTCGCGTTTCCCTTTCCGGCGATTCCGACTTTATCAGATTCATTTCGGCCGACCTAATCGGTGGCTTCGTGATTCGAATAAGGAATCGGGGTGGCTCCGTGGAAATCGACTTCCCGACCGGAGCGAGAGAGATTCTAGCTGCTGGCCTTCGGACTTGTCCAATCCCAGGCAACCGTTTGAATCTACCTCCCCACAGCCACCGTGTCAACAGTTCCTGCGGGCGAAGAGGAGACTAGCAGGTCAGCGGGGTCGTACGCACATCAGGCCGCGGTCGGCAGCTCGGCGCTGCGGTCGGGCTCCTCGACGTCGCCCGTGTCCCCGGCTCGGGCGGCTCGGCCTCCGAGGACGTAGACGTAGGCGAGAAATGCCAGTTCAGCGGCGACACCGATGGTGATGCGAGCCCAGGTCGGCAGGCCCGATGGGGTGACGAAGCCTTCGATCAGGCCCGAGACGAAGAGGACCAGGGCCAGGCCGATGGCCATTCCGACGGCCGCGCGGCCCTGCTGGGCGAGGGCCGCTCGCCGGGTCATGGGGCCGGGGTCGACCAGGGTCCAGCCGAGGCGGAGGCCGGTGCCCGCGGCGACGAAGACCGCTGTCAGTTCGAGCAGGCCGTGCGGGAGGACCAGGCCGAGGAAGACGTCGAGGCGGCCGGCGGAGGACATGAGGCCGATGCCGACGCCGAGGTTGAGCATGTTGAGGAAGAGGATCCAGAGCACCGGGACACAGAGGAACGCGCCGAGGACCAGGCAGAGGGCGGCGGCCTGAGCGTTGTTCGTCCAGACCTGGGCTGCGAAGGAGGTCGCCGGGTGGCTCGAGTAGTACGTCTCGTACTCGCCGCCGGGGCGGGTCATCTGGCGGAGTTCGGCGGGGGCGCCGATCGCGGACTGGACCTCCGGGTGCGTACCGATCCACCAGCCGATGATCGCCGCGAGGAGGGTGGAGAGGACCGCCGTCGGGACCCACCAGTGGCGCGACCGGTAGACGGCCGCGGGGAAGCCGGCCGTCAGGAAGCCGGCGGCGTCCCGCCAAGAGGAGCGACGGGTGCCCGTGACCGTGGCGCGGGCGCGGGCGACGAGCTGGGTGAGCCGGGCCGTCAGCAGGGGGTCCGGGGCGCTGCTCTGGATCAGCGAGAGGTGGGTCGCCGTGCGCTGGTAGAGGGCGACGAGTTCGTCGGCCTCGGCACCACTGAGTTTGCCGCCCCGGCGCAGGAGGTGGTCGAGGCGGTCCCACTCGTCGCGGTGGGCGGTGACGTAGACGTCGAGGTCCATGATCGGCTGCTGCTCCAGGCACTGGTGCGTACGGGTCCGTACTACTGCGGCGCGCTGCGGGTCAGCTTGGCAGACTGTCGTACAGAGGGGCCGGGAAGGTCGGAGAAGGGTGGGCGTCGTGAGCGGGGTTGTGACGGGGGATGCCGTCGTACTGGGGTTGCGGCCCGCACGGCTGCCGAGCCGGGCTCTGGCGCTGTTCATCGATCTGCTGGTGGTGTGGGCGGCATATCTGTTGATCACGATCGGGCTCGTGGTGGCCACGGCTTCGCTGGACGAGGCCGCGCAGACGGCGCTGTCCATCGCCTCCTTCGTGCTCGTGCTGGTCGGGGCGCCGATCGCGGTGGAGACGCTGTCGCACGGGCGGTCGCTCGGGAAGATGGCCTGCGGGCTGCGGGTGGTGCGGGACGACGGAGGACCGATCCGGTTCCGGCACGCGTTGGTGCGCGGGGCGATAGGGGTCGTGGAGATCCTCATGACGTTCGGGGTGGTCGCCTGTATCGCTTCGCTGGTGTCGGAGCGTGAGCGGCGGATCGGAGACGTCTTCGCCGGGACGCTGGTCGTACGGGAACGGGTGCCGGCTGCTCGGACCGCCGCCGTTCCTCCTCCCCCGCCGTGGCTGGTGGGGCGGTTCTCGGAGTTGGATCTGTCGGCTGTGCCGGAGGCGCTGTGGTTGGAGATACGTCAGTACTTGACGCGGATGCGGCAGCTGGACCCGGCCGTGGGGCGGCAGCTCGCGGAGCGGCTCGCCGATGAGCTGGTGACGCGGACGGGGACGCCTCCGCCGCCGGGGGTGCCCGCGGCGGAGTATCTGGCGGCCGTGGTGGCTGAGCGGCAGGCGAGGGACGCTCGGCGGGCCTTCGCCGCTGCCGGGCATGCCGCGCGCGCGGCGGCTCCCGGGTTCGTGGCACCTGAGGCGGTGGGGCCGGTGGGGCCGGTGGGGCCGGGATCGGCAGTCCCCGCCGCCACCGTCGCCCCTGTTCTCCCGGCGGCTCCGGTAGCGGGCCCGGCGTCGGCGCCGGCCGACGATGTGAAGGCGACGGGGTTCGCTCCACCCGCGTAGCCCGGCGCGGGGCGTGGGTCAGGGGAAGACGGACGGCGGGGTCTCGAGGGCCTCGAGTTCGATGCCGGGGGCGGAGAGCACCACGTCGCCGGTGATGTGGAGGGTGCGCTGTTCGCCCGTGTCCAGGGCGTTGACCTGGTACTCGTCCACGATCAGCGGGCCGTTGTCAGTGGCGTGCGCTTCACTCTTCACCAGGGCCCAGGACTGGTCGAGCGTGAGGGGGGCGAGCACCGGATCCGTGAAGGCGACGAGCCGGATGCGGGTCGCGGGGGAAGCGGGGGTGAGGCGCAGAAGTCGCGTGATGGCGATGAGGAACGCCGGGGACGTGCCGGTGAAGGCGTGGGCGCGCACATTGCCTTCGGTGGCATGGGTGCCGGTGGGGTCGGTACGGACCCAGCTGACGCCGTCGAGGGCGGCGCCGCGGACCTGCCAGCTCGCGGCGTGGAGTTCGAGGCGGATGGGGCGGCCGAGTTCGTCGATGGCCAGGTCGACGGAGCCGGCGTGTTCGCCGGAGGGGGTGGTGGTCTGTGAGACGTAGCGCCAGCCGGAGGGGCCGGGCGCGCAGTTGAAGTGCTCTTCACCGAGGGGGGTGTGATCGTGCGGATCATGGAGCGAATAGCGGCCGCGGGGCATGGGTCCTCGGGGTGCTCTCTGGGGCGGTGGGTCCGGGTGCGGGCCTGACGTCCGGTGGCGGACGAGGCAGGCCCCCGACACGGGGGTGCGGGGGCCTGCCTGATTCCTCTACGGATGCCTGGGACGGGTGTGCGTCAGTGCACGGGCGCCGTCGGGCTGGGGATCAGTAGCGGTAGTGGTCCGGCTTGTACGGGCCCTCGACCTCGACACCGATGTAGGCGGCCTGCTCGGGGCGGAGGGTCGTCAGCTTCACACCGAGCGCATCCAGGTGGAGGCGGGCGACCTTCTCGTCGAGGTGCTTGGGAAGCACGTACACGTCGGTCGGGTACTGCTCCGGCTTGGTGAAGAGCTCGATCTGGGCCAGGGTCTGGTCCGCGAAGGAGTTCGACATCACGAACGACGGATGCCCGGTCGCATTGCCCAGGTTCAGCAGCCGGCCCTCCGACAACACGATGACGACCTTGCCGTCGGGGAACGTCCAGGTGTGGACCTGCGGCTTGACCTCATCCTTCACGATCCCCGGAATCCGGGCGAGACCGGCCATGTCGATCTCGTTGTCGAAGTGGCCGATGTTCCCGACGATCGCCTGGTGCTTCATCCTGGCGATGTCCGACGCCATGATGATGTCCTTGTTGCCGGTCGTGGTGATGAAGATGTCGGCCGTCTCCACCACATCGTCCAGCGTCGCGACCTGGTAACCGTCCATCGCCGCCTGCAGCGCACAGATCGGGTCGATCTCCGTGACGATCACCCGGGCGCCCTGGCCGCGCAGCGACTCCGCGCAGCCCTTGCCCACATCGCCGTAACCGCACACGACGGCGGTCTTGCCGCCGATCAGCACGTCGGTCGCCCGGTTGATGCCGTCGATCAACGAGTGGCGGCAGCCGTACTTGTTGTCGAACTTCGACTTCGTCACGGCGTCGTTCACATTGATCGCCGGGAAGAGGAGGGAGCCGGCCTGCTGCATCTCGTACAGACGGTGGACACCGGTCGTGGTCTCCTCCGTCACGCCGCGGATCTCCGACGCGAGCTGGGTCCACTTCTGCGGGTTCTCGCCGAGGGTGCGGTTGAGGAGGCGGAGGATGTGGGCGTACTCCTCGCTGTCCGCGGTGGACGGGTCCGGGGCGGAGCCGGCCTTCTCGAACTCGACGCCCTTGTGGACGAGGAGGGTGGCGTCGCCACCGTCGTCCAGGATCATGTTCGGGCCGCCGGTGGGGGTGTTCGGCCAGGTCAGCGCCTGCTCCGTGCACCACCAGTACTCCTCGAGGGTCTCGCCCTTCCAGGCGAAGACCGGGACGCCCGCGGGGGCGTCGGGGGTGCCGTTCGGGCCGACCGCGATGGCCGCGGCGGCGTGGTCCTGGGTGGAGAAGATGTTGCAGGAGGCCCAGCGGACCTCGGCGCCGAGGGCGACCAGGGTCTCGATCAGGACGGCCGTCTGCACGGTCATGTGCAGCGAGCCGGTGATCCGCGCGCCGGCCAGCGGCTGCTGCTCCGCGTACTCGCGACGGATCGACATCAGGCCGGGCATCTCGTGCTCGGCGAGGGTGATCTCCTTGCGGCCGAAGGCGGCCAGGGACAGGTCGGCGACCTTGAAGTCCTGCTGGTTGGCGACAGTCGTCATGACTGGGCTGCTCCTCGTGGATCGGGTTCGAGGGTGGGTTGAGGCGCCTGACACCGCAGCTCGGGGCACACGGGCATACGAATGCCCGGTGCTTCCACGGTGCAGTCGTCGGAGGCCCTCTCTCCCTCGGCCGGTCCTTGCGGACCGCCCGACCGCCATCAGCAGCGACGTCTGGCTGGTCACGAATCTACACCGATCACCGCAGCGACCCACAGTCCGCCCAGGCCCGGGATTCGGCCGGTTCGGGGCTCGACACCGCGTCACGGGAGCCTCTGACGGCCTCGCGGCGGGGCAGGAACGGGATGGGAGCGTCGTGGGCGCGGGCCGGGAGAGGGCTGGCGTCGGGGCACGGGGTCCGGACAACAGGAGCGTTCCGGACTTTTGGCGGCGGGCCTGGCAAGGGCAGGGTTCCGAAGTTCGTCCAGCCGATCATGCCGATCATCGTGATCCCGATCGCGGCGACGACGGCGCTGGGGCTCTTCTTCGTCCAGGTGATCGGCCGGCCGATCACCTGGGTCTTCGAGCATCTGACGGACTGGCTCGGCGGGATGACCGGAACCAGCGCCATCCTGCTGGGGGCGATTCTCGGCCTGATGATCGCCTTCGACATGGGCGGGCCGGTCAACAAGACGGCGTTCCTCTTCGGTGCCGGGCTGATAGCGACCGGGAACCAGACCGTCATGGGCATGTGCGCGGCCGCCATCCCGGTCATGCCCCTCGGCCAGGGCCTCGCGACGCTGATCCGGCGCAAGCTGTACTCGGAGCAGGAGCGGGAGACCGGTATGGCCTCGCTCTTCATGGGCATGTTCGGCATCTCCGAGGGCGCCATCCCCTTCGCCGCGGCGCGGCCCGCGCAGGTCATCCCCGCCAACATGCTGGGGGGCGCGGTCGCCGGAGCGGTCGCCGGCATGGCCGGCGTGACGGACGCGGTGCCGCACGGCGGGCCGATCGTCGCGGTGCTCGGCGCGGTGGGCGGAGTGCCGATGTTCTTCCTCGGCGTCGCCGTCGGCACGGTGGTCACCGCGATCACCACCAATGCCCTGATCGACATCAGGGAGCGGAGGAACCGCGGGGCGGTGGCGGCCGGGGCGCCCGAGCCGGTGTTCGCGGGTGCGGGAGTGGGTGTGGGTGCGGGTGTGGGTGCGGGTGTGGGCGCGACCGGCGCCGGTACGCCTCCGGAGTCCGCCGCGGCCGTCTCCGTACCGCAGCGCGCGCCGGCCCCTGTCTCGGCCGACGCGCCCGCCGCTGTTCCGGCCGGGGAGAGCGACGAGGTGCTGTCGGGGTATCTCACCGCGCGGACCGTGAACGTCCCGGCTCGCCGCCGATGACAAGGACGCCGCCATCCGCGAGATGGCGGCGATGCTCGCCACCACCGGAAAGGTCGCCGACCTCGACGGGCTCGTGCGGGCCGCCTTCGCCCGTGAGGAGCGGGGCACGACCGGACTCGGCGAGGAGATCGCCATCCCGCACGCCAAGACCGATGCCGTGACGGCGCCGATCGTGGGCTTCGCGCGGTCGCCCGAGGGTGCGGAGTGGGGTTCGCTGGACGGGACGAAGGCCCGGCTGATCTTCATGATCACCGTGCCGGAGGCGGCCGCGGGCTACGAGCATCTGCGGATCCTCGCGCTGCTCCCCCGCAAGCTGATGGACCCGATCTTCAGGGAGCGGTTGCAGGAGGCGCCGGACCAGGCGGAGATCCTGCGGGTGCTCGGCGAGATCGGGTGAGCACGCACACGGGAAAGGCCCCGGACCGCTCGGTCCGGGGCCTTTCCCGTGCGTTCGGTGGCGCGGGTCAGTGGCCCGTGCCGCCCGGGGACTTGGCGGGGTTCAGGCCGGCGGACGCGGCGCTCTCGCTGTAGATGTCCGGCTCCAGGTAGATGACCCGGGCGATGGGGACGGCGGCGCGGATGCGCTCCTCGGCCGCGTTGATGGCGGCGGCCACCTCGGTGGCCGTGTCGTCGTGCTGGACGGCGACCTTGGCGGCGACGAGGAGCTCCTCCGGGCCGAGGTGGAGGGTGCGCATGTGGATGAGGCGGGTGACGGTCTCGCCGTCGACGACCGCCTCCTCGATCCGCTTCACCTCGTCGACGCCCGCGGCCTCGCCGAGCAGCAGCGACTTGGTCTCGGCGGCGAGGATGATCGCGATCAGGATGAGCAGCACACCGATGCAGAGGGTGCCGATGCCGTCCCAGAGGCCGTCACCGGTGGCGAGTGCCAGGCTGACACCGGCGAGGGCGAGGACCAGACCGACGAGAGCGCCGAGGTCCTCCAGGAGGACGACCGGCAGCTCGGGGGCCTTCGCCCGGCGGACGAAGTCCTTCCAGGACAGGCCGCCGCGAATCTCGTTGGACTCCTTGATGGCGGTGCGGAAGGAGAACGACTCGGCGATGATCGCGAAGACGAGGACGCCGACCGGCCAGTACCAGGCCTCGATCTCGTGCGGGTGCTTGATCTTCTCGTAGCCCTCGTAGATGGCGAACATGCCACCGACGGAGAAGAGCACGATGGAGACGAGGAAAGCGTAGATGTACCGCTCGCGGCCGTAGCCGAAGGGGTGTTGGGGAGTCGCCTCGCGCTGGGCCTTCTTGCCGCCGAGCAGGAGCAGTCCCTGGTTGCCGGAGTCGGCGAGCGAGTGGACGCTCTCGGCCAGCATCGAGGACGAACCGCTGAAGAGGAACGCCACGAACTTGGCTACCGCGATCGCGAGGTTGGCGGCGAGTGCCGCCACGATCGCCTTGGTTCCGCCTGACGCGCTCATGGGTGTACGTGTTCCCTTCGTCGGTACCTGGTCCGGTGTGCCGCTGTTCGGCCGCACCTTTTTACATCAGGCCACGACCGTGGCGCGGAACACGGTGCCCGTACCGGACAGTTCGGCCTTTTCGCCCGCCGGTACGAAGACGGACTCGCCCGGGGCCAGGGTCACTTCGCCCGCCTTGGGCCGGCCGGCTACGGCGAGCAGGATCTGCGGGGTGGGGGCGGTGACATCGGTCGGGGCGGCGCCCTCGGCCCGTACGAAGCGGGAGAGGCGGAACTCGTCGATGGGGGTGTCGTAGACCTCCTCACCGGAGGGGGAGGCCTCGGGGCGCAGGATGCCCGGGTCGGTGGGCTCGAAGCGGACGATCCGCAGCAGCTCGGGGACGTCGACGTGCTTGGGGGTCAGACCGCAGCGCAGCACGTTGTCGGAGTTGGCCATGATCTCGACGCCGAGGCCGTCGAGGTAGGCGTGCGGCACGCCCGCGCCGAGGAAGAGCGCTTCGCCGGGCTGGAGCCGGACGTGGTTGAGGAGCATGGCGGCGATGACGCCGGGGTCGCTCGGGTAGTGGTGGGCGATGGCGGCGTACGGGGCGTGGGCGCCGCCCAGGCGGGTGGCGGCGGCCGTGGCCTCGGCGACGGTGTGGGCCATCTCCTCGCGGTCGGCGGTCAGCAGCGCCGTCAGGACCTCGCGCAGCGCGGCCTCTTCGGGGTGCGCGTGCAGCAGGTCGACGTACGGCTTGAGGGAGTCGACGCCGAGCGCGGCGAGGGCGTCGGCGGCCTCGATGGGGTCGCGGAATCCGCACAGTCCCTCGAAGGGCGTGAGAGCGCAGATGAGTTCGGGCTTGTGGTTGGCGTCCTTGTAGTTGCGCCGCGGGTCGTCGAGAGCGACACCGGCCGCCTCCTCGGCGGCGAACCCGGCCTTCGCCTGGGCGAGGTCGGGGTGGACCTGGAGGGAGAGCGGGGCGCCGGCGGCGAGCAGCTTGAGGAGGAAGGGCAGACGCGGCCCGAACTTCTCGACGGCCGCGGCTCCGAGTTCGCGTACGGGATCGGCGTCGACGACCTCGTTGAGGGGTCCGCGCTCGGTGCGGGAGGGAGCGCCGGGGTGGGCGCCCATCCACATCTCGGCCTGGGGTTCACCGGTGGGGGTGGTACCGAGCAGTTCCGGGATGGCCGTCGTGGAGCCCCAGGCGTAGGGACGGACGGTGTTGGCGAGGCGGTCCATCGAGCGTTCCAGCTTTCCTCGGTGCGGGGTCGGGGGGCGGTGCGGGCGGGGCGTCAGGGGCG
>NZ_JAGGOS010000212.1:0-228 GCF_018614205.1 Streptomyces sp. ISL-36 | reverse complement strand
GTGACGGCGATGAGCTCGGCCAGGTTCTCCAGCTCGCTGCCCTCCTCCGGCTCCAGCTCACTGATGGCCGTGCCGTGGCTGAGCGCCAGTTCGCGGGCGGCCGGTGCGGCGGTCAGGCCGCCGGCAGGCCGGTCACGGAGCAGCACGACGCGGGCGCGCAGGGCCTGCGGCTCGTCGACGCGGTCGCGGAAGAAGTCGTCGGGGTCGGCCCCGGCCGCGTAGTCGCCG
>NZ_JAGGOS010000211.1 GCF_018614205.1 Streptomyces sp. ISL-36 | reverse complement strand
CGCCGGGACCGCCGCGACCGGCGCGACCGGCGCCGCCGCGGAGCGCCGCGAGAACAGGGCCGTGGTCTTCCGCGACGTACGCCCGTTCGGCGCGGCGAAGGCCACGGATCTCGTGGTCGTCAACGGCCGCGTCGCGGACGGCCCGGCGCCCCGCGGCGCGAAGGTCGTCGACGCCGGCGGCCGGATCGCGCTCCCGTCCCTCGTGGACGCGCACATCCACC
Organism: Streptomyces sp. ISL-36; assembly: GCF_018614205.1. Taxonomy (GTDB): domain Bacteria; phylum Actinomycetota; class Actinomycetes; order Streptomycetales; family Streptomycetaceae; genus Streptomyces. The sequence continues at coordinate 11,972 of NZ_JAGGOS010000211.1, read as the reverse complement.
CGGACAAGACGACCTGGGGCGGCTCCTGGGTGTCGCGGCGGCCGGCGAGCGGCATCGCCGACTACGTCGCCCAGGACGTGGAGCTGTTCCGCAGCCAGCGCCGCCCCGTCGCGGAGCGGGCGTACGGCCTCATGGCCCACGCCGTCACCCGCGGCACGCGGGCGATGCGCGCCCACGCCGACGTGGCCCCGGCCTACGGCCTGGCCGGCGTCGAGGGCGTGGCGGACGCCCGCGAGCGACTGCGCCACGCCCTCGACGTCCAGATCGTGGCCTTCCCGCAGCACGGCGTCGTCCGGACGCCGGGCACGGCGGAGCTGCTGGAGGAGGCGGCACGCACGGGCGCCATCGACATGATCGGCGGCATCGACCCGATCGGTTTCGACCAGGCCCTGGACGAGCAGCTCGACCTCGTCTTCGGCATCGCGGACCGTCACGGCATCGGCTTGGACATCCACCTGCACGACCGCGGCGAGAAGGGAATCAGGGCGATGCGCGGCATCATCGACCGCACCCGCGCCCTGTCCCTCACCGGCAAGGTCACCGTCAGCCACGTCTTCTGCCTGCCGGGCCTGACGGACTCCGAACTCGGCTCACTCGCCGCCGAGCTGGGTGACCAGGACATCGCCCTCACCACGGTGGCGCCGTCGGACTCCCTGGTGCTGCCGATCGCCCGACTGCGTGAGCACGGGGTACGGGTCGGGCTCGGCTCCGACGGTGTACGCGACTCCTGGAGTCCGTTCGGCAACGCCGACATGCTGCACCGCGCGCATCTGCTCGGGTGGGTGACGGACGTACGCCTCGACGAGGAGCTGACGAACTGCTACCGCGTCGCCGCCCACGGGGGCGCGGACGTCATGGGCCTCGCCCACGCGGACCTCGAGCCCGGCGCCCCGGCCGACTTCGTCCTCGTACGGGGCGAGTGCCTGCCGCAGGTCGTCGTGGACATGCCCCGGCGGGACATGGTCGTGCATGGCGGAGTCGTCGTGGCCCGCGACGGGGAATTCCTCGACTGAGGACACTGAGGACAGGGGTGGCGACACCGGCCCACCGACGTGGTGGATGACGACCCCGGCGGGACCGCGTGTCAGCCGAGGACATCGCGTAGTTGGGCGCGGCCGGTGATGCCGAGCTTGGGGAAGATCTTGTGGAGGTGGAAGCCGATGGTGCGGGGAGAGAGGTAGAGCCGGGCGCCGATGTCCCGGTTGGTCAGGCCCTCCGCGGCCAGTTGGGCGATCTGCAGCTCCTGCGGCGTCAGGTCGGCCACGGCGTCCGGCGTCCCGGAATCCGCCACGGACACGCCCGACGCGCGGAGTTCGGCGACGGTGCGCTCGATCCAGGGGCGTGCGTCGAGCCGTTCGAAGAATTCGAGGGCGGTGGCGAGCAGGGGGCGTGCCTCCGCGGCCCTTCGGCGCCGCCGCAGCCACTCTCCGAAGTCCAGGTGTGCCAGGGCGTACTCGAAGGGCCATCGGGCGTTGGCCGGGTCGGCGACCGCCGCCCGGAAATGGGCCTCCGCGTCGTCGGCTTCGCTGAGCAGGGCCCAGGCGCGGTGCACGATCGCGTCCAGCCGGGCGGAGCGGGTGGTGTCCAAGGTTCCCTCGGCGGCGCGGAGCACGGCGCGGGCGTCGTCCGCATGGCCGGCACGGACGGCGGCGGCGGCCAGATCGGCGAGGTAGTAGAGCGAGGCGTGGTAGTGCACGGGCGCGGGGCGGAAGTCGCGGGTGAAGGCGCGTCGGAACTGCGCGTACGCCGTCGGGTGGTCGCCCTGCGCGAGGGCTGCCATGCCGAGGGCGTGGCAGTGACGTACGTACAGGCTGCGGGACGTGTGCAGGTCGATGCCGCGGACGGCGTCCCCGGCCTGCGCACGCGCGCCCGCGTGGTCCCCGCGGGCGGCGCGCAGCGTGGCCTGGAGGATCGGTGATCCGACGCTGACGTTGTCCGCGCCCGCGTCCGTCGCCATCCAGTAGGCGTCCTCGGCGGCGGACTGCGCCGCCGTCCAGGCTCCGCTCTCGAACAGGGCGAGGGCGAGGGCCTGAGCGGCGGTGGCGTTGGCGCCGGCCGTCGTGGATCGCCGCAGATGGTCCATGGCCTGGCCGAGGAGGCGCACGGCCAGGTCGGTCTCGTCCAGGATCCAGGCGGTGGCGCCGAGAACGACAAGGTCGGACAGCGAGGCGTCCCGCAGCGTGTCCACCGCGTGGGTCAGAGTCTTCAGGGCCTCCTCCCGGTCCTCGAACGGGCGGGCCACCGCCCGCATCCAGAGGCGGTCGGGCCTGTCCGGCAGCGGTTCGACGAGGCTGTCGATGCGCTGGAGTTCGGTTCGGTAGAAGGAGTCGCCGGAGTTGTACGCCGGGGTGGATGCCGTTCCCAGCGCGTCCAGGGCAAGGGCGGGCGCCCGGGTGGCCATGGACTCCGCCACGGGCAGCAGGAAGGCCAGGGAGTCCTCGTGCCGGAGGGTCACGGCCAGGGACCAGCCGCCGCGCAGGGAGGCCTCGGCGAGGAGCCGGGGATCATCCGTCAGGGACTCGACGCGGGCCGCGATCTCGCCGACCCACTGCGGATAGCCGGCGTACATGGCCGACGCGGCTGCGGCGAGCAGGCGCCCGGCGTGCTGTTCCGGCTCCGGGGTGAGTTCCGCGGCGCGTTCCAGCGCACCGGCCGCGGCCGCGTATCCGCCGCGACGCCGCGAGCGTTCCGCGCTCTCCTCCAAGGCGTCGGCGACCTGTTCGTCCGGGCCGAGCGCCGCCGCGGCGAGATGCCAGGCGCGACGGTCGGGTTCGTGTGCGAGCGCTGCGGCGAGAGCCAGGTGGGCCTCGCGGCGTTCGCCGAAGGTGGCGGCCTGGAAGATCGCGGAGCGGACCAGGGGATGGCGCAGACGCACGTGGCCGCTCTCCACACGTATCAGCCCCGCCTGCTCCGCGGGCCGCCAGACGTGCGGTTCGTCCAGGTCCGGGGCGGCCCGGAGGATGTCGGAGAGCCGGGCGGTGCCGGCCGATGCCGCCAGGAGCAGGGCTCGTCGCGTGGCGGGCGGCAGGGTGGGCAGATCGGCGGCGAACAGGCGTTCCAGCCGGGCGGTGAGCGGCAGCGGGTCGATCGAGCCGGTTCCCTGGCTGTCCGGGTCCTTGGCGAAGGCCCGCGCGAGTTCGATGAGGGCCAGCGGGTTTCCGGCCGCCTGCTGAAGGATCCGGGAGCGGGCCCGTCCCCGTGGTGGCTGCGGCTGCGCGTCCAGCAGGAGCCCGGCCGCGCCGCGCTCCAGGGGGCCCACCGTGAGTTGCGGGAAGTCCCGGTCGAAGCGCTCCGGCACCGCTTCGTCGCGCGCGGCGAGCAGCACGGCGACTCGTTCGCCTTCAAGGCGGCGGGCCACGAAGGCGAGCACGCCCAGGGAGCAGACGTCCAGCCACTGGGCGTCGTCGACGGCGATCAGCAGCGGCCGTTCCGTCGCCGCGTCCGAGAGCAGCGTCAACACGCCGACCCTGGTGAGCAGGGGGTCCGGCGCCTGGGGCCCGTCCGCGGCGGTGGCGCCCGTACCGTCGGCGTCCTCCGTGGCGGTGGCGCCCGTACCGCCGGGCTCGTCCGCACCCGCCTCGCCGGTACCGGCCCGGTCCGTACCCGCCTCGCCCGTCCCGCCCTCGTCCGCACCCGCCTCGCCCGTACCGGCCCGGTCCGTACCCGCCTCGCCCGTCCCGCCCTCGTCCGCACCCGCCTCGCCCGTACCGGCCCGGTCCGTACCGAAAGTACGTCGCAGGGCGTCGCGCTGCCGGGAAGGAAGCCGCTCGACGTCGTGCAGGACCGGGTGCAGCAGCTGGTGCACCCCCGCGAAAGCGAGGTCGTGCTCGCCTTCGCTGCCCCGTACGCGCAGGACGCGCAGTCCGCGCGCCTCGGCCTGCGCGGCCGCCCGCTCGACCAGCGTGCTCTTCCCCGCTCCCGGCTCGCCGGCCAGCACGAGCACCTTCGGGCCGCTGCCGTCCGCGGCGTCGATCAGCTGTGCGATCCGCGCCAGTTCACGATCCCTGCCGAGGATCACCGGCGTGTGCGCCTGCGCCGTACCGAGGTCCATGCTCTCCCTTGTCCGTCCAACCGTTCAACCATCCGCCCGGCGAACCGGTGTGGCAGTGAAATGCCTGCTCATCGCTCTGATGGCATCCTGCCAGGCCCGCCGCGCGCATGACTGGTCACATGACAGAAGCGCGCCCTGCCGGCGGCCTGCCAGCATCGAAGCACGGGGGCAGGACAGCGGCTCCACGGTTCATGCGAACGCTCACGCGTACGCCGCCGACCTGCCGCCCAGCACATCAGCGTGGCCACGGCGATCTCGTCCGTGGTGTGGGCGATCGGAGCACGATGACGGTACGCGACGTGAGGGACGCGGTGTTCACAGGCGGCGAGCACAGCCCTACGGGGCCCGGGCCCCGCCCCACTCCACCGATCGGCCGGCAGGCGGAGGTCGACCGGATCCTGAGGTCCCTCGACGTACACCATGGCGGCGACGTACGCGCCGGCGACGTACGCGGTGGCCTCCCCCAGGCCCTGCTCGTGCTCGGGGAGGCCGGCACCGGCAAGACCCAGCTGCTTCGGCTTGCGGAGGACGAGGCCGTACAACGCCGTGCCCGGGTCCTCTGGGCGCACGGCTGGGACTCCGAGGAGCCCCAGCCGTTCGCGTCCCTGCATCAGCTGCTCCTCCCGGTGCTCGGCGAGCTCGACACGCTTCCGGCGGACGAGCGGCTCGCGCTGCGCACCGCCCTGGGCCCGGCGGCGGGCACCGGCCCCCTGGACGGCACGGCGCTGCGCGCCGCCGTCCTGACCCTGCTGGGGCGTCTCGCGCGGACGAGCCCGGTCCTGCTGGCCGTGGACGACATCCAGGACTGCGACCGTGACTCCATGGACGTCCTCTTCTCCGTGACACGGCGCCTGACGGACCAGGCCGTGACGGTGTTGTTCACCGCACGCGGCGAGGCACCCCCGGCCGGAGTCCCCGCGGATTTCCCCGTTCTCCCGCTCGGCCCGCTGTCCCGCCGGGCCTCGGCCCGCCTCCTGGACGCGCAGCCCGGTGCACCCGTCGGACGGGCCAGGCTGGACCTGCTCCGGCAGGCGGAGGGAAACCCACTGGCGATCGTCGAACTGAGCCGGGCGGCGCACGGCGGAACCGGGTCGGCACCGGGAGACACGGCGCCGCGGCGGACCTCGCGGATCCAGCAGATGTTCGCCGCACGGCTGGACGCGCTGCCCGGAGCGACTCGACGCGCCCTGCTGTACGCCGCTGCCGCTTTACGGGAGGACGAGCTCACGACCGTCATGGCCGCTCTGGGCGCCCACGACCTCACGGTGTGGGCCCCTGCGGAGGAAGCCGGCCTGATCACCATCGCCGACGGCCGTCTCGCGTTCCGCAACCCCCTGATGCGCACGGCGGCGTACGACCGGCACGCCGCGAAGGCGCGGCAGCAGGCCCACCGGGATCTCGCCGCCGCGAGAGGCCGGCTCCCCGCCCCTCGCGCCTGGCATCTGGCCGCGGCGGCCATCGGCCCCGACGAGTCGGTGGCCACGGCCTTGGAGGAGGCCGCCGCCGCGGCCCACCGGGCGGGAGACTGCTTCGGTGCGGCCAAGGCGTGGGAAGAAGCCGCGCGCTTCAGCGACGGCGAGCAGGACCGGGCCCGCCGTCTCGCCAGGGCTCTGACCGCCGCGAGCGACTTCGGGGACCCCGCATGGGTACGCGACCTGTACGGACGGTTCACCCGGGTGAACCGCGACCCGGAACTGCTGGGCGTCGCGGTCTGTGCCATGAGCGGAGCGCTGTCGCTGCTTTCGTTCCAGCGCGAGGCGTTCGACCTCCTGCTCGACGCATGGCGGCACACGCCCCCGGCGAGGGCCACGACCTCCTTCGCGCTGGCCGCGATCGCCACGGGGATCGCCCGGCAGTCCGGGCTGCCCGAGCACCGGCGCTGGTTGCCGGAGCTGCGCGACCATGCCGTACGGGTGGCGAAGGTCCAGCAGGACCGCTGCGCGCACGAGGACGGCTTTCCCGAACTCGCGGAGCGGGAGGTCCTCGCGTCCCTCGAGTCCTTCGTGTCGGCGGAAATCGCTCCGGCCGCGCAGGCCGGCAGCGCACTCCGACGGTTGACCGCCCCGGTCTCCCGCCCCCTCGACGGTCCGGGCCGGCTGACCCGCCTGCTGGCCACCGCCTCGGTCGCGTACCACGTCGACGAGTCGGAGCTGTGCGCGGAGCGGTTCCGGCAGGCGGGCGCGCTGCGTGGCACGGAGGGGACGCTGGGCCCACGTGTCTGGACGCTCGCCGCCCATGTGGAGACGCTCATCGGCCTGGGGCGGTGGTCGGAGGCCGAGGCGTTGATCGAGGAGGGCCGCGCCGATGCCGTCGTCCACCGGTTGCCCCGACTCGCGATGGATCTCGAAGCCCTGGCGGTGATCCTGCGGGCTCTGTCCGGCGAGACGACGCCCGGCACCCTGTTCACCGGGCCCCACTGGCGCTCCGTCAGCCTGGACGAGAACCGGGCCACTCATGCCCGCATGCTGCGGGCCCGCGGACTGGCCGCGATGGTCGTCGGGGACGCGGAGGGTGCCTTCCGGCACTTGCGGGCTCTGTTCGGGCAGGACGGATCGGCCCTCGATCCGTTCCTTTCGCCGCGCTCCGTCGCCGAACTGGCCGCCGCCGCCCAGCGCGTCGGCCGGCAGGAGGAGGCGGCGGGCGTCCTCAGGCGGGTACGGGAGAGCCAGGGCGACCGGCCGACGACCCGGGTGACGCTCCTCATGCACCATGCCGCGGCCCTCGTCGAGGAGGATGCCGACCCCGAACACCACTTCCGGCTGGCCCTGGTCAATACGGAGGCGGCCACGTGGCCGCTCGAACGGGCCGAGACCCGTCTGCACTACGCGATCTGGCTGCGCAGGCGCAGAAGGCCCCTGGAAGCCCGCGTACAGCTGACGGCGGTGCTGGAGGAGGCGTCCCGGCTCGACGCCCGGCGCCTCGCCGCGTCGGCCCGCGGCGAACTGCGTGCGAGCGGGGTGGCCGGCGCCCCCGCACCGGCCGACCGTCTGGCCGACCTGACCGCACAGCAGCAGCAGATCGCGCGGCTTGCGGCGAACGGCCTGTCGAATCGCGAGATCGGCGAACGGCTCTTCCTCTCGCCACGTACCGTGGGTTCGCACCTCTACAACGTGTATCCCAAGCTCGGTATCAGCAGTCGTCATCAACTACGGGACCTCCTGCACGACGGGTAGCGTGCGATGACCAGATCTCAGAGGGCCGAGCGAGAGGCGAACGTGATGCGGTCCGACCCCGAGGGGGAGGGAGGCGGACAGCCTCCCTCGGCCGTGGTCCTCGATCCACGGGTGCGGCGGCTCGTCGACGCCTCCACGGCACCGCCCTTTCTGCATGAGCTCGGACCGGTCGACGGTCGGCAGGCGTTGCGGGAGTCCCAGGTCCACCGGGTCGAGGACTTCGAGATGGACGCCACGTTCCATGTGGCACCCGTGGGCCCCTCGGGGCTGGTGGGGTTCTGGGTCTTCCGGCCGGCCGGTGTGCGGGGCCCTCTTCCCGCCATGCTCTACGTCCACGGCGGCCGCTGGATGCTGGGAGACGCGCAGACCCACGCCCTGCTCGTCAGCGAGTTCGTGCGCGGCGCGGGCGTGGCCGCCGTCTTCCCCGAGTACAGCCGCGCCCCCGAGGCCCGCCATCCCGTGGCCCTCGAGGAGTGCTACGCCCTGTTGAGCTGGGCGGCCGGGCAGGCCGAGGAGCTCGGGCTCGACGCCGACCGGCTGGCGGTCGGCGGGGACTGCGCCGGCGCCACCATGGTCGCGGCGCTCACTCTGCTGGCGAAGCGGCGCAACGGCCCGAGCATCCGGGCCCAGCTGCTGTACTACCCGCTCACCGACGCCCGCTGCGACACCCCGTCCCAACGGGAGTTCGCCACGGGGTATCTGCTCAGCCGGGAGGCCCTGCGGGCGTACTGGGAGCAGTACGTCGAACGCCCCGGGCAGCTGCACGAGCCGACCGTGTCTCCGTCGCGTGCGACCGTGGCGGAGCTGGCCGGGCTGCCCCCGGCGCTGGTGATCACGGCCGAGGCCGATGTGGCGCGCGACGAGGGAGAGCGGTACGCGGAACAGCTGCGTCGTGCGGGAGTCGCCGTGACCGCGGCGCGTTTCCTCGGTACGGTCCACGACTTCGTGTCGCTGACCGCGCTGCGCGACAGTCCGCCGACACGGGCGGCCGTGCTGCTGGGCGGTGCTTTCCTGCGCCGACAGCTGAGTTGCGGGCCCTAGGCGCCGCCGCGGGGGCACGTGGACGGGACCAGTCGGCCGACTGATGCGTCTGTCCGCCGTGCGCAGGCACAGTGGCGGGTATGTCAACAGATTTCGGTTCACTCCCAGGGGACGACGGCCTCGGCCGGGACTCCGCCATGAGGCGACGCCGAGGTCAGGTGTGGTGCACGAGCACCGTGCCGCTCAGCGAGAGCCTGGACTTCTGGCACGACGCCGTCCTCGCGACGCTCGTGGGGATGGACATCTCGGCGGAGGGCGGGACCTACGTCGGGACGATGCGTGTGGACCACATCGGCGACCTCCAGCTCAGCACCGTCGAGTGCGATCCCGGAGTGGTCCACCGGTCTCCTCGATTCATCGCCCGGGGCGACGGCAGGGACGTGTTCGCCGCCGTACTCACCAGGGGCCTCGCCCAGGTCGAGCAGGACGGCCGGTCCACGGAAATGCGGCCGGGGGACGTCGTGTTCTTCGAGACCGTCCGCCCCTTCCTGACACGGTTCCCGCAGCGGTTCCAGTTGAAGATCTTCGCGGTGCCACGCGACCTCCTGGGTCTGCCGGACGCGGACCTGAGCAAGATCACCGCGCGGTCCCTGCGTCCGGCGGCGGGGCTCGGGGCCGTACTCTCCCCCTTCATGTCCCGCCTGGCGGACACCTCCGAGTCGTACGCGCAGCCCGTCGCCGATCAACTGGCGGACACCGCCGTCCACCTCCTGGCCGCGGCCGCGGCGCAGCAGCTCGGCGACGAGCCGTCCTCGCTGCCCGGCGCGGACCGGGTCCTGCTGCTGCGCATCCACCGCTACATCCGCTGGCATCTGTCCGACCCGGAGCTCAGCCCCGAGACCATCGCACGGGCTCATCACATCTCGGTGCGGTACGTGCACCGCCTGTTCGAGGCGGAGGGCACGACGGTCAGCCGCTGGGTCCGCGCGCTGCGCATGCAGGAGTGCCGCAGGGAGCTGACGGACGCCGCGGCGCGGAGCGTGAGCGTGGGAAGCGTCGCCCGCCGCTGGGGGTTCACCAGCACGTCCCATTTCGGGCGGGCGTTCCGCAGGGAGTACGGCACGTCCCCGACCGAGTGGCTTCATGACGAGCGGGGCCGGCGCCCCGTCGAGGAGGAGCGCTGACATGCCTTCCACCGCGACGCTGACGGCCGGTGTGCCCGTCGTCCTGTCCACCGACACGGCCGGGCCGGCGGAAAGGATGTCGGTCTGGAGGCAGGCCCTGTCGACGGCCTACGTCCGCCTCGAACCCGTCGTCCGGACGGACCCGGAGTGCTGGAGGGGGTCGCTCAGCGTGGACCGCCTGGGGTCCCTTCAGGTCGCGACCGAGGAGTCCGACCCCGTGAAGGTCCTTCGGACCCCGCAGGGCGCGGCAGCGGACGGCCTCGCGTACGTGTTCGCCCGCATACAGCTGGAGGGTTCGGCCCTGCTCTTCCAGGACGGCCGCTCCGCGCGGCTGGACCCCGGAGACCTGGCCTTCTACGACGCGAGCCGGCCGTTCAGCCTTGTCCTGCCGGAGCACCACCGGGCTCGTGTCCTGATGGTTCCCCGTCCGATGGTGAGGATGGGCGACACAGAGGTACGCCGCATCACCGCGACGGCCGTCGGCGACTCTCCCGACGGTCCGTCCGCTCTCCTTCTGCCGCTCCTGTCCGGGCTGACGCGGGAGATCGGATCGGCCTCCCCGCACGTACGCGAAAAACTCGCCCGCACGGTCGCGGACCTCCTGTCCACCCTGGCGGAAGACCTGTTGAACAGGGAGGGGCGAAGACCGGCCGGGACAGGCCCGGCGACGCTGCTGGACCGGATCAAGGCCTTCATCGAGAGCCGTCTCGGTGAGCCCGAGCTCGCTCCCCGGATGATCGCCGGCGAGCACCACATCTCCCTGCGCTACCTGCACAAGCTCTTCCAGACGCAGGGCACCACGGTCAGCGGCTGGATCCGCCGCCGTCGCCTCGACGCGTGCAGGGCCGAACTGGCCCGCCCCGCCGCGGCCGACCTCGCGATCGCCGCGGTGGCCGCGCGTTGGGGATTCACCAGCCCCGCCCACTTCAGCCATGCCTTCCGCAGGGCGTACGGAGTGTCCCCGAGTCAATGGCGCACGTCCTGCCTCCGCATGGGCCCGGCGGCGGGGCGGCTGGTGGCCGGCGCGCGGTGACCGCCACCGCGCTATGCCGGGGGCGCGAGGTCGGGGCGGGCGTCGAGCAGCCTGGGCGGAGCCGCCTGGCGCCAGGAGTCGACCACGATCGCACGGAGCTCGTCGGCGTCGTCGAGGGCGGCCAGGCGCACCCGCACCCAGGCGAAGGAGGCCTCGTGGTCGGCGACCCAGAACTTCTCGGGCTCGGCGAGGACCAGCTCGTCGCGCTCCTCCTTCGGGCAGCGGACGGCCATCGACGTCTCCTCGTCGGGCAGGGTCAGAAACATCTTCCCGGCGACCCGGAAGGTGGGCATGGACCAGGCCTCCCTCTCGGTCGTCTCCGGCAGGGCGAGGGCGAGTTCACGGACTTCGTCGGAGGTGCTCACGCCCCGACCGTACGACGGGCCACTGACATCGGGACTCGACGCGGCTCCGCGCACGACTCGGCGTAGGCTTCGCTGAGCACGAACGCGGCGGGGGGGAGCACATGGCGGGCGGGACAGCACAGAGCTGGGAGTCGGGCCTCGATTCGGTCGTGGTGTACGCGCAGGGCGCCGTCTGCCGCCGCCTGGCCCGGGGCACCGTGCCGCCGGACGGCCGGGTGCGGGTGACGGGACTCCCCCGTTCTCTGGACCCGGGGTCGCTGCGGGTCCGTGTGCTGGGCGCCCCCGGGGTGCGTGTCACCGAGGCCCGGGTGGAGGCCGAGGCCCAGCCCCTCGGCCCCGACACCGACGCCAGCACCGGCACCGGCACCGGCACCGGCACGCCCGACGACTTGCGGCGCGAGGTCGAGCGGTTGCGCGACGCGTACGCGGCGGCGCAGGGACGCCGGGACCGGCAACTGGGCCTGATCGAGGAGGTCAGGGGTCTGCACCTGGTGCCACCGGCCCGCAAGCCCGAGGACCCGCACCGCCGCACCCCGGCCGACGCCTGGCTGGAGCTCGCCGACTTCGTCGACGAGCGGCTGACCGGGCTGCACACCCGCCTCGTCGAGCTGGAGGAGGCGTTGCGCCGCGCCGCGCACGAGCTCGGCGTCGCCGCGGACAGACTGGCCCACGCGTCCACCGCCGCACCGTCAGCGCATGTGCGCACCACGGTCTCGGCCGTACTGACCCTCGACGGCGCCGCTGACGGCGAGGTGGAGCTGGAGCTGGAACACGGGGTGCCGGGCGCCGTCTGGGTGCCGACCTACCGTCTCACCCACCGACAGGGCGACGGCACCGGCCGTCTGCTGCTGCGCGCCTCGGTCGCCCAGCGCACCGGCGAGGACTGGACCGGCGTGCGCATCGCCCTGGCCACCGCCGACCTTCAGCGCCGCACCGACCTGCCCAGGCTCCGCTCGATGCGGATCGGACGCCGTCAGCCCGCGCCCGCGCCTTCCGGCTGGCGCGAGCCTCCGGCAGGGCTCGCCGACCTGTTCACCGGGTACGAGGCGGCCGGCCCCCGCCCCGCCCCCGCGGCCGCCGCACCTGCGGCTGTCGCGGGCGGCTCCCCGTCCGGTCCCGTTCCGCCACCGCCACCGCCGCAGACACAACAGGACTACCTCCTTCCGCCACCGCCGCCGCCCGCAC
>NZ_JAGGOS010000210.1 GCF_018614205.1 Streptomyces sp. ISL-36 | reverse complement strand
GTGCGGGCGCGGGCGGTGCGGGGTGGCCGACGCCGGGGGCCGGTGCGGGGTGGCCGACACCGGGGGCCGGTGCGGCCCCGGACCGGTCTCCCCCACCCTCGGTGCGGGCCCGTCCGTCACCACCGCCGACCGTCGGGTCCGGGTACGCGGGGGCCGCCGGCTCGCGCCGAGGATCGCCTCCACTCCCGCCCCGTACCCCCAGGTCCCGGTTCTCGCCCGCCATCACACGCCACTTCCCTTCGGCCTGAGCAGGTGCCGGAGGCCTTGCTGGGACGCCTTGTGCGAAGGGGCCTTGACGGAGGTCACCGGTCCGGCCGTCGTCATCGACTCGAACAGGGCACGCGCGTGGATCAGGGCCGCGCGCAGCTCGTCGGTGGACGCGGAAGCGGAGTGCGCGGCCCGGCGTGCCGTACGCAGGCCCTCCACTTCGCGCGGGTGGTGCACCGACAGAGCGGCCAGCTGCTCGTCGCGCCGGTCGCCGGCCGGGAAGCCCCGGGTCGCCGCGATCCGCGCGAGGAGCTGCTCGGCGTCGGCGACGGCCTGCCGAGGGGCGTCGACGAAGCGCTCCTGAAGCGTCGTCCACTGAGCGGCGTACTGCTCTCGGACGGCACGCTCCAGCGGCAGCGGCCGGATGCGGCCGTACCGCTCGACCCGCTCACGCAGGTCGTGGTGGGCGGCCTCGGTATCGCCGCCGTGGCGTTCGAGGGTGCGGTGGTACTCGGGGCCGAAGCGCCGCTTGAGCGAGCGCGTGCCGCTGCCCGTGCCCTTGCGGGCCCGGAGCAGGACACCGGCCGCCAGCAGCACCGCGATCACGGCGATCACCGCCGCGATCGTGAGAACTGTGGTCAGGGTCGACATGGCTGCCTTCCTGGATCGTGACTCCTGGCTGGCTGTTCGTCACTGCATGCAGAGCGCTCGCCAGTTCGGCTTGCCGCTTATCCGAGGGGCAAACCCGCGGCGGACGGCCCCACTCGCTCGACGCTCGACGTCCACGAGCGCGACGGGCCGCTGACCAGGCGCTCCCCTGTTCGCCCACCGCATCCACATCGATGCCACCGACCGCTCCCAACGGCCGCTCGGGGCATGGCTCCACGCCGACCAGCCCCCAGGGCGCGATGATCGCGTCCCCCTACACTCTCCTTGATCCACATCGGCTTCAGGGGGAACCAATGGCAGTTCGTGACATCCGTACGGCGGCGAAACTCATCGGCCGCCGTAACGCGCTGCGCTATCTGGCGATCGGCGTCGGAGCATCACTGATGGCGGCATGCACCGGCAAGGAGAAGCCGGCTGCCACTTCGGGCCCTTCCGCAGCCCCCCGCACGGGCACGGCCACCGCCTCCCCGGCGACTCCGTCCGACCCTCCTTCGTCACCGGCGCCGCCCTCCTCCCCGCCCTCGGCCACCCCGACGAAACGAGGCGTGCTGGACCGCTCGTTCGAGGCGTTCGTGCGGGGCGCCTGGACCATCGAGTCGACCACACCGGGCGGCGACGTGGCCCGCGGCAAGGGCACGGTCGACCTGTCCTCCTGGTCCATCGACTGGGGCACGGAGGGCGGGACGTGGCAGGGAGGTTACCGGCTGCACGGGGGCGGCATCCTGGCGATCGAGGTCTATCAAGGGCCGGACGCCCTGACCCGCGAATCGGGCACCCAGGCCCACAGCGTCCCGGAGCTCGTGAGCGACGGCTTCACGCTCTCCCTTCCGTGGCAGCCGCCGGGCACGAGGAGCACCGGGGACGGACAACGCCTCGCGGTCGCTTACGCCGACAACGTCCTCACCATCCGCCACATCGAGCCCTCGGGCAGTACGAGCACGCATGTGTGCACGCGTGCCTGATGCGGTCGGCGGGCCGTGAGTCGCGTCTCATGAGGCCGGTCGCCGCGGAGAGGAGCCGAGGAGCTCGGCGAGGCCTCGGCGGGTGGCGGCCAGGACGACGCGATCCTGCGGCCTGAGGACGTAGCCAGGGTGGAGGTCCCACAGGAGTTGGTGTGGTTCGCCGTCCTGGTGTGCGGAGGCGAGGTCCGGGCGTCGGGTCGTGGGGGCGGCGGTGTCCAGGGCGAGGATGCGCCAGGCTCCGGGGCGGAAGGCTTCGGCGACGGTGCGGCCGTCCAACTGCGGATGGTCGCCCACGAGGAGCGCGGCGAAGAGCAGCACCTTGCGTTCGACGGGGATGGCGCCGAGGACCCGGCGGCCCATCATGGCTCCGGCGAAGGCGGGCGCCGCGAGGTGCGAGACGCTGCGGCTGCGGGTGAGGGCGTCGGGGTGGGCCGCGCGCAGGGTGCGGTGGACGGCGGTGGCGAAGTCGTCGTCGTACAGGCGCAGGGCGACCCGCAGATCCGGTTTGACGGTACGGGCGTAGAGCGTGCCCTCCAGGTTGGTGGTGTCGGAGCTCGTGAGGGCGAGGAAGGCGTGCGCCCGGTGGACCTTGGCGGATTCCAGGACGCCTTCCTCGGTGACGTCACCGAGGACGACGGGGACGCCGAGGCTGCGGGCGAGGGGGAGGCCGCGGGCGTCCGGGTCCTCCTCGACGCAGACCACCGGGATGTCGAGTTCACGTAGCCGTGACAGGACGCGGGTACCGATCTTGCCCAGGCCGAGAAGGACGACGTGGCCGGACAGGCCGCGAGGCGGCCGGCGCAGGGCTCCTGCGCCCCGGAAGGTGCCGAGTGCTTCCAGTGCGGCCGCGACGAGGAGGGGCAGCAGGGCCAGGCCGACGAGGCCCGAAAGCAGCTGGAGCACTTGGCGGGAGAGGGGTTCTCCGACGGCTGGGTCGCCGATGGAGAACAGGTCGAGCAGGGTGAGGTAGGCGGCGTGGAGGGGGTTGGCGTCGGTGGCGAGGGTGGCGGCCGCGGTCAGGGCGAGCACCGAGGCGACGATGCCGGCGAGCGCCCGGCGAAGGCGGCTGGAGAACAGCTCCCGCAGGGGCGCGCACCGACGGGCGAGACGCCTCGGGGGCAGGGCGGGGCCGGCGTACCGGACGGTCTCCAGGACGACGCTGCCGCGCCCGGCCGCGCTCCGCACCGTGAGATCGTCGGGGAGGAGCTGGGGGCCTTGTGCTCCACTGCTGTCCGAACCCTCCGCGCCGGCCGGGTCCGTCGTGGTGGAGGACAGGAGGGCGAGGGTGCACAGCCCGGGGTCCGTCACCTCGCCCCGGCCCGGCGGCGTGCGTTCGGCGGCGCGCAGGAGCAGCCCGTCGGCCTGGACGACCTTGCTCGAACCGGCGACGGCGGTGGCCGCGAGCGCGGGGGCAGCGGTGTCCGCGTCGGAGAGGACGGTCGTGGAGGCGTCGAGGACGGCGCGGTCGATGCCCGGCGCGGCCACCAGGGCGGCCTGGTCGAGGAGTTCCTCCAGGTGCAGCCCGAGCTTGCGGTTGTACATACGGACCACGAGCCGCAGCTCCGGGCTCAGTCGGCGCGCGGCGAGCGCGGCACGCAGGTTCGTCTCGTCGTCCTCGTACAGCAGAGCCAGCGCCGCTGCCCGGTCCACTCCGGCGCGCAGGAAGGCCTGCTCGCTGGGCGACGACGACAGGATTCGCTGTACGGGAAGGGGCATGCCGCCGCTCGTCCCCTCGGGCGGCCGGGCGCCCGATCGCGCCGTGACCGTCCCGAACCTGTTCATCAGTACGGCGGTGCGTGACACCCTGGGCGCGTCGATTCCTGCGAGGCCCTCGTCCGGCTCGCCCGGTACGACGAGGACGACCCGCTGACGGTAGACGTCTCGGAGTTCGGCGGCCAGCCGGTGCGCGAGACCGTCGTCGCCGCAGACCACCATGTGCCCGGCCGGCTCCCCGTGTGCGTGGTGGTGCGGCAGCACGCCCATCTCCCCCCTTGTCCGCACAGGCCGGACGGCAGTCGACCCGAGACGAGGACCCTGATCGCCGGCAGAACAGCGCAGGACGAGCCTCCGCTCGGGATGGTTCCACGGAACAGCACAGCCGTTCATTGCCGGATTCCGGCAGTGTTCACGCCTTCTTCATGCCGCTTCTCGTGCGAGGGAACTCGGCCACGTGGGACGCGACATGCTCCGCGGGGCTCCGCCAGGGCCAGGACGTCGAGCCGCTCCCGAGGTCACGCCGCGCCGTCCTGCGCGTCGGCTACGGGTGGCTGCCTCCTGCCCAGGGGTACGGCGCCGGCCAGGCGCGTCAGGACGGGGCCCGCGATGGCGAGGATGAAGACGTAGGCGGTGACCAGCGGGCCGAGGGAGTCGTGCATGGTGCCGACGAGGCCGACGATGACGAGGGAGAACTCGCCGCGGGCGATCAGCGCGGTTCCGGCACGCAGCTGCCCGCGGCGCCCCACACCGTCCCGCGAGGCGGCGAAGCGACCGGTCACCACCTTCGTCACGATGGTGACCGCGGCCAGGGCGAGAGCCGTGGGCAGGGCCGGCAGGAGGTCGCCCGGGTCGATGGACAGACCGATGGCCAGGAAGAACACGGCGGCGAACAGATCGCGCAGCGGGCTGAGGACGTCACGGGTGCGCGTGGCGGTCTCTCCCGTGAGGGTGAGGCCGACGAGGAACGCGCCGACGGCGGCGGAGGCGTGGACGAGTTCGGCCAGAGCCGCGACGATCAGTGTCAGGCCGAGCACCCTCAGCATGAGCTGCTCGGCGTCCGGATGGGAGACGAGTCTGCCCACATGGTGCCCCCACCGGTACGAGACGGTGAAGGCGGCCAGAACGGCGCCGACCGCGGCGAGCACGCCCAGGACCGCCTGCCACCACTGGCCGCCGGAGGCCAGTACGGCGAGCACCGGCAGGTAGAGGGCCATGGCGCAGTCCTCCATGACCAGGACGGACAGGACTGCCGGGGTCTCCCGGTTGCCGAGGCGGCGCAGGTCGGCCAGGAGCCGGGCGATGATGCCGGAGGAGGAGATGTAGGTGGCGCCCGCCAGAGCGAGGATCCCGATGCCGTCCAGCCCGAGCAGCCAGCCGGCCACCGCCCCCGGTGTGGCGTTCATTGCCACATCCGCCAGGGCGGACGGTACGTGCCGCCGCATGCCGACGGCGAACTCCGGCAGGGAGAACTCCAGGCCCAGCGCCAGCAGGAGCAGGACCACCCCGATGGTGGCACCGGTCTCGACGAACCCGCCCGCGGCGGGCACCGGGGCGATGCCCCCTTCACCGATCGCGAGGCCGGCGAGCAGGTAGAGCGGAATGGGTGAGAGGGTGAAGCGCCGCGCCAGCGTGCCCAGGACACTCAGGGCGGCGAGGATGACGCCCAGCTCCAGCAGGAGCGCGACCGGTGTGTGCACGCTCAGCCCTGGATGATCTGTTCCACGCCCGCGATGCCCTCGTGGGTACCGATGACCACGAGGACGTCCCCGCCGTGGAGGTCGTCCTGCGGGGTGGGCGAGGCGATCACTTCCTCTCCCCGGACGATCGCCACGATCGATGCCCCGGTCAGGGTCCGTGCCCTGGTGTCGCCCAGGGGGCGGCCGTCGAAGGGGCTGCCGGCACGGACCTCGACCTGCCCTGAACGAAGCCCGGGGGCTTCTTTGGTCAGGTCGGCGAAGCGCTCGGCGATCCGCGGCGCCCCGAGGATCTCCGCGACCGTGTCGGCCTCTTCGCCGTTGAGTTCGAGCACGGTACGCCCCTCGTCGGGGTCGTCCCTCTCGTAGACGACCAGTTCGACATCACCCGACCGCCGGGTCACGACGCCGATCCGCTCGCCCCGGTGGTTGGTGAACTCGTAGCGCAGGCCCACGCCCGGCAGGAGTACCTCCGCGACATCCATCCACCCATCATCGGGCGGCACCGAGGGCACGGCATGCTCGGCGAGGCACCCGAGGTATTCCTCTCCCACCTGCCCGAGAAGGCGAGGGGACACGGCTCCGGGGCACGGCTCGGAAGCCGAGGACCCGGCTCGGAAACCGATGAGATGTCGGCGACGTTCTCGCCTCGTCAGAGCTCCTGGTCGGGCCAGCCCAGCAGACGGGCACCGATCACGGCCGTCTGCAGCGTGTAGCGGTGCACGGGGTCGCTGGGATCGGAGCCGGTCAGGCGGTGGATTCGGTCGAGCCGGTAGGTCGTCGCCCGAACGCTCAGGCGCAGCCTCCGGGCCGCTTCAGCGGCGACGCATCCGGTGTCGAAGTACGCGGTGAGGGTGTCGATGAGCGGCTGGGCACCGCCGCGTGCCTGCCGCAGGGGGCCGAGGACGCTGACCACCAGGTCGGCCATGGCCTGACGGTCGCGGGTGAGGACGGGGTAGACGAGGAGATCGGCGGCGTGCAGGACCGGGTCGTTCAGGTCCATGCGCATGGCGAGGTCCAGGGCGTTGAGGGCCTCCTCATAGGAGTGGACGACTCCGCCGGGGCCGGTGTGGGACCGGCCGATGGCGACCTGGCCGCCGTCCGTCGCCGCGTACGCCTGCTTCGCGAAGAAGGCCAGCACGTCCGGCTCGTCCGCCGGTGCCACGCAGATCAGCCGGCCGTCCTTGGTGGTGAGCAGGATGCGCCGGTGCCCGAAACGCGTCACGAGGGACGACTCGATACCGCGCGTGACCGCGGATCCGTCGCCGTACGGCTGCCGGCCCTGCGCCACGGCCACCGCGTGGGCATGGGAGAGCAGCAGCCCGAAGCGTTCGGCCCGCTCGGCGAGGCGGCCAAGATCGCTGCGTCCGTAGAGCAGGTCGTCGATGAACTCCCGCCTGGCGGCCTCCTCCTGACGTACCGCCAGGCGCTGGGCGCGCTCATGCCCCTCGGCGAAGGCGTCGACCGCCTGCGCGACGGTGGCGAGCAGATGGCCGGCGGCGGAGCGCGACAGCTCCGGCTGCAGGTCCTGGGCGGCGGAAAGGTGCGCCCGGACCAAGGCGCGCAGGCCGATACCGTCCTCGGCGGCCCGCTCACCCCGGCGCCTCAGCGCGTCGATCTCGTCGCGCGTCAGTCTTCTTCCTGTCGCGCAGGCACCTGTGAGGATTTCGGTGTACCCCTCCAGGTGCTCCTCGCCCATCTCCCGCTCCGCCATGGCTTTCCCCCGTACTCGACGCCTGGACAACACGTCCCCGATCCGACGCGGCCGAAGGTGTGCACGCGGGCGCAGGGCGCAGGGCGTACGCGTACGGCCAGCGGTATCAAGGACACGTAAAGACTGCCGGGTGACGGCAAGGCGGACAAGGGTTCCGCGGCCCCCGGGCGATCTTCATTGCGCACACCGAACGGACACACTTCCCTCACTCGGCGCCCGTGTCCCCTCCCCCGCCGGGGCAACCCGAACAGAAAGAGAACATCCCGACTCCGGGGAGCCCGCCATGATCGCCATAGCCCTGCTCATGCCTCCGCTTCTTCTCGGCATGATCCTTCTCCTGGACAAGTACGAGGACCATCTCCGCGCCACCACCCATACGCCCCGCCACGCACAGCGCCGCCCCCGCCACCTCTCCCTCGTGCCCCCGCTCGCGCGGGAAGCCCGGCCCACGCACCCGGACCAGGTCTCCGACCGTCACTCGGCGTAGTCCGGCCCGGCCGCCTCCTCGCCGCCCTCCGCGACATGACCCGGTCGCTGCGTCTGATCAGCGCCGACGAGGTGGGCGGGGCTAGGCTGGATCTGGAAAAGAGCCTCCTCAGGCTTCTCGCTTCCGCGTGACTGCCGGCGTTCGGCCGTGAGCGGATCCGGGCCGGACCGATCGGCAGGGCGATCATGGCAGCACCGGGTGACCCCCGTATGCTCGAGGGGCTCCTGCAAGCCAGCCATCTGGCGACTTTCGAAGAGCTTCCGGCGATCATCGCGCGGCATGCCGCGGTGAACGGCTTCCACGAGACGCGTGTCTACGTCGCTGATCTGCGCGAGGACGTTCTGTGCGAAGTCACGGGTCAGGGAGTCGACGCCGGTGAGGGCGGAGGGCGCCTGCGGATCGACGGCACCCTGGCCGGGAGGGTCTTCCAGAGTCTGGAGGCTCTCTCGAGCGCGGTCGACGGCCGGCGGCAGCACTGGCTGCCCCTCCTCGACGGGACGGAACGCCTCGGTGTCCTGAGCCTTCAGACGGACGGGGACCCGGACGACGTGCAGCTGGCGGACATGCGGGGCCTGGCCTCCTTGATCGGCCTCCTGCTCGCGTCCAAACGCGCGCACAGCGACTCGTACGCCCGTCTGGCGCGCCTCAAGCCCATGTCGGTCTCCGCCGAGATGCAGTGGACGCTCATGCCTCCGCGCACGCTCGCCAGCCGGCCGGTGACCATCGCGGCGGTGATGGAGCCCGCCTACGACACCGCCGGTGACGCCTTCGACTACGCGCTCGCCGGCACGACCGCGCACCTTGCCGTGTTCGACGCCATGGGCCACGACACCCCGGCAGGGCTGACGGCCAACCTGGCCATGGCGACCTGCCGCAGCCAGAGACGGCAGGGGGCCGGACTGCGCCAGGCGCGGGACCACATCGAGGCGGCTCTGATCGAGCACTTCGCCCACGAACGCTACGTCACCGCGGTCCTCGCCGACCTGGACCTGCGCACAGGGCTACTGAGCTGGCTCAACTGCGGCCATCCCCCGCCCGTCCTCATCCGGCAGTCCCGCTGGATCACCGCGCTGACCGGCACCCCGACCCATCCCCTCGGCACCGATCTCGCTCTTCCCGCCACGGTGCACCGCGAGCATCTGCAGCCCGGCGACCGCCTTCTGCTCTACACCGACGGCATCACCGAAGCCCGCGACAGGAGGGGGCGGGAGTTCGGCGCGGAACAGTTCGTGGACTTCGTCATCCGTCATCAGACCGACGGCTTCCCCGTCCCGGAGACGCTCCGTCGTCTGGTCCGGGCCGTCCTCGATCACCACGACGGCAAACTCAACGACGATGCCACGGTGTTGTTGTGCGAGTGGCACGGCTGGCCCGACACCCCGTAGGGGCCATGGTCACCGGCCGGGCGCGTCGCCGTGAGCGAGGGTGGGCGGCGGGCGGAGCACACGTAAGGAGCGGGACAGCAGGAGCGGGACAGCAGGTGCGGGACAGCAAGGCGAGGCAGCGAGGTGGGCAGGTGGGTGAGGTGACCGACGCGAGCGGGACGAACGGCGCGGAGGGTGAGAACAAGCCGGTCGGGGACCGGCCGGCAGCGGACGAGGGGGCCGGGGAGCAGCAGGACCTGTTGAACGGTCTGAGCGTGGACGCGAGCCGACCCGAACAGCCCGTCCTCCTCAGCGCCGCCGGCGAACCGATCCGCACGTGGCGGGAGAACTATCCCTATGACCGCAAGGTCCGGCGGAGCGAGTACGAACGCGCCAAGCGGATCCTGCAGATCGAGATGCTGAAACTGCAACGGTGGGCCAAGGACACCGGTGCCCGTCTGATCGTGGTCTGCGAGGGCCGGGACGCCGCCGGCAAGGGCGGCACCATCCAGCGGTTCACCGAGCGGCTCAACCCGCGCGGCGCCCGGATCGTGGCCCTGGACAAGCCGACCGAGCGGGAGGCGGGACAGTGGTACTTCCAGCGCTACACGGCTCATCTGCCCGCTCCCGGCGAGATCGTGTTCTTCGACCGCTCCTGGTACAACCGGGCTGGTGTGGAGCGGGTGATGGGCTTCTGCACCGACGAGGAGTACGCGCTGTTCCTGCGGCAGTGCCCGCTGTTCGAGCGCATGCTCGTCGAGGACGGCATCCATCTGATGAAGTTCTGGTTCTCCGTCTCCCGCTCGGAACAGCGCACCCGCTTCGCGATCCGCCAGGTGGACCCGGTGCGGCAGTGGAAACTCTCTCCCACCGACGTCGCCTCGCTCGACCTCTGGGACGACTACACCACGGCCAAGGTCGCCATGTTCAGGGCGACGGACACCGCATACGCGCCATGGACGGTGGTCAAGAGCAACGACAAGCGCAGAGCCCGTCTGGAGGCCATGCGCAGCCTGCTGTCGCGCATCGACTACACGAGCAAGGACCCCGAGGCGGTGGGTGAGCCCGATCCGCTCATCGTCGGGGCGGCGGACACGCTGCTCGAACCCGGGGAGGAGACGTCGACCCTCTCACCGACGCCTCTGGCCCCGCGCCGGGACGGCCCGGGGGAGCACCCAGGTCGCTGAGAGGAGAGGTCCTTGCGCCTCGGGGTGCGAGGCGGGGGCGTGCCCGGAGGCCCTCGCACGTGGTCGGTATCGTGCACCGACGCGGAGCGGTGCCGGTCTGTCACTTCCCCCCCATAAGGCGAAGTTGACGATGCGGCCTCGCCTGTCTCGTTGGAACCCTTTCCCCTCTCCTGTCTTCACCGAAGAGGCACTTCTCCGGAGGTCTTTCGATGCGCCGATAGCTCCTGCCAATCCTCGCAGCCTTACTGGCGGTGCTGTTACCCGCCGCACCGGTGAGTGCGGCGGCCGCCGCCGACTGCACCGGCCCAGCCGTGGAGCGATTCGGCCCTGCCTCCCTCACCGGCGCGATCGTCGGCGCCGTCGTGCACGAGGGGCGCGGATACGTCGTCACCCGCGGCCGGAAGCCCCCGGTGCTCGCCGAGTACGACCTCGCGACCCGCACCGTCCTGAGGGAGACGGTGATTTCCCGACGGCCCCGGCCCCGGCGCCGGCTCGCCCGAGGGCGCGTGGGCCATGACGGTGTCGGGCGGCAAGATCTACCTCGGTACCTACATCGACCCCAGCCTGTACCGGTTCGACCCCGCCACGGGCAAGGTCGTGCACCTGAAGACCTTCGGCGGTGAGGGCGGCTTCATATGGAGTCTCGCCACCGCCCCGGACGGGGTCGTCTACGCAGGCACCTATCCGAGCGGCCGTGTGTGGGAGTACAACCCCGCCACCGGGGCCGCTCAGGACTTCGGGGTCCTCTCCACCGGCGAGCGCTACGTGCGCGCCGTCGCCGCGGACGCGACCAACGTCTACGCCGGTCTGCTCGACTCCGGCAAGCTGCTGGCGATCAACCGGTCCACCAGGACGACCCGTGTTCTCGCCACGAACGCCGGCGGGTTCTCCACCGTCTCCATCGGCCGCACCCGCGTGCGCGCCGGCAGCGGCAGCCAGCTGTTCGACGTGAAGACGGACGGCACCGACCTGCGCAAGGTCGATCTGGGTGCCGGGAGGTCGGTCGACTCGATCGGCCTGGCCGCGGACTACAGCGCGTATGTCTCCACCCGCCCCAACGGGCTCGTCGCCCGCTACCGCACCGCGGAGCCCCTGAAGTGGTACCCGGCTCCGAAGGCCGGTGAGGAGACCCGGGGCCTGTTCCTCGACGGCACCACGCTCACCGGCTTCTCCGGCAGCGGCGGGGTGTGGCAGATGGACGTCGACACCGAGCAGTCGACCTACACCGACCTGCTCAAGGCCGGCCTGAGCGAGGGAAGCGAGCGTCCCCAGTCGATCCTGCGGGCCGCCGACGGCAAGGTCTGGGTCGGCGGCCACTTCAACGTGACCGTCCATGACCCCGTCGCCCCTACGAAGCGCACCGTCTGGGTGCCGGGCGAGCCGAAGGCGCTCGTCCAGCGCGGGGAGAAGATCTACGCGGCGATCTACCCGAGCGGCCGGATCGTCGAGATCGACCCCACACGGGACGACGCGGTACGCGAACTCGCCTTCCTGCCGAGCGGGCAGCAGCGTCCGTGGGACATGGAGTACGACCTGGCCACCGACCGGCTCCTGGTGGCCCCCGCGCCGCTCGGCACCAGCACGGTGGGCGCGCTGACCGTCGTCGACCCGGTCACCGGGACGACGGAGCCGTACGTGAACGTGCTCCCGAACGAGAGCCTGATGAGTCTCAGCCTCGGCCCCGACGGCATCGTCTATCTGGGCGGCGACGTCCGGGGCGGCGGTGGCGGCGACCCCGCTCAGTGGAACAGCGCGGCCGGCGTCGGCGCCTTCGACCTGAACGCCAAGAAGCTCCTGTGGGAGACGGACCCGGTGGCGGGCAACCAGACCGTGCAGGACATCAAGGTCCACAACGGCGTGCTTTACGGCGTGTTCAAGCGCAACGCCGGATGGTTCACGATGAATCCGCAGACCCGGCAGGTGCTCGACAGGGGGACGCTGCCCGGTTACGGCGAGATCGAGGTGCACCAGGACAAGGTGTTCACCTCGACGTACTTCGACGGCGGGAAGGTGCACCTGCTGGGCCCCGGTCTCACGGACCCGCAGGTGATCGCCACCGGGCTCGGCGACGAGTGGTACACCAACCCGCAGCTCGCGTTCGAGCCCGGCAGTTGGAACGGGTGGGCCCTCGTCGGCCGCGATCTGTCCCGCCTCCGCCTGGACCCGGCCTGCCCGCCGCTGACGGTCACCTCCTGATCCCACGAGGGGGACATACGGTGGCCCGGCCCGGCGCCCGATCCGGCGCGAGGCCGGGCCGCTCCCCGGGTCAGGGCGCCCAGGTACGCAGGTGCTCGGCTATCCGTGCCGCCGTGCAGCGGGGGTCGTACAGCTCGCGGGCGAGAGCGGTGAGCTGTTCCCGGGTGGGGTCGACGGCGATGCCGCTGGCGCTCAGGTACATGACCGCGACGGCACAGGCGACGGTGAGGTTGGAGCGCTCGAGCCAGCGGCATCGGCCGAGGGTGTGGACGAGGGCCGCCGCCCGGGCGTACGCACCGCCGTACACGGGCTGTTCGAGGAGTTCCGCGCGGTGGCGGGCCACGGCGGCGAGCGGGACTCCGAGATCGTCGGCAGCGGGGTCGTGCCGGCCGGCGCGTTCGGCGACTTCCAGGATCCAGGACAGGTCGACGTGCAGGGACATGCTCACGCAGCGGCGCCCCGGTTCTGCTGGGCCGGGGCGTGCCGGTTGTCGAGGTCGGATTCCAGATCGGCGAGGAAGTCGCCGTGGACGTCGATCAGGCGTTGGGCGGCGGCCATGCCGGCCGCGCGGGCGCCGGTGGTGTCCTCGGCGATGAGGCGCTCGACGTACTTGTTGAAGTCCAGGCCGCGGGCGGCGGCGGCATCCTTGCCGGCGGCGAGGACGTCGGGTGCCAGCCGGAGCTGGGTCTGCTTCCTGTCACTGCTCATACAGGAAAGGTAGCAGGGTGGTAGCAGCCCGGCGAGGGTGCTCGGCCGTGGAGTCTCAAGGCCTTCGTTCGAGTGTCTGCGCCGAAGGACAGTACGTATGACCTCGCCGCGGTCAGTAGCATCCGGCAGCAGCAACACACCACCAGTACAGGGAGAGTGGGCCGCATGACCATTCAGAGCGTGTACGCGGAGCGGTTTGCCGCCGATCTCGAGAAGAACCGCGGCGAGCAGGACGGCATCGTCCAGCAGCTCGAGGCGCTCCAGGTTCGCCTGGAGCAGCTCAAGACGGAGGAGAAGTGGCTGGCCGAGATGCAGAGCGCCGTGCCGGCGCAGGGGGTGGGTGAGCCCTCGGAGACCGCGGGTGTGGCGGTGTCCGTGCGGGAAGGCGTCGCGGCGGAGCCGGATGTGGTGGAGGAGGCGGCCGTTCCGCAGCCGAGGCAGTCGGGTCCCGGTCGGACGGCCGCGGCGAAGCCCGGTGCGAAGCGGACGAACGCCAAGAGGAAGGGGGCTCAGAAGGCGGGCACCGAACGGACGGGCGCCGAAAAGTCGGGTGCCGCGAGGGGGGTGGCGAGGAAGACCACCGTCAAGGCGAAGACCACCGCCGCGAAGACGCCGAAGGCTGCCGCCCCTTCGGCTCCTGCCAGGGAGCCCGCGGCGAAGAAGACCACGGCGTCGGCGGGTTCAGCGAAGAAGGTCTCGCAGCCCTCGCTGCAGGAGCTCGTCGAGGTGGTCCTGGGCCGCCAGGTCGGTGAGCCCCGCACGGTCCGCGAGATCCGTGCCGAACTCGAGGCGCTTCACCCGGAGCGCTCGACGTCCGACCAGGTCATCCGCAACACCCTGGAGCGGATGGCCAAGAAGGACCTCATCGAGCGGTCGAATCAGCAGGGCTCGGTCATGTACACCAAGCCGCAGGCCTCTTCCGACCAGGCGCCGGCGTCTGCCGTGGCTCCCGCCGCAGCGGACGAGAGGGCCGGGCTCGTCGAGGCGAACGCCTAAAGGCGCTCTGTCGCCGCCTCCGCCTCCGGGTCATCGGCCCGGAGGCGGGCAGCTCGCGGTTGGTGTCGGGTCAGCGCTGGAAGGGCATGGTCCAGCAGTTGGAGGCGGCCGGCTCGCCCGCGAGTCGGTCGGTCAGCCACGAGATCGCATCGCCCTGGTCGGTGATGAGGGGCGCCAGGTGGTTGGTGAGGATCTTGTCGCCGAGGTTCGGCAGGTCGACGGCCTCGTACGTGACGCTTCCGCCCTTGCGGCACCAGTCCACGGCCAGCTGTCGCGCCTGTGCGTGGGGGACGATGTCGTCCTGGACGCCGGTGGCCAGGCGCACGGGGCCCGCGGGCCTGAGGGTGCCGATGCGCTGTCTGGCCAGCACGGCCTGGGCGCGGGGATCGGCCGCGATGATGTCCCCGAAGGACCGGCCGTCGACGGTCCACTCCGCGCTCTCGCTGAAGCCGTAGCCGAAGATCGCGTCACCGACACACATCGTCGAGATGTCCTGGAGCGCGGCCCTTCCTGTGGCGCTGACGTTGGCCTCGACGACCTCCCGCAGGTCGGGGTCGGTCTGGGTGAAGCCGTTGATCGACCAGCCCAGCGCGCCTGCGAGGGCGCTGCCGTCGATGCCCTTCATCACCGCGGCCAGGTCGGCGGGTGGTGCGCCGGCGTACGTACCGGCCAGCTTCACGTCGGGTGCGTAGGTGGGCTGCAGTTCAGCGGCCGACGCGCTGGCGCCGCCGCCCTGGCTGTAGCCGTACAGGCCGGTGCGGGAGTCGGCGGTGACCGATGCGCCGGGCACGGTGCGCGCCGCGCGGGCCGCGTCCAGCAGGGCGTGGCCCTGGTCGACACGGTTGACGTAGGTGTGGAGGCGGTCGGTCGCGCCGAGACCGACGTAGTCGGTGACGACCACCGCCGCACCGGTCGCCAGGAGACGGTAGATCGCCAGGATCTCGTAGCCGACGGATACGGTTTCGCCGCCCAGGGTCAGCGGGTGCTGCAGTGTGAGGGACGGCGCGCAATGGTCGCCCTGTCCCATGGTGCCCGAGGCCAGGGCGACCAAGGGGCGGGGGCCGTCTCCCTTCCAGGCCGTCGACGGTTCGATGTAGGCGCCCGTCACGGCGACCGGCCGTCCGGACGAGTCGGTGGACTTGTACATCAGCCGGGTCGCGGTGCCCGGCATCGGGCGGCCGTCGAGGCCGGGCAGGCTCAGCCCGAGCGGCAGCGGCTCGTGGCGGATCAATGTGCCGTCGGCAGCGGGGAGTTCGGAAGGCGGGGTATAGAAGGCGGGGATGGTCACCCCGCGGGAGACCACGGGCTCCGACGCCGACCCCGACCGTGCGGACGCGGAGGCGGGCACGGCGGTCAGGCTGACGCAGGCCATCGCGGCGACGACGGCCCAGGTCAGGTGCGGGCGCCCTGATGGGGGCCGGTGTCGGGGCGAGGCCGCCCGGGACGTCGTCGCTCGGTCGTCATCGGCGATGGGGGAACGCGAACGGGCTCGTATGCGGCTCAAGGCTCACTCCTCGCTCTGCTCCATGCAGTTGAGCCGCAAACTAGCAGTGTTCACCTACCGCAAGTAACCCACCAGTAAGTTACGCTGACGTAACATCCGTTCGAGCCGCCGGGCCGGATCCTGCTCCCCGCTCGTCGGTCTCCGGTTCCTGCGGGGGCTCGCTGAGCTGCTCGCGCAGGTAGTTCCAGACCACCGCGATCAGTGCGGCCGCCGGTACGGCGAGCAGGCTGCCCACGATGCCGGCCAGGCTGCCGCCCAGCGCCACCGCCAGCAGGACGACCGCCGCGTGCAGGCCGAGCCCCCGGCTCTGGATCATGGGCTGGAACACATTCCCTTCGAGCTGCTGCACCACGACGATGATCGCCAGAACGATCAGGGCGTCGGTCAGGCCGTTCGAGACCAACGCGATGAGTACGGCCACGAGACCGGCGAACAGAGCGCCCACGATCGGCACGAACGCGGAGACGAAGGTCAGCACAGCCAGCGGAAGCACCAGCGGCACACCCAGAATCCACAGGCCGAGGCCGATGAAGACGGCGTCGAGCAGGCCGACGAACGCCTGGGACCGCACGAAAGCGCCCAGGGTGTCCCAGCCGCGCGCGGCCACGATCGGGACGTCGACGGCGAGCCGGCCGGGGAGCTGGCGGGTGAGCCACGGCAGGAACCGCGGTCCGTCCTTGAGGAAGAAGAACATCAGGAAGAGGGCCAGGACGGCGGTGACGAGGCCGTTGATCACGGTGCTCACGCCCGAGACGACGGTGGTGACCATGCTGCCGACGCTGTCCTGGATGCGGGCGACCGCGGCGTCGAGTGCACCGGTGATCTGGTCGTCACCGGTGTTCAGCGGCGGCCCGGCAGCCCACTCGCGCAGCCTCTGGATGCCTTCGACAACGCCGTCGGCGAGCTCGCCGGACTGGGAGGCCACCGGCACCGCGATCAGCGCGACGATGCCCGTGACGACCAGGAGGAACAGCACGGTGACGACCGCCGCGGCCAGGGCGGGGCGCCACCCGCGCTGCCGCAGGAAGCGGGTCAGGGGCCAGGTCAGGGTGGTGAGGAACAGGCCCACGATGAGCGGCCAGACGACCGACCACATGCGGCCCAGGACCCACAGGGTCACCGCGGCCATCACGAGGACGAGCAGCGACTCGGCGGAGACACGTGCTGCTGTTCGAAGCGCGGCGGCGGTTTTCGTGGAACTCGGCGTGGCAGACATGGAGTCACCCTATTGACACCGCCGACGCGCGCCCGGAGCGGGCCGGGGCAGAGGACGGGGTAGGAGAGCGATATGGACAGCGCCCTCTGGATCATCGTGGCCGTGCTACTCGCGCTCGTCGCGGCGGGATGCGCGGCCGTTCTGCTCGTACGCGTCTTCCGGGCCCGCAAACTGCTGCTGGACGCCGGCGTCCCGTTGCGGTCCAAGGCTCTGTTCTGGGCGGCGGTGGTCTACACGGTCTCACCGATCGACCTGATCCCTGACCCGGTCTATCTGGACGACATCGGCGTGCTCCTGGTCGCCCTGCGGGCGTTGCACTCGGCGGCCGCACAGAGCGGGGCGGTTCGCAAGGGACTGCCCGACTGAGCTCGAGGGACTGCCCGGCTGAACAACGGTGACGTCCCGTGCCGGACGCCGGGGAGGCAACGACGTGGCGGCGTCGGGCTGTTGAAGTCGCGGAGCCGGGGCAGACGGCGGACATGAGCGATCTTGATGGGGTGACCACCGGTGGCAGTGGTGGCGGGGGCGGGCGGATATGACCGCTCCCGTCAAGCGCGAAGGACGCGCGCGAGAGAGACAAGCGTTCAGTTTGCGGCAGTCGGTGCTGTTCTTCGGCCTCGTCGCCGTCCTGCTGTGTGCCGCGGGCCTGATCCTGAGGCTGGTCGCCCGAGCAGCGGTTCGTGAGCCCGCCTCAGCGGTGGCCGTCGTGGCGATTCTGGTCGTCGCCGCGGCGATGCTGAAGAGCGCGAGCAGCCGACGCACAGCGATCGGGCGGAAGAGGCCGCCCGAGGTCCCGGTACCCGTCATCGCCGTACCTGCCTCCGGTGTCGAGGCGGACGACTACGCGGCCATGGATCCCGACGCCTTCGAGCAGGCCGTCGCGGCCCTGTGTGAACGTGACGGCTGCCGTGACGTCCAGGTGGTGGGCGGCGCCGGCGATCTGGGCGCCGACGTGATCGCGACGGCGCCGGACGGAAGGCGTGTCGTCATACAGTGCAAACGCTACGGCCCGGTCAACAGGGTCGGTTCGCAGGAGGTGCAGAGGTTCGGCGGTACGTGCTACGCGGTGCACGAGGCGTCCGTCGCGGCCGTCGTCACCACGGGCGAGTTCACCCAGCCGGCGGCCGAGTACGCGGAGCAGTGCGGCATCCACTGCTTCGACCACGACGATCTCGCCGCCTGGACCGACGGGACCGGCCCTCCCCCGTGGGATGCCGCCGATTAGAGCGTGGAGGGGTGGTGTTCAGCCGGCGTGGTCGTTGACGAGGTTCCGGGCCGGGCTGCGTATCCGGTCTCAGGCGCCGGGCAGGTGAAGCTCGGTCACCGCCCTTCAGGTCACCGCTCTTCAGGTCACCGCCCTTTTCGCCCGGGTGGACAGACCCTTGAGCGCCTCGGCCGACCCCTTGTCGACCGCGTCCAGCAGACGCCTGCCGTGCGCCATGGCGTCACGGGCGAGTTCCGTGTCCCCCGCCTCGGCCGCGGCGAGCGTCAGCTCCAGGTGCTGCTCCGTGACCAGTCGGCCGAGACCCCTGCGGTGCCACAAGGAGGCCGATCCGTCCGGCGTGCCGCCATCCTCCGCGCCGAGCGCCGCCCGTGCCCGCTCCAGCGCCCGCCCCGCGGCGGCGAGGTCGCCCTTGAGGCGCTCCAGACGGGCGAGGACGTACGCCTCCGAGGCCCGGTCCCCTGCCGTGTCCTGGAGCGCGAGAAGGTTGAACTGGGCGCGGGCCGCCTGTGCGTGGTCGCCGATGCGCTCCAGCGCGCGACTCAGTTTCCGGAGCCGGTCCCCATCCGGGCCCGTGTCGTCCAGCATGCGCAGGAGCGCGACCCGGGCATGCTCGACACGGCCCTGTCGGCGGGCCAGCTCTATCCAGGTGAATTCGCTCTCCGCGTCCTTGTCCCGCCCGTGCCACCGCACTTCCTCCGCGCGAGCCCACTCCACGGCTCCGGCACCCTCGGTGACCTGGCCCGCGGTGGCCGACCGCAGGAGCGGAGCGTCCTGGTCCTGCCCGTGCGCGGCCACCAGCACCGCGGCAAGGCGCCGCTCTTCGAACCACTCGGTCCGCTCGGCCTCCTCGCACTCCAGCAGAAGACGCAGCAGAAGACGCAGCAGCGGCAGGTCGCCGTCACGGCGGTCGTACTGCGCTGCCCTCAGCACCCCCGCCCGCAGCACCGGATCGGCGGCCACCTCCTCCCGCGCGCCGAGGTCGCCGACGCGCATCCGCTCCAGCACGTCCCGTCCCGGGCCGAGGACGATGTCGCGCAGGGGCTGCCGGAAGGCCTCGTCCAACCGGTAGGCGCAGAGGTCGTGGGAGTTGAGCAGGACGTAGTCCGGCTCCGTGCGCCTGGCGGCCGACTCCGACAGAGCGAGGAGTTCGACCAGCGGCCGGTCCGGCAGTTCCAGACCGCTGATCAACGCCGCTCGCTGCGCGTCCAGTTCGGGGGCGAACTCCTCCCGCGCTTCGTCGTCGGCCGCACGGATCGCGGCGAGCAGGTCCTGCTCGTCCAGGTCGGCGGAGAGGTTCTCGCACCACTCGGGGAGCCGGACGAGCATCTCGAGTGCCTCGCCCACACTGTCGGCGATCAGCACGGCGTCTCCCTCGGAGGACGCGTGCAGGACGGCCGTTCCCCCGCACAGGAAGTAGGTGCCTCCGGTGTCGTCGCCGGCGATCGGCTCCAGCGAGGCACCGGACGCCAGGTGCACCGCCTCGACGTGGTAGGCCCGGCTCACATCGAAGCCGAAGGGGAACGCGGCCAGTTCGGCGAGATCGGGGCGAGTGCGCAGGAGTTCCAGAACGCGGTCGGTCATGGGACCGAACCCTAACGACGCTGCAGCGGGTCGGCCGAAGGCCCCCTGCCCTCCCGAGGCCGGGTGCGCGGCAGGGTGTGATCCTGCCGCGCATCACCGGCTCATGCTCAGGCGGGGAGGGAGTCGACGGTGGGAACCACGATGCCGAACAGGTCGGTGATCGCGGTCAGGGCGGCGGCCTGGAGGCCGGCGGCGGGCAGGACGGTACCGGCGGGGGTGGTGAGGGCGCGGGTGGCGGTGGCCTCGGCGACCACGGTGGGCCGGTAGCCGAGGTTGAAGGCGCCCTGGGCGGTGTAGTTGACGCACATGTGCGTCATGAAGCCGGCCAGCACGAGGTTCTTGCCGCTGCCGGGTTCGACGCCCAGGTGGGTCAGCGTCTTCTCCAGGTCGGTGGCGTGGAAGGAGTTCGGGAACTGCTTGACCACGACCGCCTCGCCGTCCACCGGGGCGACCTCGTCGCTGATGGCGCCGATGGGGGTGCGGATGTCGTACGGGGTGTCCACGCCACCGTCGTTGATGATGTGGACGACCGGGGTGCCCGCGGCGCGGGCGCGCTCCAGCAGCCGGGCGCCGGCGACGAGGGCCTCCTCGGCGCCTTCCAGGGCCATGACGCCGGATCGGTAGGTGTTCTGGAAGTCGATCATGATGAGGGCGGACTCGCTCAGCCGGGGCGGCTGGTTGTCCAGGCCGATCACATCGCGCAGGGTCATGGAGGGCCGGGTCGTGTGCATGGACGGCTGGGTCGGGTTCATCGTCGGCCGGTTCGTGTTCATGGGGCGCCTTTCATGGAGGAACGAGGCATGGCGAAGCTCTCCGCCGTGCCCGCTCAGGGGATCGAGCGATGGATGGGGTGGAGGATGGGGTGGTGGGAGGGGGTCAGACGGTCTGTGTACGGAAGCGGCGGCGGTAGGCGGCGGGTGTGGTGGCCAGCTGTCGCTTGAACGCCCGGTGCAGGGTCTCGACCGAGCCGAGCCCGGCCGCGGCCGCCACCTGATCGAGCGGCCCGTCGGTGGTCTCCAGCAGACGCCGGGCGACCTCCACCCGGGCGGCCTCGACGTAGGTGGCGGGACTCGCGCCGGTCTCCTGTGTGAAGACACGGGCGAAGTGCCGCTCGCTCAGGCACATCCGGGCCGCCAGAACCTCCGCCGACAGGTCCTCGTCGAGGTGGTCGGCGATCCAGAGCCGCAGCTCGTCGATGTCGCGGCGGGAGGTGGCGGGCCGGCTGAGCGGCACGGAGAACTGGCTCTGGCCGCCCTGCCGCTTGAGGTACATCACCAGCTGCCTGGCCACCGCCAGGGCGACGTCCTCGCCCTGGTCCTCGGCGACCAGGGCGAGCGCGAGGTCCAGGCAGGCGCTGATGCCGGCGCCCGTCCAGAGTCGGCCGCGGTCGGTGCGTACGAAGATCGGGTCGGGGTCGACCGTGACCGCCGGGTGGTCGGCGGCGAGCTGGGCGGCGGTCGACCAGTGGGTGGTCGCCGTCTTCCCGTCGAGCAGCCCGGCCGCTGCCAGCAGGTGCGCTCCCACACACACCGAGGCCACTCGCCGGGCGTGGTCGGCGGTCGCCCGCACCCATGCCACGACTTCGGGGTCGATGCGGGCGACGGGGCCCTCCTCGGTCATGTCGACCGCGCCGGGCACCAGCAGGGTGTCCACCTGGCCGCCGACCTCGTCGAAGGCGAGATCGGCCAGCAGCCGTACCCCCGCCGACGTCCGCACCGCGCCGGCGGCCGGCCCGGCCAGCCGGACCTGGTAGCCGGCGCGGCCGGCGGTCTCCCGGTTGGCCAGCGCGAAGACCTCGGCGGGGCCGGTGACGTCGAGAAGATCGACATCGGGGAAGACCGCGATGACGACACGGTGGGGAAGGGGCATGCACACATCCTCACGGCGGCTCCTCGTGGCCGCAATGACGGTTCTCTGTCACATCCAGACATGGCCCCGGGGCGGGACGCGCGTCCCGCCTCCACCGGCCCTCATTCCCTACCGGCGGGATCCGAGCCGAATCCACGCTTTGCATGACCATGCGAGATGATGCATACTCTTCCTATGTCTAAGGTCCTCACCTCCCTTCCCGCCGGCGAGCGCGTCGGCATCGCCTTCTCGGGCGGGCTCGACACCTCGGTCGCGGTCGCGTGGATGCGCGACAAGGGTGCCGTCCCGTGCACCTACACCGCCGACATCGGCCAGTACGACGAGCCCGACATCGCCTCGGTGCCGGGCCGGGCGAAGACCTACGGTGCCGAGATCGCGCGCCTGGTCGACTGCCGCGCGGCGCTGGTCGAGGAGGGCCTGGCCGCGCTCACCTGCGGGGCGTTCCACATCCGCTCGGGCGGGCGCGCCTACTTCAACACCACTCCCCTGGGCCGCGCCGTCACGGGCACCCTGCTGGTCAGGGCGATGCTCGAGGACGACGTACAGATCTGGGGTGACGGCTCGACCTTCAAGGGCAACGACATCGAGCGGTTCTACCGGTACGGCCTGCTCGCCAACCCTCACCTGCGGATCTACAAGCCCTGGCTGGACGCGGACTTCGTGACCGAGCTCGGCGGCCGCAAGGAGATGTCGGAGTGGCTGCTCGCCCACGACCTGCCGTACCGCGACAGCACCGAGAAGGCGTACTCCACCGACGCCAACATCTGGGGCGCCACCCACGAGGCCAAGACCCTGGAGCACCTGGACACCGGCGTGGAGACCGTGGAGCCGATCATGGGCGTCCGGTTCTGGGACCCCTCGGTCGAGATCGCCACCGAGGACGTGACGATCGGCTTCGACCAGGGTCGTCCGGTGACGATCAACGGCAAGGAGTTCACCTCCCCCGTCGACCTGGTGATGGAGGCGAACTCCATCGGCGGTCGCCACGGCATGGGCATGTCGGACCAGATCGAGAACCGGATCATCGAGGCCAAGAGCCGCGGCATCTACGAGGCGCCCGGCATGGCGCTGCTGCACGCGGCGTACGAGCGCCTGGTCAACGCGATCCACAACGAGGACACCCTCGCCCACTACCACAGCGAGGGACGGCGCCTCGGCCGGCTGATGTACGAGGGCCGCTGGCTGGACCCGCAGGCGCTGATGGTGCGCGAGTCGCTGCAGCGTTGGGTCGGCGCGGCCATCACCGGCGAGGTGACGCTACGGCTGCGGCGTGGTGAGGACTATTCGATCCTCGACACCACGGGCCCGGCGTTCAGCTACCACCCGGACAAGCTCTCCATGGAGCGCACCGAGGACTCGGCGTTCGGCCCGGTGGACCGGATCGGCCAGCTCACCATGCGCAACCTCGACATCGCCGACTCGCGCGCCAAGCTGGAGCAGTACGCCGGGCTCGGCCTGATCGGCACCGCCAATCCCGCCATCGGCGCCGCCCAGGCGGCCGCGACCGGGCTGATCGGCTCCATGCCGGAGGGTGGCGCCGAGGCCATCGCCTCCCGTGGCGAGGTCTCCGGCGACGAAGAGATGCTGGATCGCGCGGCGATGGAGTTCGGCACGGACTGACCGGCTCCGTCGAGCAGCAAGCTCGGCCCTTGAGGGACGTATCACCGGCGAAGGCCGGCCCGGCGCCGATGGCGTCGAGCCGGCCTTCGCCGGTGTCGGGGCACCGGTGGTCAGGAGGAGGACTCCCGGCAGCCGCCTGCCGGAGTTCATCACCCCTCGCCGTCACCGTACTGCGCCGCGAGATCGTGACGGTCGCGCCAGGCCCGTTCCCACTGCCGGGTCAGGGCCGGGTAGACGATGAGGTACCGGAAGGGCGCGATGGCGGCCATGTAGAGCCGCCCGAACCATCCGTTGTACTTGACGAGGACGGTCATCCTGAGCTCGTGGTCACCGTGGGGTCCCTGCACCCAGCCGAGGTGCATCACGGTGTGCACGGTCCTGTTCGCCAGTTCGCGAGCGGACTCCGTGGCGATCTCGTAGACCGCCTTCAGCGGCATGTCGTCGTTGTCCTCGCCCCGTCGAGCATCACGGAGGTCGCTGGGCAGGCGGCTCCGGAGCGAGTCGACCCGTGCGCCGACACCCGCCGCCGGCTTGTCCCAGCCGAGGAGTGCGCCGAGTTTCCAGCGCACGGCGAACAGGAATCGCACCGGCCCCGTCTGTCTCGCGATCCCGCCCGACCTCTGCATCGCCGCCAGCATGGCGGGGAAGTCGTCGGGCCCGGCTCCCGGGGTACGGAACGCCCACGCGTCCTCGACGTCGAAGTCCGAGGTGATCTCGTGGATGCGCCACGGCCGCTCGGTGTAGGTGGATTTCGCGAGTCGCGCCACGCTTCGACCTCTCGTTCTGTACGGAGCCGTATATTCGATCTGTACGGTACCGTACATACGG
Organism: Streptomyces sp. ISL-36; assembly: GCF_018614205.1. GTDB lineage: Bacteria > Actinomycetota > Actinomycetes > Streptomycetales > Streptomycetaceae > Streptomyces. The sequence goes on along the minus strand of NZ_JAGGOS010000210.1, from coordinate 14,750 downwards.
TCGCGCAGACAGCCTCAGGCCCCACATCCCCGAGAAAAGGTGAGCAGGTGCCCCCCGTCGCCCGTACCCCACGAAGTCGCTGGATCCAGGCGGGACTCGACGCCCTCGCCAGGGGCGGTCCGGACGCTGTCCGAGTGGAGGTCCTGGCCGCCGACATCGGGGTGACGAAGGGCGGCTTCTACGGGCACTTCGACGGTCGTCCCGCCCTGCTCGCCGAGATGCTCGACGAGTGGGAGCACCGGTGCACCGACGCCGTCCTCGAGCAGGTCGACTCCGCGGGCGGAGACCCCGCCGAAAGGGTCCGGCTCGCCGGCCGGCTGACCTTCTCGGACGACCTGCACCGAATTGATCTCGCCGTCCGTGAGTGGGCTCGTCACGACCCCTCGGTCGCGGCACGACTGCGGCGGATCGACAACGTCCGGATGGATTTCCTTCGCACGATGTTCGGGAGCTTCATCGCGGACCCCGACGAGGCCGAGGCCCGCAGCACGCTGATCTTCGCGCTCGCGATCGGCCGCCACTTCATCGCCGCGGACCACCCCGGACGCACCCCACGGGAAGCCATCAACCTGGCCGCGGAACTTCTCCTGCGACCCCGGCCCTGACCACCGAGGGCGGTGGGGCTCGTGTCCCACGGGGGTATCCTGCTACGGGAGTTGCAGGTGACAGCGTCGAGCGGACGAAGTTCCAGCCGGGGGGCAACGTGGTGCGCGTACTCAAGGCGGTCGTCCCGCTCCTCGCTCTGGTGGCGGTGACGGCGGGATGTTCCTCGTCCGAGGGCAAGGACGAACAGCTGCTGACCGAGCAGCGGGAGACATACTGCATGCGGCTGGGGACGTGGCAGAAGGCGCGGAACGCGGAGAGTACGGCCACGCCGGAGTCGTCAGGGTATGACGGGGTCGGGGCCGCCGCTCAGGACGCCTTTCTCGCGATGCGACCGCTCCGGGACGAGACCGTCGGCGCAGGCCGCACCTTGGGGGAGGCGACGGCGGCAGCGATGAACAGCGGTGACGCCGAGGCGGAGGGGCGTGTCGTGAAGTACTGCGGAGATGTCGGCTTCGAGACGCTGACACGCTAGGACGGTCGAACGGTCTGCCTCGCCCCACACCGAGATCACCACGGCGCAGGACGAGGGACCCGAGACACTTTCACAACACGGCCCAGCGGCAGGAAACCAACGCCGGGCCCATGCCCGACAAGCGCTCCCCCCGTGGTCGCACCGGACCCGGCTGCTACCCGGCGTAGGTCTCGTACTCGGCGACCTTCGGCGTGCCGGTCGCGCCGGTGATCTCGAAGGTGATCTTCTGCAGCGAGGTCCGCGGGACGGTGATGACGCCCGCCCCGCTGCCGGAGGTCAGGACAGCGCCGGTGTCGCCGTTGAGGACCCTCCAGGAGCGGATGCTGCCCGCGGAGCCCGACGCCTCCCGGATGTTGATTTTGGAGACAGTGGTCGGAGAGCCCCACTTGATCGAGATGGAACCCGTCGAGCCGGCCGGCGACCAGTACGTACTCATGTCACCGTCCCGGACGTTGCCGTAACTCGTGCCGTCCGCCTTGCTGGAGCCGTCGGAGCCGGCCCCGATGCTGAGGTTGGTCCCGCCGGGCTGGGTCGGTCCCGGTGTGGGGGTCGTGGGTCCCGGCGTGGGGCTGGTCTGTGTCGGGGTCGGGGTCGGGGTCGGACTCGGGGTCTGCGGCGAGCAGCTTCCGTTCGACACCTGCAGGCCCTTGTCGGCGCCTGCCGTCTGGCTCACGATGTTCGGCACGCAAGCGGCCGCATCGAGGCTGTAGGCGTAGGGGATGCTGATGGTGGTGTTGGACTGCGGGTCGGGGCCGGCCGGGTGGTTCTCGCTCCCGGGGCTGGACCAGGTCACGTTGTCGAAGGTGTTGCCGCTGACCTGCCAGTAGCCGGCCGCGTCGGTGTAGAAGGTACCCAGGACGTCCTTGGAGTCCTTGAAGTAGTTGTTGTCCACCTTGGCGCGAGCTCCGGCTCGGGAGTTGATGCCCGACTCGTTGAGCCTCACGTAGTGGTTGTTGTAGATGTGGGCTGTGCCGCCACGCAGCAGGGGCGCTCGGGAGTCGATGTTCTCGTACAGGTTGTGGTGGTACGTGATGAAGCTGTTCGAGAGGTCGCTCTCGCTGGACCCGACGAGGCCGCCGCGTCCGGAGTTGCGCAGGATGCTGTACGACAGGGTCACGTACTGGGTGTTGTCCTTCATGTCGAAGAGGCCGTCGAATCCCTCCGACTCGCCGCCCGACGCCTCCAGGGTCACGTGATCGACCCAGACGTTGCGGACGTTGCTCTCCATGCCGATGGCATCACCGCCGTTGGACGTGGGTGAGCCGGACTTCTTGACGTTCCGGACGGTCACGTTCTGGATGATGATGTTGCGGGCGTCGCGCATGTGGATGCCCAGCTGGTCGAAGACGGCTCCGCCGCCGACCCCGACGATCGTGACGTTGCTGATCTGCTTGAGCTCGATCACGCCGGCGGCGGTGTTGCAGCTGGTGCCCGACACCTTCTCGGTGTTGCCGTGGTTGATGGTGCCCTCGACCTGGATGGTGATCGGGGTGCTGCTGCTGGCCCGGCCGCACAGGGCCGCGTGGATCGCGGTTCCCGTCGTGGCCCGTACCGTCTGGCCACCCGCACCGCCGGTGGTTCCGCCGTTCTGGGTCGCGTAGCCGGTGACGCCGCCGGTGGCCGCCGATGCCTCGGGCATCGACAGCACCACACCGGTCCCGGCCGCGAGGGCCGCCGTGGCCAGTGCCGCGTAGAGTCGCCGTGTGACTGGTCGTCTCATCCTCGCCTCACCTTTCGTCTTCGAATGCTGGGGGAGTTGCTGCTTCGTCCCGTAGTCGTCACCGAGGCCACCGAGGTTGCCGACCTGTCGCCGACCGGATCGCCGCTTCGGCTCCCACCCCGTGGGACGGCCGCGGACGCCGTTGATACGGTCGCTCGGTGGAAAACTGGGACGAGGGCGGCGTACGCGCACGGATACGGGAGATGGCGGCCCGGGACCCGGGCCGGGAGCGCTCCGGATCGCGCACCCACGGGTACGAACTGGCGCCTCCGCTACCCGAGGCGGAGATCCGGGCGTTCGAGGAAGCCCACGGCATCGATCTGCCGGCGGAGTACCGGTCCTTCGTCGCGTCGGTGGGAAACGGCCCCGCCGGTCCCTGTCACGGATTGATGCCGTTGACGGCGCCCCGTCCAGAGGCTGACGGGGAGTCGGCCGTGGACGACGAGTGGGAGGAAGACCGGCTGCCGGGCCGACTCGCCGAGCCGTTCCCGCTGACCGAACCCCTGCCCGGCCCGATCATGACTCCGGCCGATGCGCTGACCCGGGGCACGCTCATGCTGGCCGAACAGGGCTGCGGCATGTTCGTCCGACTCGTGCTGAACGGCCCGCATGCCGGCGAGATCTGGCAGCTCGATCCGGACTGGGGCGGCTTCGTGCCGATGAGCCCCGAATTCCGCACCTGGTACACTGACTGGCTGGAGAGCCGGTGAAGGTGTGGTCTTCTCCGCCTCAGGGCCGGGAAGCGGCAACTGCGGCACCGGGCAATCAGATTCGGGCGATCAGAGCGAAGCGCTCGTCGGTCACCGGACCGCCCCAGAGGTCTGCGCTGCCGCTGAGGTCTTCGATTCGCAGGTCGGTGACGAGGGGCCTGACAGCGGCGGTCAGTTCGTCGGCGGTGACGCCACGATGCCATGGCAGGGTTTCGGCGCCGACGACGTACGGCACTCCGCTCTGGCCGGCCTCGCGCCATCGGCCCTCGACCAGGACGAGGGTGCCGCCGGGGCGGAGACGGGTGACCCATGCACGCAGCGCGCTCTGGGGATCGGGCAGCGTCCAGAGCAGGTGCCGGGAGAGAAGGGCGTCGAACCGCTCGTCGCCGGTGGGCGGTTCCGCAGCGTCTCCCACCAGGAAGCGGCCTTCGAGTCCGGCCGTGCGGAGCTTGGTCCGGGCCCGGTCGACCATCCGCGGCGAGAGGTCGACTCCGGTGACCTGGTGACCGGCTTCGGCCATCACCGCGGAGAGCGATCCGGTGCCGCAGCCGACGTCGCACACACGCACCGCCTCGGACGGCAGCCAGGAGGCGAGGCGGTGGGACCAGGCGTCGCGGGTGGCCTTCAAGCGAAGGCCGTGGTCGGGCTCGTCGTCGAAGAGTGGCGCGGCGGCGTCCCAGTAGGCGGTGATGGCGGTGGAGTTCGTCATGTGTCCGATCCTTCCAGTGGGCACTGACATCGCTCCTGCTGCCGAGTCGGGTGGCGCGAGCGAGGCGTTGGCGGCGGCCGGCGAGTCGCCGAAGGGGCTGCGCACCGGACGGTGCGCAGCCCCTTCGGCCGTTCCAGGGCGAGCGATGCTACTCCGGCTGCGTCACGGTCAGCGCCCACCGGATCGACTCCGTGGACGCATCCACCGCTACGGTGAAGGAGCCCGGGCGGACGACGCCCGGTCCATGGTCACCGAACCGACACCGGCGCCCTCGGCGGGGCAGTCCACGGAGAACGCGGCCACCTGTATCTGCTGCGACTCCATCGTCACCCGCACGGTGCCGCCGCCTTCACACGCCACCGTGAGGACGGTCGGGAGCCCCGTGTGCGCACCGCCCGAGGCGACTCCGCCGTCTCCCACCTGCTCCTCGACCCAGACCAGGCCGTCCGGGCCGGGATGCGGCAACAGGGCGTCGCCCGCCGCGGTCGCGGGCGATGTGCCGGCGGCAGCCAGCCCGAACGCCGCCAGCGTCGTCACCACCACTGCTGCTTTGGAACGCCTCACGTGTGCTCCCCCTGCTGGTCCGTTGTGGAGCCCACAGTGTTCTTCGACGCGAGGTCGCGACACATGAGTACGCGTACTCAGATCCCCGCGCTCGGCCACGGGCGGTGATGTGACTGAGCGCTTCACTTGGCGAGTGAGCACGTGAGTCGGTGACCGAACATCTGGTGTCGACGGCTTGGTGAGCCGGGACAAGGGGCCACTTGAATTTACTGGTCTGAACGCCAGCCCGGCGGACAAGACCGATGAGCGACGATTAAGCTGTCAGTGGCGGACTTTAGGGTCAACCCTATGACAGCAGACTTGGTCCAGGCCTCATGGACTCGCATCGACGCGTGGCTGCGCGAGCACGCGCCCCGCACATTCGCCACGCTACGGCCGCCCGCAGGGGACGACGAGATCGCGGCGGCGCAAGAGGAACTCGGTGTCACCTTTCCTCCGGACTTGGTCGCTTCCCTTCTCCGACACAACGGGGCGCTGGAGGGACCTGAGGCTTTCCGGTTCAGCTCGGGCGACCGGCCGCTCGGGGTGAGCGGAATCCTCGGGGACACCGGGTTCATGCGCGGCATCGACCAAGGTATCGATGGGGAGGACGAGGGCTACTGGCTTCGCGGCTACGTGAAGTTCGGTTCTTACGACGTGACGTCGGACGGCCTTCTGGTGGACTGCCGTACCGGGCGGGACTCCTTCGGCGCGGTCGGGCGGTTCTTCGACGAGACCGGCACCAGTTTCGGGGAGGCCGACTCGCTGGGCGAGTATCTGGCCGAAGAGGCCGACCAGCTTGAGCGCGGCCAGGACGCCGGTATCGTCACGTTCAACGGCCGACTGTTCCGGGAAGCGTCTCTGCCTGCCAGGCCGAAGTACAGTGCCGGCGAGCCCCTTCCCGCACCGGATGAGCAGCTGCCAGAGCTGGACCTGTCCCACAGTCCCACCGACCTCCTCCACGTGAGCCACCTGGACGGGCACGAGGAACTCGGTGCGCTGATCGCGACCCTGCCGTACGAACAGGTGGTTGAGGCCGCGCAAAAGCAACTGCGCAGACTGGCGGTCGAAACAGGCCTGAACAACTACCCGGAGGTCGAGGCAGCCCTGAACGCGTGGGAGCGCGGTGAGGCCCCGCCACGGCCGGACCAGACCGATCCGCTCGCCCTGCGCCTGCGCGCGGTGCTTGCGCAGGCTGACACCGGCCGAGACCGCGCTCTCAGGTGGGCCGCGGAGAAGATAGCCCTTGGGATCTGGGGGTCCCCCTATAGGTCCGTGTGCGAGAGCGCGGAGATCCGGAGTCACTTCACTGTCGACTGGCGTGCGGATCTCCATGCGGACCTGGGCAATCCGCCACTGCCACCGATACCTGACGACCGATTCTGGGGAGCTTTGAGCAATCCCGCTATCGACTCCAGTTGGTACGCAGCTCAGTACGCGCAAGACCGGAGCTGACCCCAGGGTTTTCCCTTCCGCGTGAGCACTTCGTCTGGCGAGTTGAGCAGGGTACCGGTACGGCCCGGTTGTTGATGTTGGTTTGGGCCTTTCCCCGCGTACGGCGTCTGCTCTGCGGTGTGCTCTCGCCATGGGTGACGTACAGGTTGTCGAGGTTCAGGCAGGTCCGGTGTGGTCCCATGCCTGCCGCCTTGACGACCTTGTGCTGCCGTACTCGCTGCCCGACCGTGCCACCGAGTGCCTGGATCTGGGGCCGGGCTGGCCGCGTACGTGGACGGTGACGTGGAAGGTCGGGAAGTCCGACGTCATCGTCCCGGTGAAGGACCTGTCGGCCGGGCCGGCGATGGCGTCGGTGCCGGTGCGGCGGTTTTCCTGGAGGACGGGCCAGCGTCACCGGCCCGGGCTGGAGTGCCTGGTTTCGACCGGTCGGCAGCACGGCTTCGAGAGTCTGGCCGAGCGCTGGCTGCTGCTGGTCCTGGACTTCGTCGGCGGATTCGACGAAGTACTGTCCCAGCCGTTCCGTCTGCGGTTCTCCTCCTCGGAGGGCAAGGGCTCGCACATTCCGGACTTCCTCGTGCTGTCGGCGGAAGCCTCGTGGCTGGTGGACGTGCGCCCTGGAGGCCTGATCGGCGAGGAGGACGAGGTGCGGTTCGCGGCGGCCGCGCAGGTGGCGGCCGCCACGGGCTGGCGCTACATGGTGGTGACCGGCTGGCGGCGGCAGGTGCTGACGGGGATCGACGCGTTGTCGGTGCGGCGCCGCCCGATGGCCGACCCTCTGGGGCTTGAGCCGCAGCTGATGGCAGTGGTCCGTCGGCGTCCGTGTCTGTTCGCCGAGCTGGTGGAGCAGACGCACGTTCCGGCGGTGGCCCGCACCCACGCGGTCCATCTCCTCTGGCGTCGGCGGATGGCCGTCGACCTGGCCCAGCCGTTCGGTGATGAGACGTGGGTCTATCCGGTGGGAGGCCGCGATGAATGACAAGCAGCAGCCCACGCGGTTCGAGGACCTGAAAGCCGATGACCAGAAGCGGCTCCGGCTGAGGGTGGCCCACTTCCTGGAGGCCGAGAGCGGTTTCCGCAGCGGCAGCCGGCACTGGGCCTAGGAGGGGGAACCCCGGCCCGAGTACGACCCGGAGCGAACCACGTTGACCGAGCGCCGGCGGGCCAAGGTGGCCGAGCTGAAGGCCCTGCACCCGGACGACGCCCGCCAGCTGGGCCTGGGGCAGGTCAGCGAGCGCACCCTGCAGCGGTGGTCTGCTGCCTGGCCTGAGCAGGGGATCATGGGGCTGAGGGACGGACGACTCACCCCCGTGCTGCCGGGGCACCGCACGATCACGCCGCAGGTCGCGGAGGCGATCCACGCGGTCCACGCGGAGTGCCTGCACCGCTCCCGGGTCGGCATGAAGACCAAGGAACGGCTGATCCACCAGTTCGTGCGGGAGAAGTTCGGCACGGAAGCGGAAGAGAAGATCCCGCACTACACGACGCTGTTGAAGGTCTGGAAGGAGTGGTACGGGCCCGAGAGGGGACGTCAGCGTTATCTCCGGTCGGCCGCGGCGGTGGATACCGGCGGCACTACCGTGACGATCACCCGTCCCGGCCAGGTGGTCGTGCTGGACACCACGCCGTTCCCGGTGAAGCTGCGCGACGACGTGTTCGGCGAGTCGATCTCCGTTGACCTCACCCTCGGACTGGACGCGTTCACGCACTCCCTGGTCGCGTTCCGGCTCACCCCGGATTCGGACTCCTCCGTCGAGGTGGCCATGCTGCTGCGGGACGCGATGCTGCCGCTGCCGATGCGGCCGGACTGGACGCCGGAGATGGAATGGCACTACCCCGGCGTCCCGGCCGCGCTGGTGACCGAGTTCGCAGGCCATCCGGTTGCCGGGCGGCCGTTCTTCGCGCCGGAGACGGTGACCAGCGATCATGGCAGCGTCTACAAGAACCACCATCTGGTGCAGGTCGCCCGCACGCTCGGGATGGTGGTGCTGCCGGCGAGGGCGATGCGGGCTCAGGACAAGGCGGCCTGCGAACGCGCGTTCTCAGGGATCCAGTCGCTGTTGCTGGAGATGCTGCTGGGCTACCGCGGGCGGGATGTCGCCGACCGGGGCGCCGACCCGGAGGGCGACGCGGTCTGGACCGTGGACGAGGCGGAGCATCTGCTGGCCACCTGGATCGTGGGGGTCTGGCAGAACCGCAGGCTGGACCAGTACGCGCCCGCCTGGGACCCCGGCGGGCGGCACAGCCCGAACACACTGTTCGCGACAGCGGCGGCCCGCGACGGGATCGCCCTGCAGATCCCGGATGCGAATCTCTACCAGCGCCTTCTGCCCGCGCACTTCGTGAAGATCCACGGCCGTCGCGGGGTCAAGATCGGCGGACTTTGGTATGGCGGCGATCACCCCGTCCTGGGCGAGCTCGGCTCGCTTCCCTCCCCTCGCAGCGGCCGGCACCGGGGCAAGTGGGTCGTGCACCGCGATCCCCGCGACTGCCGCCAGGCGTTCATCGAACTCGTCGGCCACTGGCATACCCTGCCCTGGAACGGGCTGGCCACCGGGGAGGACGTCCTCGCGTTCTCCGACGCGCGAGTGCAGCAGGTCCTGCGCGAGGCCGCCCGGGCCGGGCTCACACCCCGCGACGACACCGAACTCCTGCCCGTCCTGCTCGACTTGGTCGGCGCCCGGTCTCCGGTCGGCTCCTGGCCAAGCCAGATGACCAAGGCCGAACGGGCCGAAAGGGCCCGCGAAGTCGCCCGCGCACGGGCCGCCGAACGCGACCGGACGGCCCCCGCCGCGTCGCTGCCCGTCGCGCCGCGGCCGGCCGAGCTCGTCCGTCAGAACCAGCAGGCCGTCGACGCGGAACGGCGCCGCCGGCGCGAGGCCGCGGTCGATGTCCCGCTCGTCTCGCCACCCCGCCTCGGCGACGGCCCGCGCAAGCACTCACTGTTCGCGCTGCCCGACGACGAATCCGTTCCTCAACCGGTACAGGAAGGACCGCAGTGACAGGCGAGAAGGAGACGCTGCCGTTCGTCCTGACCGGCCCCGCTCCGGCCCGCGACACCGCGACCGGCTGGCAGCACTGGTGCCGCACCCGCAAGCTGTTCGTCCCGGCGCCAATCATGGACCGCGCGGCCTTCGGGCTGCTGAGCCGGCGCAAGAAGATGCTGCACAACCTGCACCGCACGGCCACCCACGCGAACCTGCAGCTGCTGGACACCCCGATGAGCCGGGCGGTGGAGAAACTCCTCATCGGCCGCATCGAGACCAACGCGCTGAAGATCAAGCCCAATACCCGGGCCGGGGTGATGGTCTCCGGCGGCGGCTACCAGGGCAAGACCGAATGCGTCTGCGAGATCGCCGCCGCTTTCCAGGAACGCTGGCTGGCCCTCAACGACTACCTCAACCCCGACGCCCGCCCCGGCGCCCGCGACCTGCACATCCCAGTCGCCTACGTCCAGACACCGGTGACCGCGAAGCCGAAGAGCACCTGCAAGGCGATCCTGAACTTCTTCGACGCGCCGATCGCCCCGCGCGCGGACCTGCCCGACCTGATCCGCCAGGTCACGGCCTCCCTGCGGGACCATGGCACCAAGGTCCTGATCCTGGACGACATCATGAGACTTCGCATGCACCGGGCCGACGACCAGGACACCCTCGACCTGATCCGCGCCTTCATGAGCATGAACGTCACCCTGGTCCTGGTCGGCGTCGACATCCCCGGCTCCGGGCTGCTGCGCGAAGGGCGCCACGACCCGGCCACCGGCCAGTGGCGGCTCCCGCCCTCCCGGCATGCCAAGGCCCACGGGCTGGAGGCCACGCAGACCGAACGGCGCTTCGATCTGATCGAGCTGGACCGCTTCCACTACAGCACCGCACCGCAGATCACCGCCTGGGTTCAACACCTGCACGGCGTCCAGAGCGGCCTGCGGCTCCTGGACGCGGCCCCCGACATGCTCACCGGGGGCACGATGCCGAGTACCTCTACCACCGCACCAACGGTGTCGTCGGCCTCCTGGAACGGCTCATCGAGGACGGCTGCCGCGAGGCCATCGACTCCGGCCGCGAACGCCTGGACGAAGAGCTCCTTGAGGGCATCGCCATCGACCTGCGCGACAGCGACCGGCGCGACGCCGGCGCCGGCGAAGTCCCCGCCGTCCCCGAAAAGCCCGCCCGGCGCAAGCCCCGTCGCGGCCGCAACACCGTCTTCGACGACCGCGGCCCCCTCGGCACGGCCCAGGAAGGCGCCCGATGATCGCACCGCTCCCCCGGAGCCTGGACCCGCTGCCCGGCGAACTGCTGGCCGGCTACGTGATGCGACTCGCCCACCGCCTGGACGTCGCACCAGACATCGTCCTGCGACGCACCGGTCTGGCCGAGTATCAGCCCAACACCCAGGCCGTCACCCGCACGGCCCTCTCCCTCGAACTGCCCGCCCCGCGGATGAGCGACTTCCAGACCGCCACCCGGCTCACCGCCGCCGAAGCCACGCCTTGACCCTGCTGCCGCTCGCACCCCGCTACCCGCCCATCGCCCACAGCCTTGACGTCGTTCGCGCCGGCAAGCGCATCCCCGCACTGGACTGGCTCTTCCCCCGCAGCAGCCCGCTACTGCCCCGACTGCCTCGCCGGCGACGGGACCCAGCTGCAGACAGACCACGGCGGCCCCTGGAAGAGCGACTGGAGACTGCCCGTCGTCATCGCATGCCCGCACCACCAGCGCTTCCTCGAACATCTCTGTCCCGAATGCCAGAGACCACTCACCGACCGCCCCGGACAGCTGATTGGCCGCCCGACCATCGCCGGACTCCATCCGGCCCAGTGCCGAGCACCCCTCGCCCACGGGTCGCGCCGCACACAGCGAACGGCCCACCTTTGCGGCGCCCGTCTGGACAAGCAGCCGCCCGGACCAGCAGACCCCTTGCCCAGGGAACTCACCGCACTGCAGAAGAAGATCACCACCATGCTCGGCCCGGACACCCCCGCCGCGACGGCCAGCGAGTACTTCACCGATCTGCAGATGGTCAGCGGACTCGTCATGATCACCTGGCCGAGGGCTCGCCCCACCGCGCCGGGCGTCGACACCCGCCGCACAGATCAGGTGCTGGCCGCCCGGCAGGACCCCTCGCTCTCCATCCATGTCAGCACGCCGCCCCAAGATGCCCGGACCTGCGCGAGCATCCTCCTCGCCGCCGACGTCATCCTGTCGGCCGCCGATCTGCAGACCGCACTGGCTCCACTCGCGCCAGTCGAGAACCGCACCCCCAGTGGCATCGCCCCGAAACGCCACCGCAGCTGGGACACCGGCTTCCGCCGCTACCAGGACGACTGTTCCCAGCGATTCCGAGACGCCGCTGAATACCTGGTCTCCACCCACCGCAGAAGCGGCAGGGGCGGAAGCCGGCTGCCACACCGCGGCCTCGACTACGGCCCCCAGCACGTTCCGGCATTCCTCCCCCTGGAGTGGGCAGAACGCCACCTTGACGCCTTCACCGTCGCCTTCACCGTCGCCTTCAGCATGCCGGTCCTGCGGCGCACAACCTCCGCCTTCCTCGTCCGGCGAGCTCTCGGCAAGAGCACCGCCGATGCCGCCGAGTTCCTCGGACTCAGCATCGCCGGAAAGGGCTTGGGCACCCCCATCACGCGGTGGGCCCGCCGGCAGGGAACCCCGGAGGCATACGAACGAGCCCTGGACGCGATCGCCGCAGCCCTCGCCTCCTCAGCACTGATCGACTACTGGCACCGCCGCACCCTTCTCGCTGACTGGGCACTGCCACCAGACGCATGGCACCAGATCGCCGACCAGCTGAAACGCCAGCCCAGCCCCCGCTACCTCTCCGACGACCGCGCACACCTCGCCGCCACGGCCTACATCTGGACCCAGGTCACGCACGGCGAAACCCAATTCGCCCCACAACCGGCCGAAGCCCGAAACGACCCCGAGCTCGACGCGGCATGGAGCCAGGACCGGTTCACCATCGGTCACTGGATCCGGCAGAACAAGGTGCCCTTCTACCAGCAGATGAAGCCGCTTCTCGACGCCTACGCCACCCAGCTCACCCGAGCCGTCGACGCCGCCCGCTCAACCCGCCAACTCGCACGCTCACTCGCCAACTGAAGCGCTCAGTCACAGGTGACCGGCAGCGGCGGGCCGGCGCAGGGGGCTACAGGTCGAACTCGATGTGTTCGAGATCGGTGAACTCCACCAGCAGGTCGCCGGCACGGCGGCCGTGGTCCTTGAAGTAGATCTCCTGGAGTCCCTCCGCCGCGATGTCGCGCAACTGCTGCTCGGTGGCGCCCTGGTCCCGGGCGTCGAAGAGGCGGGCGGCGAACTCGGGTGGGAGCGCCACGGTGAGGTGGCGCATCCGGCCGTCGTCGGTGGTGCCCGGAGCGGCGGTGTAGCCGAAGCGGGCACGGGTGTCGACGACGATGCCTCCGGTGGTGGCGGCCTTCTCCTTCGCCTTCGCGCGGATCTGCGGCTGCCACCGCTTCTTGACCTCGGCCGCCAGGCGGGCGGCGAGCTCGGGACGGGGCTTCCTGATCTGGTCCTTCACGTACCGCTCCACGGTGCGCTGGGAGATCCCGAGCGTCTCGGCCGCCGCCTTGGTGCCCTTGAGCTGCTTGACCAGGTAGCGCATCCGCGCGCCGGCCGACTTCGGGACCGGGCGGGTGAACGCCTTCTGGACCGCCTGGTCGAGGCCGTCCCCGAGCTGTGCCATCGCGGGCTACTCCCCGTCGTCCTTGTGGGTGACGTTGCCGTCCTTGATGTACCGGGCGAGGTTCAGCTCCGGAGCGTCGTACTGCTCCCGTACGCCCTCACCCCACAGCACGCTCTGGGTGCCCTCGTGCTTGACCATGCCCGGGCTGACGCCGAGCCGGAAGCCGCCGGGCAGGGGCTTGCCGTCCTTGTACGGCAGGAAGTCGAGCGGGGTCGGTCCGTCGGCCGCGTACACGGCGCAGTCAGACAGGATCGCGACCGGGTACTGGCCGGTGACGGCTGCGTGCTTGAGCAGCTTGCGGTGCATGTTGACCCGTGTGCGGGAGATGACGGCGGCGCGGATGTCGGGCCGCCATGTCGGGCGGGACAGGGCCCGCCACGGCTCGCCGGGCTTCCAGCCCTCGCCGCGGGGACGCTCGCGGAGCTTGCCGATGCCGCCCTTGACCGTCGCCTTGATCGCGAAGAGGACGATCGCCAGCTGCGGGTCCACGTGCTTGTGGCCGTCCATGGCCGCGAGGAAGTCCTGCGGGGACAGGTCGGCGGTGACGCCGAGGTCGGCCATCGTCGCCACGTACGCGTCGCGCAGCCGGTTGTACCAGGCGTCGAGGTAGCGGCCGTTCTCGTACCGTACGTACGCCTCGATCGGCGCGACGTCGTAGCCGAGCTCCACCGCGTACGCGACGGTCGGTGTCGCGTACCAGGCCGGGCCCTCCGGCCGGTCGCCCTTCGGCGTGAACGGGCTCGGCAGCAGGTCACCTTCCAGCTGCCGCCACTCCTTGCCGACCAGGACACGGGACAGGTCGACGTGCGAGAGATCGACCAGCCAGGCACCGGGCAGCTTCGGATCGAAGGCGGGGTTCTCGACGTGCGTCGGCGCGCCCAGTCCCACGATCGTGCCGTTCGCACCGGCGGCGAAGGCCATGTTCACGTCGATGCCCACGAGGTGCGGCTTGAGGCATTCCGCGTCGGTGAGCGGCCTCGCCCAGTCGTACGCCTCCTCGACCAGGACTTCGGCGGGGGTCCGCCGGTGGAAGCGCGGCAGGCCGGCGAGCAGGGGGTGGCCGTCGGGGGCCTCGCACGGCGCGGGGTCGACCGGGTTCCTGCCCAGACTGCCGGGGTTGTGCTCGCTGTGCCGTACCCCGTTCTCGTCCGGCTCGGACGCGCGGGTCGGCGGGTGCAGCGCCGTCATCAGTTCCAGGCCGGTGACGGCCGTGGAGCCGCGCGGCGTCATCACCCGGGACGCGTACACGCCCAGGAGCCGGGCGAGTTCCGCAGGCGGCAGGGCGGCGGCGCCGTCCCAGTGGCGGGTGTCGAGCGCGTCCCAGGACGGGACGCACAGCTGCACGCACGAGCGCGCGGAGCCCTGCGCCGGCCGGTAGATCCGGGCCCAGGGGCCGAACCCGCGCTTCGTCAGCTTCCAGTCGGCGCGCACCAGCTGTTTGATGACCTTGTGGCCCTCGGGCAGCCGTCCCGTGAGCCGCTCCTGATCGGTCAGTCGGACCGGCAGCCCGTAGCGCTCGCACGCGGCTTCGGTGAGCACGATCAGCGGGTCGGCGTCCTTGCCCGGTCCGCTCAGCTTCGGCGCGCCGAGCTTCGCCTCGGTGAGGGTCCATTGGACCAGAGACGGAAGGGACTTGGCCGGCACGTCCAGGACCAGGCCGCCGACGCAGTACGCGAACGCCTGCCCGTCCTCGACGTCGACGACCGCGAGCGGGCCGTGCGCGAAGCGGGGGTCGGCGCCTGGCGGGACCGCCTCGGCGGCCTTTCGCACGCCCGGGCGGCGCGAGGTCGATGCCGGTGCCTGGGCCGGTGCCTGGGCCGGCGC
>NZ_JAGGOS010000209.1 GCF_018614205.1 Streptomyces sp. ISL-36 | reverse complement strand
TCAGGCCGCAGCCCACGGCCCACGCCGGGCGGGAGCCGGTGGCCCTGTCAGGCCCGTTCACCTCTCTCACGTACGGCGCCCACGGGCTGCTGGAGCCACAGGAAGTCCCCGAGCCCGCCCCGGGCCGTCAGCTCCGCCGCCTCGCCCGCCGCCGCGAGCGCCCGCACGTACGCCGCCGGATCGCTCGACGCCAGTGCCAACGGCGGGCGGTCCCCGCTCACCCCGAGCCGCCGCAGCGCCTCCCGCTGGGTCACCAGCTCCCCGCCGGCCGCAGAGGCGACCTCCCCGCCGATTGCCGAGGCGGCCTTCCCGCCGACCGTCGCGCCGGCCGACGAGACCGTCGCGCCGGCCGACGAGACCGTCGCCCCGACCGTCGAGGCGGCCGCCTCCGCGACCGCGTCCATCGCCACGTGGGCGGTCAGGTCGCACGACCCGTCCGGCACCGGTGGCACCTCCCGCCCCGCCCGGAACCCGGTCAGCGTGCCGAAGGGCGGCCGGGTCCCCCGTACATGCGCGTAGTCCACCGCCACCGCCAGACCGGCGCCCATCGCCGCCACCGCGCCCGCCCAGGCCTCGTCACGCCACCGTCCGATCTCCGCCCGCTCGCCCGGCTCCCGCAGCGGCCACCACCGGTCCAGCCACTCCGCGTCCGCGCCCGTGACCACCTCGCCGAGCCGTTCCGCCCCGTCCCGCGCCCGGACCTCGACGTACCGGACGGCCCCCGCCTCGTCCATCTGCGCGATGTCCACCGGCACGTTGTCCAGCCACTCGTTCGCGAAGAGCAGCCCACGCACCCCCTGCGGCACCCGGTCCGTCCACACGATGCGCGGGTCGAGCCCGGCGGGGCGCGCCGCGCGCTCCACGCCGTACGGCTGTACGGACAGCCCGGCGGGCACAGCGGCCAGGACCCCCGTCAACAGCTCGCCACGGCCCGCCCCCACATCGACCAGCGCGATCTCGTCCGTCCGCAGCTCCGCCGCCACCTCCGTCAACAGCCGCGAGACGGCCGCCGCGAAGAGAGGGGAGGCGTGCACCGACGTACGGAAGTGCCCGGCCGGGCCCTCGGGGCTCAGATAGAAGCCGCCCTGCCCGTACAACGCCCGCTCGGCGGCCTCACGCCACCGCTGCCACCCTTGGCGTTCCTGCCATTGACACGTCTCATCCGTCACGTGCCCCAGTCTCCACCTTGCGGAGTACGGGCTTCCCGCGCAGGATCGGCCCCACGGTTGACCCCTGCACCTATCCGCCTTCCCTACGCTTGGTGACGTGCAGCGCCTCTACGACTTCCTCCGCAGACACCCGACGGGCGTCGACACCTCCTGGGCCGTCGTCCTCTTCGGGTTCTCGCTGCTGTGGGTGGGTACGACCCACCCGCCGGTCGGCAACCCCGTCGCGTACGGGGTGGTCGCGGCGCTGTTCTCCCTCGTCGTCGCGCTGCGCCGCCGTGCGCCCCAGATGATGCTGCTGCTCGCGGTCGCGCTGGGCCTGGCCCAGCTCGCCTTCGGGCTGATGCCGTTCTTCGCGGACTTCGCCATCCTGGTGATCATCTACACCGTCGCCGCGCACGACGGGACGCGCTGGGCCTCCCGCCTCGCGCTCGTCGGCGGTCTGAGCGCCGCCCCCCTTTCCATGCTGAGATGGCCCTCCGACGCCCCGGGCTCGGCCCTCGCGCACGTCTTCTTCACGGTGATCATGACCGTGCCCTTCGCCCTGGCCTGGGTGCTCGGCGACTCCCTGCGGACCCGGCGCGCGTACTTCGCCCAGCTCGAGGAGCGCGCCTCCCGCCTGGAGCAGGAGCGCGAGGCGCAGGCCAAGGTCGCCGTCGCCGCCGAGCGCGCCCGGATCGCCCGCGAACTGCACGACGTCGTCGCCCACAACGTCTCCGTGATGGTGGTCCAGGCCGACGGCGCCGCCTACGTCCTCGACTCCTCGCCCGAGACGGCCAAGCAGGCCCTGGAGACCATCTCGTCCACCGGCCGCCAGGCGCTCGCCGAGATGCGCCGGCTCCTCGGCATCCTGCGCACCGGCGAGCACCAGGAGGCGGGGGAGTACGTTCCGCAGCCCGACGTCCAGCAGATCGAGGACCTCGTCGAGCAGGTCCGGAACGCCGGTCTGACCGTCGACTTCCGGGTCGAGGGAACGCCGAGGCCGCTGCCGAGCGGCGTCGAGCTCACCGCGTACCGGATCGTCCAGGAAGCCCTCACCAACTCCCGCAAGCACGGCGGCCCGGAGGTCGGCGCCAGCGTCCGCCTGGTCTACTTCGACGACGGCCTCGGCCTGCTCGTCGAGGACGACGGCCGGGGCGCGACCCAGGAGATGTACGAGGACGGGGGCGCCGACGGCCGGGGCCACGGCCTGATCGGCATGCGCGAGCGGGTCGGCATGGTCGGCGGCACCCTGGACGCGGGGCCGCGTCCCGGGGGCGGCTTCCGCATCAGCGCCCTGCTCCCCCTGAAGCCCGCCCACTGACGATCCGAAGGAACCACATGTCCATCCGCGTGATGCTCGTCGACGACCAGGTGCTGCTGCGCACCGGCTTCCGCATGGTGCTCGCCGCCCAGCCGGACATGGAGGTCGTCGCGGAGGCGGGCGACGGCGTGGAGGCGCTGGAGGTGCTGCGTTCCACGGCCGTGGACGTGGTGCTGATGGACGTACGGATGCCCAAGCTCGACGGGGTCGAGGCGACCCGGCGGATCTGCTCGGAGCCCGACGCCCCGAAGGTGCTGATCCTGACCACCTTCGACCTCGACGAGTACGCCTTCTCGGGGCTGAAGGCGGGCGCCAGCGGCTTCATGTTGAAGGACGTGCCGCCGGGCGAACTGCTCGGCGCGATCCGCTCCGTGCACAGCGGGGACGCGGTCGTGGCTCCGTCGACCACGCGCCGGCTGCTCGACCGCTTCTCGCCGATGCTGCCGTCCTCGGGGAAGGACCCGCGGGCCGCCGACAGCGGGCTCGACCGGCTCACCGAACGGGAGCGCGAGGTGATGCTCCTGGTCGCCCAGGGCCTGTCGAACGGGGAGATCGCGGCCCGGCTGGTGCTGTCGGAGGCCACCGTGAAGACGCATGTGGGCCGCATCCTGACCAAGCTGGACCTGCGTGACCGGGTGCAGGTGGTGGTGCTCGCGTACGAGACGGGCCTGGTGCGGGCGGGCGGCGGCGCGTACTGACCGGACACGCGCCTCGGGAGACCGCTCAAACGCGGCCTCCCGGGAAACGGCCTCCCGAAGACGGCCTCCCGGAGACGGCCTTCCGGAGACGAGCTAGCGGAGCACGCTCTCCAGGAAGTCGCTGCCGAGGCGGGCCACGACCGAGACGTCGAGCTGGTGCAGGACGTACCTGCCGCGCCGCTGGGTGCTGACAAGCCCCGCCTTCTTCAGGACGGCGAGGTGCCGGGAGACCTCCGGCGCCGTGATGCCGTACGCGTCGGCCAGCTCGCTCGTCGTGTACGAACCGCGGGCGAGGTTACGGCACATCCGCATCCGCATCGGGTGGGCGACGGCCTCCAGGCGGAGCTTGACGGTCTCCACGGGGGCGGTGCCGGCGAGCTCGCGTCCGGAGACGGGGTACTGGATCACCGGCTGCCACCCGGGCGCGTGCAGGGCGAAGAGGTGCGGCCGGCCGAACGCGGTCGGCAGGAACGTCAGTCCGGCCCCCTGGGCGGTGGTGCGGCCCTGGACCAGCTTGTCGACGACGATCCGGGAACCGTGCTCGTCCTCCTCCAGACTCATGGCCGGTGAGGCGGCGACGACGGCCTCGGCCAGGCCCTTGCGGCGCAGCAGATCCGTCTTGTGGCGGGCGTCGGCGGCGAGCTGGACCCGGACGCGCTGCCAGGTGTCGGAGAAGAACGCCGCGTCGCAGTCCTCCAGGAGCCGCCGGATCCACGCGCGCGTGCCGGTCGGATCGGCGAGCGTCCGCTCCACGAAGGCGGCCTGGCGGGGACCGCGGGCGGCCGCCAGGTCGAGGGCGCGCCGCCGCCTCCGGGTGTCGACGAGGGGCGAGGGAGCTCCGCGCGTGTAGTGACTGGCGCAGGAGATCTCCAGAGCCGAGCTCACGTACCGCTCGTCGTCCATGAGGTCGAGGTCGTCCAGCTCCTCGGCGAGCGTCTCGCGGGGCCGGGCGGGCAGCAGGATGTCGGAGCGGGTGGACCGCCACATGAAGTCGGCCTCGTGGAGCCGGTCGGCGAGCTCGGGCGCGAGCGCGGCGGCGGTCGTGGTGACCCACGCGTGGAGGCCGGGTGGTGGGCGGGCTCGGAGAGCGCGTGCAGCGCGGCGCCGAGCTCGGCCAGCGGCGAGGGGCAGAAGACGATCCGCTCGTGCGGCAGTCCGGTGATGTCGATGGTCACGCTCACCCCCCTATGGTGCGGGCCGGGGCGGGGGCGGTGTCGCGTCGGTTGACGCGGCCCGTCAATCGACGCGCCTGTACGGCGCTGCGCGGGGGGCCGTTTGACGGGGCGCGTCAATCCGCGCGACCGGCGGTTCCGCCCGGCGCATCGTGAGGGTCTGAACGCGATGCACCAGTACCTCTTCGACACCTACCGGGCCGCGCAGCACGGGGAGCCGATGCCGCCGGTGCCCGGCACCCACGATGTCGCGGTCCTTCGCGCGGCCCGCGACCACCACCGCTTCCGCCGCGTCCTCGGCGGCCGCCTCGCCCGCGGCCGCCTCGCCACCGCCCTCGCCCGCGGGCGCCATCCCGGGCCCCGCTGACCCCGCCGGCCGGGGTCCCGCTGACCCGCCGGGCCCCCCCTCGCACCCCAGCAGGGAGTCGCTCACCCAGCCGGCAGGGAGTCGCTCACCCCAGCCGGGACAGGAAGGCCCCTACCGCCTCGCTGACGTCCTGCGCCGTCCAGGAGAGCCCTGGCTCCGTCACCGTCACCTCCGTCACCGCCACTCCCGGCGGCCCGCCCGCGCCCGGGCCGGACCAGCGGCGGAAGAGGACCGTGCCCGTCTCCTCCGTCAGGGCCAGCGACGCCGCCGTCAGCACGTCCGGTTCGTACGGGAGCCAGACCTGGAACTGGTGCGTGTGCGGGGGCTCCGGACGGATCCGGAACCAGGGGACGCCCGCCTCCTCGAACCCCGCCCGCAGCCCCTCGGCGACCACGCGCGCGTGCGCCACGTACGAGGGCAGGCGCGGCAGCTCGTGGGCGAGGCCCCGCAGCGCCGACACCGCCGCCGGGTACTGCTGGAAGACCAGCCCCCCGTACCGGTGCCGCCACACCCTCGCCTCCTCCATCACGTCCTGCGGACCCGCCAGCGCGGCCCCCGAAAGCCCGCCCAGGGACTTGTAGAAGGAGACGTACACACTGTCCGCGAGCCCCGCGATCTCCGGGAGCGCCCGCCCGAAGTGGGGGGCGCACTCCCACAGTCGCGCGCCGTCGATGTGCACCACCGCGTCACGTTCGCGCGCCGCCTCCACCACCTCGACCAGCGCCTCCCAGGACGGCAGCACGAACCCCGCGTCCCGCAGCGGCAGCTCCAGCATCAGCGTCCCGAACGGCTCCGGATGGTCCCGTACCTCCTCGGCCGTCGGCAGCCGCGGCTCGTCCGTCGGACGGACCGTGCGCAGTCCGCTCACCACCCCCAGCGCGCCGCCCTCGTGGATCTCCGGGTGCGCCAGGGGATGCAGCGCGACCACCGCGCTGCCGGTCCGCCCCGACCAGCAGCGCAGCGCCACCTGCTGGGCCATCGTCCCGGTCGGGAAGAACACCGCGGCCGGCAGGCCGAGCTCGTCCGCGACCCGCCACTCCACCTCCTCCACCAGGCCGTCGCCGTACGCGTCGAGCGGGCCTCCGTCGTCGTCCGTCCGGTCCGCCCAGGCGGCCAGCTCGCGCAGGCGCTGCCCGACCGTCCCGTCGATCGGGGTGTGCCACAGCTTCCGCTCCGCGCCGCCCCACACCCTCGCCCGGTGCCGCCGGGCCGCCTCGTCGTCCATGGGCTGATCATCACACCGCCGCCCATGCCCTGTGGACAGCCACGAGGACGCGCGAAACGCTGGCGTAGCATGACCAGAAATCGTCCGGTACCCCCCGCGGACTGGAACGGAAGGCCGTTGCCGCGTGAACCAACCAGCAGAACCCCGAGCGGAAGACCGACCCGCGCGACTCGCCGTCGGAGTCGTCGGAGCGGGCCGGGTGGGTCCCGCCCTCGCAGCCGCCCTCCAGCTCGCGGGACACCGTCCCGTGGCCGTCTCCGCGGTGTCCGACGCCTCCGTACGCCGCGCCGCGGCCCTGCTCCCCGACGTGCCGATCGTGCCCCCCGGCCAGGTCCTCGCCCTCTCCGACCTCGTCCTGCTGACCGTCCCCGACGACGCCCTGTCGGGTCTGGTGGAAGGTCTCGCCGAGACCGGGGCCGTACGGCCGGGCCAGCTGCTGGTGCACACCTCCGGGCGGTACGGCGTGAAGGTCCTGGACCCCGCACTGCGCGCCGGCGCGCTGCCGCTCGCCCTGCACCCGGCCATGACGTTCACCGGAACCTCCGTCGACGTCCAGCGCCTGGCCGGCTGCTCCTTCGGGGTCACCGCGCCCGAAGAGCTGCGGCTGGCCGCCGAGGCCCTGGTCATCGAGATGGGCGGCGAGCCGGAGTGGATCGAGGAGGCGAACCGCCCGCTGTACCACGCGGCCCTCGCCCTCGGCGCGAACCACCTGGTCACCCTGGTGGCCCAGTCCATGGACGTGCTCCGTACGGCCGGGGTCGCCGCCCCCGACCGGATGCTCGGGCCCCTCCTGGGCGCCGCCCTGGACAACGCCCTGCGCTCCGGCGACGCGGCCCTCACCGGCCCCGTCGCACGCGGCGACGCCGGCACGGTCGCCGCGCACGTCGCCGAACTGCGCAAGCACGCGCCCGGCACCGTCGCCGGCTATCTGGCGATGGCCCGCACGACCGCCGACCGGGCGCTCGCGCACGGCCTGCTCAAGCCCGAGCTGGCCGAGGATCTGCTGGGCGTGCTCGCCGACACCTCGGCGGGTGCCGCCGACGCCGACGGGCCGCAAGGAGACGACCGATGAACCTGTTCGCCCGTGACCGCGCCGCCGGCGTCACCAAGCGCCACCAGCCGGCCGAGCTCCTCCCCACGGTCGAGGACCTCGACGACGCGGTCGCCCACTGGGGCGCGCCGGGCCGCACGGCCGTGGTCATGACCATGGGCGCACTCCACGAGGGCCACGCCACCTTGATCCGTGCCGCGCGCGAGCGCGTCGGCCACGAGGGGTTCGTCGTCGTCACCGTCTTCGTCAACCCGCTCCAGTTCGGCGCGGGGGAGGACCTCGACCGTTATCCGCGCACGCTCGACGCCGACCTGGAACTGGCCTTCGACGCGGGCGCGAGCGCCGTCTTCGCCCCGACCGTCGACGAGGTCTACCCCGGCGGAGAGCCGCAGGTCCGCATCGCGGCAGGACCCATGGGCGAGCGCCTCGAAGGCGCCTCCCGGCCGGGGCACTTCGACGGCATGCTCACCGTCGTCGCCAAGCTGCTCCACCTCACCCGCCCCGACGTCGCCTTCTTCGGCCAGAAGGACGCCCAGCAGCTGGCCCTGATCCGCCGGATGGCCCGCGACCTGAACTTCCCGGTCGAGATCGTCGGCGTCCCCACCGTCCGCGAGCCCGACGGCCTCGCCCTGTCGAGCCGCAACCGGTACCTCTCCGGCCGCGAGCGCCGCACCGCCCTCGCCCTCTGCCGCGCGCTGTTCGCCGCCGGTGACCGGCTCGCCGCCCAGCAGGCGCTGCGCGCGCGTGCCGCCTCGCTGCCCGCATCGGAGACCCGGGCCGAGGCGCTCTCCCGGCTCGGCGAGGCCCGCGCCG
>NZ_JAGGOS010000020.1 GCF_018614205.1 Streptomyces sp. ISL-36 | reverse complement strand
CAACCGAAACGGCGAGGTTAAGGGTTCCGGCGTTGTAGGCGACGGCGCTCTTCGCAAGGGTGGCGGCCTCCGCCCAGACGTGTACCGGCACCCGGGCGCCGTTGCGGTAGACGACGTGGGTGAGCTGGTGCTCGGTGGCGAGGCGGCGGGCGAGGCTGCGCGCGGCCTGCTTCGCGGTCATGTTCCCCGCGGCCAGCAGCGGTACTTCGCGGCGGGCGGCCTGGCGCACGGCGCGGTAGAAGCGGTTGGCCATCCTCTCGGCCTCTTGGGAGCGGCGCAGGAAGTCGGCGTAGGAGTCGGAGGCGAGAGCCTGGAGGGCGTCGCGGTGGAAGAGGGTCCAGGTGAAGGTGGTGCCCAGGGCCTCGGCCGTGGCCCGCGCGCCTTCTTCGTAGAGGTGGGGAAGCTGTCGGCGGATGAACTGAGCGGCCTCCTCGTCCACGCGGTGGCGGAAGTCCGCGATGGCCTGCTTGAACTCCTCCAGCGTGGCCGTGGTGGCTTCGGCACGCGGCGTGTCGGCGAGCTGGGTGAGGACGGCGCGCTGCTTGTCGGCGAGTCGCTGCCAGGCGTCGTCCAGGACCGCGGCGACCCGCCGCGCGATCTCGTCCGGGTCGCCTGGCGTCAGCGGAGGCCACTGGTAGGGCACCCGTCTACCGTCCTCTGCCGTAGGGGATCAGGGGCGCGGTGACGAGGTCGACGCTCGCTTCGCCGGCGGTCGGGTCGTCCGGGGCAATGAGTTCGGCGAGGCCGGCGAGCTGCCGTTCGAGGCCCACCAGGTTCTGGCTCTGGTCGATGGTGACTACGCCGTCCACGGTCATGCGCAGCGGGTCGGCCAGCAGCGCGGCGCGGCGCTCGGCGAGGACTTCGGCGGCGACGGCGCGGGCGCGGCCGAGGCGCGTGTATCGGGCGGCGAGGTCCTGTTCGTCGGTCGTGACGCCGAGCTGCGCGCGCAGCCAGGCCAGGAGGGTCGGGTCCACGGGTGCTTCCCTGGGTACGGGTGTCCGCCCGCGCTCGGCTGCGGCGCGGGCGGACGGTGGGAGAAGGTCACTGGGGGCGCTCAGGCGCCGGGCTCGGGAGTCTTCCGTCGCCGAGCGGGCGCCGGGCGCTTGGGCTCCGGCTCCGGCTCCGGCTCCGGCTCCGGCTCCGGCTCCGGCTCCGGCGTAGGGTCCCCGCCCGCCGGCGCGTCCAGGTCTTGCGGCTCGGAGGACGGCTCCTCGGCCTCCGCCTTGGGGTCGTCCTCCCAGGCGTCGGGATGGGTGATGAGCGCGGCGACCACGTCTTCGGGTTCGTCGCCCGGCAGGAGGACCACCGGCTCGTGGGTCTCCGGGTGCGTCAGGTGTACGGCGGCGTGCAGGCGGCGCCCCGTCACAGCACCTTCGCCACAAGGTGGGCTCGCGGGTCGTGCATGACGGGCATCGCGGACGCGTTGACCTTGGTCCAGATGCGGATCGGGTCCGAGTCGATGTCCCGGGTGATGACGATGCCGGGCGCCTCCTCCTTCTCGATCTCGGGGTTCTTCCCGGACGACAGGACGATGCTGTCCGCGTTCAGGCCCCACTGCACGTTCGCCCACTTCTGCCGCTGGGGCGGAACGTAGATGTACCGGTCGTCGGGGATCGGCTTGATCCAGGTGCCGTCGACCCGAACCTGTCCCTTGTAGATGCGGACGGGCGGCAGGCCGTACTCGATGCGCACGCTGTTGACCTGGCTGGGGGTGAGCGAGCTGGTCGGCGTGGTTGAGGGGTTGACCGAGCCGTAGTACGCCGCCCGGTACGCGTTGTTGCCAGCCCACGTATTGATCACGCGGCGCGAGGTCAGGGCGAACTCGGGATCCGGCGAGCCGATGTCCTCGAGGTACTGGAGCCAGGCGAGTTCGTCGCGGATCGGGTCCGAGGTCGGGTCCGACCAGACCTTCGGGGCGGTGGGGGTGTTCTCGGCCGGGACACCGAAGTCGACCTCGGTGATGTAGTTGTTCTCGTTGACGGTCAGCTTCCCGTCGAGGAGGACGTCGGCGGCCGCCAGCTCGATACGGCCCTTGGTCGCCTCGGCGTGCCGCTCGGTGTCCGAGTACAGGTTGTTCACCAGCCGCTCGGCATCCGCGCCACGCTGCATCTCGTCGAGGATGATCTCCTGCTCGCTGACCGTGAGCTTCTGCGAGATGACCGGCAGGCCGCCCTTGCGGGTGGTCTCCCACGCCTCACGGGTCGCAAGCGGCGCGCTGGCGTCGTACGCCCGGAACTTCGCCGCGATGACGTAGCGGCCGGAATCCCGGATCTCCCACATGGTGCTCTGGAGCATGAGTGCGGGGAACACGGCGCTGTCGCCCGTGGTCAGCGTCCACTCGTCCGGCGTCGGTACAGCGCGGGCGAAGACGGTCAGGTCGCGGGTGGTGACGTCCTTGATCAGGTCCTGGAGGGTCATGGTTCAGCGGCTCCTTACACGTACCGGATCAGGGCGTTGGACGTGACGGCATCGGCGGGGTTGAAGCCGCCGGGGACCTTCGCGGTGCGCACGGTGCCGTGCCACAGCAGCGCGGCCGGCACCTTGGTGGCGGTGGGCGCGAATAGGGTCTCGGCGAGGACGAATCCGGCGAGGGTCTGGCGGCCGTCGGCGGCGGCCTTGTCGAAGGGTCCGTACAGGCCCGAGGCGGTGATCTTGCCGACCGGCACGCCGGACTTGAAGAGGCTGTACGGCTGGCTGGTGTCGGTCGACGGCACGTAGTGCGTGCCGCTGGTGAACTTGGTGATGTCGAGCGTGATGGTGTCGGTGTCGTCGGTGCCGTGTCGGCCGCCGAGCCACTCGGTGTTCGCCGTGACGCTGCGCTGCGTCGTGATCGGCTGAAGCATGACGGTGCCCCTCCCAGGGACGCGATGGCGGGTGTCCGCGCGCTCACCTTCTGGTGGCGCCGTCCACGAAGCGGGAGGGGCGTGGTCCCCTGGTCCGGCATTGTCCCGCCGGTGGGAGTGGATCGGTCAGCTGGTGATGTAGCCGCGTCGGCGGGCCATGTCCAGGCCCGCAGCGCCCGGCTTCGGCGGTGTGGCGTTGCGCGAGGGCGGGCCGCCGGCGGGCGAACCGCCCGGCGCGGGTGGGGCGGCCACCCGCCCGGTACCGAACAGCTCCGGACGCCGTTCCGCCAGCTGCTCGGCCGCCGCGGCGACCGTCTCCTCGTCGGCGTCGTCCTGACCGTCCAAAGCGCGGTCGATCAGCAGGACGGCGTCGTCCAGGTCCTCACCGGCGGCTCCGAGACCGGCGAGGGCGGCGCGCCGGATCGCAACCCGTTCCCGGGAGACGGCCTGCGCCTCGCGGGCTTCTGCCGCCTGCAGCTTCTCCTCGACAGCCTGTTCGCGGCGTTCGACCTCGGAGAGCGCGGCCCGCTCGGCGTCTCGCGTCGCGGTGACGAACTCCGTCAGCTTCTCGGTGTCGCTGAAACCGAGGCCGTCGAGGAGCTTCTTCACGGCGGCCCGGCCTCCCTGGGTCTTCTCCCGGGCGAGCAGCCGCGACAGGTCCTCCTGCGTGACCTCACCGGTTCCCGGGTCGTCGTCAGGCTTGCTCGGGTCGTGCTCGGGCGAGGCGCCCAGGATCGGGTAGATGGGCCGCCCGTCACGGCGGTACCCGACCGGGTCGAGCGGGTTGGGGAGCGAAGGGCGCGTCATGCGTGAACCATCCAGGTCTCCAGCGCCCCCACGCCGAAGATCAGTCTAGCAATTCGACGGAGTGGTCCGTTTCGTCGTGGGGCAGTTACTTGGTGCGCGAACACCGATGTGTCAGCTACTGCCCACCTGAAATGGCGGAACATGTCCGCGAGGGACCGCCTCAGAAGGGCTTGGGTGTCAGCAAGGTTCTTGAGCTCCTCGTGGCCGGACCGGAAGACCTCGTACGCCCCTGAACTTGAGGTCTCGGTCGGCAGCGACGATCTTTACTTATCTGCCAATTAATCTTCTTCGAGGTGGCCATCGGTCGGGTGACTCTATGAAGCGCAAGGAGCGAGGCCTCCTGGGCTGCCGATCGAGATGCCTGGCGTCTCAATCGCGCTGCTCAGGGACCTCGTTCGTCACCCTGGAACAACAACACTCAAAAAAACCCAGTCAACGGCGAGAATCATTCCAAGACTCGGTCAACTGGTTCAGCTGACCGTCGAAACGGCGATTGAATAGGGACATGAGAGCCTGCGGACGCAGGCGTTCTCCACCAGCGGTACGAACGACAACTTGACGGATACCACAAATGGAGTGCACTTCGATTCCCATGACATCTGCCCAGCTAATCCTGCATTGCCTTCCGAAACCGAAATAGAGCACAAGGTGTTCGGGGGTAATCCTCACACCCTTGGAGCGCGGCAATATGAGCGAAGCGAAGGTGCCGATGACAGCGCCTTGAATGCAAGTTCGCAACTCATCGGCTGTCAGCGGATCACCTGCCCACCGTAGCCCCAGATACAGGAGAACCACTCCCATAGCAAATCCTATAGCAATTGGGGTCACGACTTGAGCTCTCGTCACACGGAATTCGAGCCCTTCACCTTGATTTCGCATACCATCGCCTCATGCAATAGGGCGACGTCGGGGCGTCCGACAGGGGACGCCCCGACGTCGAGCCGGTTACTTCCTACAGTTCTTGTTGCTCTTTCTTACGTTGCCAGGCCTTGCCCAGGTGAAGAGATATCCGGGGCCGACGGTAGCTCCCATCTCCCAGGTGAAGCAGCCGCCTCTCTCGTTGGCGGCGTTGATGTGGTGGACCGACCACCACGTGTAGGCCCATGCAAGTGCTGTGCACGCACCGGCCGCGACGGGATGGATGAGCTTAGAGCACATCCATGCCTCCACCAGTGCCGCGCCGACAGGACCCATGGTGCCTATGTCTTCCTTCAGGACCTTGGTATGGAAGCGCGTGACGTAGAACTTGCACCAGAACTTGTAGCCGTACCACTTCCAGTTCGTCCCGCACTTACGGACCCATGCCATTCGGCCGTCGAGGTCAAATTGGTTTGTCGGGTCCTGGTTGGCGTAGTCGTAGGCCGTGGCAGAACCTCCGTACACCGGGTCGGCGCTGAGGAACCGGCCAGTGGTCGGGCTGTACATCCGTGCGCCCATCAGTATGGTCCCGGACAGCGTTTCGGACGAACGCAGATGGCCGCCGAGCCATCCGTAGCGCCCGGTCTGCTGTCCCGCGCGCGGATTTCCGTATTCGTCCGCATCCGCGGCGATGGGGGCCATGGACTGGTCGAGCGGGAGCGACAGGGCAACGTCCCCATGGACATTGGTGAGCTGCAGGACCACGTTGCCGATGTGGCCGGTTGTGGCCGCCAGCTGGCCCGTCGAAGATGTGACATTGCGAGTGATCGCGCCAGTGGCCGTATCTTCGGTGATCCAGCGGGGATTGTCGCCGTCGTTGCCGTAGTGGTTCACCTTGGAGCTGGTCTCGGACCAGCTGGCCCCATCGTCCGTCTCGATCTTCCACGATCGGTAGCGGAGGCCGGAGTCCAGCTGCCACGTCTGACGACGTGTGCCTGCGGTCTGCTGGTAGGCAAGATCGTTGGCGTAGTAGCTGGTGGCGCCATCCGGGGTAGTCGTAGTGCGGCCCAGGCCGTCGTACGTGTATCCGGCGCCCGTGATCCGGTCCGCACTGTCGTACGTGAACGCGGTGGTAGTGCCTCCCGTAGACGTGCAGGCGCCGCCGGCCCCGGCTACGGCCTGTGTGAGCGCGGTGCGGTTGCTTCGGCTGTCGAACGTGTAGGTCCGGCGGGTGCAGGCGGCGCCAGCAGAATCGTCGACGCTCTTCAGCCGACCGATGGCGTCGTAGGCGTGAGCCTGGTAGGACCATCCCGAGTGGGTGGACACTTGGCCATGGCCCGTCAGCGTGACGAGATCCTCGTAGACGATCTCGCCGTCGCTGTCCCGCGTATAAGTGCGGGAAGTGGCAGCGCCTGTGGAATCGTTGTCTATCTGCAGGGTGTATCCACCCGGCAGCTTCTCCGTGGTCACCAGTCCATCGGCGTTGTACGACGTCCGGGTGGTGCCAGCGATCGAGTCGGTCGTTGCCGTCGCCATGCCGCGAGGCTCTGCCGCGTGGTCGTAGACGATGGTTGTGGTCGACGGCGCGTTGTCCGTGATTTTGACTGGGCGACCGAGGAGGTCGTACTCCGTGGTGGTGATGCCACCGTCGGCATCGGTGTACGAGATCTGCCGGCCGAGCTTGTCGTAGGTCCGGGTCAGGGTTCCGCCGGTCGGGGAGGCCGTCTTCACGGGGCGCCCAGTGGCCGGGGCGTACTCGGTGGTCGCCTCAGGTACCGCCTGGCTGTTTCCTGCCGTGCGTGTGGTCTTGGTCGGCCGACCAGCCTCGTCGTAGGTGGTCGTAGTGGTGCGAGTGGTGCCGTTCGCGGTCTCGGTGACCTTGGCCGGGTTTCCCCACACGTCGTATTCGGTGGTCGTGGTGGGCAGCTGCGTCGGGTTGGCCCCGCCTCCAGTGATTGCTCCACCTGGGCTTGTGGAGCAGACTTGGCCCGCCCACTCAGGGCGCCCCTGGCAGGTGCCACTTCCAGTTGCCGACCAGTATGTGATCACACGGGTTGCCGCGTCGTTGCCTGTGGCCGCGGGCAGCAACTGCTTGATGACCCGGCCGTCGGCGTCATACTCGGTCTTCTCCGTGATGGCCAGGCTGGCAGGGTCCTTGATCTTCTGAGTGGCAAGACCCTTCGCCCAGTCGTAGACGGTCTGCGTCGTGCGGGTCTCGCCGTGCACTGCGGGATACTCAAGCACCTGAATGCCTGTGACGACCTTGGTGATCTGGTCCTTCAGCAAGGCATCTACGGGGCGCCCTTCGTCGAACGTGTTGACCGTCCAGGACCGTGCGCTGATGGAGGCTCCGGCCGGAGCGAGGACTTCCGATCCAGACTTCAGGTCGGCTGCCAGGTCGACCTTGTTGAGCGGGCCGAACTCCTCCCTCAGACGGATGCCACTGGTGTCGTATACCGACGTGGTGGACAACAGGGTGGCACGCTCAGCGGAAGTCAACTGCGAGATCCCCAGCCTCTCCTGCTGTGCCCTGTCCTCTGCGGTGAGACCGAGCGCAAGTGCACGGTTGGCGGCAGTGAGCTGGCGGATCGTGTTGCCGAACTGGTCATCTTCCCGGGTGGCAATGTGACCGCCGGGGGCCACCGTGTTCACCTCTTGGCCGGACGTCTCGAGATAGTGCACACCGGCGCGACGATAGTCGGCTGAGGTGAGAGCAGCGCCAGTGTGGGCGGCGGGGACACTGTCCGGCGGGAAGATGGCCGTGGCGTCGGTGGGCAGGTCGAGCTGCCCCCAGGCCTGGACATCCGCGGCACCCATGGCGTAGGGCGCATTGGGACCGGTCAGCGGAACATCGTAGACAACCGAGATGGACGCAGTACCTTCCGGCACGTCTGCACTGCCTTGGGCGAGTCCGGACCGAGATGCCTTGAGCAGCATGCCCTCACTCGCAATGGAGGCACTGCCTGCCTTGCCGTAGGTGAAGGTCCAGGGCAGCTCGCCCGCGGGGGTGTATTCAGTGACTCGGCCAGCCGAGTCATAGGTGTACTCGGTCTTCAGCGACGGGCTGATCTGCGGATTCCAGAGCTGGCGCATCCTTCCAGCCGCGTCGTACCTGTAAGTGACGACAGGCTTTGCGGTCGCGGCATCAGATCCGGGTTCGGTTGCCCAGATGCGAATCTCCTTGACCTGGCCATCGAAGTCGCCAAAGGCAAGATCGGTTGCCGTAGTGGAATGCGCGTACACGTACTCCAGCACGCGACAGCCCTTGGTGCTCGGTGTCGACAGGCACGTGCCCGCGCTCACCGCCGAGGTCGGAGCGGCGACGCGCTTGGGGCGCGCGTACGTTTCGCTGCCGACGACGACCGTCTCGGAGAGCAGCGTGGTGGTGGAGTTCTCCAGGCCCTCCTGCGTGATGGTGGAGACCTGCCAGGAGGCGACGGCCGGATCGGTCTTCTTGAAGGTGGTGGCGGTGCCTCCGTTGTCGGTGAGGGTGAAGGAAGTCGTCACGCTTCCGGTGAGTACGAGCTGCTCTGCTCCCGGCTCTGGGGTCCAGCCGTTCTGCGCAGCGTTCGCGGTGAAGTGGATCGAGTCGCCATTGGTCGTGACAACGTCGACGGCTGTGTCTGACACCCGGCGAACGTAGGTGTAGTCGGATTCCACTCGCTCTGCGGTTACGCCGGAGACCCACTCCTTGCCGAAGATGGCTGCTTGGCCGTCCTGCTGGGCGCCCGCGTCGGGGATGCGTGATGAGGAAGTCCGGGAGACCGACAGGCCGAGAGCGGCTATGTCGTCGCCGGAGAGGGCGAAGTCACCAGTCAGCAGGTTGAGTGTGCCGGGCCCGATCTCGTCGGAGTCTGCACCCTCGGCGTTGCGGTCCACGGTGATGGTGCTCATCGGCGAGAACACCAGTTCAGTACCGTCGGCGAACGCGGCGCGGACGTCGATCGGGCCGTCTTCAGCCAGCGTGTCGGTGACGTTCCAGGCCAGTCCGGCTGGCCTGCCGTTGATGACCGGCACGGGCCACTTCGAGATGGGGCCGCCGTCGGATGCTTGTCGTACATCGGCGACGGGCACATTCTTCCACGTGTCCGTCTCGCCTCGGCGGTACTGGTAGGTCACACCGGTGTAGGTCGACTGACCTTCAGCGGTGAGATCCAACCGCCGTGCCGGCCGCTCGCCTGCCTCTGGGGTCAGCAGCGCGGCACCCGAGCCAGCGTAGAACACATAGGACGACTGCGTCGAAGCATTGCCAGCCGCGTCCACGGTCCGGGCAGTCACCGTGTGCTTGCCAGCCGCAAAGGCCAGAGGCCTACTGACGGCAGCTCCGGTTGTCGCGACGGATACCCAGGCCGACGCCCCGTCCAGCTTGTACTCGACGGCAGCCACGTCGTTGGTCGGCGGCGCGAAGGTGAACGAGCCAGAGAAGTTGCCTGACGCGTCAGGTGTGCCGTGCCAGGTGTTGGCGGGGAAGTCCCCCGAGGAGACGGCGGTCGTGCCGGGCTTGGTTGTGTCGACGGTGAAGTAGTAGCTCGGGGTCCAGTTTGACCAGGAATTTCCGTCGTAGATACGGCCCTTGTACCAGTAGGTATGGCCGTTGATGAGCTTGCCCGCCGGCACGGTGTGCGAGACCGTCTTGCCCTGAACCGGATCCTCGGTCCCGGAGTCGTACACCTCTAGATTCGTCGAGCCCTCCCACAGCTCCCACTTCGAGCGCAGGAAATAGGTTTCGCTGTCACTGGCGGTGTAGGAGAGGGCCGGCGTCGTAGACGTCGTCCAGTTCTTGCCCGCGTTCGCACGGCCCGGAGTGGCGGTCATCGGATTCCCCGCAACGGGGATCGTGTTGTACGTGACCGACACGTACGGCGTGTTTGAGGCCGCGTTTCCCGAGTTGAACCGCTTCCACGAATACGGGTCAGACTCGGTGGTGGCCCGGATGCCCATGGCGTTGCTGCCGTTGCCGTTGGCGGCCCAGGCGGCGGCAAGACTCTTGATGTCCTGGGATACCCAACCGTCCGCGCAAGAGGACGAGAACCCCTTCGTCGCGGTGGAGGTGGCCCACTTGTTGTTCCAGTTCGGCTGCGCAGTCCAGCGGGTGCTGCTCGAGGCATGCGGGGTATCCCACACCTCCCAGCTGCTGGGGGTGCAGGACCACGAGTGGTAGTTCCACAGGTTCAGCTTCGCGCTCAGGATCTGCTTGCCGGTGATCTGCGCCATCGGGAAGTGCAGGAACGAACGCGCTATCTGCCCCGACCCGTTGTTGCCGAGCTTGAGTTCCGTCGACGTCGACATGTCCGTCGTATAGCCCTGTTGCACGAACGTGTCGAAGCTTGCGCCGATATTCACCGCCGGGTCGACTGTCACCGGGAACTTAGTCTCTGGGTCGGCAAGGAAGGCCGCGTCCGGAGTCAGAGTCAGGTCGACCGAGTCACCGTTCTGCGTCACCTTCAGAGCGACATCGGCCCGCCGGGTGTGCTCACCAGACTGCGGATCGACGTATGCGTCCCACATCAGGGGAGCGGGAAGGACCCCGACCTGCTTGCCGGACTCGGTGTCCAAGAAGGACACCGACCGATCCTCGTTCGCCCGGGCCGTGATGCCCTTGGCGTTCAGCGTCAGCGTGACCGAACCGGTCGCGTCGATCGCAGAGCGGTCCTTCAACTCCAAGAACTGTTCGAAACCCGTGCGCGTCGACTCGATGACCAGGTCCGTCGCCGTCAGCGTGTTCGCGTACCGCGCCATCGTGCCCGACAGCACCGGCTCCGGCAGCACACCGCGCCATGCCAGGTCCAGCGCCTTGCCGTCGCCGGCGTCCAGCGACACCAGCGGCACGGGAGCGGTCTGTGCCTCACCGGCATCACCCGACGCCATCACTCGCGCGGCCTGGGCGGCAGGCGTCTTGCCTCCCAGCCTCAGCCCAAGGGGATGGTCCCTCGCGACCACGGAACCGTCCGCAGACTTCATCAGGTTGACGTCAACGTTGCGCCACGCGCCAGTTACCTTGTCGCGGAACCTGATCGGACCCGACGCAGCATCCGTCGTCACCGTTCCATCCGGATTCGCCCACGTCGTCGACGATTCCGTCCGCTCCGCCAGGGCCTCCATCGGCTTGCCCGACAGGCGGGCCGCCACCTGAGCTGAGAGCAGGTCCGCCGCCTCAGTGGCATAGCGGGGTGCCGGATCGCTAGCAGCAGGAAACGCGGCCGGCTGCAACGGAAGGGCAGCTGCCTGCCCTGAGGCCCCAACCACGACGACCCCTTCGGCCGCCAAAACGCTCGCAAGCGTAAGCGCGATACGCGACAGAGCGTCACTTCTCAGCCATCTACTCCGCACCCAAGAGCGCGGAAGTCTGCGACTACTCACAGTATGTGATTCCTCCCCAGAGCTGCTCGTGCAGCCCGTGAGGGCGGATCATACGAGAGATCGAATAAGGATGCGATCGACTGAAGATTCTACTGGTGGGATACGGCTTCCCATCGAGCCGTATGCACCCCCGCCGGCCCCGAGGTTCAATGTCAGCGCCGGGGCGACTGACCACTCTTAGTGACGTATTCGACCCCGTTCGTCGCCCCAGTGGACCCTCCGTCCCCGGTGTTTATGATCATTTTCAGCCAAACAGATGTGTTGAAGTGCTGGATAACCCACCACGTGCCGCGCCTCTACCAGTCGCGGCCCCTACAGCCCGTAGGGCGCGTCTTGGTGCAGAAGGGGCGCGCACGGTCAGTGGCACAGGAGACCCTGATCCAGTCCCCCAGCGGCGCTGCTGACCGCTGGGCTGCAGCCGTCACTCAGCTATCGCTGTGGTGACCAGCGGCGCAGCCCGCATCTCCGAGTCCACCTTGGGCAGGCAAGGTAATCCCGTACGGCAGCGTTGTCCCCTGTGGCGTCTGCCAAGCGGGTGGCGGCCTCGAAGGCCCGGGACTGGATGCGCTCGATCTCGGCCTGCGCATCGTCGATGGGGTACCCGGCGTCGATGAGCATCTTCACGCCGGTCTCCACGGACAGGACTCCGGCGCCGACTCCCTTGACCACTTCGTCCAGGACGGCGGCGCGGTCGGTGGGCGTGTGCGATCCCCACATGAGGCGGGCGGGCAGCGACTCCCCTGCGGGCCATCCCTCGGCGTGCCCGGCCTGGTGGAGCCGCTGGACCATACGCAGGAGGACGACGTACTTGTGGGCGCGGGCCAGGCGCATAGAGGCGACCAGCGAGTCCAGCGGACCCAGGGCGAGCTGCAGGGCGTAGCCGGAGGGAAGAGCGGTCGGATCGAGGGTGCCGAGGCCCACGGCGGTAAGGCGGGAGTTGGCGGCGACACGGTCGATGAGGTGGTCGACTCGGGCCCGGAGTTCAGCGAGCTGGGCGGAAGTGTCGAGGACGTCCATGCTGCCGTTGTCGTTGAGCTGCCACACCGTGCCGACCCGGACCTTCACCGGCAGGACAGGCACGCATCCTCGCGGATGGGGCACTGCGATCGCACACAGATAAGGTCGTCGATAGCCATCAGCCGACCCTCTTGAGAGGTATCCATGTCGTCCCCCCATCCGGACCGACCTGACGAGCTGGTTCAGCACTTCGGTCGCGAGGGCCTGCGGAGATTCGGCCCGGGCAGCTTGTTGGGAGCTCGAGTGCCCACGGCAGCGCAGATGCTCTTGGAGGAGTCCGGCGTTCCTCGGAGCGTTTTTCCCTACTTTCAGGCGCCGACTGCCGACGAGCCGGTCACCCTGGGAGTTGTCGCCGCGCGAGGTGCTGGGCCGAGGCCGCATGCAGAGATGGAGACATGGCCTCGGATCGGGTTCGATGGCTTGGCACACCTATGTGTCCGACCGGATGGTGCCGTTCAGGCCGTGGTCCTCGAGGACGTGACGGATGCCATGTTCGTCAACACGGACGTCTCGACGCTGAACGCCTCGCTGCTGGCGCTCGACCGTGCCCAGCCCTTGCTCGCCACAGCTTCGAGACTTGAGGAGGCAGCTGCCGTCTACGGTCGTCTCAAAACGGAACTCACGCGTATTGACCAGGCGGCGTTCAACGAGCGGGAGGCTTGGTGGCCCCGCATCCTCGACGACATCCGCCACACGCTCAACTTCCCCTTCTCCGCCGCGTTCGAGTACGTCGACTCATCTGGCACTAAGCAGGTCGTCACGGAAGCCACAGGGCCAGGGCAGCCGCATCCTGAAGAGATCATCTGGCGTCGCTTGTCGGATGCCGGCGTGGAACCGGACCAGGTTCGCCGCGTTTACTGCGAGCTGGAGCCGTGCCTCATGCCAGGCCACTACTGCGCGGTGTGGATGCAAAGGGCCTTCCCAGGAGCAGAGTTCACTCACAGCTTCGACTACGGAGACACTGCGGAGTCCCGCGAGGAGGGAATGAAGCAGTTGATCACTCACGCTGCAGAGCAATCGAGGGGCCGCTGATGCGCTGGGAACGACCTGCCGCTGGCCGTGAACCTGCGGCAGCGGCACTGCTGGGCTGGCTTGCCGATCCTCAGGCTCCTCGTCTCTGTCTGGTCTCTGGGTCCGAGGGCTGCGGGAAATCGGCATTGCTTGCGTGGCTCGTTCGCCACGGAAGTCAGACGGAGACGGCACCCGAGCGTGCTGTCCACGCCGTCGTTCCTTCCGCTGGGAAGAGTCTGTACGGAACCGTGTGGTCGATCGCTGACCAACTTGGACTGGTGGCTCGCATACCAGGTGAGCTCGTCGCTTCGCTGCGCCTTGATCCACGCCGCACGGTGATCGTCCTTCCGGATCTCCACAGCGAATCAGTCGCCGAACTGGTCCTCGCTCTGATCCAACTGCCGCAGCTGAGACTGATCGTCGAGTCCCGGACTGGGAGCCCGGCACACCGCCTTCTGGCCCAGGCTGAGTGTGCTGAGCTCAATCTGGACTTGGAGCAGTGGCGAGACGAGCACCGCTATGAGCAGTGGCGGGCGTCGTTGCCCGAAAATGGTGCTCTGGCCACGCCGGCCCCGCGAGTCGGGAACGTAGATCTCTCTGATCCGTTGGCCGTCTGTGAGGCGGACCCGTGGGAGGTCACCGCAGCGTTCGAAGCAGAGACGGAACACTCACACGGCGGGCTTCGTGACGCGTGGCTGCGCGCAGGCCAGGCTCTGCGTTTCGAGCAGCCGCCTGCATCCCGTGCTCTAACGTTGCTAACCGTCCTGGGTGACGGTGCGGATCCCAGGCTGGCGCCCGCACTGGCTGCCCAAGCGCACGCCAGTCCTTGGAGAATGGAGTGGAGCCGTGTCCGCGGCGACATGGCGCCGCCCTGGCCTGGGCCTGTCTCTGCGCTGGCGACAGGGAAAGGCCCTCTTGCCAACTGCCTGCTCATAGCCGGACACGGCAGCGTTACCCGAATTGTGCACGTCGCTGACGCAACCTCTCGTGGACGGCTGTCGTGGGCAGGGGTTCAGCCAGATTCACTTTCGGTGCTGGCAGACGGAACGGTGGTCATGCTGGACGAGCACGGCCGAGTCCACACGGACACGACGTGGGTCGCACAGCCGGGAGGATCAGGCATCGCAGGGCTACTCAGCGACGCTCCCACCGGCACTGAGGTACTAACCAATGATCTGCGAGAGCAGGTCGGTACAGCCCTGGCGTATACCGAGGGCCGCGCAGTGGGAGTTGCGGCACTGGGTGACGCAACAGGCACAGTGCGGGCCTTCGGGGATGTAGCGGCCACAGTGGCGTTGCACAACGGACCGGTCACTGCTCTTGCTGCGGTCAGGATGCGACTGGATAGCGAGACGACTGTGCCTCTCATATACAGCGGCGGCGTGGACGGCGCCGTCCACGTATGGTCGCCTGGCAACGCGCCCATGACCGCACCCGTTCTTCAACGGCCCTGCCCTGTGGTCTCCCTCGACGCCGAGGCCACGAAGAACGGGCTTGCGACCGTTGTCGCTTGGGGCGACGGCGCCGTCGAGTGCGTCTACTGGGACACCGGCGTTCAGCAAACGTTCCGGCCCGGACCACCCGTTCGCGCAGTCGTTCTCGATGAGGACGGCCGCGTCCTAATCGGCATGGACGAGGCTCTGACCTGCCTCATTCCACAGCAGCCGCGCTTCGACGGAGATGTCGCCTAGCTGCGGGGTGCGAGTTGACCGATTTCACAGCGTCCTCACCCTTGCCAAGTTGACGGCCCCTCAGTCTGTGGCGAGAGTGGGAGGTTGGCGCTGAACGGGGGTTTCATATGGGGATGACGCTGCCTGATGACCTGGTTGAGGTCTTGGACCTTGTGGGCGTCGACTGGCCGCAGATCGACGAGGACGAGGTCAAGGCCTCAGCCAAGGACTACCGCAAACTGGCCGAGGGCATCCGCGACGCGGTCAAGGAAGGCAACAACGCCTGCTCCCACATCGTCGCCGGCAAGAGCAAAGGCGAGACGGTCACAGCCATCGACCGCCGCTGGGGCAAACTCACCACCAGAGACCTGGCGACCTTCGCCAAAGGATGCGACGACCTCGCCGGCGCACTGGACGACTGTGCCGACCTCATCGTCGGCTGCAAAGTCGCGATCATCGCCAAGCTGACCGCGACCGCCGCCACCGCCACCGCCGGGGTCGTCGGCATGTTCTTCACCGCCGGTCTCAGCGGCCTGCTGTCCGCCGCGGCCATCGGCGCAGCACGGCTCCTCATTCAGGAAGCCATCGACTACGCCATCGACCAGATCACCTCGATCGTCACCGACAAGATCGAAGGCAAGATCCTCGGGGAGATCGAGAAGCTGTTCTCCGACAAGCTCGGCGGTGGAGCAACTCATGACGTCATGGCCTCAGGCAGCACCGACATGGCCCAGGACCTCGTCATCGAGTTCGCCGAGTTCGAACAAGCGGCCGGCGATTACCAGAAGACCGCCACCAACTTCGACAAGAAAAAGGGCGAGTTCAAGGACGGCGGAGTCGGCCGCAAGACGTCGGTCAAGAAAGACAGCCGCTTCCACAAGCTCGCCACCGTCATGGACAAGGCCGAGGACGCGGTCGACAAGAAGGCCGACCAGATGGTCAAGACCCTCGAAGACCACGGCGGCAAGATCGACAAGAGCAATGGCAGCCACAAGGACCACGACGACGACGTCAAGGACAAGCTCAAGAAGTGCGACAAGGATGACGACGCAGTCCCGATGTACCTCCTCAACGCAGACGGCACTGTCCAACGCCTCAGAAGCCGTATCTCAACCGATCTTGGAACGTGCAGGTCGAACGGAGTTCCTGGTCGGGTGATCTTCCGCCGGTACGCGCATGAAGGCAGGGCCTCCTGGTAGCTCGGGGGTGCGATCCCATTCCGAGCGGTTCCCGGAGGCCCTGTTGTCGTTGTTGTACGCGTCCGAGCCCGTTGACTTCAACTCGCCCGTCGTGTCGTGCGATTGTCTCGCGCACGTGTACGGCAACGCGGCCGATCATCCCGATCGGGTGCGCCGGTATCCGTCGGACATGACGGACGCGGAGTGGGCGGCCGTGCGGACATTGTTGCCGGTGCCGGCCTGGCTTCAGGGGCGGGGCGGACGGCCCGAGGGCTACTGCCATCGGCAACTGCTGGACGCGATCCGTTACCTGGTCGCGGGCGGGATCCCGTGGCGGGCACTGCCCGCGGACTTCCCCGGCTGGGGCCGGGTTTACGCCTTCTTCCGGCGCTGGCGCGAGCACGGGCTGATCGCCGAGTTCCACGACCGGCTGCGCGGGAAGGTCCGTGAGCATGAGGGCCGCGAGGCCGAGCCCACGGCGGGGATCATCGACGCGCAGTCGGTGCGGGCCGCCGCGACGGTGCCGGCCCCCTCACGCGGCTACGACGGCGGGAAGAAGGTGCCAGGCCGCAAACGGCACATCGTGACCGACACCCTCGGTCTGCTCCTGGTCGTCACGGTCACCGCCGCGAACATCGGCGACCACGACGCCGCGGCGGGCCTGTTGACACGGCTGCGCCGCCTGCACCGCGACATCACCCTCGTCTGGGCCGACGGCGGCTACACCGGCGGCCTCGTCGACTGGTGCCGGGACAAACTCGCCCTGACTTTGGAGATCGTCAAGCGCACCGACGACATGACAGGGTTCGTGGTGCTGCCCAGGCGTTGGGTGGCAGAGCGCACGTTCGCGTGGCTGATGAACTCCCGCCGACTGGCCCGGGACTACGAGACCCTGCCCGCCACCAGCGAAGCGATGATCCAGTGGTCGATGGTCACGCGGATGAGCCGACGTCTGGCACGGCCACGGGCCGCCGGCCGGCACTGAATGCCCCCGACGTCTCCAGGAGGAGCCATCCGCGCTCCGCCAGGCGCCGGGCTTTCGACCGCAGCCCCTCGACCTTCGCTGGGGTCGCCCCAAGGCCCAGCTCCACAGCGATCTCCTTGGCTCGAAGCGGCCCGTGACCCGTGGACCGCTGCTGTTCGAGCACGCCCAGAATCCGCTGATAGTCCGGCGCCAGAACCGTCACCGGCAGCCCTTCCCGCCAGGGCGG
The DNA here is from genome assembly GCF_018614205.1 of Streptomyces sp. ISL-36. Classification (GTDB taxonomy): domain Bacteria; phylum Actinomycetota; class Actinomycetes; order Streptomycetales; family Streptomycetaceae; genus Streptomyces. The sequence continues at coordinate 11,546 of NZ_JAGGOS010000020.1, read as the reverse complement.
CACCGTCGAGCCCGGCACCGGCCCGAGCGACGGCGCCGCTTCCTCCTCCGCCCCGGTCGTGGTCACGGCAGTGGACTCGGCCGCAGAGACTGCCAGGGCCTCTACCAGTTCCTCCCGCGCGATCACCCGCCGGTCCAACTCGATCTCCGCGGCCTCCAACACCTCAGCCAGCCCAGCGAGTTCCTCCCGCAAGCCCTCCACCCGCACGCGGGCAGCCGCCTCCCGCTCCTCCAACATTCCCAGCACCGACGCCACCGCGCACCCCTTGACCATGAAGCGGACACAAGACGTCGACATGGCTCCCTCAACCCGAGCGAAACCATTCCTGACCAGCAGAAACCAAGGGATCACGTTCGGTTGAGATACGGCTTCTCAGTGCCAGCGGCGACCTGGACTCCCTCAGCGCCAGCGACAAGAGTCGCCTCGACGGAGTTCTCACCGACGGTAAGGCGTGGGTGCCGAAGACCGAGAAGGAAAAGGCCGAGTGGCACACTCCCCAGGGCCACACAGGGAAGGTCACTTCACAGAAGGTCAGCACGGACGGCTATGACCTCGCCCAAGCTACACAGTCGGCGCGCATAGCGCGCGATGACTACAAGGGAACGAACTACGCCGCCGGCCGGTACATCGCGCCAGACGGCCAAGAATCCATCCTGGTCGCCTACAGCAACAAGGCGGGACACTCCGAGCGCATGCTTGGCCGACCTCTTCTCCATAACGGGGCAGGCGACGGACTGAAAGAAGTGTTCACCGAACGTGAGCCTTGTAAGAAGAACCCAGAGTGCGCCCGATGGCTTGACGCGTATTTTGGTAGCGACCTGAAGGTGACACATGTAGCCGACTACTATAAACCCGACGGCACAACGACTAACAAAGAGCACATAACCTACCGGGACAATCTCCGGAAAGCTCACGGTAAATAACTACGACGAGGTACGGCAGTGAATTTCACAGTTACTCCCGAAGACGTCATCAGGACGTACGGTCTGAGCAACGTCACCTACTTCCCCCGCAGCAACGTAGCCGGCTACGACGAGCGTACTGCGGCCTTCCTGAGCTCGGTCGGCCTGCCCACCTCTGACGTCTTCACCTCCCGCATGGACGTCGAAGACCCCTACGGGCCCGAGACTGACGCGATCACCCTGGGAAGCCGATTCGAGCTCTACGGCTTGCACTGCCCCCCGGAAAGCCAGTCATGGTGGAGCCTGGGCTACCTGTTCACATCACTCCTCGCACTCGACCCGAAGTCAGGCAAGGTCTACGCCTTCCCTGAAGGCGCCATGGACTACATCGAGCTCCATCGAGACATCGAGTCCCTCGTGTTCGCCCTCATCGAGCTCCGCAAGGTCGAGGTCGACCACGACAACGACATCGACCCAGAAGAGCTGGCAGCGCGCTTTCGCGAGGTAGTTGGAGCCTTCGACGAGACCCCCTTCGCCGACGAGGACTCCCAGTGGAACCTCTCCCTCGAAGAGCTGGAGAACGGCATCTGGTGAACAGCCACAGGCAGAACGGCGCCCCACGTAGCTTCCCGCTGCTGCATAACGAACCCGACCAGCGCATCGGGGGTGTCAGCCTTCAGATCACCAGACAGCTCCTTCACTCCCACTCGGCCGCCCTGATCCATCTCGGGCGGACAAGTCGTCCCGCTTGTCTGACGAGCCTTCCGGCGAGGCGCCGACGATCGGGGATCTCGGCCAGCCGTCCCGGCACACACCGAGCGGCACTCGCGGCCATGGAAGTGGCGGCGCGCCATCCGGGAACCTTTCAGTGGCCTACAGCCCCCTCTCGCAAGAGGCCAGCGTAGTCACCGCTCCGGTGGCGCTCGCCGCCCCAGACGTGATCCGCCCCTGGATGGCCGCGTATCTAACAAGGGAAGGTCCTACCTTCCCTTGTCGAGTCGCCAATCCCAGAGGCCTTGACCATCGTTCTGCGCTCGCAGCGCATCCAGCAGTTCCGCAGCTTGGAGCATGGAGGCCTCCCGCCAAGCCTTATAGGCTTCCATGGGTGCTTCTTCCTGCACGAGCCGTGCCCAGCCACGACCATTCGTGCGCCTTGACTGGTCCGGGTCGACGACAAAGTAAGTCACCGTCCAGTCGGGATTCTTGAGAATTCCCGGCTGCTCGCTTACAGCGATGGTCTGGAAACCCCGTGCAGGTGAGCTCAGCAACTTGCTGAGGTGATCGAAGCCCAATGGGTGCACCGAGTCCAGAACTTCATCCAGAAGCAAGATGGTTGGGCGAACCCGGGCATAGGTTTCTGCCAGCGCGATGAGAAGTTCCACCGCAACGATGGGGTCTATGCGCCGTTCATCGGTTGCTTCGTAGCGATACTGATTGCCGTCAACGTTGACAACGGCATGGATGCGATCGCCTGCGATACGGACGTCCCTCACGGCTCCGTCCACAACCTTTGGGACGCTCAGCAGCGTCTGACGGACATTCCATGGGTCTAAGCCGAGTTCAGATGCCACTGCCGAAAGCCGTCCACACGAGAAGACGTCGAAGGACCGGGGGTTGGAGATCACTTGGTAAGGCTGAACGACGAAGGGGACGTCCAGGCCATCCAGGGAGAAGTCCAGGTTGCTGCCTGACGCCTTGATCGCCGCCGTGCGCGGCTGCGGGTCGTACCAGTTGATCGCCGCGTGTACCGAAGAGTTCGGGTAGGCGACACGTTGCATGATCGGTGAGGGCTGGGACAGGCCGGACAACAGGGACAGGAAGAGTGTCTTTCCGGAGTTGTTGGGGCCCATGAACATGTTGCAGCGGGAGAACTCGACAGTGGTGGGCTCGGCCAGCCACACATCCTCCGTGATCTCGATAGATCGTATCCATCCGAATGGGCGGGCGATGCCGGTGTGTTCCATACGAACCCGCGTTTCGTGCAGGTCACGCCAACCTCGCAGAAGGGTGGCCGGATAATCACCTCCTTGGTTTGTGTCCACGAGTCGGCCACAGCTGGCGCACAACCAGATGCCGTTGTTCGCGTCCCGTCTCTGCTCGGCAGACAGCCCGCCGGTGCCTCGCGGTCCACCAGTAGCGGCAGCGTAGATGTGGGCAGCCGTTCCTGATCGCTCCACATCCTTGGCACCGGTACCTGGGCCGATCGTCAGGCGACCGCACTCCGGATTGGAGCATCGAAACGCAGCACGCTGGGCCAAGAGGTGCTTGGTCGGGTCTGAGAAGTCAGCTCGGCCTGTGTTCGTCGAATCCCCCACCAGAACCCTTCCCGTGTGCCAGCCAGCCCGGTTGGGCTCGCTATCTCATCAGCTTTGCACTCGACACTGACACCTTCTGGCAGGGATGGTAGAAGGACCTCAGCGCCTGGCTGAGGTCCTTCTACGCCACACGCTACGACCACGGAGCCCGAAGTTTTCGATCAAAGTGCAAGGTGGTCAGACGCGCATCACTACCGCCGACGGGAGCGCGCCGACCGCCCAGGCGAGGGCAGGGTTTAGGGGAGGTCGTCAACGCTCGCACCTACTCCACTTCCCGGTCAGGCACCAGCGGTACCGTCGTCATTTCCAAATCCACTGCCGGTAGATGCAGGTAAGACCGGACTGCGGCGTTGTCGCCGGTGGCGTCGGCGAGGCGAGCGGCGGCCTCGAAAGCCCGGGACTGGATGCGCTCGATCTCCACCTGCGGGTTGTCGATCGGGTATCCAGCGTCGACGAGCATCTTCACGCCGGTCTCCACCGACAGGACGCCGGCGCCGACTCCCTTGACGACCTCGTCCAGGACGGCGGCGCGGTCGGTGGGGGTGTGAGGCCCCCAAATCAGACGGGCAGGCAGAGACTCCCCCGCGGGCCATCCGTCGGCGTGGCCGGCCTGGTGGAGGCGCTGAACCATGCGCAGGAGGACCGCGTACTTGTGGTCGCGGGCCAGGCGCATGGCGGCGATCAGCGAGTCCAGTGGACCCAAGGCGAGCTGGAGGGCGTAGCCGGAGGGCAGCGCGGTCGGGTCAAGGGTGCCAAGGCCAGCGGCGGTGAGGCGGGAGTTCGCGGCGACGCGGTCGATGAGGTGGTCGACTCGGGCCCGGAGTTCGGCGAGCTGGGCGGAAGTGTCGAGGACGTCCATGCTGCCGTTGTCGTTGAGCTGCCACACCGTGCCGGCCCGGACCTTCACCGGCAGCGGGTGTCCAGTGGCCCGGTCGATGGGCAGGCGTGCCCCGGACAGGCCGATGATCGGGGAGCCGGTCGTCGCGGATGCCCCAGAGCTGTCGGTGTCGGTGGCCGACAGCTCATCGAGGCCCTGGAGGACGGTGGCGATGGTGGGCTTGCCCCAGTGTTCGCCGCTGGTGGGGATAGTGTTGGTGATGTGGACCAGGGGGATGAAGTCGCAGCGCAGGTCGAGGCGGTCGAGAACTTCGCCGTCTGAGCGCACCCGGTAGGTCGCCTTGTGCAGCGGCAGGTCGTAGAGCAGGTCGGCGTGGTGGAGGTCGTCCAGCTCCCATTCGGCGTCCGTGAGGTAGCACGTCCACTGGCTGGGCCGGGTCGGCGCCCACGGGTAGGTGCGTGTGATGACGCCGCTGTCCTTGTTGAGCTCGTCGCCCCCGACGAGGACCGGTGTCCCGTCCTCGCCGTACAGGAACTCGCGCACCGCGCCTCCGCCCTTGACTGTGCCCCGGCGGCTGGCCGGACCAATGGGAGCGAGCTCGTAGGTGATCCGGCGCACCCTGGTCTTCAGGCCTCGCCGCTTGTCCTCGGGCAGTTCCCAGGCCAGGTGGACCCGCATCGGAAAGTCACCGCCGTCTTCGCCGTCCTCCGGCCACTCCGGGAAGTACAGGCCCGGGTCCCAGGTGCGCAGCAGGACGCGTCCCTTCCCCGGGTCCCACGCCAGGGTGTAGACACCGTCGCCGAGGAGGATCGCGTTCCGCTCGGCCTGCTGGACCCGGAGCGTCAGCAGCTCCTTTTCCGCCCACGCCCGAAGCCGCTCTTGCACGGCTCGGGCCGCAGCGGCTTCCGGAGACGGCTCGTCGCCGGCGTGCTCGGCGCCGACCACGCTGATGGTCTGCTCGGAGCCCAGGAGGTAGCCGAGGGCGGTGTCGACGATCTTGGAGGCGTCGCCCAACTCCCGCCGCTCTTCCCCGCGATCGTCGTCTCCGCTCAGCTCGGCGAGCTGCCCGGCCTGGTTGGAGTCATAGGCGGCCAACAGCCGGTAAGCGGCCAGGCGGCGCAGGTCCTCGTCGGGAACCCACGACGACGTCAGGTCCGCCCAGGCATTCCGCCCCGGTCGGCGCGGGTCGGCCATGGTCGGCTTGTAGTCCAGCCAGCTCCAGGCGTCGGTGATGAGATCGCGCAGGCCCACAGTGCCCCTCCAGGCAGTCGGCCCCACGCCGCTTGATTACTCTACCGAGGACTCTTCGGCCGCCGCGGCCTTGAGTGCCTGCTCCGCCACGTCGAGCCTCCGCATCAGCAGACTGGCGAACGCGAGCATTTCCAGAACCTCGGCTTCCTCCTCCGCGTAGTGGGGTCCGTGCACACGAGGGTTCCGCAGCCCGGCCATGGCACCGCGAAACAGGTCACGGAACCCATCCTGTTCGCTGGTCTGGGACGCTCCTTCGGCCCTCGCCACCATCAAGCGGGGATTCGTGCCGCCGAAGGCATTGCCCATCAGCTTGGCACCCACCTCGCTCGAATCGATGAGGTTCTGCACGCGGTACTCCACAGCTTGGAAAGCCTTCTGTACGGCGTCTGCGAAGTGGCCGGTGGCGTATCGGTCTGCCACGGCTTCGACGATGGTGTCGTGCAGCGCGCACTCGACTGACCACCGCGAGTCCGGCTGGCTGTCGCCAGGGGCGTTCGCCTCGTTCGCCTCGCGGGCCTGAGGAGGGGCAACGGCGGCAACCATGCCTGCGACGTTCTTCAACAGCAGTGCGTCACACCGAATGCGCCAGTAGTCGCCCAGCGTAGCCACACCGGCAAACGGTCTGACCTCTCGATCGAACCGCAGCTCCCATCCGTAGTCGTCACCGAACCCGGTTCCCTTGAACTGTGGCTCGCCAGCCAGCAACTTCGCGGCGCGCATCAGCACTCCGGCACGAATCGACTCCACACGGCTCTTCTTAGCCGCGTAGTCCTCAAGGAAGGACTTGGGCATAACCCCGCCCTCGTCCTTGATGAACCCAAGAACGCTCTCAGGCCAGCGCATCGAGTCCGATGCCAGGAGCTTGTAGGCACGACTCGCTTGGATGAACGGATCCCGGCGGTCAGGCGTCGGCTTCCAGCTTCTCTCCACCGCCGCTGCGAGGCGGGTCAGCAGGACTGCGGCTTCCACTTCGGGCCTGGCCAGGCCCTCGGAGCACGCGATTGCACCCGGGAGTGTTAGCTGTAGGCGAGTCTCGGGAGACGGCAGGTGGTTCCAGCGATTCCGGTCAGGCCCGATCAGCAGCCCGTCCGGCAGTTGCCCTATGGCGTCTTCGCTCTTGACGTCCTTCGCGTACAGCGCCCTGTCGATGGCATCGAACTCGGGCCAGTCGCCGGACCGACGAAAGCGCCGGAAAACCAGATCGAGCATCCGCTGCCCGGCATCCCCGGACGGCCCCTCGATCCGTGGCTTGAGACTGTCGCGCACGAATCCCCCTCATTGCTGCGGCACTGCCCAGAAGGGTACGCACTGCCGAGGCGATCGTCGCTGGCTTTCGCACGCATCTAGTGATCCCGCTGAGGACTCTTGGCCTCGGCAACTGCGTCGTCGTGCCCAGGAAGCCCCGGCGCCGGGAAGGAAGAGCAGGCGGCGAGGAATCCCGCCTGGTCACCCGGGGTCTGCTCACGCTCGCCAAGCTGGGTCCACCGTGCCGCGCACTCCTCCTCGCTCGGGCTGGAGTAGGAAGGCGGGGTGCCGTCGGCGATCTTCTGCTGCTGCAGTTCCAGACCCGCGCTGCGCCCGAGCCGGTAGGTCTCGCGTACGCGGTCCAGGTGGGCGGCGCTCTGCTCCTCGGCAGTCGGGGGGCTGGGGTCTGCCGCGCAGCCCGTGAGGCAGGCGGCAGCCAACAGGATGCCGCACGCCGTGACGGACCAGCTCCCCCGAGGTCTCATGATCGCGAGGCTACCAAGGCCCTGGCCCGGTGGACGGTCTGTTTCCTCTTGGGGCCGTTTTGACTACTGGCCTTTCCGTTTCGTGTCGCCCCGCAGCCGTGGGCGCCTCACGCGGCCTGGTAATCGTGCGGTCGGCCACCGCGCCATCGCACCCAGCGCGGATCGTCGAGGATTTGGTCGGGGTCGAGCAGCCCTGCACCCTCAAGGAAGACCACGAGTTCGTGATCGGAGTGGGCCAGCCCGAGGTACGCCACCTCTTGCCCGCGGCCCTGCACCGTGACCCTACGCCCGCCGGTATGGCTGGGCGGGTGCACGACTATCGGGGCCTCGCTCATGGCAGGCGTCTGCCCTGCTAAGCAGTGGCTACTCACTCCCAGAAGCAGCTATTGGGTGACCAGGGATCTGGACCCGGTCCCGGCTGGGCTTTGACTCGGGATTCTCCGAACACGGACGTACCACTGCGGCGCCTCAAAGTCAGTCCAGCAGCGTATAGACATTGGTGTCGACCGGTGCGGGCGCTGACTGTCCGTCATCCGCGGGTTGTCCCGTAGGTGGGCCCTTGGTGGGATTCGGGGGATGTGGCGGCGTTGTGCCGTCCATGGGCTGCCCTGCGGGTGACTCCTTGAAGTTCCGGAGGGCGCGGTCCAAACCTGCAACCTCTCTCGCGACGACGAGGTTCGGCGTCTTCAAGACCTCGGATACCAGCTTGATGTTCTTCTCGATGCATCCCTCAGCGGGCTCCGCGGGGATCTTCCACTTGTCGCCGTCGGGGTAGAACTCAGAGTTGGCACCCGTGTCCACGAGGGCGATGGGGCCGATCTTGAGCTGCTGCCCGCCGTCGTGTTCGAGGATGACGTCTACTACGCCAAGCCACGGCGAGGCGCCGTCGGGGATATTGGGCAGTCCTACCGTGAGCATGAGGCGGTCGTGCTTGTTGGCGGTCACCTCGTAGCTGATCGTCTTAGTGAGGGTGAAGGGCTTCGCTGGCGGTACGGGCTGCTGATCATCCGGGATCTTGAACTGGTAGTTCGCCGAGACGACCACTTCCCCGCCGACTGCGGCGCACGGCTCCAAAGACTGGAGCCGGTTGAACCTGATGCTGGCCTTCGTGACCAAGGAGGCGCCGTTGGCGATGTTCCCCAGCGTGATGTCGATGTGGGGCCCGTGGAGGTTGGTCGCCTTCGTGCGCACAGGGTTCTGTTCAGTGGCATCGTATGACTCCCCGTCGATACCTCCCGTGATGTAGGCCGACAGCTGCGACACTGCGAGATTGGATTTCAGTTCCGGGCCGTGCCGGGCAAGGTTGTTGGACTCCTTGGAGTGTCCCTCGATCCTGATAACGAAGTACGTCACCACCGCTGCACCGGCCAGGATGCCAGCGAGGCCGTACTTAACCCACCTGCGGTGCTTCGCTCGGTGGCCGGCTTCCTCGGGTACCTCCGGAACGATGACGTTGCCGTTCTGAGCGATGTACTGCCGGGCGTTGCCGTGTGCGTTGTTCTCCTGGGTGCCCCTGTGATCGGCGGACATCATGATCCTTGCCGGGCGTCCGGATCATCGTTGATCACGATCGTGCCGTGCTGGACGACGTACTGCCTGGACTGGTCGTGCGAGTGGTTGTTCTGGGTGAAGAACTGTTGCGCCTCTGGTGCCGACGCGCGGACCTGCTCGACGAGTGCCCGGAGCTCGTCTTCGAGCTCTGGATACTCCTCCAGGAGCTCCGTCAGCTTCACCCGCCAGCGATCCGCGAGCGCGGTCCGGATCTGGTCCTGTTCCGCCTCGGACGCCTGCTCCAGCTGGTGCGGGATTCGGTCGAGCTGCACGGAGATGCGCTGCTCCTCCCGATCGTCCCCGCGGTTGAACAGTCGGGCCACGCCCCCCTTGGTACTCTGCCAGGCGTCGGTTGCCGCAGCGGCCACGATCGCTCCGCCCCCCGCAGCCGCCAGCTGAAGCAGCGCCTCTGTCAACACCCTTGATCTCCCGTGTGATTGTCCGCCTCGGTGACTGCGGTCGTTCTGAGGCCAACAACTTAATGCATGGTCAGTTCATGTTGGGTCGAATCCTCCAAGTGGTCGTGGGTGCGCATACGGCCGGCTAGCAGGGGCTGCCACCTCCGGGGCTGTCACCTTCGCCCCTCGAAGCGGTCGTCGGCCGACCCGGGCGGGAGGGTGTCGAGCTGGTCGGGGTCGGCCAGCTCCGTGAGGCCGTGCACGGCGGCGTCCATGCGGTCCGGACTGTCCATGCCTTCGACCCAGGTGACCATCTGGTCTTCCAGCTCGGTGTACTCGCCGACGTGGTGGACGAGTTGCTGCTCGTACAGCTGGGCCACCGGTGCCGCGCGGAGCCGTTTTCCGACTTTCGCGGTGACCTCCAGGATCATCGGCATGAGCAGGCCCTTGGTGACGCCGTCCCTGCGCAGTTGCTCCCACGCCTGGGTGACTACCTGTTTCGCCATGTCTCCGCCGTAGTTCTTCTCCACCACGATGGCGTCGGCCTTGAGCCCCAGAGCCAGGCGACAGGCGGCCAGGCCCCAGTCGTTGGCACCCATCGAGCCGGACCGGTCGGCGAGGACGTAGAGCTGCCGGTCGAAGTCGCGGGCGACGCCGACGATGCCGGTCTCGTCGCCGACGGTGCTCTCGCCGCCGGCGGGGTCGACGGCGACGATGACGCGTGCCATGTCGAGGCCGGAGAACTGGACGGCGTTGATGCGGGCGTTGTCGATCCACTCGCGCTGCCACACGCCTCCCGCGGGCGGTCGCGGCTTCTGCATGTACAGGGCGCCCCAGACTCGTTCGCCGACGCGCTTGCGGGTCTTGGCGTGGTGGGCGGCGCTGAACCGCTCGGGCCACAGTGCTTCTCCTGGTGCCCGGCCAAGGGGATCGTCCGGGCTGTCGGCGAGGGCGGGGAGGTCGATGACGCGCCAGGCGTCGCGCTCGGTGGCGAGGATGCGCCCGGCGAGGTCGTCTTCGTGCCAGCGGGTCTGGATCAGGCAGATGGCGCCGGTCGGTTCGAGTCGGGTTTGGATGACGGAGGTCCACCAGTCCAGGCACGCCTTCGCATGGTCGGGGAGTCGGCGTCCGCCATGTCCTTGACCGGGTCGTCCACGATGGCGATGTGCGCGCCGCGTCCGGTCAGGCCGCCGACGAGGCCTGCTGCGAGGAGTCCGCCCTCGCCGCCGACGATGTCGAAGCGGTTGGCGGCCTGGCTGCCGGGCTTGAGCTGAAGGCCGAGGTCGTCGCCCCAGGTGAGAATGGCGTCCCTAATCCATCGGCCGTGGTCGTCGGCGAGGTCGGCGGAGTAGCTGGCGATCATCATGCGGTGGCCGGGATTGCGCCGCAGGTACCACAGTGGGGCCCAGCGTGAGGCTCGTCGGCTCTTGCCGTGCCGCGGGGGCATGGTGAGCATGACGCGGTCGCAGCGACCCTCGGCCATGTCGATGAACGCCTGGTCGATCAGGTCGAGGTGCGGGGCCTGCATCTCCTGTCCGCCGGTGAGCACGGCGGCGAGCGCGCCCGGGGAGCGGTCCATCGCAAGCTGGCGTTCGGCACGTACGAGCTCGGCCCGTAGTTCCGGGGAGGCGGACTGGGCTATGGAGCGCCGCTGCGCCGGCGGCAGCGTCTTGTAGTGGGCGACGACGCTCTCGTAGTCCCGGGCCCTCACTCCGTGTCCGGATCGGTGAGCGCGATCAGCTTCTCCAGCTCGTCCACAGTCGAGTTCTCGACCTGGACCGGTCCGCCGTCCGGGCCGGACAGCTCGGTGCGGACGGGCATGTCGAGGCCGAGGAGCCGGGCGCGGCGCTCCATGATCCGCAGGGTGCGGTCGACGGCCGCGAGGTCCTGGTCGCGGACGGCCTTCTTGTAGGCGATGAAGAACAGCCGGTCGAGCCTGTCGGCCTCCAGGGCGCGTAGCTCGTCGACGTCGTCGTTCAGCTCGGCGCGCCGGTCGGCGAGCGCGGTGCGGACGTCACGGCAAGCGGCGTGGATCAGGGCCTCGTCGGTCGGTGGGTCCTGCTTCTTCCGGTACCGCTCGATGCCGTACCCCTGCGGGTAGGCGATGCCGTCGCTGTTGACCGCGGGGTCGGCGGCGAGCTTGCGGGCGATCGTCAGCCAGTCCACGCCGGCGAGGCGGAGGTCGATGGCGTCCGAGCGGCGGCGCGCGATGGCCGCACGCGCGGCTTTATCGGGGCGTCCCATGATGGGGGTCCTTCACAGCTCGGGTGCGCCCCCGCGCCCTACGAACATGATCGCTCATGTCGATGAACCCGTGCCCTTGCGACCGCCAGAGATTGAGGCGAACGGCTCCGCGCCTTGGGGCGAGCATCTACCCTTATGCCGTGAGTACCGATGAGGAGAAGCCCAGGAGCATGGCGCCGTGGCATCCTCATCTCGCTCGCGCACAGGCTGAGATGGGGCAGGACTGGCATCGGAGCAACCTCCTGACAGTGTCCGGCTCGCCAGGAACCGGCACGTCTCCGTATCTGAGCAGGCTCCTAGCCTCCCGGTTTCACTTC
>NZ_JAGGOS010000208.1 GCF_018614205.1 Streptomyces sp. ISL-36 | reverse complement strand
CGCGGGGTCCGGCGCGGGCCCGGCCCCGAGGGCCCGTGTGGCCACGGGCGCGGGGTCCGGCGCGGGCCCCGTCGAAGGGGGAGGTGTCTCGGTCATGTCGGCCTTTCGTGTCCGCGACTGCGGGAGGTCAGAGGGCCCCGGCCGGTGTCGTACGGCCGGGGCCCGCTCCGCCGGGGTCAGGAACCGGCGGTCCTCGCCGCCTCGTCCCACCTCTTGTCGAGGTCGGCGAAGAAGTCCTGGAGGCTGCCCTTCTGTGCTCCGCGCGCGGTGTCGATGAGCTTCTGCCGGTAGTCGGGCTTGTTCAGGCCGATCTCGGCGGCGTTGTCGATGTCGTTGACCGTGGCCGTCTCGGCCTCGGAGCGCTCCATCAGGGTGACATCGTTGTCAACGTAATCCTTGAGCGTCGCCGACAGAGGAGCCGACTTCACCGCTGGCACCGCGCCCTCCCGCTCCGAGTAACCGGACTTCTCGGTGAACCAGTCGATCCAGGCGCGCGCCGCCGTCTTGTTCTCGGAGTATGCGCTGACGGCCTGCTGGTAGTCGGAGACGAGCGTGGCGCAGAACTTGCCGTCGCGCTGGACGGGGAAGGGCATGAAGCCGATGTCCGCCGCGGAGCCGCCGGCCTCCTTCGCCGCGGCCTGCATCTGGGTGATCGACCAGGAGCCCAGCATCATCGCACCGATCCCGCCCTCGGCGAGCAGGGCCTTGGAGGTCTCCCAGTTGGTGGTGGTGGGGTCCTTCTCGGCGAGCCCCTGCTTCACGATGTCGTGGAGCAGCGTGTCGATCGTGTGCAGTTCACCGCCGGGCTTCCAGGGGGAGACCGGCCCGGCCAGCTTGTCGGCCGCCTTCGCGTCGCAGGTCACCGAGCCCACGTTCGAGGTCCACTGGACCATCGGCCAGCCGTCCTTGAAGTTCGTGTAGTACGGGACGGCGTCCGTCTTCTCCGCGATCGCCTTCAGTGCGGCGGTGAACTCCTGCGGAGTCTTCGGCCACTCGGTGATCCCGGCCTTCTTCCACAGCGTCTTGTTGTAGACGAAACCGTTGGCCGTGCCGAACTGGGCGATGCCGTAGACCTTGCCTCCCACTTCGGTCTTGTCGCTGAAGCGGTACTTCTCCGACAGTTCGGCGGTCGGCCCGAGAGGCGCGAAGAACTTCGGGTAGTCCTTCTTGGCGACCGCCGCGGGGATCATCAGCACGTCTCCGTACGCCTTGGTGTTCATACGGATCTTCACCTCCCCCTCGTAGTCGGTGATGCCCTCGAACTTCACCTTCACCTTGGGATAGATCTTGTTGAAGGCCGCCGCGTACCCCTTGAGCGTGCCGTTCTGGACGAGGTCGGTGCGATGCGTGAGGACCTTGATCTCGCCGGAGGCCTCGTTCGGGTTCGCGGGCGCCGCCGCGGTCTCGCCGGAGGCGGCTCCCCCGCCACTGCATCCCGCCACGGTCAGCATCGCGGCGGTGAGAAGTGCGCCCGTGAGCGCCTTCGTCTTCCCCATGTGCCCAACTCCTTCAGGGTTACGGCTCAGGTCAAAGTGGGATGTCGGCACTATGACAGGACCGTGTGAACCGGTAAAGCGCTCGATTCCCGCGCGATGCTCAATCGTTACCCGAAACACTGCCCCGGGGCAGTAGAGCCCTGGAATTCACACCTCTCCGTACACGTTCGGTGACTTAGACGGAACTTTACCGGTTCATGGACAGAGGCTGAGCAGGCCGCTAGGTTGTCGGGGTCGTATACGCACCCGCCGCTGTCAGGCGATTGGAGCCGCACACATGAAGGACGTCACCCAGCTGACCGAGGGCTGGAGCCTGCGCCACGAGGACGCACTGCTCCCGGCCCGCGTCCCCGGCTGCGTCCACACCGATCTGCTCGCCGCGCAGGTCATACCCGACCCCTTCATCGGCCGGAACGAGACGGAGATCGCGTGGGTCGGCCGCCAGGCGTGGTCCTACGTCACCGCGTTGACCCACGACAGCCCTCACGAGCGCACCGAGTTGGTCTTCGAGGGACTGGACACGGCGGCGGAGATCGTCCTGGCCGGCGAGACCCTCGGCACCACGCGCAACATGCACCGCGCGCACCGCTTCGACGTCACCGGCCGCACAGGACCCCTCGAAGTCCGCTTCGCCTCGGCGTACGAGGAGGCGGACCGGGTCCGCGCGCTCACCGGGGAGCGGCCGAACGTCTACCCCGAGCCTTTCCAGTACATCCGCAAGATGGCCTGCAGCTTCGGCTGGGACTGGGGGCCCACCGTCGTGACGGCGGGCATGTGGCGCCCGGTGCGCCTGGAGCACTGGTCGACCGCCCGGCTCGCGCAGGTCCGCCCGCTCGTCACGGTCGACGGCGCGACCGGCCACGTCGAGCTCCGGCTCCGGATCGAGCGCACGGAGCAGGGCGCCGGTCGCCCGCTGACCGTACGGGCCACCGTCCGGGCTGCCCGAGGGGCCACCGCCCGAGGGACCGAGGCCACGGCCGAAGCCGCGGCCCCCGACGAAACCGCGGCCTCCTTCGAGCAGGCAGGGGCCTTCGAGGAGACGAAGACCTTCGCGGCGGCCGAGGTCTCCTTCGAGGGCGACGAGACCGTACTGCGCCTGGACGTTCCCGAGGCGCGGCTGTGGTGGCCGCGCGGCTACGGCGACCAGCCCCTGTACGAGCTCGATGTGACGCTGCTGGACGCGGTGGAGAGGCCGCTCGACGTCTGGCGGCGCCGGATCGGCATCCGTACCGTCGAGCTCGACCGCTCGGCCGACGCGCACGGAACCGGCTGCACCTTCGTCGTCAACGGCGTACGGACCTTCGCGCGCGGGGTCAACTGGATCCCCGACGACGTCCTGCCCTCCCGCATCACGCCCGAGCGCTACCGGACCCGGCTCACCCAGGCCGCCGACGCCAACGTCGACCTCATCCGCATCTGGGGCGGCGGCATCTACGAGGACGACGCCTTCTACGACATCTGCGACGAGCTCGGGCTCATGGTCTGGCAGGACTTCCTCTTCGCCTGCGCCGCCTATCCCGAGGAGCGGCCGCTGCGCGAGGAGGTGGAGGCAGAGGCGCGTGACAACGTTGTCCGCCTCATGCCGCACCCCAGCCTGGTCCTGTGGAACGGCAACAACGAGAACCTCTGGGGATTCCGCGACTGGAACTGGGAGGCGCCCCTCGCGGGAGACTCCTGGGGCGAGGGGTACTACCTCGGGGTGCTGCCGCGGATCGTCGCCGAGCTGGACCCGACCCGCCCGTACACGGCCGGCAGTCCCTGGTCCGGGTCCTGGGACCACCACCCCAACGACACCCGTCACGGCACCCACCACTCGTGGGAGGTGTGGAACCGCCAGGACTACGCCGAGTACCGGGCGAGCGTGCCGCGCTTCGTCGCCGAGTTCGGCTGGCAGGCACCGCCCGCGCTCGCCACGCTGCGGCGCGCCCTGCCCGGTGAGGAGCTCGCCCCGGACTCCCCCGGCATGCTGCACCACCAGAAGGCCGAGGACGGCAACGGCAAGCTGAACCGGGGCATCGAGCGCCACTTCCGGCTTCCCGAGGGCGACTTCGACCGCTGGCACTACCTGGCCCAGGTGGTCCAGGCGCGGGCCGTGGCGGCGGGTATCGAGCACTGGCGGGCCCACTGGCCGGTCTGCGCGGGCACGGTGGTGTGGCAGCTCAACGACTGCTGGCCGGTCAGCTCCTGGGCCGCGATCGACGGCGACGGCCGTCTCAAGCCGCTCCACCACGAGCTGCGGCGCGTGTACGCGGACCGGCTGCTCACCCTCCTGCCGGGCGACGACGGTCCGGTGCTCGCCGTCGACAACCAGTCCGGCTCCCCCTGGCACACGGCGGTCGCGCTGCGGCGCGTCGACGCGGACGGGACCGTCCTGCGGGAGACCGTGATCGAGGTGGTGGCCGCCCCGCGCTCGGTCGCCAGGCCGGCGCTCCCCGCGGAGCTGCTGCCCGCGCCGGGATCGCCCAAGGAGTTCCTGGTCGCGGACGCAGACGGGCTCCGCGCGGTGCATTTCCCCGTGCCCGACAAGGAGTTCGCCTACCCGTCCGCCCGGTACGAGGTCCGGCTGGAGGCCGTGCCCGGGACGAGTACGGCCGTCGACGTGGTGGTGACGGCGGAGACCCTGGTGAGAGACCTCCTCCTCCAGCCCGACCGGCTCGGTCCCGCGGCGAGCGCGGACCGGGGCCTGCTCACGCTGCTGCCCGGCGAGGAGGCGACAATCCGGGTGAGCGGCTGCGCGGACGTCGACGTCGAGCGGGTTCGCGCGGCCCTGTTCAGCGTGGACCCGGCGTGAGCGCCGCTGCCCCACGCGTCACCATCAACGACGTCGCGGCGCGGGCCGGTGTGTCCAAAGGCGCGGTGTCGATGGCGTTCAACAACCGCCCGGGGGTGTCCCGGGCGACGCGGGAGCGGATCTTCGAGGTCGCCCGGGAGCTGGGCTGGGCTCCGCACCAGACGGCGCGGAGCCTGTCCGGGCAGCGGGCGGGCATCGTGGGTCTGGCGATCTGCCGCCCGGCCCGGCTGCTGGGACTCGAACCCTTCTACATGGAGTTCATCTCCGGTATCGAGAGTGTTCTGACGGAGCGTTCGTGCTCGCTGCTGCTCCGGCTGGTGCGGGACCTGGACGAGGAGATCGCCCTGTACGAGGGGTGGTGGCGGGGCAAGATGATCGGCGGGGCGATCCTGGTCGACTTCCGGCAGGAGGATCCCCGGGTCCCGCCGTTGCGGGCGCTGGGACTTCCCGCGGTCGCCGTCGGGCATCCGTCGCTGACCGGCGGATTCCCCTCGGTCTGGACGGACGACGCCACGGCGGCCGCGGACGCCGTGCGGTACCTGGCGGCGCTCGGCCACCGGCGCATCGCACGTGTCGGCGGCCCCGCCGGTCTCGGACACAGCGGCATCCGCGCCAGGGCGTTCGAGACCACCATGGCGGAGCTGGGTCTCGACGGCCGGCGCCAGGTGTCGACCGGCTTCGCCGGCGAGGAGGGTGCCCGGGCGACCCGCGGTCTGCTGCTGACCCGCGACCGTCCGACGGCGATCGTGTACGACAACGACATCATGGCGGTCGCCGGGGCTGCCGTGGCATCGGAGATGGGGCTCGTGGTGCCGGACGACGTGTCGTTGCTGGCCTGGGACGACTCGCAGCTGTGCCGGCTCACCCACCCGCCACTCTCCGCCATGAGCCATGACGTGCACCGCTTCGGCGAGGAGGTCGCGCGTGCCCTTTTCGGGGTGATCGAGGGCACGCACAGCGGGGCGCTCCAGGTCCCGACGCCGTCGCTGACGCCGCGGGGCTCGACGGGCCCGCCCCGGCCCGCGTGACGCGCGCCCGACGAGAGGCCGTACCTCCCCCACGGAGGTACGGCCTCTTCCGCGTGACGCGCGCCCGACGAGAGGCCGTACCTCCCCCACGGAGGTACGGCCTCTTCCTCGTACCTTCTTTCCGGTTCTCACCGGTCTGCCGCCCGACTCCTCGGCGTTCTCCTTCCGGCTTCCGCCGGACTATCGCCGGGCGGGGGCGAGTCCGTGCCGGCGCAGCCAGCGCAGGTGCTCGACGGCTGTGGCCCCCTTGCCCCCGGAGTGGTCGCCGAAGGGCCACTCTCGGATGTCCTTCTCCCCCGCGTAGTTCCGGAAGGCCGCGAGGACCGTGGACGGCGGGCAGACGGCGTCCATCAGGCCGGCGCTGAACAGGGCGGGAGCCGTGGCCCTGCGGGCGAAGTGCACGCCGTCGAAGTAGCCGAGGGTGGTGAAGACACGGTCCGCCGCGTAGGGGTCGTGGTGGCGCAGGTGGTCGACGAGTTCGGTGTACGGTCCCTCGGTCGCGGTCTCGGCGCCGCGCCGGATGTGGCAGAGGAGGGGCACGTCGGGCAGGGCTCCCGCGATGTGATCCCCGGCGAGTCCGGCGACGGCGAGGGCGAGCCCGCCCCCCTGGCTTGCGCCCTGGACCACGATCCGGTCCCGGTCGACGTGGGGCAGTGAGCGGGCGGCGTCGACCGCTCGGACGCAGTCGGTAACGAGCCGGCGGTAGTAGTGGGCGTGCGGGTCCTCGATCCCCCTGGTCATGTACCCGTGGACCCCCTGGGTTCCGCTGTCCGGATGCGGGTCGGGGGTGTCGTGGCCCTGGCCGCGGCTGTCGACGACGAGGTGGGCGTATCCGGCGGACGCGTAGAGGAGATGGTCGGTGGCCAGGCCGCGTCCGCCGCTGTACCCGATGTACGTGATCACCGTCGGCAGGGGCCCCTCGGCCTCCGAGGGGACGACGAGCCAAGCGGCGATGGGCTGGCCGGCCCAGCCGGCGAACCGTACGTCGTAGGCGTCGAGGGTGGTCAGGGGCGCGTCGGGCACCGGGCGGACCTCGGGATCGCCGCCGGCCTTCCGGGCCGTCCGCAGGGTCTCGCTCCAGAAGGTGTCGAAGTCCCCCGGTTCCGGCGGGAGTTCGGCGGTCCGGGCGGCCGGATGGTCCGGGGGAGGTCGGTATACGGCACGGGGGGTGGCTCCTCGGCGTGCGGGCCGGGCGTGGCCGCCGGGGAGGCGGCGCGGCCGGCGGTGTGCGGGTG
>NZ_JAGGOS010000207.1 GCF_018614205.1 Streptomyces sp. ISL-36 | reverse complement strand
GCCTGCGCCTTTGCGGGCTGCGCCTGTGCCGAGGGGGCCTGCCCCGGCGCGCCTGCCCGCGCCGCGGCCTTCCCGGACACGACCGCCTCCGGACCCGGCCGCGGTGACGCCGAGCGCGCTGCCGGCAGGGTCGTCGCCTTCACGCGTACCGGTGTGAGCGACCCCACGGGCTCCACCCGGCCGGCCGCCTCGAAGCCCCAGTCGAGCAGCGTGCGCGCCTCCTCGTACACGGCGAGCCCGCCGCCCGACTGTGGGTTCATCACGGACACGACCAGCGTTCGCGAGCCCCGCTTCGCGGCGGCGATCAGCGTGTTCCCCGCGCCGCTCGTATAGCCGTTCTTGACCCCGATGAGCCCCGGATAGCGGTCCACGCCGTCCGCCCCGGTCAGCAGCCGATTGGTGTTGCGGATGCCGTACGACCAGCCACCGGCCGGGAAATCGGCGTACCGGGTGGAGCAGTATCGGACGAACGACGGGTTGTGCAGACCGGCCCGGCCGAAGACCGCCAGGTCGTACGCGGACGACACCTGGCCCGGCGCGTCGTACCCGTCGGGTGACACCACCCGCGTGTCGTACGCCCCCAGCGCCCGTGCCTTCTCCTGCATCTGACGGGACATGGCCTCCCAGCCGCCGTTCATCGCCGCCAGCACGCGGACCGCGTCGTTGCCCGAGCTGAGGAAGACCCCCTTCCACAGGTCCGACACCTTGTACGTGAATCCGGCCTTCACCCCGACCATGCTGCTGCCCTGGCCGATCCCCGCCAGCTCCGACTCCGCGACCGTGTGCCGCCGCTCCTCGTCGACGTGGGGGAGCGCGGTCACGGCGAAGAGCGCCTTGAGCGTGCTGGCCGGCGGCAGCCGCCGATGAGCGTTGCGCGCCGCCAGAACCTCGCCCGTGGCGGCGTCCGCCACCAGCCACGACAGCGCCGAGAGGGAGGAGGGCGCGCTCGGCCCTCCGGGCAGCGGATGGACCTGGGTGCCGGTGCGGTGCAGCCGTGCGGGATCGACGAACCGTTCCACGGGCGGAGTGGGTTCGGTGACGGTGGACGCCGTGGCCGCGGGGGCGGACAGCACGAGCAGCAGCGCCGCGGTACCGGCGGCAGCGTGACGGACAGCTGACGTGACGATCATTCAGCCACCGTAGGAAAATGCGGCGGTACCCGCAGATCGTAGTGCGCCGACCGGCGTACGACCTGTGGCGTACGGGCGGTGTCGCCGCCCGTACGCCACACTCGGGAGGGCGCCGCGCGAGCCCGGCGACCTGCGCCCCCGGAGCCGGGTGTGCGCGGGGGTGTCGGTGGGGCAGTGCATGCTGGTGACGTGTCCTCACTTCCGTACCAGAGCACGTCCGTTCCACCTGATCCCGAGGAGCGGTCGCCCGCCTCCGGCCCCCAGGGAGCGCCGCTCGGCGCGCCCCTGTTCCGGGCGGAACGGCCGGGTCGGCCCACCCCCGTCGGCCACATGATCGTCAGCGGCGACGACGTGCTCGCCCACCGGCTCGCGGGCGAGCTCCACGACGTCTACGGAGAGCGGGTCACCCTGCTCGTACCCGTTCCCGGCGACTCCCCGCACCAGTCGGCGGGCCGCCCGGGACGCGCCTCCTCGCTCTTCGGCAGAGTGACCGCGGCCGTGACCCGCGGCACCGTCGGCGAGCAGCGCGGGGCGCCCGCCGCCCGCTCCGTCAGGGTGGTCGAGACGGCCGAGGTCGACGAGACGGTGCTCGTCGACGCGGGTGTGGAGCAGGCGGCCGCGCTCGCCCTCGTCCACGACGACGACGAGACGAACATCAGGGCCGCGCTCGCCGCCCGCCGGCTCAACCCGCGGCTGCGCCTGGTCATCCGGCTCTACAACCGCAAGCTCGGACAGCACCTGGAGACCCTTCTGGACCAGGCCGCCGCCGTCGCCGAGCCCTGCCTCGACCCCAAGCTCCTCGACGCCTCGACGACCGTGCTCTCCGACGCGGACACGGCGGCCCCGGCCCTCGCGGCCACCGCCGTCGCCGGCACCAGCAAGGTCATCCAGGCCGGCGGTCTGCTCCTGCACGCCGTCGAGCGGAGCCCGGCCGCCCGGGGCGAGACCGCCGACCCTGGCCTGTGCACGCTCGCCCTCCTCTCGGCGACCACCAACGACCCGGCCGGCTGCGAGGGCTCCGAGCGGAGCGGCGACCAGGGCCCGCTGCTGCTGCCCGACGACCCGGCCGTCGCGGCCGCCCCGGGCCGGGGCACGGTCGCCCTCGAAGCGATCACGTACGCCGGTCCGACCCTGCCCTCCAACCGGTTCGGCGCCTCCGCCCTCCCCGTCGCCTCCCTCTTCTCCCGACGGCTGCGCTGGTCGCTCGGGGGCGTCGCCGCCGCCGTCGGCGCGATCGCCCTCGCCTCCTGGCTCACCACGGGGGACCATCCGCTGCACGCCGCCTATCTGACGCTCCTGGACATCTTCGCCATCGGGGACCCCGCCGTGGAGGAGCCGACCAGCCGTCAGGTGCTGCAGATCCTCGCCGGCTTCGTCGGCCTCCTCCTGCTGCCGGTCCTGGTCGCGGCGCTCCTGGAGGGCCTCGGCACCTTCCGTACGGCGACCTCTTTGCGCCGCCCGCCGCGCGGACTGTCCGGCCATGTCGTCCTGCTCGGTCTCGGCAAGGTCGGTACACGTGTCCTCGCCCGGCTGCGCAGGCTGAACATCCCGGTGGTCTGCGTCGAGTCCGATCCGGAGGCACGCGGCATCGCGCTGGCACGCCGGCTGCGCGTACCGACCGTCATCGGGGACGTCACCGAGGAGGGCGTCCTGGAGGCCGCCCGCGTCCACCGCGCCCACGCCCTGCTCGCCCTCACCAGCGTCGACATCACCAATCTGGAGGCCGCGCTCTCCGCGCGGTCCGTCAAGCCCGATCTGCGGGTCGCGCTGCGCCTTTACGACGACGACTTCGCCACCGCCGTCTACCGCACCCTGCGCGCGGCCCACCCCGATGCCCTGACCCGCAGCCGCAGCGTCTCGCACCTGGCGGCGCCCGCCTTTGCCGGCGCCATGATGGGCCGCCAGATCCTCGGCGCCATCCCGGTGGAACGCCGTGTGCTGCTGTTCGCGGCCCTGGAGGTGGCGGGCAACCCGCTCCTCGAAGACCGCACGGTGGCCGAGGCGTTCCACCCGGGAGCCTGGCGGGTGATCGCCCTGGCGACCGGTTCCGCGCCCCTCGGCCGCCCCGGAGCCGGACTCGTGTGGCAACTGGAGCCGGACCGTGTGCTGGGCGCCGGAGACCGGGTGGTGCTCGCCACCACCCGCCGAGGCCTGGCCGAACTCCTCGGCCGCCACCCTCGCCGGCCGGCGACACCGGACCCGGCGGTGTGACGGTGACGGGCCGGCCTCCGGCCCGACGGCACGAGGATCCGTGCACGAGTGGACCGACTGGTTCCCGGCGTCCGGCGCCGTCGCGCTCACCCAGATCCCGACCCAGTACGGCCGTATCACCTAACGCGGCCGGCCGCGGTCGCCCGCCGGCGAGGCGCGCAGGGCCGCGACGAGATGGAGGAGGTGCGCCTCGTTCCCCGAGAGACCGGCGGCCCGCAGGGCCGCGTCGGCCTCTGCCATCGGGTGCGTGAGCATCGCCCCCGCGTACGGAGCGAGGTGCGGGTCCGTCAGCACCGCCTGGGTCGATTCCAGCAGACGGAGGTACGCCTGGGCAGCGGCGCGCTCACGGGCGGTGATCGTGGTCATGTCGGGCTCCCTCTCGACAGGTTGGCGACCTCCACCCTCTCGTACGGGTCTGACAACCGGGGTTCGCCCCGCCCGTGCCCGCGCCCCGCTCGCCCTTCCGGGGTTCAGTCCCCCCGGCCGTCCACCCACGCGGCGAGACGGTCGAGGAAGACGCGCTGCCCCGCCACGAGGAGCGGAGCGGCCGCCTCGGGGGCGAACCAGCCGACCCGGTCGATCTCCGGGAAGTCCCGCTGGACGCCCGAACCGCGCGGCCACTCCATGGTGAACGTGCCGGGCACGACCAGCGTCGGGTCGAGGTCGCCCTCGACGGCCCAGATCGTGACGGTCTTTCCGTTCGACTGACGTGCCTCCCCGAGAGTGATCCGCTCACCGTCGGGTGCCGGCAGGCCGAGCTCCTCCTCGAACTCGCGGCGGGCGGCGGCCTCCGCGCTCTCCTCCGGGCCGTACTCGCCCTTGGGGATCGACCAGGCCGCGACGTCCTTCGACGACCAGAACGGCCCGCCCATATGGCCGATGAGGACCTCGAAGCCACCGTCCGCCGTCCGGCGGAAGAGAAGGAGCCCAGCGCTGCGCTTGTCCGGCATACGGCTCAGTGTGGCCGACCGCGTCAGATCCCGCAGCTGCTCGCCGACCAGTAGCGGGACGACCGGGTGTCGACGTGCGCGTGGTCGCCGTGCCCCGGGTAGCCCGGCCCGAGAATTCCGTTGAAGCCGTGGTTGCGGGCCTGCTTGACGAGGGTGCACAGGGACGGCGACCCCGTCAGATCGATGCCGTCGCCGTACAGATGCCGGCTGTCCGACGCACCGCCGACCGCCGAGTTGCAGGCGTACGAGCGGAAGCCGCTGCTCACCGAGATCGGTACGTCGCCCAGAGCGTGGCGCATCGCCTCCAGCTTCCACATCGCGCGCAGCGCGTTGGACTTGGCTGTGGCGGCGCTGACGGCGCCGCCCGAGAAGTCGCTGTTGCACTTGTTGAGCTCGGCATAGGTGAAGTGGACGGGCGTGCAGTCGCCGTCCTGGAGCGCGTACAGCTTGGAGAAGGTCGCGGACCCCGCCACACCGTCCGCCGTGAGCCCGTACGCCTGCTGGAAGCGGGTCACCGCGGCCTTCGTGGCCGGCCCGTAGTCGCCGTCGACGGCCAGCACGGCGCCGTAGCCGGGATATCCGGCGACCCGGATCTGGAGTTGGGTCACGTCGGCCCCGGACATTCCGGAGGACAGGGTGCGTCCCCAGGTGTAGCACTCGTCGGTGGTGGTCGAGTGTGCCGTGCCCGAGGTGGCGACCGTGCCCGCGAGGGCGGTGACCACCAGCAGGACCATGCCGAGCAGGGATCTGACCGTGCGCCGGACCATGACACCTCCGTGTCGGAGAAACGGAATTCCTGTCATGAGCATGGAGGGGTCGTGAGGGGTGGTCAACGCCGCGGACAGCCGCCACAGGACCAGGCCATTGTCGGGACGTCCTCAGGTTCCGACCCGCGCGGTCACCGTCACCGGGCCGCCCGCCGGGTCCACCTCCCGCACCCACCCCGCCGCGAGCCGCAGCGAACGGTGCGGCCATGCCGTTCCCCACACCTGACCACGGTGGAGGAGCCGGTCGCCCTGCGTCACGGAGACCACCGGACGGACCAGCGGAACCCGCGCGCGGAGAAGGAAGGGACGGCCACCGATGCTGTCGGTGACACGGTTCGGCGCCACCCACCGCAGCGGGCTCTCCACCACCACCGGCACGCCCCCGCCCGGCCACGGTTCGCCCGCCAGGTACCGCAGGACCGCGTCCGCCACCGCGCGCCCCTCGCCCGCCGCCGCGCCCGCCGATTCGACCCCGCGCAGCGTGTTGCCCACCGCGAAGATCCCTGCGGACGCGGTGCGGAACGCACCGTCGACCGCCGGACCCTTCGTACCGCTGTCCAGCAACACCCCTGCGGAGCGGGAGAGTTCGCTGTCCGGGATCCAGTCCCCCGTGAAGACGGCCGTGTCGCAGCGGATCGTTCCGACGCGTCCGTCGTGACGGCCCACGGCGACGCCCGCCAGCCATCCGCGGCCCAGCAGCTCGGTCACCCTGGCGCCGGTGAGCAGGGGAGGGGGCGGTACGGCGCCGAACCGGCGTGGGCCGCGCGGCTGATCCGTGATCATGGCGACCACCTCCACCCCGGCCCGGCGCAGCGTCCCCACCGCATGACGGGACACCGGCTCCGCGCCGATCACGACGGCTCGCCGGCCCAGCCGCTCACGCCGTACGCCGTACAGATGGACGGACTGCTGCAGCTCGCCGGTGGTCAACACCCCGGCCGGTCGGGTCCCCGGCACCAGCCGTGCGCTGCGTGGCCGTTCGCGCGCGCCGGTGGCCAGGATCACCACGCGGGCGGTGAGCGTTTCGAGCCCGGTGGCGGCGGTTGCCTCCAGTGTGAGGGGGCCCGCCCAGCCGGTGGCGCTGACGCCGGTACGGACCGTGGCCCCGGCTGCCACCGCCGCCCGCACCGACCGGCGGGCGAACCCCGGCCCGTCCAGCGGGCGGCCGAGGCC
>NZ_JAGGOS010000206.1 GCF_018614205.1 Streptomyces sp. ISL-36 | reverse complement strand
CGGACGCCGCGCGCCCCGAACCGGCCTGAGGCAGCGCCTGTTCCGCCGCAGGCGCGGACACCTCGCCCCCAGAACCAGCCCCAGGCGGCACGTGTTCGCCGCAGGCACGGACGCCGCGCGCCCCGAACCGGCCCCAAACGGCGCATGTTCCGCCGCAGGCGCAGGGATCGGCGTCGCTCCTGCCGGGGGCGTCGCGGCCCGAGCGGGTGTCCCGGCCGCGGGGCCGTGCTCCGGGGTGAGGAACAGCGCCCCGGCGGCGTCGGCCTGTGCCGCCGCCTCCGCGTGGAGGTGGGGCCATGGGGGCCGGGCGCCCGTGCGCCAGATCGAGGCGAGGGCGCGAAGGTACTCCGGGGTCGCCGGTTCGCCGCGCCGGGCGGCCGGGGCGACGCGGCCGTACAGGAGCGGGCCGGGGCCGACGGACAGGAGGCCGGGGGTGGCGGCCAGCCGTTCCCAGGCCTCCGCGTCCGCCACGAGGTCCACCACGACCGTCGTCGTTCCCGCCCGTCGCACGGCGAGTTCGCCGGCGAGCCAGTGCCAGGGCAGTCCGGTGTACCGCAACGTCGTCGCCGTGCTGCGGGCCAGCGCGAGGTGCGGCAGCCGCTGCTTGCGGTCCAGCTGGAGCTGGCCCGCGAGGTAGAGGGCCAGCGGCCCCGGCGACGCCGCAGCGGCGCGCAGCCGGGTCAGGACGGTCTGCGGGTCCAGCGGGTCGGCCAGTTCGACCACCGTCGCCACCTGTGTGCCGGTCAGCGCGCCCGGCGGCACCGCCGCCAGCGCCGGCAGGACGGACGTCGCGTCCACCGCCCGGCCCCGCCCCGCCGGGGCCGCTGCCAGCAGCACCGCCGTACCCACCGTGCCCAACTCGTCGTTCACCACACCAGCACCGTAACCTTCTCACCGGCATGATCCGTTACCACCCCGATGGCCGGTAATCGGCGGGCCTTTGACATATGCCAGAAGCACCACCGTATCGAGTGTTGCCAAATCCCTTACGAGCTGTCTCCGCCTGTGCAACAGTCGACTCCGGGCCTTGTTCCTCGTTCGCAACCGGCCGCGCCGCGCCTGTATCGGAGTACGACATGCCGTCCCATCTGTTCGCGGACCGTCCCGCCCAACCGCCCGAGCCCGGCATGGTGGACGCGTTGATCTCGCAGACCCGCCGTCTGCGCGGTGACGTGGACGCCGTACGCCGGGACGCCGTCTTGGACGAGGACGATCCCCGCAACCGCTGGCAGCGCGCCCTGTGCGATCTCGCCGTACATCAACTCGACGACCTTGGCGCCCAGTTGGGGCAGCTCAAGGCCGGTGTACCGGATGAGCTGCCGGCCACTCCCGGGACGGAACCGGAGAACGCGGCCGAGGTCGCCTCGGATCCCGGCGCCGCCTACGGCGAGCCGGACGCCTCCGCCCGGACCGGCTCCCTGCTCAGCCGCGTCGGCAGCGCCGAGTGGAACCTCCTCACCGACGAGGTCAGCTGGTCCGAGGAGCTCCACCAGATCTTCGGCCGGACCCAGGACAGCGGCCCGATGTCGCTGGACGAGCTCCCGTCGGTGGTCTTCGCCGAGGACCAGCCCCTTCTGCAGGCGATGGTGACGGACTGTCTGATCGACGGAAAGCCGATCGACGGCGAGTTCCGTATCGTCCGCACCGACGGCAGGGTCCGCACCCTGCACATGATGGGCGAGCCCGTCCTCGACGCCGACGGCTGCACCGCCTCCATGTGGGCCGTCTTACGGGACGTCAGCGAACTGCGCCGCAGTGAACGCGCGGTCCGCGAGTCCCGCGACTCCCTCCAGCGCCGTCGCCACATGGAGCGCACCGAGCGCCGGGTCGCGGTCGAGCTCCAGGAAGCCGTCCTCCCTCCCTGGCGCGGTTCGCTCCGCTTCGCGCACGGCGGTCCCGGCGCGCCGCTCGACGTGGCGGCCCACTATCTGCCCGCCGCGTCGACCGGACTGATCGGCGGCGACTGGTACGACGCCCTCGCGCTCCCCGACGGGGACGCGCTTCTGACGGTCGGCGACCTCACCGGGCACGGCGTCTCCGCCACCTCCTCCATGGCCATGCTGCTCGGCGCGCTGCGTGGCATGGCGGTGGCCGGAATCCGCCCGGGCGCGCTGATGGGCCATCTCAACCAGCTGCTGGAGACCTCCGTGCAGCCGGCGCTGGGCAGCGCGATGTGCTGCCGCTACGACCCGGCGAGCCAGACGCTCTCCTGGGCGCAGGCGGGACACCCCGCCCCGCTGCTCTTCCGCGACGGGACGGGGCGCGCTCTTGCGCGGCCGGACGGCGTGCTCCTGGGAGCGACGGCCGGGGCCGCGTACGAGGAGGCCGAGATCCGGCTGCTCCCCGGTGATCTGCTGTTGCTGCACACGGACGGGCTGACCCGGCGCGGCGGGACGGACGATTCGGGTACGCGGCGCCTCCTCGCGATGGCGCCACGGCTGACGGGGGCGCGGGACGCGCAGGACTGCGTACGGTCGGTGGTCGAGGAGTTCGGCGAGGCACCGGGCGAGGACGACGCCTGTGTGATGGTGGTCCGGGTCGGTCAGTAGGGGTACGGAGGGGTTCGAGGGTCGGCAGGGGCGCGCGGGCGCCCCTGAGGGCATACCGGCGGAGCCGGTGTGCCTGTTTCGTGCGCGTATGCGCGTGCGTGCGGGCATGGGCACCTGCCTGCACCGCTGCATGACGTGACGGTGCGTTGCGGGCCCTACGGACGCAAGGGTGTACGGGTGTTCATGCGGTGGGTGGTGGCCGGCGCCCGCGGCCTCAGATCTCGCCGGTCCTCGGCCGCTTGGCGGCGGGCTTGGGCAGCGCGAGCGCGATCTCCTCGCGCAGGTCCTCGATCTTGGCGTAGCCGGCGTACTGCCCGGTCAGCCGGTACATCTCCCGCAGCCGGTCCCAGGTGCGGTGGGAGGAGGTGTCCCCCATGGAGACCAGGGCGAGCCGGGCGTACCGGTCGGCCTGCTCGGGGTCGTCGGCGATGAAGCACGCCGAGGCGAGCGAGATGTAGTCGAAGAGCTTGGAACGGTTGTGGCCGCTGCGGCGCAGTTCGAGCGCCAGCTTGGCGTGGCGCTGCGCCGGCACCGCGGCCGCCGGATCGTGCTCGGCGAGCGTGCGGTAGGCGAGGGCCTGCATGCCGTGCATGTCGGCGTCGTCGAAGTTCTGCATCCAGCTCGGCGGAGGCACGTCCGCCTTGTCGGAGACGAAGAGGTCCTCGGCCTCGCCGAGGGTGCGGCGCATGGCCTGGCCCTTGCCCATGGAGGCCTGTGCCCAGGCCTCGATGGTGTGGAGCATGGCCTGGGTGCGCGGCAGCACCTCCTCGCCGGAGCCGGACTTGGCGAGCTTCATCAGGTCGAGGGCGTCGTCGGGGCGGCCGAGGTGGACCATCTGGCGGGCGGCCCGCGACAGGGCCTCACCGGCGCGCGGACGGTCGCCGCCCTCCCGGGCCGCGTGGGCGGCGATGACGAAGTACTTCTGGGCGGTGGGTTCGAGGCCGACGTCGTGCGACATCCAGCCGGCCAGGACCGCGAGGTTGGCGGCGACACCCCACAGGCGTCGCTGGAGGTGGTCGGGGTGGTGATAGGCGAGCATGCCGCCCACTTCGTTGAGCTGGCCCACGACCGCCTTGCGCTGGAGCCCGCCACCTCGGGAGGCGTCCCAGGCGCGGAACACCTCCACCGAACGCTCCAGCGCCTCGATCTCCTCCGACCCGATGGGGGCGGCCTCGTAGCGGTCGAACCCAGCGGGGTCGGCATGGAGGGGATCGTGCGGACGGGGAGCGTTCGCGGTGCGTGCGGGGTCGGTGTGGAGCCAGTCGTGCATGGCGTTGCTGAGGGCGGAGCCGGCGGCGAGCACGGCGCCCGCGCCCACCAGGCCGCGTCGGTTGAGCATGAGGTCCATTCCCGTGAATTCGGTGAGGACCGCCGCCGTACGCTCGGGCGCCCAGGGCAGCCCGTCAGGGTTGTCGTTGTTCCTGACGTTCTGCCGTCTTCCGGCGCGCCCGCGTCGTACGAACCCGAGGTCCTCGATGGTCACGACACGGCCGAGTCGCTCGGTGAACAGTGCTGCCAGCACCCGGGGAACGGGGTCGCGGGGGATCTCCCCCGTGTCGATCCACCGCCGGACCCGTGAGGTGTCGGTCGCCAGCTGGGGGTGGCCCATGGCCGCCGCCTGCCGGTTGACGAGCCTCGCGAGCTCTCCCTTGGACCAGCCGGCCAGGCCGAAGAGGTCTGCCAGGCGGGTGTTGGTTTGTCCGGTCACGTCTAAGCCCCCAGGTTCTCGGCTGAGTTGACACTAACCCCCTGTCATAGGGCTGGCGACTATTCGCCAGGGTTCGCCAGGGTGCGCCCGATGTTCCGCCACCCGCGCCCGGGTGTCAGGTAGGAACGCGCCACCCCGCCCCGGCAACCGGCCCTCATTCCCCAGGGTGCGGCCCGGTGGTCGGGCGGGGCGACGCACGTAACTCGTCGGCACACGAAGGGATCTGTCTCCTCCATGTACACAGCATCGTCCTCCGTGTCCGCCCCGCCCCGGCCCCAGCACCGTTCCGTCCCGGCCGGCAGCGGACCGTATCTCGCTCCTGCCTCCCCGGCGGGCCGGGCCAGGCGCTGGGCGGGCAGTACCGCTCAGCCGCCCAGCGGCAGGATCGACCTGTCGGGCCCGCACGGCGCGCAGTTGAGGATGGCGATCGCGTCCGTCCACCGGATCTGCCCGGAGTTCAACCCGGTCCAGGTGCTGCGGCGCAGCGGCCGTTCCGTACTGATCGTCGGCACGACCGGACGGACCACGGCGGTCGCGAAGTGTTTACTGGACCACTCCCCCGCGTGGGTCGAGCGGTTCCAGCACGAAATAGCTGCTTATCGCTCCTTCGTCCGCCACCGTCCGCCGGTGCGGGCGCCGCGGCTCATCGCCGCGGACCCGGAGAACTGCACGCTGGTGATCGAGCGGATGCCCGGGCGGGCGGCGGCGCTGACGCGCCACCCCGTGGAGGCGCCGCCGCGGGCGGACCTGCGGGCGGTGCTGGGCGCGATCGTACGGCTGGGCACCTGGCGCCCGCCGGCCGGGACCTTCGACGCCCCGCTCGACTACGCGTCGCGGATCTCGCGCTACCACGAACTGGGACTGTTCACCGACCGGGACCGGGACGACCTGCAGAAGCTCCTGCACGGCCTGACACACGCAGGCGGGCGTCAGGGCATGGGCCAGTTCTGTCACGGCGACGCCCTGCTCTCCAACATCCTGCTGTCGCCCACCGGGCCGGTCCTGGTCGACTGGGAGCACGCCGGCTGGTATCTGCCCGGGTACGACCTGGCGACGATGTGGGCGGTGCTCGGTGACGCACCGCTCGCCCGGCGCCAGATCAGTCAGCTCGCCCAGCAGGCGGGGCCGGCGTCCCGGGACGCCTTCCTGGTGAACCTCATGATCGTGCTGACCCGGGAGATCCGTACGTACGAGACGGCGGTGCAGCGCACCATCAAGGAGGCGCCGCCCGCCGGTTCGGTTCCCGTCCCCTCCGGTGCGGTCTCGCCCGGCGAGGAACAGCGGCGGCTGCTGCGGCGGCTGCACGACGACTGCGCCATGGCACGGCGGGCCGTGCGCGCCGCGGTCGGCACGCGCTGAAGGCGCGCCGACCGACGACGCGGGGGAATGCTCCGCGCGCCCGGTGCCGACACATCGGGAGCGCGGGGCATCGTCGTCCCCCGGGCTCGCGCGGAATCGTCGTCGACCGGGGCCCGCGGCACCGGCATTGGTCCACTCCACTGACGCGCCGCAGGCCCGGGGACCGCCGCGGCGAAACTCCGCCGCACAGCCCCTGACATGGGCAGTTCCTTGTGAGGGCGGGTGATTGACGGATCGTCCGGAAGCCGATACCCCTGTACGGGTTCGGCCCCGCACGCCCCCTCATCACCCCCCGTTCCTGGAGGCTGCCTTGCACCGTTCCGCATCGCACAGACGGGTCCCCCGGGCGGTGGGCGCCGTGGCGTCCGCCGCTCTGTTGTTCCCTCTCCTCGCCATCGGCCCGTCGGCCACCGCCGAACCGGTCGAAGCCGGTGCGCTCCAGCAGCAGTTCGCGGCGGCGGCCGCGCGCCAGGGAGTGCCGCAGAGCGTGCTCCTCGCGGTGTCGTACCTCCAGTCGCGATGGGACGCGCACGGTGGTGCGCCGAGCGTGACCGGGGGCTACGGTCCGATGCATCTGACGGACGCGGTGACGGCCCTCGCCGAGGCGCCGCACCACTCGCACGGCGAGGAGGACGCGCGGGGCGACGACTCCCGTACCTCCAGGGTCGTCGAGGAGCAGGAGGTCGCGCCACCGACGGCGGCCCAGCTGCCGGCGCGTCTGAAGACACTGGTCCGGGCGGCGGAGCTCTCCGGGATTCCGGCGGAGGAGCTGCGGACGAGCACCGCAGCGAACATAGAGGGCGGGGCCGCGTTGCTGGCCGCCGCCCAGCGCGAGTCGGGCCGGCCGCTCAGCGCCGATCCGGCCGACTGGTACGGGGCGGTGGCGCGTTACTCGGGCGCCGACGACACCGCGACCGCGGCGACGTTCGCCAACGACGTGTACGACGTGATCCGCGGCGGTGAGACACGGACGACGGACAGCGGGCAGGTGGTCACGCTCCCGCCCCAAGCGGACATCGCGCCCGCGACCGGGCAGGTGGAGTCGCTCGGGCTGCGGACGGCGGACGCGGGGCGGACCGAGTGCCCGAGGACGGTGGCCTGCGAGTGGATCCCGGCGCCGTACGAGGAGTTCGGTGACGGGGACTACGGCAACCACGACAAGGCGAACCGGCCCGCCTCCCAGTCGATCGACTACATCGTCGTCCACGACACGGAGGCGACCTGGGACGTCACACTCAAGCTGGTCCAGGATCCGACGTATGTGTCGTGGCAGTACTCGCTGCGCTCCTCCGACGGGCACATCGCCCAGCATCTGCCGCTCAAGGACGTCGGCTGGCATGCGGGGAACTGGTTCGTGAACGCCAAGTCGGTGGGCCTGGAGCACGAGGGCTTTCTGACCGCGCCGGACTCCTGGTACACGGAGGCGATGTACCGGACATCGGCGCGCCTGGTGCGTCATCTCGCCCAGCGGTACGACATCCCGCTCGACCGGCAGCACATCCTCGGCCATGACAACGTGCCGGGGACGGTCACCTCGACGATCCGCGGGATGCACACCGACCCGGGTCCGTACTGGGACTGGGCGCACTACTTCCAGCTGCTCGGCCGTCCCTTCACGCCGAGCGCGGGCCCGGACGCGGGGGTGGTGACGATCCGCCCGGACTACACCGCGCACCAGCCGGTCTACACCGGCTGCGTGAAGGCGGGCCAGGCCTGCGCCCCGCACGGCAGCGGCGCGGTCCGGCTGCACACGGAGCCGAGCGCCGAGGCCCCGCTGGTCAAGGACGTCGGTCTGCGTCCGGGCGGGCAGGACTCGACGACCGGGGTCAATGACACCGGGGCGCGGGCGTCGACGGGGCAGCAGTACGCGGTGGCGGAGCGCCGGGGCGACTGGACGGCGATCTGGTACCTGGGACAGAAGGCCTGGTTCCACAACCCGAAGGCGCGGCCGACGGCGGTGAACGCCCGTGGCCTGGTCCTGACGCCGAAGGACGGCGCGGCGGAGATCCCCGTGTACGGGCGCGCCTACCCTGAGGCCTCGGCGTATCCGGCCGGGGTGCCGGTGCAGGCGGTGTCGCCGCTGCCGTACAAGCTGCTCGCCGGGCAGCGGTACGTGGTGGGTGACCGTACCCCGGGCGAGTACTACTTCGCTCCGGTGTTCGACACCACGGGGCACACGGTGGTCCGGGGACAGGAGGAGTACTACGAGATCCAGTTCGGTCACCGGGTCGCCTTCGTGAAGGCGGCCGACGTGCGGGTTTCCCGCGCCTGAGCGAGCTGACGGGCCGGAGTTGAGGGGTGTCGCCGCGGGGTACCGCCCGGCGACACCCTTCGGCGTTCATACGACTAATCCGGGTACGGCGTGGGCCGCACGAGCGGGGGGTAGGGCTCGGCCGGACATGGCTCACGCCCTCGCTCACCGAAAGGCCCCGCACGCATGGCTCAGCCCTTCGTACTGCCGGATTTCTACGTTCCGTATCCGGCACGGCTCAACCCCCATGTGGAGACCGCCCGCACGCACACCCGGGAGTGGGCGCGGTCGATGGGGATGCTGGAGGGCTCCGGCATCTGGGAGGAGCACGACCTCGAGTCCCACGACTACGCGCTGCTGTGCTCCTACACGCATCCGGACTGCGACGCCGAGGCCCTGTCGCTGGTCACCGACTGGTACACCTGGGTCTTCTTCTTCGACGACCACTTCCTCGAGGTCTTCAAGCGGACCCAGGACCGGCCGGGCAGCAAGGCCTACCTGGACCGGCTGCCGCTGTTCATGCCGATGGACCCGGCGGCGCCGATGCCCGAGCCGACCAACCCGGTCGAAGCCGGCCTCGCGGACCTGTGGGCACGCACGGTGCCCTCGATGTCCCGGGCGTGGCGGGAGCGGTTCGCCGAGGCCACGGAACATCTGCTGTACGAGTCGCTCTGGGAGCTCGACAACATCAACGAGGGGCGGATCGCCAACCCGGTCGAGTACATCGAGATGCGCCGCAAGGTGGGCGGCGCGCCCTGGTCCGCCGGGCTCGTCGAGTACGCGGCGGGCGCCGAGGTCCCCGAGCAGGTGGCTCACTCCCGGCCGCTGTGCGTGCTGCGGGACGCCTTCTCCGACGCGGTCCATCTGCGCAACGACCTCTTCTCCTACCAGCGTGAGGTCGAGGACGAGGGCGAGAACAGCAACGGCGTCCTGGTCCTGGAGAAGTTCCTCGGCTGCACGACGCAGGAGGCCGCCGACGCCGTCAACGATCTGCTGACCTCGCGGCTGCAGCAGTTCGAGAACACGGCCCTGACCGAGGTCCCCGGCCTCTGTCTGGAGAAGGGGCTGACCCCGGCGGAGTGCGCGGCCGTCGCGGCGTATACGAAGGGGTTGCAGGACTGGCAGTCCGGCGGCCACGAATGGCACATGCGCTCCAGCCGGTACATGAACGAGGGCCTCGACACCGGGCCTTCGGGGCTCGACGGGGTGCTGGGCACGTCGGCGCTCGACATCAGGACGCTGTTCGGCAGGCCCGCCGCCTCCCGCTTGCGCTCGCTCACGCATGTGCCGCACCAGAAGGTGGGCCCCTCGCTGCTACCCGAGTTCGATCTGCCCTACCCGCTCTCCCTCAGCCCGCACCACCGGGAGGCGAAGCGGCGGTCGGAGGACTGGGCGGAGCGGATGGGCCTCCTGGACGACATCTGGGACCGTCCGATGATGGACGGATTCGACCTCGCGCTCTGCTCGGCCGGGCTGGACCCCGACGCCACACTTGAGGAGCTGGAGCTCAGCGCCGAGTGGCTGACGTGGGGAACGTACGGGGACGACTACTACCCCCTGGTCTTCGGCCGGCCACGCGATCTGGTCGGCGCCAAGGAGTGCACCGAGCGGCTCAAGTCCTGTATGCCGGTGGAGGATCCGGCGGCCGGTCCGTCGCTCGCGGTCAGCCCCATGGAGCGCTCGCTCGCCGATCTGTGGGCACGGACGGCCGGGCCGATGGGGCCGCACGCGCGGGAGCTGCTGCGCGGCGCGATGGACCGGATGCTCGACAGCTGGATGTGGGAGCTGCACAACCAGGCACAGCACCGGGTTCCCGATCCGGTGGACTACATCGAGATGCGGCGGCGGACCTTCGGCTCCGACATGACGATGCTGCTGTGCAAGCTGCGGCACGCCGACCGGCTGCCGCCGGAGATCTACCGCACCGGCACCGTCCGGAGCCTGGAGTCCTCGGCGGCCGACTACGCGACGCTGCTCAACGACCTGTTCTCGTACCAGAAGGAGATCGAGGTCGAGGGCGAGGTCCACAACGGCGTCCTGGTCCTCCAGACGTTCTTCGACTGCGACTACCCGACGGCGGTGGCGATGGTCGACGATCTGATGCGGGGTCGGCTGCGCCAGTTCGAGCATGTGAAGGAGCACGAACTTCCGCTGCTGTACGAGGACTTCGAGCTGGACACCGAGGGGCGTGCGGCCTTCGAGGGGTACGTGCGGGAGTTGGAGGACTGGCTGGCAGGCATCCTCAACTGGCATCGCAGCGTACGGCGTTACCGCGCCGAGGACGTCCACTCGGGCAGCGGTACGGCACTGGTGCGGCGGGGCCCGACGGGGCTCGGCACATCGGCGGCGCGGCTGGCCGCGCTGTTCACTCCCTGACGCGGTGCGGGGGCGCCGGGTGTTCCGGTGGGCCCCCGCGGCCCGCGGTCCGCGGTCAGGAGGGGCGCTGGCCGCGCAGCTGGTCCAGTTCGCGGCGTTCGCGCTTGGTCGGCCGGCCGGCCCCGCGCTCACGGACGCCGGCCAGGGCCACATGCTCGCGCGGGGGCGGCGGCGGACTGTTGTCGACGTAGGCCTCGGCGGCGACGGGCGGGCCGACCCGCTTGGTGAGGAGCTGCTTCACCTCGACGATCCGCTCCCGGCCGCCGTGGAAGAGCCGCACCTCGTCACCCGGCTTCACCGGCTGGGCGGGCTTGGCGCGCTCACCGTTCACCTTGACGTGACCGGCCCGGCAGGCCGCGGCGGCCTGGGAACGGGTCTTGGTGAGGCGGACCGCCCAGATCCAGCTGTCGACGCGTGCGCTCATCGGCCCCCGCCCCCCGTCAGCCCTGCTGGAAGAGCTCGGCGGGAAGCGGCTTGAGGAGCGCGTACAGGTCGTCCGTGATCGGACGGTCCCAACTGGCGATCGTGACGAGGACGTTGTCGCTGCGGTCGAACTGCACGCAGGAGATCCGACTCTCGGAGAGCTTGAGCCGCTTCACGATCAGCAGGTTGTCACCCTGCATGACCGGCATGTCCTCGGTGTCGAGGACCTCGACCGGCTCGTCGTTCTCCAGGGCCGCGAGGAGCTGGGCGACCTCGAAGGGAATCTGCCCGTCGGCGAGCTCACGCGCCGGGGAGCCCTCGGGCAGGTTGCCGATGATCATCGCGGGGCCGCGGCCGCCGAACAGGTCGTAGCGCAGGAAGACGCCCTGGCAGCTTCCGTCGGGCGCGGGGAGCAGACCGGCGCCGAGGTTGCCGGGCCAGTCCCCCGGGTCCATGGCCAGGACGTCGAAGTCCGGGCCCGCGGGTGTGGCGGCGCTGCGGCGGCGGAGGAAGGACATACGGCCATGGTACGTGCCCGGGCGCGCGACGCGACGCGCCGGGGCCGGGCCCGAGGCCGACGCGCGAGACCCGGGGCAGGGCGGCCGGGCCGACCCACCGCTC
>NZ_JAGGOS010000205.1 GCF_018614205.1 Streptomyces sp. ISL-36 | reverse complement strand
GCGCCGAGGACGTGGGCACGCGCCGGGGATCGGCGGCCACCCTCGGGTCCCGCGTGGGCACCTGAGCCCGCGGCGGCTCGCCTCCGGCCGGGGCGCCCGGCCCAGGGGCCTGGTCCGGCTGCCGCTCGACGGGCTCCGCCTCCGGGGCGCCCCAGGAGACCTTCTGGTCCCGCTCGCCGCCGAAGCCGGACTGCCGGGAGACGTCCGCCTGCCAGGCCGAGGCCGGTTCGGGCTCCGGCCGCGTCTCGGCGACCGGCTCCTCGTCCAGGAAGACGGGCCCTGTCTCCTCCACCGCCGGCACCGGAGCGGCCGGGGCCGCGGCGACGGGTGCCGGCGAGGGGTTGGGGGCCAGCACCGGCCCCGCCGGCATCGCCGAGACCGGCGGCGCGGGCAGGGACTCGCCGTCCTTGGGCGCGGGCCGGCTCGTCCCGGGCACCCAGGCGCCCCCGTTCCAGTACCGGATGTATCCGGGAATGGACGGGTCCGGGTAGTACCCGGCCTGCGGAACCTCTCCGCCGCCTCCAGGAGGAGTAGCCACTGCCCCGACTCCGTTCCGTCACAACGCTTGTCTCAGGGAGGACAGTAACGAAGAACGCCGCCCCAGGAACAAAGAGGCCGCCAGAAACCCGCCTTCGAGCGACATACCCACAAAACCCGCCACTCACCGTCACGCTCAGGCCGACGATCCCCCGAATTCGGCCGCGAAAAACTCCTCGGAGAAATTTCTCCGAACTCGCGTAATGGCCGGCGGGAAGCGCGCTCTCTCCCTGTGCGGGCCCGCCCCGGGCCCCGTACACGCGAAGGAGCAGGACCGTGCAGAACACCGAGAACACCGTGGTCGAGCGCGAGCTGGAGCTGAAGCTGGTGCTCTCCCCCGAGCGCAGCATCCCCGTCCCGGCGCGGCTCGCCTACCGCACCGACGACCCGTACGCCGTCCACATCACCTTCCACATCGGCTCCGAACATCCGGTCAACTGGACGTTCGCGCGCGAACTGCTCGTCGAGGGCGTCTTCCGGCCGTGCGGCCACGGGGACGTCCGCATCTGGCCGACCAAGGTCGACGGACGCAACGTGGTGCTGATGGCGCTCTCCTCCCCCGACGGCGACGCGCTGCTCGAAGCCCCCTCCGCGCAGGTGTCCGCCTGGCTGGAGCGGACCCTGCGCGCGGTTCCCCCGGGCACCGAGTCCGAGCAGCTCGGCATCGACGACGGGCTCGCCGAACTGCTGGCCACCACCGTGGTCACCGACGAGCTGTGGCTGCACGACCCTTGGCCCTCGGACGAGTCGCAGGACGGTGAGATGTGACCCCCTGCACGACCCCCTGCACGGCCTCCTGCACGGCCTCCCGTACGGCCTTCTGTACGGCCTCTCAGAAGAGCTTTCCGGGGTTCAGGATCCCCAGCGGGTCGAAGGTCCGCTTGATGCCCCGCTGCAGCTCCACACCGACCGGCCCCAACTCCCTCGCCAGCCACTCCTTCTTCAGTACGCCCACCCCGTGCTCGCCGGTGATCGTGCCGCCCAGCGCGAGCCCGAGCGCCATGATCTCGTCGAAAGACTCACGCGCCCGCCGCGACTCGTCCTCGTCGGCGTGGTCGAAGCAGACGACGGGGTGGGTGTTGCCGTCGCCCGCGTGCGCGCAGACGCCGATGGTCAGGTCGTACTTCTCCGCGATGGCGGACGTGCCCTCCAGCATCGCGGCGAGCTTCGTCCGCGGCACGCAGACGTCGTCGATCATCGTCGCGGACTTGATCGTCTCCAGGGCCGTCAGCGACAGCCGGCGCGCCTGGAGGAGGAGTTCGGACTCGGCGGCGTCCTCGGCGGGTACGACCTCGGTGGCCCCGGCCGCCGCGCACAGCTCTCCGACGGCGGCCAGATCGGCGCCGGGGTCCGGGGTGTCGAAGGCACACAGGAGCAGCGCCTCGGTGGTGCTCGGCAGCCCCATGTTCGCGAGCCTGTTGACCGCCTGGACGGTGGTGCGGTCCATCAGCTCCAGCAGCGACGGTGTGTGGCCGCGCTCCATGATCGCGCAGACGGCGTCGCAGGCGGCGGCCGCGGAGGGGAACTCGGCGGCGAGCGCGAGCTGTACGGGCGGCTGCGGCCTGAGCGCGAGCGTCGCGCCGACAACGATGCCGAGACTGCCTTCCGAGCCCACGAAGAGCCGGGTCAGGTCATATCCGGCGACCCCCTTGGCGGTGCGACGGCCGGTGGAGAGCAGCCGGCCGTCGGCGAGGACGACGTCCAGACCGAGGACGTACTCCGCCGTCACCCCGTACTTCACACAGCACAGACCCCCGGACGCGGTGCCGATGTTCCCGCCGATGGTGCACATCTCCCAGCTGGAGGGGTCCGGCGGGTAGTACAGGCCGTGCTCGTTCACGGCCCGGGAGAGGACGGCGTTGATCACACCGGGCTCGACGACGGCGATCCGGTCGACCGGGTTGATCTCCAGGATGCGGTCCATCTTCACCAGTGACAGCACGATGCAGCCCTCCGAGGCGTTCGCTCCGCCGGACAGGCCGGTGCGCGCGCCCTGGGGGACGACCGGGACGCGCAGCGCGGTCGCGGTGCGCATGACGTGCTGGACCTGCTCGACGGTGCGCGGGAGCACGACGGCCGCGGGGGTGGCGGCCGCGCAGAAGCTCGCCATGTCGTGGGCGTAGGAGGCGGTGACGTCCGGGTCGGTGATCAGGGCCTCGGCGGGCAGGCCCGCGCGCAGTGCCTCGTGGAGCCGCGTCAGAAGATCGTCCATGCGTCCAGCGTGGCACCCGGGGCCATCGGTGTGAACCCGCCCGGCGTTCGGCTTCGCCGAGCGGAGTGGGCGCTTCGTGTGCTCTTCGTACTGGCGCACAGTGAGCGCCATGAAGACGGAGAACGTGTCGAGGACGGTCCTCGCGGCCGGGGTGGGCGCGGTGCTCGCGGCGACGGCTCTGCTGTACGCCCCCGAGTTCGCCCCCGGCCTGTTCGACGACGGAGCGGCCCCCGTCCCCGGTCCCGCCGCGCGGGCGGTGATCGCGGCGAACGCGGGCGCTCAGGCGTCGCTGCCGGATCTGGCCGCGCTGATCGGCGACCGCGAGACCTGGCTGAAGTCCCACCCGGCCGACGAGGAGTCATGGGCCGTACTGGGGACGGCGTACGCCGAGCGGGGTGCGCGGCTCGGTGACGCCACGTACTACCCGAGGGCCGAGAAGGCCCTGCGGCGCTCGTTGGAGGTGCTACCGGCCGCGCGTGGGAACCTCGACGCGCAGCTGGGCCTCGGGGCGCTGGCCAACGCCCGCGGCGACTGGGCGTCGGCGCGGACCTGGGGCGAGGCGGTCCGCAAGAAGGATCCGAAGCGCTGGTCGGCGTACCCGGTGCTGATCGACGCGTACAACGGGCTCGGGGAGTACAAGTCGGCCCAGCAGGCGATGGCCTCGCTGGAGGAGCTGCACTCGGGCGGTGCGGTCAGGGCGAGGGCGGCGCAGACGTACCGCAACCGGGGCTGGCGCGAGGACGCGTGGGCGGCGGCGACGGACGCGGTGGCTCAGGCGGAGACGCCCGCGGAGAAGGCGGCGGCGCTCGCCCGGCTCGGGGACCTGGCGTGGGAGCGGGGCGAGCCGGAGGAGGCGGTGGCGCAGTACGGGACGGCGCTGGGTCTCGTACCGGACCACGGGCCGTCGTTGGCCGGGCGGGCGCGGTCGCTGGCGGCGCTCGGCCGTTCGGACGAGGCGCTCCGCGACTACCGGACGGCGCTGGCGCGGCTCCCCCTGCCGCAGTACGTCCTGGAGGCGGCCGAGCTGGAGGAGTCGCTGGGCCTGAACGGGGAGGCGCGGTCCCGGTACGAGCTGCTGCGGACTGAGACCTGGAAGAACGGACCGCACGGGGAGGTCGTCCTTGGGCTGTTCGAGGCGGACCACGGCGACGCGGACGCGGCGGTGCGGCGGCTGACGGCCGAGTGGGCGCGCGGCCACCGGTCGGTGGAGGTGGCGGACGCGCTGGGCTGGGCGCTCTTCCGGGCCGGGGAGCCGAAGGAGGCGCTGGAGTACGCGAAGAAGGCGACCGACGAGGGGCTGCGGAGCGCGCTGTTCTCGTACCACCGGGGCGAGATCGAGCGGGCCCTGGAGGAGTTCGGGCCGGCCCGGCGTCATCTGGCGGAGGCGTTGCGGATCAATCCGCGTTTCTCGCCGCTGCTGGCGCCGAAGGCGGAGGCGGCGGTGGCGGCCCTCGGGGATCCGCCGGACGAGCTGCCGAAGGAGCTGCGCCCGGAGCCGACGCAGAAGGGGAGTGGACAGGCCCCGGCGGCGAGCGACACCCCGGAGCCCCGGGAGACGCCGGAAGCACCGCGCGAGTAGGCGGGCGGAGGCCGGTGCGGGCAGGCGGAGGCCGGTGGAGGGGGGAAGCACGCCGAAGCCCCGGGGCGCTGCCCCGGGGCTTCGGTCGCGTCGGCTACAGGTTGCCGCGCTTGGCCTGCTCGCGCTCGATCGCCTCGAAGAGGGCCTTGAAGTTGCCCTTGCCGAAGCCCATGGAGCCGTGGCGCTCGATCATCTCGAAGAAGACGGTCGGGCGGTCCTGGACCGGCTTGGTGAAGATCTGCAGCAGGTAGCCGTCCTCGTCGCGGTCGACGAGGATCTTCAGCTCGCGCAGGGTCTCGACGGGCACCCGGGTCTCGCCCGCCCACTCGCCGAGGGTGTCGTAGTACGAGTCCGGGGTGTCCAGGAACTGCACACCCGCGGCCCGCATGGAGCGGACGGTGGCGACGATGTCGTTGGTGGCGAGGGCGATGTGCTGGACGCCGGCGCCGCCGTAGAACTCCAGGTACTCGTCGATCTGCGACTTCTTCTTCGCGATCGCCGGCTCGTTGATCGGGAACTTCACCTTCAGGGTGCCGTCCGCGACCACCTTCGACATCAGCGCCGAGTACTCGGTGGCGATGTCGTCGCCCACGAACTCCTTCATGTTCGTGAAGCCCATGACCTTGTTGTAGAAGGCCACCCACTCGTTCATCCTGCCGAGCTCGACGTTGCCCACGCAGTGGTCGATGGCCTGGAAGGTGCGCTTGGCCGGCGGCTCGACGATCGGGTCGGCGGCGACGTAGCCGGGCAGGTACGGGCCGTCGTAGCCGGAGCGCTCGACGAGGGTGTGGCGGGTCTTGCCGTACGTGGCGATGGCGGCGAGGACGACAACCCCGTGGTCGTCCTTGATCTCGTACGGCTCGGTGATGCCGGTGGCGCCGTGCTCGACGGCGTAGGCGTACGCGGCGCGCGCGTCGGGCACCTCGATCGCCAGGTCGACCACACCGTCGCCGTGCTCGGCGACGTGCTCGGCCAGGAACCGGCCGTGGTCGGTGGAGGCCTTGATGACGGAGGTGAACACGAAGCGGGCGGCGCCGTTCGTCAGGACGTAACTGGCGGTCTCGCGGCTGCCGTTCTCCGGTCCGGAGTAGGCGACGAGCTTCATGCCGAAGGCCGTGGAGTAGTAGTGCGCGGCCTGCTTGGCGTTGCCGACGGCGAAGACGACCGCGTCCATTCCCTTCACGGGGAAGGGGTCGGCCTGCCGCGCCGTGGAGGGGGTGTGCTGGATGGTCTCAGTCATGGGGGCAGAGTCCCGCCGATCGGCAAGCTGCGCAATAGTTCGCCGAGACACTGGGCAATATGCTCAGCGACCGGCCAGTACGGCCGTTCGACTTGTACACGATGACCATGGGGAGGCCGCTATGGCGATCGATCATCTGGACGGGCGCCTGATCGTGCTGCTGGCGAAGGAGCCGCGCATCGGGGTCCTGGAGGCCTCCCGGCGCCTCGGTGTCGCGCGGGGCACGGTCCAGGCCCGGCTCGACCGGCTCCAGTCGAACGGCGTCATCCGCGGCTTCGGCCCGCAGGTCGACCCGGCCGCGCTCGGCTATCCGGTGACCGCCTTCGCGACCCTGGAGATCAAGCAGGGCCAGGGGCAGGACGTCCGCGCCCATCTGGCCACCGTGCCCGAAGTCCTGGAGCTGCACACGACCACCGGCCACGGCGACATGCTCTGCCGGCTGGTGGCCCGCTCCAACGCCGATCTCCAGCGGGTGATCGACCGGGTCGTCGGCTTCGAGGGCATCGTCCGGGCCTCGACGGCGATCGTGATGGAGAACCCCGTCCCGCTGCGGATCATCCCGCTGGTGGAACAGGCGGCGGAGGACGGACCGCTGTAGCCCGCCGGTCCGCTGCCCGCCAGTCCGCTGCCCGTCGACCGGCGACCGTGGACCGGCGACCGGCGAACGCCACAGGCCGCGTCCCCCATGTTGCAAAGAAGAGCTTGCAAAGAAACCCTTGCAAGCTCTTCTTTGCATCTCTAGGCTCGAGGCATGCCCGACGCCGAGAAGCCCCTGAGCCGCACGCTCGATCCACGCTCCCTGCGCGGGCTCGCGCATCCGCTCCGGATCCAGCTGCTGCGCGCCCTGCGCCACCACGGTCCGGCCACCGCCTCCCAACTGGCCGAGCGGCTCGGCGAGTCCAGCGGCGCGACCAGCTACCACCTGCGCCAGCTCGCCGCGCACGGCTTCGTCGAGGACGACCCGACCCGGGGCAAGGGCCGGGAGCGGTGGTGGAAGGCGGCCCAGCAGGGCACGACCGTCGACGAGTCGCTGCACAGGAACGCCGACCCCGAGGTCCGGGGGGCCGTGGAGGTCTACCTGCACGAGATCGCGACCATCCACACCCAGGAGCTGAACACCTGGCTCGGCACCCGCCACGACTGGGACGAGGCCTGGGCCGGCTCCTCCGACATGAGCGACTTCTCGCTGCTCCTGCCGCCCGAGCGGCTGCGCGAACTCAGGACGCAGATCCACGAGCTGATCGACGCGTACCGCGACAGCGCCGACCCCGACGCCCCGGGCACCGCCCGCGTACGCATGCACCTCCACGCGTTCCCCCAGTACGAGATCTGACGGAAGGGATCACGAAGCCATGCACGCCGACGTCCACCTTCAGCTCCATCACCTCAACGCGGCCGAACTCCACCGGGCGGCCGCCGACTCCCCGCCCCGCTCCCCGGTCCACGCTTCCGCCCGTGCTTCGGCCCGTGCTTCGATCCGCGCTTCCGCCCGTGCTTCCGTCCGCGCTTCGATCCGCACCCAACTCGGCTGGACGCTCGTGGCGTTGGGCCTGCGGCTCGCCGTCCCGGCCACCGAACGACCGGTCACGCTCACCGCATGAGCACCTCGGGGGGACGTGCTCCACTGGCCACCGTCCTGGCCGCCAACGCCATTTCCGTCACCGGCAATTCGCTCACCCTCATCGGCGTCCCGTGGTTCGCCCTGGAGACCACGGGCAGCCCCGGCAAGGCGGGGCTCGTCGCCTTCTGCGCGGCCGTCCCCGTCGTCGTCTCCGCGATCGTCGGCGGCCCGGTCATCGACCGGATCGGCCGCCGCCGGATCAGCGTCGCCTCCGACCTCGTCTGCGGTCTCGCGCTGGCCGCGATCCCGCTCCTGCACCGAGTGGGCGCCCTGCAGTTCTGGATGCTGTGTGCGCTCATGGCCGTCACCGGCCTGTTCCACGCGCCCGGCGAGACCGCCCGCTACGTCCTCGTGCCCGATCTCGCCCGCCGCGCGGGAACGCCCCTCACCCGGGCAGCGAGCCTCTACGACGCCGTTTCGCGCGGCGCCCGGATGACGGGCGCGGCTCTCGCCGGCGTCCTCGTCGCCCTCATCGGCGCGGACACCGTCCTGCTCCTGGACGCCGGGACGTTCGCGCTCTCCGCCCTGCTCGTCCTGACCGGCCTGAAGGGCGTACCGTCCGCCGAACCGCAGCGCGACCCGCCGCCCTTCTCCCTCTCCGGGTACCGCGCCGAACTGCGCGAGGGGTACGCCTTCGTGCTCCGCTCCCGGCTGCTTCTCGGCGTCGTTCTGATGGTGATGGTCACCAACGGCCTGAACCAGGGCTGGAGTTCGGTCCTGCTTCCCGTCCACGCCCGCGAGGACCTCGGCGGCTCCGCAGCGCTCGGTCTGCTCGTCGCCGTCTTCGGCGGCAGCGCGCTGCTCGGCGCCCTGCTCTACGGGGCCGTCGGGCACCGCTTCCCGCGCCGGGCCGTCTTCACCGTCGGCTTCCTGCTGTGCGGCGCGCCGCCGTACGTGGTGGCGGCGTTCACCGACACCACGGTGCCCCTGCTCGCCACGATGGCGGCCGCCGGGCTGGGGGCCGGGGTGCTGAACCCGATCCTGACCACCGTGGCGTACGAACGCGTCCCCGACGAACTGCGCAGCCGGGTCTCGGGGGTGACCACGGCGGGGGTACTCCTGACCACGCCGCTGGGCGGCCTCGCCGCCGGCCAGCTGATCGAACGGGCCGGTCTCGTGACCGCGCTGCTCGCCCTGGGAGCCGTGTACTTCCTGGCCACGCTCTCGCCGATGGTGTTCCCGTCCTGGCGTGAGATGAACACCGCGGCCGACGCCTCGGCCGACCCACCCACGGACACGGCGACTGACACGGCGCCCGGGGCCACGGAGGCCACGGGGTCCACGGGGGCCACGGAGGCCATGGGGGCCACGGGGGCCACCGGGGCCACCGGGGCGGGGCTCAGCAGCTCGGGATCTTCGCTTCCTGGCCCTGCTCCAGCGCCCTCAGGGACGCCACCGCGTCGCTGAGCGCGGAGACCGGGATCAGCCGCATCCCCTTCGGCAGCTCGGCCTGTGCGTCGGAGCACTCCGCCTTCGGCACCAGGAAGACGCTCGCGCCGTCCCGACCGGCGGCCTGCGTCTTCAGGGAGACCCCGCCGACCGCGCCGACCGTCCCGTCGGGCTCGATCGTTCCCGTACCGGC
The DNA here is from genome assembly GCF_018614205.1 of Streptomyces sp. ISL-36. Lineage (GTDB taxonomy): Bacteria > Actinomycetota > Actinomycetes > Streptomycetales > Streptomycetaceae > Streptomyces. The sequence goes on along the minus strand of NZ_JAGGOS010000205.1, from coordinate 2,831 downwards.
GATGGTCCGGCCGCCCGTGAGGTCGCCGCCCGCCCCGTCGCCGTCGAGCTTGTCGACGATCCCGAGGGAGAAGAGGAACCCGGCGCTCGGCCCGCCGATGTCGGCGAGGTGGAGGGTGACCTTGACGTCCTTCGGGTCCAGGTCGAGATAGCCGAGGGCGGCCAGAGTGGCCGCGTCCTGCGACTCCTTCATCTGGCCGAGGTTGTGCTTCTCCACCTCCGCGTCGGACTTGCCCGGCGGATAGACGGAGTCGCGTGGCAGGACGGCCCGGTCGGCACGGAACCAGGCGTCGGCGACGGTGGCGAAGTCGTTGTCCACGCTCGGCCCGGTGGCCACGATGGTGGTCATCAGCAGCTTGCCCTCCGTCGGCCGGACGGGCGCGCCGCTGACCGTGATCACCGGGCGCCCCTCGTCCACGCCGAGCACATCGGCGGTCGAGCCGGGCTGGGCGATGGCGTACGGCAGCGGCGCCAGCCCGACGACGGCGAAGAGCGCGGCGACGGGCAGGGCGCAGAGCGCGAGGGCACGGGTGCGCGTGAGACGGGAGAGCACTCCCCCAATCTACTGGGACCCGCCGGTCGGCTCCCGGCCGGTCGATGACGGGGCCACGGGCGGGGCCACCGACCGGACATTCCGGGAGAAGAATGTACGGACCTGGCGGCGTACCGCCCGTACCGCCACCTCGGGGTCGATCGTGCCGACGAGCCTGGCCCGCTGGGCGGCGGTCATCAGCCCGGCGGCCTGCAGCTGCGGAACCAGGGCCGCGTAGTCGCTGAACACCCAGTGCGCCGCGTCGTCGAGCTGCCTGCGGCGGACGAGGCCCCCTGGACGGGCGGGCAACGTCGACCAGGAGCGGTCGAGCCGGGCGTTGCGGAAGCCGTCGGTGCCGAGCAGGAGCAGCGGGCGGTCCACGCCGTACCGGGCCACCGGGAAGAGCTCGCCCTCCACCTGGTCGAGATACCCCTCCAGGTTCACGGCGGCGGAGATCCGCCGGTCGTCGTAGAGCGTCTGGGCGGCGGTGGTGCCGCCGGCCGAGTGCCCGTAGATCCCGACCCGCCCCAGGTCCAGGGCGCGGCCGAGCTCCCCCGGCAGACGCGCGAGGCGGTCGAGCACGAAACGGACGTCCGCGAGCCGGGTGTCGATCGCGGTGCGGAACTGCTCGGCGCCGGGCTCCCCGCGGAAGACGGTGACGCGTACCTTGTCGCGGCCCGGGCGTGGGGCCGGGAAATCGACCTCGCTCGCGTCTCCCGGGTGGTCGACGGTGACCACTACCCAGCCGTGGCTCGCGAGCTCCTCGGCGAGGCAGGTGCCCATGGTGCGGGCGTCGCCGCCGCCAGGACTGTAGAGCAGCACCGGCCAGGGCCCGGGCGCGACGGGAGCGCCGACGTGGCTGTGCGTGAGCGTGGCCGCCCAGTCGACGCCCGCCGCGGGCAACCCGGGGCGGACCATGGGCGCGAGGAGGGTGAAGAGGCCGGCGGCGTCCTCGGTGAGCTGCGGGGCGCGCGGAAATCCGCGGACGGTGCGGGCCGGGTACAGGACGGTCACCACCACTTCCCGTACGCCGATCGCGGGCTCCCAGGGGTCGTTGCGCGCGGGGTCGACGAGGTGGAGGGCCGTGGCACCGATCTTGTACGGGCCGGTGGGAGCGGGCAGCCGGAGGGCGGGCCCGCCGGCAGCGGCCCGGGCCCCCGCCGGGGCGAGGGCCAGGGCGGCGGCGAGGGCGGCGGCCTTGGTGACGGTCCGTCGGTTCACGAGGGGAGATGTCATGCGGCACAGGCTGGCGCCGGGCGGGGCGTTCCGGCGAAGGTTGAGGCCCTGGCCGAAAGGCTTGCGCGAGGTGAGGAGCGAGGACTGCGGTGATCCGGATCCATTTCACGGCCGAGGACTTCGCCCGGGTCCGGTTCGCTCCCCGGCCGGCCCCGGTACAGGAGCTGAACGCGGTCTTCCTGACGTTGTTCGGCCGCCGGGACGAGCTGCTCTTCGGCCGCTGGCGGCAGCGGGTGCTGCGCGCGCTCCCGGACGCCGTGGAACCGCTGGGGGACCTCGTGCCGGCGGGTGAGGCCCCCGTCTTCCTCGACGTACTCGGCGAGACGCTCGACGAGGGCCTCGACCTGGTCGCGGCGGCGGGGCCGGAGGTGGTCCGCTCGGAGCTGGAGCGGTTGTACGCCGGGCGCCCCTCGCCGCGGTGGATCCGCGACCTCCACGGGGAGGAGGCCGGCTCCTGGCGGATCCTCCGCCGGGCGCAGCGGGCCGCCTTCGAGGCGGCGCTCGCCCCGGTGTGGCCGCTCGTGCAGGACCTGCACCGGGGCGAGTTCACCCGGCACGCCCTGGCCGTCGCCGAACACGGCCTCGGCGCGGCCCTGCCCGCCCTGGTGGCGGGCACCCGGCTGCGGGGCAGCGTCTGGGAGTGGGCGGCGCCTGGCGCCCGGGACGTCCGGCTCGGCGGCCGGGGGCTCGTCCTGCTGCCGACCTTCCACTGGACCGGCCTCCCGCGGATCCAGGACCGGCCGGACCGGCCGGTGGTCGTGACCTACGCGGCGGGGTCCGGCCTCCCGCCGTCGCCGGAGGGGGCGGCGGGCCCGGCGGAGGCGCTGACGGGCGTTCTCGGGACCACCCGCGTCGCCCTGCTGCGCCTCCTCTCGGAGGAGCACACGACGAGCGGCCTGGCCACGCGCCTGTGCGTCAGCAACGCCACCGCCTCGGCCCACACGTCGACGCTCCGCGCGGCAGGCCTGATCACAACAATCCGGTCGGGCCGCTCGGTCCTGCACCTCAGGACACCTCTGGGCACGCTGCTGCTGGGGCGCTGAGGGGGTGGGGGGCGGGGGCGG
>NZ_JAGGOS010000204.1 GCF_018614205.1 Streptomyces sp. ISL-36 | reverse complement strand
CGATCTACAGCTGGAGTACTAAGGGAGGAATTGGCGCGGCAGACCGCGGACGTACGGAGCCATCCGGTCTTCTTCGGCTCCGCGATCACCGGCGCCCGGATCGGTGAACTCATCTCCGGTATCACGGAATTCCTGCCCACCGCGCCGGGGGACGGTGAAGGGCCGCTGTTCGGCACCGTCTTCAAAATGGAGCGCGGCCCGGCGGGCGAGAAGATTGCGTACGTACGCCTGCTCTCCGGCACCGTACGCGTCCGGGACACCGTGGAATTCCGCGGCGGAGAACCGGGCGACCCGCCGGGCGAGGGCAAGGTCACCTCCCTCGACGTTTTCGACCACGGGTCCGCCACCCGTGCGCACGCCGTGTCGGCCGGACGGATCGCCCGACTCCACGGCCTGGGCGCACTCCGCATCGGAGACACCGTCGGCAGGCCGGGAGGCCTTGCCCCACGGCTCGGCGTGCTCGGCCACTTCGCGCCGCCGACCCTGGAGACCGTGGTCGTCGCCGACCGGCCCTCGGACCGCGGACGGCTCCATGCCGCTCTCTCCCGACTCGCGGAACAGGACCCGCTGATCGGCCTGCGCCAGGACGAGGTACGGCAGGAGACGCACCTCTCCCTCTACGGCGAGGTGCAGAAGGAGGTGATCCAGGCGACGCTCGCCGAGGAGTACGGCATCGGCGTCACCTTCCGCGAGACCACGACCCTCTGCGTCGAGCGGCTGACCGGCACGGGCGCGGCGGTCGAGGCCCTCGGGAAGGACGGCAACCCCTTCCTCGCCACGATCGGACTGCGCGTCGCCCCTGCCCCGGCCGGCAGCGGCGTGGCGTTCCACCTCGGCATCGAACTGGGCTCGCTCCCGCTCGCGTTCCTCAAGGCGGTCCAGGAGACCGTCGTCGAGACGCTCCGGCAAGGCCTCCACGGCTGGCGGATCCCCGACTGCGCCGTCACCCTGACCCACTCCCGCTACCTGGCGCGCCAGAGCCACGCGCACGGCACGTTCGACAAGAGCATGTCGAGCACCGCGGGCGACTTCCGCCATCTCACGCCCCTCGTCCTGATGGGCGCGCTCCTGGAGGCGGGAACACAGGTGCACGAGCCGATCCACCGCTTCCGGCTCGAGATCCCCGAGGACACCCTCGACACGATCCTTCCCGTCCTCACGCGGCTGCGCGCCCTGCCGGAAGCGACGGCCCAGCACGGACGTTCCGTCGTCCTAGAGGGAGACGTACCGGCGGCCCGCGTGCACGACCTGCAGCGGCGCCTGCCCTCCCTCACCCAGGGCGAAGGCGTCCTGGAGAGCGCCTTCGCCCACTACCGACCCGTCACCGGCGAGGTCGTCCCCACCCGGCCCCGCACGGACCACAATCCGCTCGACCGGAAGGAGTACCTGCTCCATGTCCTGCGCCGTGTCTGAGTCTTGGGGCCCTCGGCGGGGCGACCCGACCGGGTGGCGGCAGACTGTGCGTACACCTGAGCGAACGGAGATCCGATGGCGAACCCGCCGGCCACCCCGATGGACACCGCCCCCGTACACCCGGAGTACCCGGTACGGACGAAGCGGCTCCACCTGCGACCTGTACGCGCCGACGACCTCGAGGCCGTCCACGCGCACCGCTCGCTGCCCGAGGTCGCCCTTTACCTGCCGCACGAGCCCCACACCCGGGAGGTGACCGCCCAGACCCTGGAGCGCCTGATCGGCGGCGAGTCGCTCGCCACGCCGGGGGACTGGCTGGGCCTCGCCGTCGAGACCGAGCCGGGCCGCGTCGTCGGCGAGGTCTTCCTCCGGCGGGACGACCGCGAACCGGCGACCGGCGAGGTCGGCTTCGCCTTCCACCCGGACGTCTGGGGCACCGGCATCGCCACCGAGGCGGTCACGGCGGCGCTCGACATCGCCTTCGACAGCTTCGGCTGGCACCGGGTGTACGGCGTCTGCGACGTGCAGAACGTCGCCTCCGCCGCCCTCATGCGCCGCATCGGGATGCGCCACGAGTCCGTCATGCGGCAGAACTCCTACCTCAAGAACGCCTGGTGCAACGACTCGCAGTTCGCCGTCCTCGCCACCGAGTGGCGCAGGACGGCGCCGCGGTCGGCCGAGGAGCGGGCCGTCGACGCGGTGTCCGCGACGTTCTTCTCCGCGTTCAGCCGCTCCGGCGGAGAACCGGTGAGCCTCGCGGCGGCGCGCTCCGTCCTCGCCCCCGACGCCGTCATCGAGCGGGTCGACGGGGACGGCCGGGTCGAGCGGATGGGCGTCGAGGAGTTCCTGGCGTCCCGCCACGGGCTCCTGAACGTCGCCGAGCTGACCGACTTCGACGAGATCGAGGTGTCCTGGACGACCGTGATCACCGCCGGCCGGGCGCTGCGCAGTTCGCTCTGCTTCAGGCGCGGTGTCCGCGACGGCGCCCCCTTCACCGGGTGGGGACGCACGACCTTCCAGCTCGGCACGGGCTCCGGCGGCTGGCTCGTCGAGTCCGCCACCTGGACCGACGAACCCGACATGTAGGCGCAAGGCCAGAGGGACGGCCCGCGAGGGCGGCGCCTCGGGGCCGCCCTCGCGGGCCGTCCGGCCACCCTCGTGGTCACGACCGCCGCGAGGCTTTGGCACACTGTCGCCGGTCCGACCTCGAAGAACGAGCAGAAGAACGACAAGGAGCCGCGGCGTTGAGCGTCAGCGTTGAAGGACAGATAGACCTCGCGGGGCCGGTGGGCAAGCTGCTCCACCGGCGCCCGCTGAAGAACTCCACGGTGATGCAGTCGTTCGGCATCGACCCGGTCACCGGTGAGATCTTCGTACTCCAGGTCGTGCAGGGTGGCCTCACCCTCAGCGGCGAGTCGGCACCGGTCAGCGGTGCCGACCGCGTCTCCCACGGCGACCTGTGCGTCACCCGGCTCTCCCCGGCCGGCGCGATCACCGGCTTCATGTACCTGCGCGGCTTCGGACACGGCGTCTCCATGGCCGTCGAGAACCGGGCCGGCGTCTCCTACCTGTGGACCGAGACCGCCTCCAAGCCCAACAGCAAGGACGAAGGCTACGGAACGGCGATCACCCACTTCCAGTTCCGCAGCAACACGGTCCTGGACTACGGCTCCTCACTGCACGCCACGCCGTACACGCCCGCGGCCGGGGCCACCGGTGTCACCTGCACCATCGACCCCACCACCAACCGGCTCGTCGTCCGCTTCAACCTCAGCGGCATGAAGTACGAGTCGTACGACCTCGCCAAGGCCGCGGCCGGCGTGTGGGAACCCCTCGCCCGCATACCCCAGCCCGACCCGAACGGCGTCTTCCAGGGGTACGCCTCCCTCGGCGGCGTCCTCTACATGCTCGCCGGACAGGCCATCGCCGCCGACAACCCGGCCAACCCGTTCCCGGGCAACACCTATCTGACCGCGGTCGACTGGGCCACCGGCGCCGTCCTGGACCAGCAGCACGTCCTGGCCGCTCCCGGACTGGAGTACCGCGAGCCCGAGGGCATGGCCGTCTCCGTACGCGACGGCGTCCCGCACCTCCACTTCGGCTTCGCCTGCGAGGACCCCGGTCCGCGCACCTGCACCATCCTGTCCTTCTCCGGCGCGCCGGAGATCGACGGCGTGAAGGTCCTCACCGACTGGCAGCCCCTCACCCTCGCCGCCGGGGTCACCGCGGACCAGAACGCCCCCAAGGGCCGGCTCATCAGCATCGCCGGCACCACGACGCTCCAGCTCAGCGGCGGCGTGAAGGGCACCTTCGACGCCGACGACATCATCGCCACCCTGCCCGACTCCCTCACGCCGAGCATGGTCGCCCGGGCGAACGTGTCCCGGAACAACAGCGCCGGCTTCTGCGTCGCGCGCGTCGAGGCGGACTCGGACCGGCAGCTCCGGCTCTACGGAGGCCGCACCACCAACGTCATCACCTGGGCCCAGCTGGACAACTTCAGCGCCGTCTGGCGCTGACGCCGCCGCCCTCGGGCACCCCCTTCCTTTCTTTTCCCACGGCTCGTCAAGGAGACGATCGACCATGTCCCAGAACCGCCGCAGCATCCTCGGTGCCGCCCTCGCCCTGCCCGCCGCCCTCACCGCGAGCAGCCTGCTGACCGCGGCCCCGGCGGCCGCCGCCACCGGTGGCGTCGAGGCCGGCGAGTGGGCCGACCTCATCCTCGAACCCGGCATCACCGCTCAGGTCGGCGCGACCCCGCAGGTCCGCATCATCACCATCGCCGGCACCACCTTCCTCCAGGCGCGGGGCGCGGTCACCTGCAACCTCACCGCCGACGCCAAGATCGCCACGATGCCCGGCGGCCTGAAGCCCACCTGGTACACGCGCGCCGCCGCGCCGCGCAACAACAGCCAGGGCATCAACGCCTGTCGCTTCGAGGTCAACACCGCCGGATCGGTGAGCGTCTACGGCGCCAACACCGGCAACCCGATCACCTGGGTCCAGTTCGACTCGATCCAGACGATCTGGCGCTGACTCCACGCCCCCGGTCGGCGTCCGGTGCTCGCGTCGGGCGTAGCCTGACGCCATGAGGCAGGACGCCGACCCCGGGCTCTTCGGCCCCGACTCCGTCACCTGGCAGCTGCACGGCGACCCGGTGATGTGGATCGCCGGGGTGCGCGCCCTGTTCCTGCAGGCGTTGCACCCCGTGGCCGTCCGCGGCGTCGTGATCAACAGTGACTTCCGGCGCGACGCCTGGGGCCGCCTCCTGCGGACAGCGGACTTCGTCGGCACGCTCAGCTACGGCACCACGGAAGCCGCGGAGGCGGCCGGCGCCCGGGTGCGCAGGATCCACCGGCTGCTCGGGGTCGACGACCCCGAGCTGCTGCTCTGGGTGCACTGCGCAGAGGTCGACTCGTACCTCTCCGTCGTCCGCCGGTCCGGCATCGCGCTCGACCCCGCCCAGGCCGACCGCTACATCGACGAACAGCGGGCATCCGCCCGCCTCGTCGGGCTCGACCCGGATCGGGTGCCCGCGACCACCGGGCAACTCGCCGAGTACTTCCGGGCCGTACGTCCCCGGCTCACCGCGGGCGAGGACGCGCGGACCGTCGACGCCTTCCTGCGCCGGCCCCCGATCACACCCGCACTCGTACCGGCGCGCGAGCTGATCTGGCGGCGCGTGGCCGCACTCGCGTACAACTCCCTGCCCCTCTACGCCCACCAGCTGTACGGACGGCCCGCCCCGCCGCCCGACACCGTGACGTATCAGCTCACCGCCGTGGGCAATCTGCTGCGCTGCGTCCCCGCCCGGCTGCGCTGGCGGCTGCCGCCAGGTCACATCTTGAAAGCGATGGCGCGTCTCGGCCCCGCCGCCCGCCCCGCCCCGTACAAACTCCGCAGCCAGGCGGCCATACTGGACCGGCCGGGGAGGGCGCAGCGAATCGACGGGGGCGACAGCACGCGATGGCGGAAACCAGGCTGATCCAGGGCCGGTACCGGCTGCACGACGTGATCGGGCGCGGCGGCATGGGCGAGGTGTGGCGGGCCACCGACGAGTCGCTCGGCCGCCGCGTCGCGGTCAAGTGCCTCAAGCCGCTGGGACCGCAGCAGGACGCGAACTTCGTGAAGGTGCTGCGCGAACGGTTCCGGCGCGAGGCACGCGTCGCCGCCTCGCTCCAGCACCGCGGGGTCACCGTCGTCCACGACTTCGGCGAGTCCGACGGCGTGCTCTTCCTCGTCATGGAGCTCCTGGAGGGCCACAACCTCAGCCAGCTCCTCGACGAGAACCAGCAGCACCCGCTGCCGGTGCAGGACGTCGTGGACATCGCCGAGCAGGTCGCCGACGCCCTCGCCTACACGCACCGCCAGGGGATCGTGCACCGCGACCTCAAGCCCGCCAACATCATGCGGCTCGGCGACGGCGCGGTGAAGATCTGCGACTTCGGGATAGCACGCCTCGGCGCCGACATCGGCTTCACCTCGCGCCTCACCGGCACCGGCATCGCCATGGGCACCCCGCACTACATGTCACCGGAGCAGATCAGCGGCGGCGAGGTCGACCACCGCAGCGATCTGTACTCCCTGGGATGCGTGCTGTACGAGATCGCCACCGGCGCCCCGCCCTTCGACCTCGACGACGCCTGGGCCATCCTCGTCGGCCACCGCGACACACCGCCCGAACCGCTCCGCACCCACCGGGCCGAACTGCCCGACTACCTCGACCGGATCGTCCTCGACCTCCTCGCCAAGACACCGGAGGGGCGGCCCACCGACGCGACCGATCTGCGCCGCCGAATCGTCTCGGCCCGCTCCGCACCGGTGCCGATGCCGGTGCCCGTGTTCGCGCCCCTCCCTGTGCCGGAGATGTCGTCGCCCGCGCCCCTGCGCCTGCCGGAGATCTCCACACCCGCGCCCCGGCTCCCGTCCTGGGCCCGGAGGATGACCACCGGCCACAAGGCCACCGCCGCCTTCCTCGCGCCCGGTGCGCCGGCCTACGACCCGGCCGTCGGGCTCACCGGGGAGTGGACGACCGCCTCAGGAGTGGTCCGTGCGCCGGACCGCGACCCTGGCACGACCGCGCCGGCCCGCGACTCGGGGGCCACCACGCCGGACCGCCACCCCGGGGCCGCCGCGCCGGTTCGCGCCCCGGACACAACCGCACCGCCCGAACTGCTCGCCGTCCTCGCCGGCCGGCACCGTGCGGGGCTCGGCCTCGGCCGAATCGGCCGCTGGGGCGAGGCCGAGGACGTGCACCGTTCGGTCGTCGAGGACCGCCGGCGCGTGCTCGGCCCCGACCACCCCGACACCCTCACCAGCCAGTACGAGTGGGGCTTCGCGCTCAGTCGGCTCGCCCGGCCGGCGGAGGCGCTGCGCGCGTTCGCCCAGGTCACCGAGGCCCGCGAGCGCGTCCTCGGGGCCGACCACCCCGACACGCTGGCCGCGCGCCAGGAGACGGCGTACGTGCTCGGCCGGCTCGGGCGGCACTTCGAGGCGCACGAGGTGTACGCGGCGGTGCTCGCCTCGCGCGAGCGCACCATGGGCCACGACCATCCCGACACCCTGCGCTGCCGCCACAACCTGGCCTTCAACCTGGGCCGGCTGGGACGCCTGGAGGAGTCGTACCGGATGGCGCTCGAAGTCGCCCGGGCACGTGCCCGGGTGCTCGGCCACCATCACCCCGACACCCTGGTGACACGGTACGAGGTGGCGTACACCCTCGGCCGGTTGGGGCGCTGGCAGGAGGCGCTCGCCACCTACCGCGAGGTCGCCGCGGCGCGTGTCACCGTCCTCGGGGCCGACCATCCCGACACCCTCGCCGCCCGCTACGAGGTCGGGATCTGTCTGGGCAGGCTCGGCCGCGGCGCCGAGGCCCTGGACCTCTACCGCGACCTGGCCGAGGCCCGCACGCGGGTCCACGGACCCGAGCACCCCGAGACGCTGCGGGCCCGCCACGGCATCGGCGTCAACCTCGGCCGCCTCTCCCGCTGGGAGGAGGCCGTGAAGGAAGCCCGGGAGGTGTGCGCCGTCCGCGCACGGGTCCTGGGGGCCGACCACCCCGACACCCTGATCAGCCGCCGCGAGGTCGCCGTCGGCCTGGGCTGGCTGGACCGCTGGGAGGAGGCCCTGACGGCCTACCGCCAGGTGGCCGAGGCCCGCGCACGCACGCTCGGCGCCCACCATCCCGACACCCTGAGCGCCCGCGACGACGAGGCGCACTGCCTGGAACAACTCGGCCGCCCCACCGAAGCGGCGGAGCTCCGCCGCCCGTCGACGGCCCCACGCCCCCGGGACGGGCAGCAGAGCGCTCCTTAGGGCGCGGCCGAGACCGGAACCGTCGACGACGCCTCGCCGGGAGGCACGGCGTGGGCTGCTGGGCCGGCCATGTGCGGCGGCGTGCAGCCCGGAACGCTCCGTGGTCCGGGCTGCACGCTGGTCCTGGCGGGGTGCCGCCGGTCAGCCGATCGGGGTGGCCTCGCGGTCCAGGGTGTGCTTGATGACGCGGAGTCCCTGATCGACCATCTCGGCGATGGGCGCACCGAGGCTGTCCGGCGTCACATCGGTGATCCAGACGAAGAGGCTGCGGTTCTCCTCGCCGGCGAGCGCCTGCATGGAAGCGTGGTGGTGCGTGGGCTCCAGGGAGCCGCCGACCACGGCGTAGGCGATGCGCCGGGTCTCATCGTCGATGTCACGATGAGTTCGCGCACCACAGAGCCGTTGGCGAAGGTGACGGTCCTGACGCCGCCGTCGACGCGGGTGTCGGTGACGAACCCCGGTGCGAGGCGGTGGTGGATCTCTCCGAAGTCACGGACCGCCGCCCACACCTGGTCGGGTGTGGCGTCGATCAGCATTTCGCGGTGGATGGATGCCATGGATCTGTCCCTTCTCGTCTGGAACGGTCAGTCGTCTGGAACGGTCAGTCGCCGGCCGAGGCGGTGGTGAGGCAGAACGGGTGGCCCTCGGGGTCGGTGAGGACGATCCACTGGCCCTCGCCCGGCTGGAAATCGGGCCGGGACGCACCCAGGTCGAGCAGTTCCTCGGCCGCGGCCTCCAAGTCGGCGACGGTGAAGTCGAGATGCATGTACTTCGCGCCGCCGGGCCAGCCCGGCGCCTCGTAACCGTCGACGCGGACGAAGGCGAGCTGGACGGGGGTGCCGCTGCCCAGGGAGGCGAAGTCCTGGTCGCTGTGGGTGAGCTCCCACCCGGTGGCCTTCTGATAGAACGTGGCGAGCGCTGCCGGGTCGGCGCAGTCGACGACGACCGTGCTGAGCTGCTTCGGAACGGACATGCCGATGTCTCCTGGGAATCGATGGATCGATAGGGGGACGAACGCAACACGTACGAGGAACGCGTCAGGCCCTCGCACTCCGCAAGCGTCCTCCCGGCGGCCGGCCCCGGTCTTGAAGATCCTTGCGATGGGGCGCGGTTGTCAGACCCGCCACGTAGCGTGCGACAGGTGCTCACAGCCAGTTCTGTTGCCAGCCGCCCCGACTTCAGCATCAGCGCGGTGACCTGCCGTTCCGACCACACCCGCTGGTCGGCGCTGGAGGTGCGCGCCGACCACCGCGTGGTGCTCGTGCGCCGCGGACGGTTCCGCCGGAGAGCCGCAGGCGACCCGGCCGACATCGACGCGACCCTGGCCTACGTGGGCGCACCGGGCGAGGAGGAGAGCTTCGCCCACCCCACCGGCGGCGACGTCTGCACGTCGATCAGCGTGACACCGAAGCTGTGGCGCTCCCTTGCCGGAGACGCCGAAGCACCGGCCGCCCAGGCCGTCTACGTCGATCCGCACCTCGACCTCGCCCACCGCCGCATGCTCGCCGCCGCACGCTCCGGAGACATCGACTACGCGCTCTGCGAGGAACTGCTGGCCCTCCTGTCGACCGCCATCGGCCGCACCGCGACCGGACCGACCCCGCTCGCTCCCACGCCCTTTGGGCGCGACCGGCCCCTCGTCGCGGCCGCCCGCGAGGCGATCACCGCAGCCCACCCCTCGTCGGACACGCTCTTCTCGCTCGCCGAGCTGCTCGGCGTCTCCCCCTACCGCCTGAGCCGGGCCTTCCCACGCGAACTCGGCGTGACGGTGACCCACTACCGCCAACGCGTCCGCATCGGCCGGGCCCTCGACCGACTGGAGGCCGGCGAGAACAGCCTCAGCACCCTCGCCGCCGACCTCGGCTACGCCGACCAGGCCCACCTCACCCGCACGATGCGCCAGTACCTCGGCAGCACACCGACGGCCCTTCGCCGGCTGCTCACCCCAGCACAGTGACCCGCGTACCCGGCGCAAGGTCCCGGCCGTGTCGGGCGGACCGTGGGGTTCCGTCGGTGATCTTCGCGTGCTAGCAAGAGACATGACCGCACAGCGCTCGTACGACGCCGTCATCGTCGGCGGTGGCCACAACGGACTGGTCGCCGCCGCCTACCTGGCCCGCGCCGGACGCACCGTCCTCGTCCTGGAACGCCTCGGGTCCACCGGCGGCGCCGCCGTCTCCACACGGCCCTTCGCCGGGGTCGACGCCCGGCTCTCCCGGTACTCCTACCTGGTCTCGCTCCTGCCGCCGAAGATCGTGCGGGAGCTGGGGATCCGGTTCGCCGTGCGGAAACGGTCCATCTCCTCGTACACCCCGAAGGGGGACCGCGGGCTGCTCGTCGGCGGAGGCCCCGGCCGCACCCGCGCCTCGTTCGCCGCGCTCACCGGCTCCGACCGGGAGTACGAGGCCTGGCAGGCGTTCTACGGCCGTACCGGCCAGCTGGCCGAGCGGGTCTTCCCCACCCTCACCGAGCCGCTGCCCACCCGCGACGAACTGCGCGCCCGCATCGACGACGAGACCGCCTGGCGGATGCTCTTCGAGCAGCCCATCGGCGTCGCCGTCGAGGAGACCTTCGCCGACGACCTCGTCCGCGGTGTCGTCCTCACCGACGCCCTCATCGGCACCTTCGCCGACGCCCACGACCCGACCCTGCTCCAGAACCGCTGCTTCCTCTACCACGTCATCGGCGGCGGTACGGGCGACTGGGACGTCCCCGTCGGCGGCATGGGCGCCCTCACCGACGCCCTCGCGGACGCCGCCCGCGCGGCGGGCGCCGAGATCCGCACCGGTCACGAGGCCACCGGGATCGAGACCGACGGCACCCGCGCCGAGATCACCTACCGCACCGCCGACGGCGAGGGCACCGTCGCCGCGGGGCACGTGCTCGTCAACGCCTCCCCGCAGGCCCTGGCCGCTCTCCTCGGCGAGACACCCCCACCGCCCGCCGAAGGCGCCCAGCTCAAGGTCAACATGCTGCTCACCCGGCTGCCACGCCTCCGCGACCGCTCGGTCGACCCCCGCGAGGCGTTCGCCGGGACCTTCCACATCGCCGAGGGGTACGAGCAGCTCGCCGCCGCGTACGCCGAGGCCGCCGCCGGACGGCTGCCGAGCACGCCGCCCTCCGAGATCTACTGCCACTCCCTGACCGATCCGAGCATCCTCGGCCCCGACCTCGCCGAGCGCGGCCACCAGACGCTCACCCTCTTCGGACTCCACGCCCCGGCCCGCCTGTTCACCACCGACAACGACTCCGCGCGCGGGGCGCTCCTCAAGGCGACCCTCGCCGCACTCGACGCCGTCCTGGACGAGCCGCTCACCGACTGCCTCGCCCTCGACGCCGAAGGCCGGCCCTGCATCGAGGCCAAGACCCCGCTCGACCTCGAACGCGAACTGCGCCTGCCCGGCGGCCACATCTTCCACCGCGACCTCTCCTTTCCGTACGCGCAGGAGAGCACCGGCCGCTGGGGCGTCGAGACCATCCACCCCAACGTCCTGCTCTGCGGAGCGGGCGCCGTCCGGGGCGGCGGGGTCAGCGGCATCCCCGGCCACAATGCGGCGATGGCGGCGCTCGGGCGTTGACCCGCGGCCCACCCCCATCAGGGGCGTGAAGCTGATCTGCGACCGCGCTTAAGAAAACCTCGATGGACCCAGAGCCCGACATACGGAAGATTCCCTTCAGGGATCTTGGGTGCACATCCGCGCCGGGACCCCGCACGTCACAGGACACGCACGGCGGGAGCCACGGAATTGAAGGCACTGGTCAAGCAGAAGGCGGAGCCGGGACTCTGGCTCACGGATGTGCCGGAGCCGGAGATCGGCACCGGAGACGTACTGATCAGGGTCAAGCGGACCGGTATCTGCGGCACCGACCTCCACATCCGCTCCTGGGACGGCTGGGCGCAGCGGACCATCGCCACGCCGCTCACCCTCGGCCACGAGTTCGTCGGCGAGGTCGTCGAGACGGGCCGTGACGTCGCCGAGATCGCGGTGGGCGACCTGGTCAGCGGCGAGGGCCACCTGGTCTGCGGCAAGTGCCGCAACTGTCTGGCCGGCCGCCGCCACCTGTGCCGCGCCACCGTCGGCCTCGGCGTCGGCCGCGACGGTGCCTTCGCCGAGTACGTCGCCCTGCCCGCGTCCAACGTCTGGGTGCACCGCGTCCCCGTCGACCTCGACGTCGCCGCGATCTTCGACCCCTTCGGCAACGCCGTGCACACCGCTCTCTCCTTCCCGCTGGTGGGGGAGGACGTGCTGGTCACCGGCGCCGGCCCGATCGGGATCATGGCCGCCGCCGTCGCCAAGCACGCCGGTGCCCGCCATGTCATGATCACCGACGTCAGCGAGGAGCGCCTGGACCTGGCCCGCAAGGCGGGCGTCTCGCTGGCGCTGAACGTCGCCGAGCGGACGATCGCCGACGGCCAGCGCACGCTCGGCCTCAAGGAGGGCTTCGACGTCGGCCTGGAGATGTCCGGCAACCCGCGCGCGATGCGCGACATGGTCGCCAACATGACCCACGGCGGCAAGATCGCGATGCTCGGCCTGCCCGCCGAGGACTTCGCCGTCGACTGGGCGAAGATCGTCACTTCCATGATCACCATCAAGGGGATCTACGGCCGCGAGATGTTCGAGACCTGGTACGCGATGTCCGTGCTCCTGGAGGGCGGTCTCGACCTCGCCCCCGTGATCACCGGCCGGTACGACTACCGCGACTTCGAGGCCGCCTTCGACGACGCCGCCTCCGGCAAGGGCGGCAAGATCATCCTCGACTGGACCGTCTGATCTCCTCTCGTCTGATCTCCTCTAAGGAACCCACCATGTTCTCCTCCGTACGCGACGACCTCCGTACCACCCTCGACGAGATCCGCGCCGCCGGGCTGCACAAGCCCGAGCGCGTCATCGGCACGCCGCAGTCCGCCACCGTCGCCGTCACCGCCGGCGGACAGCCCGGTGAGGTGCTCAACTTCTGCGCCAACAACTACCTCGGCCTGGCCGACCACCCCGAGGTGGTCGCCGCCGCCCACGAGGCGCTCGACCGCTGGGGCTACGGCATGGCGTCCGTCCGCTTCATCTGCGGTACGCAGGAGGTGCACAAGGAGCTGGAGGCGAGGCTGTCCTCCTTCCTGGGCCAGGAGGACACGATCCTGTACTCCTCCTGCTTCGACGCCAACGGCGGCGTCTTCGAGACGCTCCTCGGTCCCGAGGACGCCGTCATCTCCGACGCCCTCAACCACGCCTCCATCATCGACGGCATCCGCCTCTCCAAGGCCCACCGCTTCCGCTACGCCAACCGCGACATGGCCGACCTGGAGCAGCAGCTCAAGGAGGCGACCGAGGGCGGAGCCCGCCGCAAGCTGATCGTCACCGACGGCGTGTTCTCGATGGACGGCTACGTCGCCCCGCTCGACGAGATCTGCGACCTGGCCGAGCGCCACGACGCCATGGTCATGGTCGACGACTCGCACGCCGTCGGCTTCGTCGGCCCCGGCGGACGCGGCACGCCCGAGCTGCACGGCGTCATGGACCGCGTCGACATCATCACCGGCACCCTCGGCAAGGCTCTCGGCGGCGCCTCCGGCGGCTATGTCGCCGCCCGCGCCGAGATCGTCGCCCTGCTGCGCCAGCGCTCCCGCCCGTACCTCTTCTCCAACACCCTCGCCCCGGTCATCGCCGCCGCCTCCCTCAAGGTCCTCGACCTCCTGGAGTCGGCCGGCGACCTGCGCGAGCGCCTGCGCGCCAACACCGCGCTGTTCCGCTCCCGTATGACCGAGGAAGGCTTCGACATCCTCCCCGGGGACCACGCCATCGCCCCCGTCATGATCGGCGACGCGTCCGAGGCCGGGCGGATGGCGGAGCTCCTCCTGGAGCGGGGCGTGTACGTGATCGGCTTCTCGTACCCCGTGGTTCCCCAGGGCCAGGCGCGTATCCGCGTGCAGCTGTCGGCGGCGCACTCCACCGAGGACGTCAACCGCGCGGTCGACGCGTTCGTCGACGCCCGCGCCGCCCTGCGAGACTAGGGGCATGATCGAAGCGCGGCGGCTGCACATCCTCCGTGCGGTGGCCGACCACCGCACGGTCACGGCCGCTGCCGCCGCGCTCTACCTCACCCCGTCCGCGGTCTCCCAGCAGCTCGCCGCGCTGGAGCAGGAGACCGGACACCGGCTGGTCGAGCGCAGCGCCCGCGGCGCGCGGCTCACCCCGGCAGGCGAGATCCTGCTCAGCCACGCCAACGCCGTCCTGGCCCAGCTGGAACGGGCCGAGTCCGAACTCGCCGCCTACGGATCCGGCGAGGCCGGTACGGTCACGGTGGCCGCGTTCGCCACCGGTATCGGACTGGTCGTCGCCCCGGCCATCACCGGGCTCGCCCGGACCGCGCCCGGCATCCGGGTCAGGGTGCGGGACGCCGAGGGCGACGAGAGCCTGCTGATGGTCCTGGACCGGCAGGTCGACGTGGCCGTGGCGGTCGAGTACCGGGGCGCCCCCGGGGAGGACGACGCCCGGCTCACCCGCGTACCGCTCTACGCGGAGCCCTTCGACGCCGTCCTGCCGCTCGGGCACCGGCTCGCCGACGGTGAGCGGGTCGCCCTCGCCGACCTCGCCAAGGACGCGTGGATCGGACAGTCCGCAGGCAACCCCTGCCACGACGTCACCGTCCTGGCCTGCGAGTACGCCGGCTTCGCGCCCCGCCTCGAGCACTCCTCCGACGACTTCCGGGCCGTCGTCGCGCTCGCCTCCGCCGGTGCGGGCGTGGCGCTCGTCCCGCGCTCGGCGCTGCGCGGGATGGAGCTCGACGACGTGCTGATCCGTCCGGTGGACGGGGTGGCGCCCACCCGCCGGGTCTTCGCGGCGGTACGGCGCGGAGCCGAGGAGCACCCGCTGATCAGCCCGGTCCTGGCGGCGCTGCGGGACGCGGCCGAACCGAGCGGCTGAGCGACCCACGGCAACTCGCCCGGCAGAGCCGCCCCCGGCCCGGCCTTGACCGGGGCTCGCCCCTGGCCCGGCGGCCCGGCCTTGACCGGGGCTCGCCCCTGGCCCGGCGGCCCGGCCTTGACCGGGGCTCGCCCCGACCCGACGTCCGGTTCCGGCCCGGCGTGCGGTCCCGACCTGGCGCCCGGTCCTGACCCAGCGTCCGGTTCTGACCCAGCGTCCGGTTCCGGCCCGGCGTGCGGTCCGGCCCGGCGCCCGCCTTCAGTCCTCCGACAGGGTCCAGCCCACGGCCTCGATCCGGGACGCGTCCGCCGGGCGGGTGCCGTCGAAGAGCGGGCGCCCCGCGGGGTCGAGGATCCGCAGCCCGTCCACGTACACCCCGCGCCCGACATAGCGCTGGTCGGTCGTGTACCGCCAGCGCAGACGGAGTTCCCGCGTGCCCCCGGTCGGCAGATCGGCCGCCGCCTCGTGCCACACGCGGCCCGACCAGCCGCTCACCGACCCGGCCGGGTGCGGCTGCGGCTGTCCTCCCGCACGTGCGGTGGTGAACGGCACCGGTCGCCAGCTCGCTCCGCCGTCCTGCGACGCCTCCAGGAAGGCGGCGTCCGTACCCGGCTCGGTGTCCCACCACAGGGAGCACTCCAGCCGTGCGGAGGCGACCGCCATCGGCGGCAGGGTGAGGGTGGCGGTCGTGGCGCTCGCCATCCCCGAGAACCAGGCCGTCCGGCCTCGCGCCGGGCGGACCGGCACCGCGCGGGCCAGGTTGTTCGCGGCGGCGACCCGGGGCGCGGAGCCGGAGCGCCAGGTGCGTACCGGATGGACGGAGTTGCCGAGCAGGACGAGGAAGGCGTCGGTCGTCGGGTCCAGGACCAGGCTGGTGCCGGTGAAGCCGGTGTGCCCCGCCGTGTGCGGGGTGGCCATCGCGCCCATGTACCAGTGCTGGTGGAGCTCGAAGCCGAGGCCGTGTTCGTCGCCGGGGAAGGCGGTGTTGAAGTCGGTGAACATCAGCGCGACCGACTCGGGGGAGAGGATGCGGGCGCGGCCGTAGGCCCCGCCGTTGAGGAGCGTGCGGGCGAGCACGGCGAGGTCCCAGGCGCAGGAGAAGACGCCCGCGTGGCCGGCGACGCCGCCGAGGCTGTAGGCGTTCTCGTCGTGGACCTCACCCCAGACCATCCCGCGGTCGAGGCCCGACCAGGGAAGCCGGGCGTCCTCCGTCGCCGCGATCTTCGGTCGCCAGGAGAGCGGGGGGTTGAAGCGCGTTCGGTGCATCCCGAGCGGAGCGGTGATCTCGTCGTGGAGCAGTACATCCAGAGGGTGACCGGTGATCTCCTCCAGGATCAGCTGGAGCGAGATCAGGTTCAGGTCGGAGTACAGATACTTCGTACCGGGCGCACTGGTCGGCGCCTCGTTCCACAGCAGCCGCAGCTTCCCCTCCCTCGTCGGCTCCTTGTACAGCGGGATCCAGGCGCGGAACCCCGAGGTGTGGGTGAGCAGCTGACGGACCGTGACGTCCTGCTTGCCGCCACCGCCGAACTCCGGCAGATACGCCGCGACCTTCGCCTCCAGCTCCAGGGCGCCCCGCTCGATCTGCTGGACCGCAAGGATCGAGGTGAACAGCTTGGAGACGGACGCGAGGTCGAAGACGGTGTCCTCGGCCATGGCGATCTGTTGCTCCGCCGGCAGCTCGATGCCCCTGTCCGTCTTCTCGTCGTAGCCCGCGTACCGCACCGCCGTGCCGATCGGCCGGTGCAGCGCGACCGTGCCGCCCCGCCCGGCCAGCAGTACCGCGCCCGCGTACCACGGGTGCCGGGGGGAGGGGCCGAGGAACGCCTCGGCGTCGGCGACCAGCCGGTCCAGATGCCCGGGCAGCAGCCCCGCGTGCTCCGCGGAGCCGTGCCGCAGCGTCGTCCGCCCGTGGCCTCCGGGATCGGGTGCGGAGGCCGCGGCGGCCCCCGGAATCGAACCGACCACCAACGCACCTCCCAGGACGAGCGCCCGGCCGCCGAACGCGCGGCGGCTCATTCCCCGGCCCGTCGAACCCTCTGCCGCTTCCTCCGTCATGCCCACCCTCTCCCACCGGACTGAAAGAATCCTTCGGCCACACCCGGAACGACTGAAACTTTCTTACCGGGGTGAGGGGGCATCAAGGAAGCGGGCGGCAGAGCAAAGAATCTGACACTGCATCAGAAAACCTCTTCCCTCGTCCGGCGCACTGCGGCATCCTGCCGCCCATGAAGACGGAGCTGAGCCAAAAACTGGGGATCGAGCACGCCATCTTCGGCTTCACGCCCTTCCCCGCGGTGGCCGCCGCCCTCACCAGAGCCGGCGGATTCGGCGTCCTCGGAGCGGTGCGCTACACCG
Organism: Streptomyces sp. ISL-36; assembly: GCF_018614205.1. GTDB lineage: Bacteria > Actinomycetota > Actinomycetes > Streptomycetales > Streptomycetaceae > Streptomyces. Next base: position 8,076 of record NZ_JAGGOS010000204.1, on the reverse strand, counting down.
CGCCCGACGACCTCGCCCGCGACCTCGACTGGATGCAGGACCACACCGAAGGACTGCCCTACGGCCTCGACGTCGTCATGCCGGCGAAGAAGGTCGAGGGCGTCAGCGAGGCGGACGTGGAGGCGATGATCCCCGAGGGTCACCGGGAGTTCGTCCGCGCGACCCTCGCCAAGCACGGTGTCCCCGAGCTCGCCGAGGGCGAGGCCTCCGGGTGGCGCATCACCGGCTGGATGGAACAGGTCGCCCGAAGCCAGCTCGACGTCGCCTTCGACTACCCCATCAAGCTCCTCGCCAACGCGCTCGGTTCCCCGCCCGCCGACGTGGTCCGGCGCGCCCACGACCACGACGTCCTCGTCGCGGCCCTCGCCGGAAGCGCCCGGCACGCCCGCCACCACGCCGACGCCGGCATCGACATCGTCGTCGCGCAGGGCTACGAGGCCGGCGGGCACACCGGCGAGATCGCCTCCATGGTCCTCACCCCCGAGGTCGTCGACGCCGTCTCCCCGCTGCCGGTCCTCGCCGCCGGCGGCATCGGCAGCGGAGAACAGATCGCCGCCGGCCTCGCGCTCGGTGCCCAGGGCGTCTGGCTCGGCTCCCTCTGGCTCACCACCACCGAGGCCGAACTCCACTCCCGCGCGCTGACCGCCAAACTCCTCGCCGCCGGCTCCGGCGACACCGTCCGCTCCCGCGCCCTGACCGGCAAACCCGCCCGCCAGCTGCGTACCGAGTGGACCGACGCCTGGGACGACCCGGACGGGCCCGGCACCCTGCCCATGCCGCTGCAGGGACTGCTCGTCGCCGAGGCCGTCTCACGCATCCAGAAGTACGAGGTGGAGCCGCTGCTCGGCACCCCCGTCGGGCAGATCGTCGGCAGGATGAACGCCGAGCGCAGCGTCCAGCAGGTCTTCGACGAGCTCACCCGCGGCTTCGAGAAGGCCGTCGACCGCATCAACCGCATCGCCGGACGGAGCGCACCGTGAGCGAACTCAACGGCTTCTGGTCCCAGGCCACCGCCGACCCGGCCCGTACGGTCCTGATCGCCCCCGACGGCGAGGAGTGGACCGCCGGGCGGCTCCACGCCGACGTCAACCGGCTGGTCCACGGACTGCGCGCGGCCGGCCTGGAGCGAGGCGACGCCTTCGCCGTCGTCCTGCCCAACGGCGTCGAGTTCCTCACCGCCTATCTCGCCGCCTCCCAGGCCGGGTTCTACCTCGTCCCGGTCAACCACCACCTGGTCGGGCCCGAGATCGCCTGGATCGTCACCGACTCCGGCGCCAAGGTGCTCATCGCCCACGAGCGGTTCGCGGCCGCCGCGAAAGCCGCCGCCGACAAAGCGGCCCTGCCCGCGACCCACCGTCACGCGGTCGGGGAGATCCCCGGATTCCGTCCGTACGCCGAACTCCTCGACGGCCAGCCGGAGTCCGCGCCCGAAGACCGCACCCTCGGCTGGGTCATGAACTACACCTCCGGCACCACGGGCCGCCCGCGCGGAATCCGCCGCCCGCTGCCCGGCAAGCTCCCCGAGGAGACGTACCTCGGAGGCTTCCTCGGCATCTTCGGCATCAGGCCCTTCGGCGGCAACGTCCACCTCGTCTGCTCGCCGCTCTACCACACGGCCGTCCTGCAGTTCGCGGGCGCCTCCCTGCACATCGGTCATCCGCTGGTCCTCATGGACAAGTGGACGCCCGAGGAGATGCTGCGGCTCATCGACGCCCACGACTGCACCCACACCCATATGGTCCCGACCCAGTTCCACCGCCTTCTCGCCCTCCCGGAGGAGGTGCGCGGCCGGTACGACGTCTCCTCGATGCGCCATGCCATCCACGGCGCCGCGCCCTGCCCCGACCACGTCAAGCGGGCCATGATCGAGTGGTGGGGGAGCTGCGTGGAGGAGTACTACGCGGCGAGCGAGGGCGGTGGCGCCTTCGCCACGGCCGAGGACTGGCTGAAGAAGCCGGGCACGGTGGGCAGGGCCTGGCCGATCAGTGAGCTCGCCGTCTTCGACGACGACGGCAACCGTCTGCCGCCCGGTGAACTCGGCACGGTCTACATGAAGATGACCACCGGCGGGTTCAGCTACCACAAGGACGAGGCGAAGACGGCGTCGAGCCGCATCGGCGACTTCTTCACCGTGGGCGACCTCGGTGTCCTCGACGAGGACGGCTATCTCTTCCTCCGCGACCGCAAGATCGACATGATCATCTCGGGTGGCGTCAACATCTACCCCGCCGAGATCGAGGCCGCCCTGCTCAGCCACCCCGCGGTCGCCGACGCCGCCGCCTTCGGCATCCCGCACACCGACTGGGGCGAGGAGGTCAAGGCCGTCGTCGAACCGGCCGAGGGCCACGAGCCGGGCGAGGCCCTCGCCGCCGCCCTGCTCGCCCACTGCGCGGAGCGCCTGGCCGGCTACAAGCGCCCCAAGTCGGTCGACTTCGTCACGTCCATGCCCCGCGACCCCAACGGCAAGCTCTACAAGCGGCGACTGCGCGCACCGTACTGGGAGGGGCACGAACGCCCGCTGTAGCGCACGTGTCCGCCGGACCGGCTCGGCCGCCGCACGGACGGTTCTCGCCCCGACGGCCGACCGCGCCGAGCCGCTGTATGCCCCCTTTGTGGCAGTATGCTGATCATGATTTCGAGCACGGCGAGGCTGACACGGCAGTGGACGACGTGGGGGCCGGTGGTGGCGGCCGTGGCCCTCGGGCTCGGCTGGGGGCGTGATCTGCCCGGCTTCGCCGTCGCGCTCATCGCGCTCTGCCTCATCGCCGCCGTCCTCGCGGCCGTCCACCACGCCGAGGTCGTCGCCCACCGCGTCGGCGAGCCCTTCGGCTCGCTCGTCCTCGCCGTCGCCGTCACGGTCATCGAGGTCGGACTGATCGTCACCCTGATGGCGGGCGGCGGCGAGAAGGCCTCCACCTACGCCCGTGACACGGTCTTCGCCGCCGTCATGATCACCTGCAACGGCATCGTCGGTCTCTCCCTGCTCGTCGCGGCGCTGCGCAACCGCGTCGCCGTCTTCAACGCCGAGGGATCGGGCGGCGCACTGGCCACCGTCTGCACCCTCGCCACGATGACGCTGGTCCTGCCCTCCTTCACGACGAGCCACCCCGGCCCCGAGTTCTCCAGCGCCCAGCTGGCATTCGCCGCCGTCGCCTCGCTCTGTCTGTACGGGGTGTTCGTCGCCGTCCAGACGTTCCGGCACCGCGACTACTTCCTGCCGGTCGCGCGCGAGGGCCAGGGGGTGCCGGGGGCGGCCGACCACGCCGAGCCGCCCTCCGACCGGGAGACCTGGGCCAGCCTCGGCCTGCTCGTCCTCGCCCTGGTCGCCGTCGTCGGCAACGCCAAGCTCGTCTCGCCCACCATCGAGAACGGCGTCGAGTCGGCGGGACTGCCCAAGGCCGTCGTCGGCGTGGTCATCGCCCTGATGGTGCTGCTTCCCGAGACGCTCGCCGCCCTCCGCGCGGCCCGCCGGGACCGCATGCAGACCAGCCTCAACCTCGCCTACGGCTCCGCGATCGCCAGCATCGGCCTGACGATCCCGGCGATCGCGCTCGCCTCGATCTGGCTGTCCGGGCCCCTGGTCCTGGGCCTTGGCCCCGTCCACATGGTCCTGCTCGTGCTCACCGCCGTGGTGAGCGCGCTGACCGTGGTGCCCGGACGAGCCACTCTCCTCCAGGGCGGCGTCCATCTGTCGATCTTCGCCGCCTTCGTCTTCCTCTCGGTCAGCCCCTGACGCGCACCACCCTCAGCTGCGGCGACCGGAGAATGTCCTTCTCACAGAACCGCGAGGTCACCCAGCGCTCCTGCGCGTACAGCTCGGTCTGGTCGCTGAAGTGGGCCGACCGCGGATTGGACGACTGGGAGTACGTCAGCAGGGTGCGGGCCACCGGGCAGCGCGATCCGTCCCAGCCGACCGCCTGGACATGGCTCGTGCCGTGCGCCACCTCCGTGTAGCCCCCGCCCGCCGCGTTCCACACGGGCTCGGTCTTGTTCCAGATTCCGAGCGCCTCCGTGCCGCCGCTCAGCGGGATGCGCCTGTCACCGCGGACCACGAACTGGTGGGCGCCGAGCGGCGCGTCCAGCGGGATGCCGGCCGCGCGCAGCTCCGCGACCGCGCCGGTCAGCGCCTTGGCGAACCCGGGAGACGCGGTGTTGAGCGTGTGCGGGGTGCGGACCGGGTCGGCCGCCGAGAACGGCACCTTCCACTGTTCCGGCAGGGGCACCCCACTGGTGAACTTCCGCCAGAACCGGTCGAAGAGCAGCGCTCCCCTGCTGTCGGTGTTCACGGTCCGGTCCCAGGCGCCGATCACCCGGCAGGCCTCCTGGTCGTCGGGGAGGACCGAGGCGCAGGCCCGCGCCGCGTCGGCGGCGGCCAGATCACCGGCCGGTGCCCGGTTGGCGAACTGCTGGCTCTGCAGGTCCGCCACGGTCAGCCGGCCCTTGGCGGCCATCGCCGCCACGTCCTCGATCCCGCCGCGGGTGCGCAGCGAGCGCGGGGTGCCGAGGGTGCCGAAGATCCGTTCGTAGCCGGTCAGCGGCCGGTCCGCGTTGGTCAGCCAGGCGCTGTCGTTGGAGTTCTCCGATCGGCGAGCGGCCAGGCGTATTCGGCCCTGTAGTCCTAGCTCAGACACCAGGGAACAAGTAACCAGCCGGTAGGTTCTGACGGGTCTGGGCCTGCCGTTTCCTGCTACTGGGCCCTGTCGTTGGCTGATCGGATGAACCGACAGTTCGACGGCAAGGGGCTGGTGTGCGACAGGAGTGGTCGCCGGAAGACGTTGTGGCGTGCTGGACGCTGGTGGATGGCGACTGGGACTTGGTGGCCAACAAGTCCGGCACGACCCGGCTCGGCTTCTGCCTGATGCTCAAGTTCTTCGAGATCGAAGGCCGGTTCCCGGAGTTCATCGAGGAGTTCCCGCAGCCTGCCATCGACTACGTCGCCGGTCTGGTCAAGGTGCCGGCGGCCGAGCTTGCGAAGTACGACCTGGCGGGCGCGAAGCGGCACCGGAAGCAGATCCGCGAGGCGCTGGGGTTCCGGCCGTCGACGCTCGCGGACGAGGAACAGCTGACGGAGTGGCTGGCCGTGGAGGTGTGCCCGGTCGAGCTGGTCGAGGACCGGCAGCGTGAGGCCCTGGTGGTCGAGTGCCGGGAGAGGAAGATCGAGCCTCCGGGCCGGACCCGGATCGAGAAGGTCCTGGTCGCCGCGCGGGGCCGGTGGGAGAAGGCGTTCTGCACCCGAGCCATCGAGCGCCTGGGCGCCGTGGGCACGGCCCGGCTGCTGGCTCTGGTCGGGGAGGACAACGAGGACGGCACCGCCCTGCTGGCCGCGCTCAAGCGCGACCCGGGCGCGGTCGGGCTGGAGTCGCTGCTGACGGAGATCACCAAGCTGAACGATGTCCGCAAACTCGGTCTGCCCGACGGGCTGTTTGCGGACTGCTCGGAGAAACTGCTGGCCGCATGGCGCGCGCGGGCGATCAAGATGTACCCCTCAGACTTCCGTGACACGAGTGAGGAGGTGCGGATCACTCTGCTTGCCGCGCTGTGCTCCTCCCGTCAGGCGGAGATCACGGACGCGCTGGTGGAGCTGTTGGTGGCTTTGGTCCACAAGATCAACGCCCGTGCCGAGCGGCGGGTGGAGCGGCAGCTGACGGCGGAGCTGAAGAAGGTGCGGGGCAAGGAGGGCATCCTCTTCAAGCTCGCCGATGCGGCGATCGGCAAGCCGGACGAGGTGGTGCGTACGGCGCTGTACCCGGTGGTCGGGGAGAGGACGCTGCGCGACCTGGTGGCCGAGGCGAAGGCGAACGAGAAGGTCTTCAAGGCCAAGGTCCGCACCACCCTGCGGTCGTCGTACAGCTCGTACTACCGGCAGATGCTGCCGCCTCTGCTGAAGACGCTGGGCTTCAAGTGCAACAACACTGCCTACCGGCCGGTGATGGACGCGATGCGACTGCTGGAGAAGTACGCCGGCGTCGACGGCAAGACCCGCTTCTACGACGCCGCCGATGAGGTGCCGATGGACGGCGTCGTACGCAACGACTGGCGCGAGGCCGTCGTCGACGACAAGGGCAAGGTCGAGCGCATCCCGTACGAACTGTGCGTCCTGGTGGCGCTGCGGGAGGCGATCCGGCGCCGTGAGATCTACGTCGACGGCGGGAGGCGGTGGTGCAATCCGGAGGACGATCTGCCCGGAGACTTCGAGGCCACCCGCACCGTGCACTACGCCGCGATCCGCCAGCCCCAGGACCCCGCTGAGTTCATCAGCGGCCTGAAGCGGCAGATGACCGACGGTCTGGACCGGTTGTCCGCCGCGCTCGCGGACGGCTCGGCGGGCGGAGTGAAGGTCACCACCCGCAAGGGCGAGCCATGGATCACCGTGCCGAAGCTGGAGAAGCTGGACGAGCCCACGGGCCTGACGGCCCTGAAGGAGGAAGTCGTACGCCGCTGGGGCGTGCTCGACCTCCTGGACGTGCTGAAGAACGCCGACTTCCTCTCCGGGTTCACCGACGAGTTCTCCTCGGTCGCCGCGTACGAGCGCATCGACCGCGCCACCCTCCAGCGCCGCCTGCTGCTCGCGCTGTTCGCGCTGGGCACCAACATGGGCATCCGCGCGATCGTGGCGACCGGCGAGCACAGCGAGAGCGAGGCGGCGCTGCGGCACGTGCGCCGGCACTTCATCACCGTCGACAACCTGCGGGCCGCCGTGACGAAGCTGGTGAACGCCACCTTCGCCGCCCGGGACACCGCATGGTGGGGGCAGGGGACGGCGTGCGCCTCGGACTCGAAGAAGTTCGGGTCCTGGTCCTCGAACTTCATGACCGAGTACCACGCCCGCTACGGCGGCAACGGCGTGATGGTGTACTGGCACGTCGAGAAGAAGAACGTCTGTATCTACTCCCAGCTCAAGAGCTGTTCGTCGTCCGAGGTCGCGGCGATGATCGAGGGCCTGCTTCGGCATTGCACGGACGCCGAGATCGAGTCGAATTACGTCGACACACACGGCGCGAGCGTGGTCGGGTTCGCCTTCACCGAGCTGCTCAACTGCCGGCTGCTGCCCCGGCTGAAGAACATCGGCAGTATCCGCCTGTACCGCCCGGACGACGACCCGCCCGGCTGGCCGGCGCTCGGCTCCTCCCTGACCCGGGCCATCAGGTGGGACCTGATCGAGCAGCAGTACGACCAGATGGTCAAGTACGCCACTGCGCTGCGGCTGGGGACGGCGGAGGCGGAGCAGGTGCTGCGGCGCTTCACTCGCGGAGGGCCCAAGCACCCCACGTACGCCGCGCTCGAAGAACTCGGCCGCGCGGTCCGTACGGTCTTCGCCTGCGACTACCTCGCCGCTCCCGGCCTGCGCCGGGAGATCCATGGCGGGCTCCAGGTCGTGGAGAACTGGAACTCGGCGAACACCGTGCTCCACTACGGCAAGGACGGTGCGCTTACCGGCCCTGACAAGGAACACGCCGAGACCTCTATGCTCGCCCTGCACCTGCTCCAGTCCGCGCTCGTGCACGTCAACACGCTGCTGCTTCAGCAGGTCCTCGCCGAACCGGCTTGGGCGAAGAAGCTCTCGGACGAGGACCGGCGCGGGCTCACCGCGCTGTTCTGGTCCAACATCAACCCGTACGGCACCTTCCGCCTGGAGATGGACAAGCGACTCGACCTCGCGCCGCTTCTCCCAGTGCCCCGTCCCCGCACCCCGGCGGACGCCTCCGACCAGGCCCGGGCGGAGCCGAGGTGAACCCCGTGCTGGCGGGCCGGTGTCTGTACCGGCCTTGGGGGCCAACGGCGCAGCCGATATCGGCGAGGTCGATCTTGAATGGCGAGAGGGCCCTGTCGACGCCGCGAGGGTCAACCGGGACCCAGCTGACCCTCGCGGGTGCTCCCATCGTGGGCGCCGGAGCTGTCAGGTCACTCGGCGGCGGATCCACCAGGCGAAATACCCTGCAAGCACCGTGACCGCACCGTCCAGGAATACGACGGCGGATGATGTGACCATCAGACGGAAGGCGGTTGCGCCCGCCTACGCCAACTCTGCGCTCCGACCCTCGCTGCGTCAAAGACCGCTAGCCTCCCGGTTTCACT
>NZ_JAGGOS010000203.1 GCF_018614205.1 Streptomyces sp. ISL-36 | reverse complement strand
TGGCGGGTGGCGGCCCGACGGGCCCGGCGCCGGGTGGTGGCCCGGCGCCGGGGCGGGGATCGGCGCCGGGGGCGGGGATCGGCGGAGTCCGGCGAGGCTTCCGGGGAGGGGCCCCGGACCCGGCCTACGGCCAGAGCGGGCGGGGGCGGTCCACGATCGGGGCCATGTGCCAGGCGTCCAGGCGGGCGCAGGTGACGGAGCCGGTGGCGGTCAGCGAGACGCCTGTGGCCTCGTCGGGACGGGTCGGGTAGACACGGGCCGTCAGGGCGCGGCCGCCGGCGAAGATCTCCAGGGCCGAGTGGTCGACTAGGACCCGGAGGTCGACCGTGCCGTCCGGTGCGAAGGGGATGCGGCCGTAGCGGGGTCCGGCGTCCACGTCCGGGTCGAGGCTGCTGTGCTCGCGGCGCAGCCGCAGCTCGCCGCCCCCTTCTGCGTCGGCGTCCCGGGTGATCTCCACGACCGTGCGCTCGGCACCGTCGGGGGTCTCCCGCACCCCGAGCCTGGCGGTGGCCCCCGGCGCGAGCCGGAGCGTCACCTCCAGGTCGAGTTGGTCGCCGCGGATCGCGTCCGAGAGGGGCGTCTCCCCCACCTCGAAGGCTCCCGTCGCCACATGGTCCCGGCGGAGCCGTTCCAGTTCGGGCACGGGCCGTTGCGCCAGCGCCCCGTCCGGGCCGAGCGTGACGAGACGGGGCAGGGACATGACGCCCGACCAGCCCGCGCGGGCGGTCGCCTCCTCCCCTCGGCCCTCCTGGAGCCAGCCGAACATGATCCGGCGCCCGTCCGCGTCGCGGGTGGACTGGGGTGCGTAGAAGTAGGCCTGCCCGTAGTCGAGCCGGTGCAGCGCGTCGGGTACGAAGGTGTCGCGCTCGTACCGGCCGGTCCAGTAGAGCGGATGGTGAGTCGTCCCCTCGTCCCATGCCGAGAACGCCAGTACGTCGACGTCCTCGACCCGGAACAGGTCCACGCACTCCCACATCGTGCCGGTCCAGTCCGGCTCCCCGGCCACCCCACGGCTCGCGTCCCCGGTCAGCAGGGGCCCCACGTACCGCCAGGAGCGCAGGTCTTCGGAGTCGTACAGGAACGCCGTCCCGCCCTGCCCCCGGATGCCGGAGCCGACGAGCTGGCGCCAGACCGCGCCTTCCCGCCAGACGCAGTGGTCGCGGTACGCGGTGATGTCCACGCCCTCGGGCGGGGCGGCGATCACCGGGTTGCCCGGGTCCTTCGCCCAGTGGCGGAGATCGGGTGAACCGGTCGCCACGCAGGGCAGTTCGCGCTCCCCATGGCGTCCCGAGTAGACGAGCGTGGGCACTCCCCCGTCGTCGACGAGGACGCCGGACCAGCAGCCGTCCCGGTCCGGCCCTGTGGTGCCGGGCACGAGGGCGACGGGTTCGTCGGTCCAGGTGACCAGGTCGGTGCTGGTGGCGTGGCCCCAGTGGATGCGGTGGTGAGCGGGGGCGAGCGGGTTGTACTGGTAGAAGAGGTGGTAGACGCCGTTCCAGTGGCTCAGGCCGTTGGGGTCGTTGAGCCAGCCGCCGGGCGAAGTGAAGTGGAAGCGGGGCAGGTGCGGGTCGCGGAACGCCCGCTCGGAGAGCCCGTCGACGACAGCGGCGGCGACAGGGCCGGCGACGGAGGCCGTGGTGGGTGTGGTGATCAGCTCGTGTGTCATGCGGCGGTGGTCTCGTCTTCCGGAGAGTCGGCGCTCTGGAGCACGCGGTGGGCGATCTCGTGGGCGGGCGCGTAGCGGTGGCAGCGCACCCAGTGCGCCTGTCCGTCGTCCTCGCCCACGACATGGCGTACGGGGGTGGTGGCGCTGCAGGTGCCGTCGTCGTACGGGCACGATTGCGGGGTGAGGACGGCGGCGCGCAGCCGCGCGCGTTCGGCCTTGTCGTAGCCCGTGGCCCGGTGGGGGTCGGGTACGGCGGAGAGCAGCAGCCGGGTGTAGGGGTGGGCGGGTGCGTCCATGACGGCGAGGGAGTCGCCGCCCTCGACGAGTTCGCCGGCGAACATCACGGCCGTGGTGTCGGCGAGGTAGCGCGCGGAGCCCAGGTCGTGGGTGATGTACAGCATGGAAAGGGCGCGTTCGTCGCGCAGCCGCCGCATCAGGTTGAGCACGCCGACCCGTACCGACACGTCCAGCATGGAGGTCGGTTCGTCGGCGAGCAGCACGCTCGGTTCGACGGCGAGGGCTCGGGCGATGGCGACGCGCTGGCGTTGTCCGCCGGAGAGTTCGTGCGGATAGGAGTCGAGCATGTCCGCCTGCAGGCCGACCTCCTCCATCAGCGCGGCGAGCCGGCCCCGGTCGGCCGGGTGTCCGTGCAGGGCGAGCGCGCGGGTGAGGAAGTGCTCGATCCTGTGCACCGGGTTGAGGGAGCCGAAGGGGTCCTGGAACACCATCTGGACCTTGCCCCGGTACGCGCGCGTGGCACGGCGCTTCTGGGTGCGCAGCACGTCCTCGCCGTCGAGCAGGATCTGTCCCGAGGTGGGCTGTTCGAGGCGGGCGAGACAGCGGGCGATGGTGGACTTTCCGCTGCCGGACTCGCCGACGAGCGCGGTGACGCGGCCCCGGTCGAGGTCGAGGTCGACGCCGCTCACGGCCCGGATCCGGCGGCGGGAGAAGACCGTGCCGACCTGGAAGTCCTTGGTGAGTCCCCGTACGTGGAGCAGGGTCATCGGGAGCCACCTCCGGTGAGGGCCGCCCAGCGGCCGGGGGCGACCTCGCGCAGGTCGGGGATGTGGGTGGAGCAGTCCGCGCGGTCGGCCGGGCAGCGGGTGTGGAAGCCGCAGCTGTCGGCGGTGCGGGGGGCGTCGAAGAGCCCGGTGAGTCGGCGGCGTGGTCCGGTCAGCGGTGGGAAGGCGTTCATCAGCGCCTCCGTGTAGGGGTGGAGGGGCCGGGCGAACAGCTCCTTGGCGTCGGCGAGTTCGACGAGCCGCCCCCCGTACATCACGCCCATCCGGTCCGACAGTTCCACCATCAGCGACATGTCGTGGGTGATGAACAGGACGGAGAACCCGAGCTCGCGCTGGAGGTCGCGGATCTGGGCCATGATCTCCTGCTGGACGACGACGTCGAGCGCGGTGGTCGGTTCGTCCATGATCAGCAGGGCGGGCTTCAGCGCGACCGCCATGGCGATGACGACGCGCTGTCGCATGCCGCCGGAGAGCTGGTGCGGGTAGGCCTTCAGCCGGTCGGGGCTGATGCCGACGAGCTGGAGCAGCTCGCCGGAGCGTTCGCGTGCGGCGCGCTTCCTCAGCTTCTCGTGGGTGGTGAAGATGTCGCCGATCTGTTCGCCGACGGTGAGGACGGGGTTGAGGGAGTTCATCGCCGACTGGAAGACCATGGCCATCTCCCGCCAGCGGAACGCCCGCAGTTCCCGGGCGTCCATGGCGAGGACGTCACGGCCGCGGAATCGCACGGTGCCGGCGGTGATCTCGGCGGGTGGCTTCAGCAGCCGCATCACGGCGTTCGCGACGGTGGACTTGCCGCAGCCGGATTCGCCGGCGAGGCCGAGGATCTCCCCGGCTCCGATGGAGAAGGAGACGTCGTCGGCGCCGATGACGCTACGCCCGTCGCCGCGGTATTCGACCCGGAGGCCTTGGACGTCGAGTACGGGTGGGTTGCTCACTTCTTCCTCCTGCGCCCGGCCCGCAGCCTCGGGTTGGTGATCTCGTCGACCGCGTAGTTGAGCAGTGCGAGGGCGAAGGCGACCAGCGCGATGCACAGGCCCGAGGGGACGAACGCCCACCAGGCGCCGGTCATCAAGGCGCCGTCGTTTCCGGCCCAGTAGAGGTTGGTGCCCCAGCTGATGACGGAGGCGTCGCCGAGGCCGAGGAACTCCAGTCCGGCCTGGGCGCCGATGCCGAAGATGACGCAGCCGAGGAGCGTGGTCATCACCACGGACGCCATGTTGGGCAGGATCTCCCGGAACATGATCCGCAGGGGCCGCTCCCCCGTGACGACGGCGGCGGCCACGAAGTCCTTGCCGCGGATCGAGGTGGCCTGGGCGCGCAGGACGCGCGCCGAGCCGGCCCAGCCGGTGACGACCAGGACGAGGACGACCGTGGTGGTGCCCGGCGGCAGGAACGCGGCGAGGATCACGAGCAGCGGCAGGCCGGGCAGCAGCAGGAAGACGTTGGTGACCAGGGTCAGCAGGTCGTCGACGAGCTTGCCGAGGTAGGCGGAGGCGAGTCCGGCCAGGAGGGCGACGAGGGTGGCGGCGATGCCGACGGTGAAGCCGACGAGCATCGAGCTGCGGGTGCCCCACAGGGTGAGGGCGAGGACGTCCTGCCCCTTGGCCGTGGTGCCGAGCCAGTGCTGTGCCGACGGAGGTGTCGCGCCGACGTCGTTGATCAGGGACGGGTCTCCCGGTGCCACGACCGGGGCGAGCAGCCCGAGGAGGGTGAAGACGCCGAGCAGGATCAGTCCGGCGCGCGCCTTGCGGTCGGCCAGCAGGCGCCGGGCCAGGCTCGTACGGGCGGCACGGGCGCCACCCTTGTCGGCCGGTGGGGGTGGGGTGGACAGTCCCGTGGCGGTGTCCGGTGTGTCGATGACGGACATGGCGGTGGTCCCCTCCTCAGCGGACGCGGACGCGCGGGTCGAGACGGACATGGAGGAGGTCGACGAGGAAGTTGGCCAGCAGCACGGCCGCCGTGATGGTGAGGAAGATGCCCTGCATCAGGGGGTAGTCGAGACCCTGCACGGAGGCGAGGAGCTGGTAGCCGATGCCCGGGTAGGCGAAGACGACCTCGGTGAGCAGGGCACCGCCGACCATGAAGCCGAGCGCCATGCCGAAGTTGGTGACGGACGGCAGCATCGCGTTGCGGGCGGCGTAGCGGAACATGATCCGGGACGGGCTGAGCCCCTTGGCCTCGGCCATCGTGACGTAGTCCTCGGCGGCGGTGGCGATCATGGTGTTGCGCATGCCGAGCATCCAGCCGCCCACCGAGACGACGACGATGGTCAGCGCCGGAAGGACCAGATGCGTGGCCACGTTGCCGATGAACTCCGCGTCGAAGCCGGGGACGAGCCCGACGTCGTAGGCGTGGCGCAGCGGGAACCAGCCCAGCGTCACGCCGAAGAGGTAGAGCGCGCCCATCGCCAGCCAGAAGTACGGGAAGGAGCCGACGAAGATCAGGAGCGGCGGGAAGGCCGAGTCGAGGATGCCGCCCCGGCGCCAGGCGGCGACGATGCCGAGGATGTTGCCGACGACGGCGGCGACCACCAGGGCGGTGATGCCGAGGAGCAGGGTCCAGCCGATCTGGGAGCCGATGACCTCGGAGACGGGGGTCGGGAAGCGGGAGAGGGAGATGCCGAGGTCGCCGGTGGCGACGCTCTGCAGATAGTCGGTGTACTGCCGCCACAGCGGCCGGTCGTCGAGACCGAAGAGTTTCTGCAACTGGGCTATCTGGTCGGGCTGCATCGTCCCCTGGGCCTGGGCGAACATCCGGGAGACGGGGTCTCCGGGCATGAAGCGCGGCAGCAGGAAATTGAGGGTGACGGAGGCCCAGAAGGCGATCAGATAGAACCCCAGATTGCGCAGGACGAGACGCACGGGTCTGCTCCCTGTCGAGGTGCGGGGTGGGGACGGCCCGGGGGGGCGGGGACGGCCCTCGGGCGCGGTGGCCCGGTGGCCCGGTGGCCCGTGGGCACGGCGGGCTGGACGCGAGGACGCGGGTGGGCCGTCCCCGGGGCGGGCTAGGTGTATTGCCCTGTGA
>NZ_JAGGOS010000202.1:6147-6606 GCF_018614205.1 Streptomyces sp. ISL-36 | reverse complement strand
TGGTCGTCCTGACCGCCGCCCTGGTGATGCTCGTCCTCGGCGGTTTCTCGCCGCTCGGCGTCGACGACGTCACCGCCGACGAGCGCCAGGACCGGGGCGCCTTCATCGTCAGCCTCGCGGTGAACTTCCTCTTCGTCCTCGTCGCCCTGGTGAAGGGGAAGTACCGCATGGCCGTCATCGGGACGCTCGTGCCCTTCGTGGCGATCGTCGGCGCCCTCCGGCTGGCCCGCCCCGGGTCCTGGTGGTCCAAACGCGCCTACGCCCGCCGCCCCCGGGCCCGCGCCCGGTCCCGGCTGCGGACCTACCGGCACGACCGGCGCTGGGACCGGGTGCGCCGACGGGTTCAGGATCTGATCGGCGGCTTCCAGGAGCGCGGCCCGGGCCGCGGCTCCGATCCTTCCTGACGGCGCTCCCGCCACGCCGCGACCGCGACGAGCACCAGCACGGCGGCGATCGCCG
>NZ_JAGGOS010000202.1:0-6037 GCF_018614205.1 Streptomyces sp. ISL-36 | reverse complement strand
GGGCGTACAGCGTCCCGGCGAGCGTCGCCAGGTAGGCCAGCGCGAGCGTCCGCCACCGGCCGAGACAGATCTCCGTGATGCCGAACACCAGCAGGATCTGCGCCAGCGCGCCCCACACCGGCAGATCGAGCGCCGGTACGAAGAGGGAGAGCGGGGTCCGCAGCAGGGCGAGCCACAGCGGGTCCTCGGCCCGTACCGAGCCGATGTCCTGCACGGGCTGGTAGCCCCAGTCCGTGTTCTGCACGATCTGGAAGAGCGAGGTGAGACAGACGGCGGCCAGCGTCATGGGGATCGCCCGCCACCGCCGCGCGACGAGCGCCGTGCGCACGGCGGTGAACAACGGCCCCCACTCGCGGCGGGCGAAATCCTTGAGGGAGGACCTCACCGCCTGCCCTCCAGATGCTTGCGGTGCAACCACTTCGGCAGGCCGGGGGCTTCCAGGAATCCCTCGGCGCGGCCCGCGGCGACGCCGATGCGCAGCAGGTCGGCGCTCTTCTCGAAGAGCATGAAACGGGGCTCCCAGATCGGTCGGTACTTGGCGTTGGCGCGGTACAGCGACTCGATCTGCCACCAGCGGGAGAAGAAGCTGAGCAGTGAACGCCACATGCGCAGCACGGGTCCCGCCCCGAGCTTCGAGCCACGTTCGAAGACGGAGCGGAACATGGCGAAGTTCAGTGAGACCTGGGTGATGCCGATCTCGTCGGCCCGCTGGAGGAGTTCGATGACCATGAACTCCATCAGGCCGTTCTCGGCGTTCCGGTCACGGCGCATCAGGTCCAGCGAGAGCCCCTTCGCGCCCCACGGGACGAAGGAGAGCACGGCCCGCAGCTCCCCCCGGGCGTCCGTGCACTCCAGCATCACGCACCGGCCGTCGCGCGGGTCGCCGAGCCGCCCGAGCGCCATCGAGAAGCCCCGTTCGGTGGCCCCGTCCCGCCAGTCGTCCGCTTTGCGCAGCAGTTCGTCCATCTCGTCGGCCGGGATGTCCTCGTGGCGCCGGATCCGTACCTCGTACCCGGCCCGCCCGACCCGGTTGAACGCCTGCCGGACCGTGCGCATGGCACGCCCGTCCAGGGTGAACTCGCGGGTCTCCACGATCGCCTCGTCGCCCAGTTCCAGGGCGTCCAGGCCGTGCCGGGCGTAGATGGTGCCGGCCTCCTCGCTCGCGCCCATCACGGCCGGGATCCAGCCGTGCTCGCGGGCCTCGGCCAGCCAGGGCTCGATCGCCCCCGGCCAGGCCTCCGGGTCGCCGATCGGGTCGCCGGAGGCGAGCGAGACCCCGCCCACGACCCGGTAGGCGACGGCGGCCTTCTCGCTGGGGGACCACACCACGCTCTTCTCGCGGCGCAGCGCGAAGTAGCCGAGCGAGTCGCGGTCACCGTACTTGTCGAGCAGCGCCCGCAGCTTGTCCTCGTCCTCCTCGGTCAGCGGGTCGACGGCCCGGCGGGAGCGGAAGGCGGCGAACAGCACGGCGATCAGCAGCAGGGTGGAGAGGACGTTGACGGTGACGTCGACCCAGCCGGGGGTGGTGATCCCGTCGATGCGGGAGTCGTCGGCCGCGAGGGTGGCCAGTCGCATCAGGCCGTACCGCCAGCGCTCCAGGAAGGTGGAGGTGCCGGCGGAGGTGTTGGTGACGGTGACCAGGACCGCGGCGAACAGCGAGGTGACGAGGAGACCGCCGACGGCCACGACGGCGGCGAGCCGCGGGTTGGAGCGGTCGCCCTTGGCGTAGAACTCCTTGCGGCCGAGCAGCAGCGCGAGGACGAACGCGGTGGTCAGGGCCAGGGAGACCCAGTTCTGGGCGTGCTGCCGGATCTCGGGGAAGAGCATCGCGACGGCGAAGAGCAGCAGGAAGAGCCCGGCGAGCACGGTGTTGAGGATCCACGCGGCCCGCTTGCGCCGGCGCATGGTGATCGCCAGGAAGAGGGTGAAGACGCCCGAGGCGAAGCCCGCGGTCAGCATGTACGGAGTGAAGTAGTCGTCCGTGTTGTGCCGGCGGAGGTCCTGGCCGAACGAGACCCATACGGCGCTCAGGAAGTTGATGAACGTGACGGCGCGCAGGTACCAGACGGCGAACGCGGCGCTGCGACGCGATCGGGCGGTGCCCCGGGGCGCTCCTTCGGTGGACAAACGGACCTCTCCCATGAAAAGCGATCATATGGGGCATCGCCTGTCATGACGGGGCGCCGGAGACGGCCGTCCGCGCGTGGCGGGGGCCGTGTCCGGCGCCGTGATCCGTCCTCAGATCCCCTCGTCCACGGGACTCCCCGGAATGGTCGGTTCCGGTACGAGCGGCGGCTCGGGCCGCTCCGGCAGCTCCGCTGCCAGCGCGGCCGCGGCCTGGACGAGGGGAAGTGCGAGCAACGCCCCGGTTCCCTCGCCCACAGTGACGCCGTGATCGAGCAGCGGGTTGAGCGCCATCCGGTCCAGCGCCTTCGACTGCGCCGGCTCACCGCTCACCTGGCCCGCCAGCCACCAGTCCGGCGCCCGGAACGCCGCCCGCTGCGCCACCAGCGCGCAGGCCGCCCCCACCACACCGTCCAAAATCACCGGCATCCGCCGCACCGCGCTCTGCAGCAGGAACCCGGTCATCGCCGCCAGGTCCGCCCCGCCGACCGCGGCGAGCAGCTCCAACTGGTCGCCCAGGACCGGCCGGGCGCGCCGCAACGCGTCCCGGATCGCCGCACACTTGCGCATCCACGCCAGATCGTCGATCCCCGCCCCGCCGCGGCCGGTCACCACCGACGCGTCCGTCCCGCAGAGCGCGGCGATCAGCGTGGACGCCGGAGTCGTGCCCCCGACGCTCAGATCGCCGAGGACCACCAGATCGGTGCCCGAGTCGGCCTCCTCGTCGGCGATCGCCATACCGAGCCGGACCGCCGCCTCGGTCTCCTCGGTGCTCAGCGCGTTCTCCAGGTCGATCCGGCCGCTGCCCCGCCGCACCCGGTGCCGTACCACCTCCGCGGGCAGCAGCTCCGGGTCGCAGTCCAGGCCCGCGTCGACCACCCGCACCGGCACGTTCGCGCTGCGGGCCAGGACCGCCACCGGACTCGCACCGTCCAGCACCGAGCGGACCAGCTCGTGGGCGGTCCCCGCCGGCCGGCCGGACACCCCGAGCGAGGCCACCCCGTGGTCGGCGGCGAAGAGCACCACCCGCGGCTGTTCGATCGCGCGGACCTTCACCGAACCCTGCGCCGCGGACAGCCACTCGCCCAGCTCGTCGAGCCGGCCGAGCGCGCCGGGCGGAACGATCAACCGCTCCCGGCGTTCCTCGGCGTCACGCCGTGTCCCGCCGTCGGGGCGCTCGATCAGATCGGAGAAGTCGTCCAGGTTCAAGGGTCCGCCTTGTGACGTCATCGGTGGTCATCCGTGTGCAGGTACGTGGTCTCGAACAGTACCGCCCACCCGCACCGCTCACCGAAGGACCAGAGCCTGCCCGGCCACCACCAGCACCACCTGCTCGCACTCGTCCCCGAACGCCGCGTTCAGCCGCCCCAGCTCGTCACGGAACCGCCGCCCGGACGCGGTCGCCGGCACGACCCCCGAGCCGGCCTCGTTCGTGACCGCGACGACCGTACGGGAGGTGGCCCGGACCGCCGCCAGCAGCTCCGCGGTCCGCCCGCGGAGCTCCTCCTGCCCGCCGTGCGCCCACCGCTCGTCGTCCCAGGCCCCGGCCCGGTCCATCGCGTCCGTCAGCCACAGCGACAGACAGTCGATCAGCAGCGCGGGACCCTCGGTCTCGAGGAAGGGCACGAGATCGCAGGTCTCGGCGGTGCGCCAGGAGCCCGGACGCCGGTCCCGGTGCAGGCTGACCCGCTGCGCCCACTCCGGATCGCCCTCACGGGTCCCGCCCGTCGCCACGTACAGCACCTCGGGGAACGACTCCAGGCGCCGCTCGGCCTCCACGGACTTGCCCGACCGGGCGCCGCCCGTCACCAGCGTGCGGCGCGGCACATCGGGCACGGCGTGGTACTCGCCGACATACAGGGTCGTCCCGTCCGGCACCGCCCGCGCCCCGGCGGCCGCGAGCCGCCGGTCCAGCTCGGGCCCGTTCGGCACGTCGTGGTCCAGATGGACGGCGATGACGTCGGTGCTCGGCCCGACCGCCCCGGTCGCCCGCAACCGGGCCAGCGCGTCGGGCCGGCCCGTGACGTCCCCGACCACCATGTCGTACGGCGGGCGGTGGTCGTCGGGAAGGCCCGCGGCGGCCCCACCGGGCGGCAGGTAGAGCAGCCGCTCCCCGTCCAGGGACGTCACCTCGTACCCCGTACCGGGCGAGTCCATCGGCACCGCGCGCACCCGGTGCCCACTGATCAGCGTCAGCTCCCGCCCGTCCGGCACCCGCCCGGCGGCCGGCAGGCCTGCCGGCACCTCGACGGCGGGCCCGTCGTGCGGATGGGTGAGCAGCACCTGCCGTACGCCCACGAGCGAATGCCCCGACCGGGCGGCGGCCAGCGCGGCCCCCGGTGTCAGATCGAGCAGCAGCGCCCCGTCCACGAGCAGCGCGGTGGCCGCCCGCGCCCGCGGGCCACGGGACGTCGCGCACACGGCGCAGGGGCATTCGGGGCGGGGAAGCCCGAGAGGGGCGCCGGTGCCGAGCAGAGTCAGTTCCACGCATCGATCCTCCCGCGTCACCGCGAGGGGTGCGCGCCCGGCTACGCTGCGGGCAGGAAACCGATCATCCGGTGAGCCTCAGGAGGCGGACATGGCATGGACGTGGCGGTTCGAGAAGTCCGACGGCACGGAAGTCCAGCCGGCGGTGGTGCCGGAGGAGTTCACGACCCAGGGCGACGCCGAATCCTGGATCGGTGAGTACTGGAAGGACCTCCTGGAGGGAGGCGCGGACCAGGTCACGCTGTCGGAGGACGGCACGAAGATCTACGGCCCGATGCCGCTGAACGCGGAGGGGTGACCCACCGCCCCGGGTCGTGGGCAACCGGTCCGCCGACTGGGAGGCCAGGCGCGGACGGGGTGGGCGCGACCCGGGGTCCGGCGACCCCGCACGGCCCTACATCTCGCCCAGTGTGACCGTCGCCCTGCCCTCCCGGCCCGCCCGCTCGTACACCACCGTCACCTCGTCCCCGGGCTTCAGCGAGGCCAGCGCCTCCGACAACGAGGTGATCGTCGTGACCGGCGCGTCGCCGAGCCGGGTGATCACATCCCCCGGCCTGAGCCCCGCTCTCCCGGCCGCCCCCTCCGCCGGAGCCTCGACCACCGCGACCCCGGCCGGTTCGTAGTTGTCGTCGAGCACGGTCCGGCCGGTGATGTTCAGGGCCGCCCGGCCCGAGTCGGTGACCTTGCCGTCCTTGACGATCTGGTCGGCGACGGTGCGCACCATCGACGCCGGGATCGCGAAGCCGATGCCCGGCGCCGAGCCGCCGCCCAGTTCCGGATCGGTGGCCGCGAGCGTGGGGATGCCGATGACCTCGCCGTCCAGGTTGACCAGCGCGCCCCCGCTGTTGCCGGGGTTGATCGCGGCCGACGTCTGGATCATGTTCCCGATGGTCGCTCCCGTACCGCCCCCGGTGCGGCCCTCGCTGACCGTGCGGCCGGTCGCCGAGACGATGCCCTGGGTGACGCTGCCCGACAGGCCGAGCGGGGACCCCATCGCGAGGACGATCTGGCCCATGTCGACCTTGGCCGAGTCACCGAAACGGGCCGGCTTCAGCCCCTCCGGCACGGAGTCCAGCTTGATGACGGCGAGGTCCTGCTCGGGGTAGGCCGTGACCAGCTTCGCCGACAGCGCCTGCTTGCCCGTGGCCGTCGTCACCTTGAACGCCCGCTCGCGGCCGACCACATGGGCGTTGGTGACGATGTGGCCCTTGTCGTCGTAGACGATCCCCGAACCCAGGCTGTTGGTCGCGTCGATCTGGACGACGGACGGCAGGACGTCCCTGATGACCGCCTGGTAGTCGTCCTGAAGCTCGTTGGCGGCGAGCGGGGCCGCGGCCTGGGTGGAGCGCCCCCCCTGCCGGGCGGACCCGGACGTGCAGCCACCGACCAGGGCGACCGCACAGATGCCGGCGGCCAGGGGCAGGAG
>NZ_JAGGOS010000201.1 GCF_018614205.1 Streptomyces sp. ISL-36 | reverse complement strand
CACTATCGGCCAGGGCCCGGCTCGGCCATCAGCCGCTCGACCGTGCAGCGAGCCACGTGCACACCCTTGCGCCGCAGCGCGCGGGTGATCCGGCGGACGCCATAGGTGCCGCCGGACTCGGCATGGACCTGTTCGATCAGCGGCATGAGCTGCTCGTCACGCAGTCGGCGGGCCGACTTCGGCCGCTTCTTGCGCGCGTAGTACGCCGACTCGGACAGCCCCAGCACCCGGCAGGCGAACCCGACCCCGAGGCCCTTGTCCCTGAGGTGCTCGATCACCTGGTCGGCCTCGTCCGGGGACGGTCGAGTTCCGCCGCAAAAAACGCGCTCGCGGCCTTCAGAATCTCGTTCGCCCGCCTCAACTCCGCGTTCTCGCTTCGGAGTTGCCTCAGCTCTTCCCGCTCGGCGGTGGTCAGCCGGTCGTCGCGTTCGCCGGTGTCCGCCTCAGCTTGGCGGACCCAGCCGCGCAGGGCCTCCTTGTGGATGCCCAGGTCCTTCGCGACATGCGCGATCGGACGGCCGGTGGTGCGGACCTCGCGGACGGCCCGCTCGCGGAGCTCGTCCGGGTACTTACGTGGTGCTGGCACTGCTTGTAGTTCTCCTTCGGGCCAGGATCATAAGCCTGGCTTCAGGGACTCCACGAAACCGGGGTCAGCTCAGGGTGAGCTGAACCGGACTGGCGGGCGCGTAGCGGTGGCGCGCAGGAGGCAACTACCGGGCCCCATTCGAAGGGCGTCACCCTCACAGACTCACCGACAGTCGGCGCCTTCGAGGTGTCGGATGCGTGATTGCCACCGCTGATGCCGCCTGGGTAGGCTGCCGACAGCCATGCGGATCCGGGCTGAAGCGCCGGGTCTGACAGCAACTCACCACCGATCCATGCGGACGAGCCGGTAGCTCGTGCGACACGTCGGTTGGCCGGGTTCCCTCGTTCTTCTGCGGTCCAGGCCCGTGTTCGTGCGGGGACCGCTTCTGAGATGTGATGTGAGACAGCACATGACTCATTCGTTCATCGCGCACACAAGCCCTGGTCGAAGCAGGGTGTTCGCCCTTGTGAGGAGGCCTGGGGACGAACTGGAGGCGGTGACCACACTGGGAGCCGGCGATCTCCACCTGACCGGGGAACTGGTCAGTGCACTCAACTCCTTCCTGTACGACCGCGACGACAGCGCCCTCGGAAAAGTACTGGACCGGGTCCCCAAACCGGTGCGCATGGCCACGCAGCAGTACCTCAAGGACAAGTGCGAACCGGTGATGGGGGCCTTCACCGAGTGCGGGCCGGTCGAGGTCGTTCGTGAGGCTGTCTACTTCGACGGGATCGACGAGGAACTCGAGGAGTACCTCGAGGGGGCCTACGCGATCGGGCTCGGCATCCGCATGTCGAACAAGCGGAAGCGCCATGGAGGAGTCAGGTGGGTCATCCAGCTGCTCAACGACGAGGTTTCCGTGCCGGCCAGCGCCGAGCCGCGCACCTGGGCCATCCCTGCGGGGGCGAAGCTCGCGCGGACCTGGACGAGTAAGCAGCAGGCCGGCGGTGCCGGTCCTGTTCGTGGCGCGCTCCAGGTGGCGGAAGACGCAACGGATCAGGGGCAGTGGGTGAGGATCCACACGCTGCTGCACAGCCGCTACGACGTCGACTTCGAGGGCAGCGGAACCTCGGAGTTCGTCGTCGACGTCTTCGACGCCCCCATCCCGCTGGAGCAACTGGGCGAGTAGACCGGGAGCCGTCGCCCGGACTGCTCGCCGGATCACTTGCTCCCGGGTGAAGGCGGGGGCTGCTGCTGCGAGCAGCTCGGCAGGGGCCTCGTGGACGTACAGCATGTCGGGCTGGGCAGTCGCGAGGCCGGTTACCTCTTCCATGGCCAGGTCTGCCCATGCGCGGGTCTGCGCGTCGGGCAGCGGGGCGGTTATGGTGCTGGCGGTGAGGAACAGGGCCTTGCGTTTCCAGCCGTGCAGGTCCGTTCAGAGAGGGGGTACGAGCAGATCGAGCTGTTCTTCAGGGAAGGTGCTTGCACGCCGTCCCGCATGAACGAGCGTTGGTGTCAGGTCAGCGCTGCATGAGCCGGATGTCGGGGTACCGGCGTTCGTCGGCGCCCCATGGAACCGTCCACGGCTTTCCGTCCCCGTCTCGCAGGAGTGTGACGATGTTGCGTCCGTCATAGAGCTCCTCTACGGGTTGGCCCGTCACGTGGGAGAGAACCTGTGCGTAGTGGCCAACGTCGAAGGGGTCGAAGACGAACTTGGCGGACATGCCCGCGAGAGGCAGTGTTACGACGTTGACGTGGTCCTCGCTAGCGAGCAGGAGGTGCTTGGGGACGCGGTTGAACAATGTAGTCATGTAGGCGGCCAGAGCCGCCGTCTCGCGGAACTGCTGTGGGTGGAGGGCTATCTGTCCGGCCGCCTCGAGGCCTGGGACGGTCACGGCCTGGGCAAGCGCGCCCCAGTCCTGCAGCACGGCGACGACTGCCGTTCCTCCGACTCTTATCGCGAAGAACGGGAAGTTGATGATGTCGACGTAGTCGAAGCGGGCGCGCGGATCGGTTGGCTCCTGCGCTTTGAAGACGAACACGGAGGCCGGGTGTTGATCGCTCTGCCACCGGACGGCGCCGCGGGCGGCCTGCAACAACATGTGGTGCATCCGGAAGGTCGTCAGGAACTCGGGCGAGATGATCGTCCCAGTCTCCGGGTCGCGCCGGTCCGCAAGGAGTGACAGTTCCCGGAACATGAGGCCGTAGTAGATCTTCCCCATCCACAGAAACAGGGTCGTGGCGTCCAGAGCCGCAACCGCTTCGGGGCCTTCGGTAAACGCGTCGCCTACGGCTTGCTCGATGCGCGACAGGTGTTCGTTGTTGCAGGTGCTGCAGCAGGGAATCCTCATCTGCGCGTACGGCATCAGGGTGCCGTTGAGCAGCGTAATCTTCTCGTTCCACAGGTCGCATCGCCTCAGGAGCCACTGCGGGAAGACATGCTCGTCGGTTCGACCGCCGAGAAGGCCAGCCCCGCACAGGAAACAGCGGTCCTGTGTGAGCGCCTGGTCACGGTCCCACTGGTAGATGAATCCCGGTATCTCGTCTTGGTCGTCGATGTGTGACACGGGCTGACCCTAGACCAGCTCGTGTTGCATGCGAGCAGATGGCGACCGTCCGCTGCTCCCTGCGGTGGGCGAACACAGGGGCGCGCCGTACTGGACTTCGGCGGAGCTGGCTGTTGTCGCTTGGCCGTCTGAATGCCCTTGTGGAGCGAGGCCACGATCAGGACGGTTCGGCCTCTGTGCCGGGCTGGGGACCAGGCTGAACGTTGCTGCGGTGTCCGCCGCGGAAGCAGACCGGTCCTCGCGCTCGCGGGCCGCTGCCCGACGTCCTGGTCACGGTTGATCGGCGGCCTCATTCACGACCTTGTCGTGGAACGCTTCTCGCCGCTGCGAACGTTCTTGGTCGAGACCGCCCGGTTTGCGCAGGAGGAGATTGCCGTGTCGCACCGACGCCTGCAGACTCAGCGCAAACCTGCGCCTAGCTGGCTACGTGCCATCTCGTCGATGGACGCGGGCCACATGCCTGTCTTCGCCTCAGGCGCTGAGGAGCGCCCCGGCGGCACTCTCGCCGTTATCAGGACAGCGGCGTGTGTGATCAAGGGCAGTTCGAGCCCAAGGCGGTAGGGCGAAAATGGCGGGGATCATCGGCAGACAGGACGGGCATGGGCGGGAATTCGTACGGGACTGACGGCACGTGGCCTGACGGGCGGGAGACAGACGCTTCGGTCGCTTCTCTGCGGGCAGCAACGCGAGCGTTGCGGTTTCATCTCGACACGCTGCCTGCGGTGTTCCACTTTGACGGGCCGGGTGACCAGTTCCTTGCGGAGTCGGCGTTCCCGTTCGCCCGCTGGCGTTATGCCTGCGCCGATTCACTGCTGGGCTCTGGGATGGGTGGCACTGTCGTGGGGGCGCTTGCCCGCAGTCTGTTCGATGACGGTCTGCTGTGGCAGTGGATTGCTGAATCCGCGGCGGAGCGACGGCCGGCTCTACTTGGCAGCATGCTCGAGGAGCGCGACCGGATCTGCGGGTACCTGGTCGACCACGAGGTGAGTTGCCCGAATCTGGCCCGGTGGTTCGTTCCGCTGGACGGCGTGACCGATCTGACCGGGGCGTCGCTGGCGGCGCTGGCAGCACCGTCGCTTCCAGATACGGCAGAGCTCCTCGACGTGTTCCTAGCTTCCTCTCCGACGCGGCTGGCGTCGCCCGCGTTGATCGGCGGGGATGTTGAGGCGCTACTGAAGGCGGCCCGGGGAATGCTGGCCATGTCAGGGCTTCGGGGGGCGGTGATGGTTCTGGGACATGCGGGTCACGGCAACCTCTTGGGTCTGCAGAGCAGCGTGGCCGCCGACGGTGTCCCGGGGCATGATCTGCGGGCTGATCACGAAGCGCTGTTCATGCACGTTGCGGCCGTGGGCGTGACCGTCACGCTTCTTGGCGTGTGCGCGGCTGTTCCTGAATGCTGGCCGCCGGAGGTCGAGCAGGGCGGCTTCCTCGGGACGCTGATGCAGCTGGCCGAGGACGTCGTTGCTGCGGCAAGTGCGGTGCATGGTCTGGGCGACCCGAAGCCTGCAGGGGCCCCGCCGAATGTCAGGGCCAAGCAACCCAAACGGCGCCTTCGCCCTGAGGCCCTGGTGACACATGGTGATCTGCTGCCGGACATTGCCAATGCTGGCCTGGTCGTCGCAGCGGTCCGGGAGTATGACAGTTTCGTCAACAGTTGGATCACCAGTCCGTGGGCACACGGCGATCCCAAACTGGCGAGCGTTCTCACCTACGCCGGGGCCCACGCCACGTTCTCGACCGTCATGAGCACCTTCGAGGACCATGCTGCGGTCGCCTCGGTGTTCGCCGCGCGGATGCTTCTGGAGGAAGCTGCCCGGTTCACCTGGTTGGTGCAGGGCCCGGAGGACGAGGACGCGTTCATCCAGCGGTCCACTCGCTACTTCGACGAGTTCCGGGCGCGGAAGAAAAAGACGATCGCGCTGTTCGCCAGCAACGGGGTGGCTCTCGCCGCCGCCACGAGACTGTTCCGTCTGCCCGACAGCGTCATCGAGGGGCCGGAGTCGATATCCAAGGGCCGCCGACCGCTGCCGTCGATCGACGAGATGCTCCTGCTCATGGGGGCGCCGTACCCCGAGCCGGGCTGGCTGCCGGTGGCCTACTCACTGCTGAGTCAAGTCACGCACAGCACACCGATCGGCCTCGTTCACATGGCCCGGTACCGCGACGGCATTCTGTCCGCCCACGACATCTCCCCCGAGATGCTCGCGTTGGCCCTGGATGTGGCCTGCCTGGGCAGCGCCCGCCTGCTGGGCGTGTCCAGCCTGATGCTGACGCAGGGCAGCGACGCGGCCCGGCAATACTCTCTCGGTTTGGAAGAGCGCGCTCTGGCAGTCCACAGCAAGGCCCGTCTCGTGCACTGGCTGGACTGACTTCGGGTCTCGAAAGCGGCGTCCAGTTCTGCTGGTACTTGGCAATGCGGGAGCCTGTCTGCTGGCCCGGAAGTTCACAGGTTGGCTTACTGGCGCCGAAACGGCAGGCGGCTCGGCAGCCTGACCTGACCACCACTGGTTCCAGCTACTGGTCGACACTGCCGCGACCACGGCCTGCACCTGACGCGCATTCCATGCCCTCAGAATGCCCTCGCCCACGGACGATCGGCTTCGGAAGCTCCGGTCACTCCGGCAGGCTGCAATCCCTGTCGCTGGAGATGACCACCCGTTGTCAGCTCACCTGCCCCGGGCGCTGCCACGCCCGGGCCCTCCCCGACCCGCGGGCACGGCAACATGATCGGCAAGGAGTGGCACCCCAAGCTCTGAGTGGCTGTCCTGCCTTCCAAGCGTGGTTGGCCGCCCGGAGCCCCGCGACAACTCGACCGCGGACCGCCCGCCAGTCGAACGATCACTGCGGTTCCTCCCTCCGAGCGGGAACCTCTCCCGCCTGCACCCCTTAGCGGGACTCGGTGGCGAAGCGACAGCACCGGGGAGCTTGGTGGAATGGATCCCGCGTGACGTGGACGTTGCCGGAGCCGATGCTGAGCGCTTCGTCCCGGTCGCGGATCTGCGGCCAGGCTGGGCGGGGAAGCCGAAGTGGGACGGGTTCCGGGCGCTCGGCTCCGTCGACGCCGGCCGGGTGGTGCTGCGTTCGAGGCGCGGCTTGGAGATGGCGCCGGCGTTTCCGGAGTCGTGGCCGGGGTCGTGCAGCTTCCGAACGCGACCGCATTGGACGGCGAGCTGGTCGTGTGGGACACCTCGGGGTGGCTTGCCTTCGAGCGGCTGCAGGACCGGCTCGCGCGGCGCGGCGCCAGCGCGGCCCGGGCGGCGGGCGAGTGGCCGGCGCACTTCGTCCCGTTCGATCTGCGCAGGTTGTCCGGCACCGACACGACCCCGTGGCCGTACCGGCGGCGCAGGGCAGCGCTGGAGTCCGTGTTCGCCGGACGGCGGCTGTCGGCGCCGTGGGCGCTGTGCCCGTCGGCCACCGAGGCGGCGGCGGTGCGCGAGTGGCTGACGTGGGCGTCGGTCGGGATGGAGGGCGTGTTGTAGCTAGGGTTCGCCGCTGACCGATTGACCACGGTGCTGCCAGTCCTTAGCTCTACCTGTCACGACCGACTCTGTCCCAGAGCCCTTGCGCAGGTCACGCCGAATCCTGTAGCAACGCCTGCGTTCGGTCTCTACAGTCGCCGCATGGCCACCGAGGACGAGAATCCAAGCCAGCGCGACATCACTGCGATGCTCAAAGACCAGACCAGTGCCTGCAAGGCAGCGCGCGAGGCCATCGCAGCCGGCGGCGAGGTCATGCTCTACGACGGACAGCCTCCACAGTGGATGGTCCTTGGCATTGCTGCGACAAGGCTGAAGCGGTCGTTGAAGATCGGCCTGACGACCGTCGGCCTTGACGAGACCGTTGAGATCCTCCGCGCCCGGCACCGCGATGAGCAACTGCGTACTGGCAACATCGTCGCAGCAAACCGATCTTGGTTCTTCACCCTGTACTTCGACGCCACCGGGACCGAGCTCCTGGCGTGCAGCGGCGTCAAGAACGACCGTCCCTCCCGGAGCGACGGTCAGAAGCTCCAGCTGTAGAGGCCGCCACCCGTATTCACCGCAGACGCTGCGAGGCAGGCAACGCCTTGCAGGACTGCCAGCAGGTCATCGTCGGTCATGTCGTCTCCGTCCTCGGATCGGAGGCGCGTGGTCCAGCGGCATGCGAGCTCTTCGAGTTCGGCGGAGCTCGCGTTGGCCAGTGCTCGGGTCAGTCGCTTCGGCAGAGCGAACACCTCAACGCCATCGTTCAAGGGGGCGGTGACCCACTCTGGCCACGCCCACCCAAGGAGCTGATCGACCGGTGGGGCCTCGGCCGAAGGCTTCTGGAAGTACATGTTCCACTCGGCGATGGCGCTGTCCGGCTCAATGAAACGGCAGGTCACAGACTCAAAGGCCTCACCAGGTCCCCGCAGGCGCGTCGCAGCAGCGGTCTCGTCGTCGGCGGCGAGGAAGAACACTATGTCGTGGGCCATCTGAGCATGATGGCAGCCCGCTGAGCTGACACGGGTGACGGCCATCGAGGCCAGGCGACATCTGTCTCGACCAGTCACATGCAGCTGAAAACCCGCTCTGGCCCCCCGGCTTCTGTCAGTGGCCTCTGTCAGGATGCCCCGGTCAACATCGTGATCAGGAGAGACCATGGGCACTTGGGACGTCGGCGCCTTCGACAACGACACCGCAGCGGACTTTGGCGGTGACCTTGATGAGGTAGCTGCAGGCGAACTTGAGGGTATCGTCCGCAGTGCTCTCACACGTGTGATCGACACCGCGGCCTACCTCGAAGCACCCGAATCCGAGGTAGCCGTAGCCGCGAGCGCGCTCGTCGCGGCGCAGTGCCCCGGGGGCGAACCGGCCGATCCAATCTATGGGCCGGAAGAGCCCCTCCCGGATCTCACTGGCCTGCGCGATCTCGCCCTTCAGGCTCTCGACCGCATCATGACCGAACCGTCCGAGCTGATGGACCTATGGGCCGAGTCGGATGGCGGGCCCTGGCGCGCGAACATCCGCCGCCTGCAGAACGTGCTCCTGCCGCAGCCATCGGGAGAACAGCTCAGCTTGATCTGACCCACCCGACCCGCACCCGTACTACCAGGAAGGTCACTATGAGCTGGGACGTCCTTCTCATGCGTCTACCCGCCGACGTCACCTCTGTGCACGAGATCCCCGCCGACTACACCCCGGACCCACTCGGTCGGCGCGACGACGTACGCGCAGCTGTTACTCAGGCTTGCCCCGAAGCTGCCTTCTCGGACCCAGTCTGGGGCGAGCTTTCCGGCCCGACTTGGTCCGTCGAACTCAACATCGGGTCGGAAGATCCGGTGGACTCGATCATGCTCCACATCCGAGGCTCCGGCGGCGACGTGCTGCCGGACGTCTTCCGTCTTGCCGAGGCTCTGCGGTGCAAAGTGCTCGACTGTGCGAATGGGGAGCTGATAACCCCTGGGCATACGTCAGGCTGGGAGGCATTCCAGGAGTACCGGGATCGAGCGCTCGGACCCTCTCAGTGATACCCCCTGGTCGCAGCACTAGCATCCGGCTCATGCATCCTGAATCCCGATCGAGCCTTGATGGCCTGCTTCCGCCCGGTGGGATGGTCACATCCGAAGAAGGCGACGGAGATCGACAGCCCTTGTGGCTCAGTGACGGGTCGGCCGAGCCGGAGCTGTGGACGCGGATGCACACCGAACACGCACGTTCCGGGTTGTGGCCGCTGCTCCTTGACGCGCTGGACCCGAACGATGGCGAGTTCCGCCCTTGGGGGTCCGGGGAGGTCTTCCCTGAGCAGATGTCCTCCCCGGCAAGCCATGATCCTGCCGGCCTCCTCGCACAGTGGTGGGCGACCTACACGGCCGTCGATGAAGACGACGACATGCTCGACGTCAAAAGGCGCCTCGCTGTTACGGCCCCCTTCGGACAGGTATGGCCCGGTCTGGCGGCCAGCCGGGGCTCGGTAACGAACCCTGAGCAACTGGCCTCACAGTTCGCGGAGGCGTTCCTCACCGACTGCCCGCGGACACGTCTTGGACTGGTTGCCGCTCCGTCCGGTGCCGAAGCGCTGACAGCCGTGGGGTGGGCCGGCCCCTGCAACTACGAAAACGACACCGCGAAATTCTCTGCGGTCGTCCGGGATTGGGAACATCGCTTCGGAGCCCGTGTCGTCGCGGTCGGGTTTTCCACGCTGCACCTCAGCATCGCCGCGCCACCGGCGAGCGAGCATGAGGCTCTGCTGGTTGCGGCCGAGCACTTTGCGTTCTGCCCTGACAACATCTGGCAGGGCAGCAGACCGTACACACTGGCCGCGTATGCCGAGCGGATCATTGGCGCCCACCGCTGGGATTTCTGGTGGGACTGATCCGGCACTCGCTGGGTGACAGCTCGCTGGCGCACCTGATTGGTGGCGACGGAGTCGGTCATCGGCGGCGGGGTAGCGGGGTGACAGCGCGGGCATCGTGAAGGGCGGCGCGCAGGAGGCCGTTGTCGATGCTCAGGCGTTGGATGGCGGCGATGGCCAGTTCGAGCTGTTCGGCGAGGTCGCGGTTGTCCCGCCGCAGCCGGGCGTTGTCGGCCTGGACTTTGCTGTAGGCATCGGCTGCGGTCGTGCCGGTTGGCGTACGCGCGATGGCGGCGAGCTCGGCACAGATGTCTGGGTAGTTGCGGCGGAAGGTGGTGTTGGCGAGGCCGAGGCGGGTGGCGAGGGCCAGCACGCTCGGTCGTCGGCCGGTCTCGGAGGTCAGACTGTCGATGACGGCGTGGACGTCGGTGCGGCTCGGCAGTGGGTGGCTGTGGGCGGTCACTGGGTGGTCCCGTTGGCGGTGAGGAAGGCATGGATCGCGTCGCGGCGCCGGGCCAGGCCGGCGTGCAGCAGCGGTGGGAGGACGGGGCGGGCGCGGAGTCGGTGGTCGATGTGGTCGGCCTCGGCGGCGAGGGTGGTGGTGTTGTCGGCGGTCAGCGCGACGTTGCGGGATTCCAGCGGTTGGCAGTCGTGCGGGACTGGCCCCGCTCGTCCTCCGGGGGCGGAGCGGGGTCGGCACAGTGCCTTGTCCGGGTTGAAGACGCAGGTGACGTAGGTGCCGGGGTGGACCTCGGGGTCGTGGCGGGCCAGGACGCGGCGCAGGCGGGCCGGGTCGGTGACGACGGAGCCAGTGAACCCGGTGCGGTGGTGGAAGTCGGCGAGCCGGGCGGCTGCCTCGTGGACGGCGGGGCCGCTCAGGTCGTGCTGGTGGTCGGTGGTCAGGGCGAGGAGGTGTTCGCCGCGCTGCATGGACTGTTCGGCTTCGACTTCGGCGCGGAAGCCCGAGTCGCTGGTGCCGGCGTAGCCCTCGAACATCTGGATGCCGAGGTGGCGGTACTGGACGGCTCCGGCGATGACGCCGCCGGGGCGGCGGGCGATGTACCAGGCTAGGGTGCGGCGGAACTGCCGGGCGGTCAGGTTCCAGGGCTTGCCGTTGACCTCGGGGATCGCGCCTGGGAGGCCGTAGTGATGGCAGTAGGTGTTGACCCAGGTGATCACACGGTTGATCAGCTCGTTGCTGGAGCGGAGTGTCATCGCTCCGGCCCGGATGCGCTCTGCCGGGTAGAGGTTGCGCAGGAGCAGGTCGGTGGCGGGCGGCTGGAGGCGTTCGAGGACGGCGACGGCGCGGGCGGCCGGGGCGCCGATGATCCAGGTGGCGATGGTGCCGGCGGGATCGTTCTCGCCCTTGAAGGCGAGGCTGGTGATCGTCCACCGGTAGGGGTGGCCGGAGCCGTCGAGCAGGGTGTGGGTGCTGCCGCGGCGCAGGTGTTTGATTACTGGCGGGAGGGGGTTATTCCAACCGTGCGCTATTCCCCCCATCGAGTGTCGGCCGTCCAGCTGCGTCCTGAGTGCGCGCGAGGGGTTTGAGATTCAACCGTTGCCGGACGCATGCTGTTGCCGCAACACCGTCACCCTGTTGTGCAGCTCGGCTGCCTCCTGGCCGCGGCCGAGCTGCTCCAGGCAGTGGGCCTCATCCTCGCGGCTGGCGAGGGCGTCGGGATGGTCAGCGCCGAGGACGCGCTCGCGCGCGTCGGCCACGCGCCGGTACTCGATCAAGGCATCGGCCCAGCGGTCCAGCCAGCCAAGGCCGACGGCGACCTCGCGGCGGCTGACCAGCACGTCGGGGTGATCGGCGCCGAGGACCCGCTCGCGGAGGGCGCACACGTCGCGGGCCTCGGCGAGGGCCTCCTCCCAGCGGCCGAGCCGTCCGAGGTTGACGCTGAGGCTATGCCGGGAGCGGAGGGTCTCGGGGTGGTCGGGGCCGTGGACGCGGGTCCGGTCGTCGACCAGGGCACGATAGAGCGTCAGGGCCTCGCCGCTGCGGCCGAGCCGGCCGAGGCTGATGCCGACCTCGTAGCGCGCGGCGAGGGTGTCCGAATGATCTGGCCCGAGGGCCTGGGCACGGGCCTCGGCGACCTCTCTGTATGTCTGCAACGCTTCGTCCCAGCGGTCCAACTTGCCGAGTGCGTAGGCGACCCCATAGCGGGTGACGAGCGTGTCGGGGTGGATGGCGCCGAGCACGCGGGCTCGGGCCGCGGCCACCTCACAGGCCATCTGGTACGACTCCTCCAGTCGCCCGATGCGGCCGAGGTTGAAGGCGAGATTATGGCGGCAGCGCAGGGTGTCGGGGTGCTCGGCGCCCATCAAGCGCTCGCGGGCGGCGAGCACAGCCGTGTAGATCTGATGCGCTTCGAGGCGGCGGCCCAATTGGCCAAGGATGTAGGCCGTCTCCTGGCGGGCGGCCTGCGTGTCAGAGTCGTCGGCGCCGAGCACTCTCCCTCTGGCCTGAGCCACGTGGGTGTATTCGACCAGCGCGTCGGCGGCGCGGCCGGTGCGGCTGAGCGTGAAGCCGACCTCATAGCGGCTGGCGAGGGTGTCGGGGTGGTCAGGGCCCAGGAGACGTTCACGCTCGGCGGCGACGGCACGGTGCACCTGATGCGCCTCTTCCCAGCGACCCAGCCGACCGACAGCCAACCCAACGTCATGGGCATAGACAGGATCGAGGCGTGAGGCCAAATCGAGTGGCATTCCCGTCGGGACGGGATGCAGATCAGGGACATCGAGGAGATAGTCGAATGCTTGATATCCGTCAGCGGAGCCGATCAGCAGGCTTCCGGTCGCGCCGTGGACGGGAGCGCACAGCCAGGAGAGTGCGTCGTCGATTGGTTCGGGGCGCAGTCGGTCACCGCCGCGGTCTTCCAGGTAGCGGACGTGTAAGTCCGCCAGGACGGCGGACGACACGGGGGCGTGCATGCGCAGCCGCCGGCAGTCCACGGCTGCGGCCAGGATGGCAGCGGCTCGTGGATGCGCGCCGGGTGCCCAAGCGTTCTGCCAGGACATGAGCATGGTCGGGCCGCAGGCGAGGGTTTCGGCGATCCCGAAGCGCTCGTCGTCAACCGCCCGGGCGAGCCGTGGATCGGCGGCATGTTGTGCGGCGCGTTCGCGTTCGGCCGCTGACCATCGCCGGTCGATTCTGATGGTTCGAGCGCTTTGCAGCAGCTCGCGGGCTGTGCGCTCTCGCAGTGCCCGCTCTTCCGGGGGTACATCGATGGGAGGAGAGACGAACTGGTGGTGCTCGTAGGCTCGCATGGTGGCTATGACCAGCACATCGCGTGAGCCGTCGCCGAGCAGTTGGGCGAGCAGCGCGGCGGTGAGCCACTGGGCGCCTAGTAGTGCTTGGTCATGTTGGTGTGGGGTCTGGCATGTTGCGGTGACAGGTGGGGCAGGCGCCGGTCCAGATCGCGAGGAGTAACTGCAGTTCGCGAACGACTCGGTAGAGGCTCAGGCCGGCGCCGTCTCTTTTGGGGATCGGGTCAGTCGCTGCAAGGTGCAGAAGGCGTGGGCGACCGAGACGAGGGTGACGTGGTGGTGCCAGCCTGGCCAGGTTCGGCCTTCGAAGTGGGCCAGGCCCAGGGTCTGTTTCATCTCGCGGTAGTCGTTCTCGATGCGCCAGCGGAGCTTCGCGGTGCGCACGAGAACGGGCAGCGGGGTGCTTTCGGGCAGATTGGAGAGCCAGAACTGCACGGGTTCGTCCTGGTCGGCAGGCCATTCGGCCAGTAGCCAGCGGACCGGAAGGTCGGGGCCGGCCGTCGCCTTGTGGATCTCACGTCCGGCGGGCCGGATCCGCAGGGCCACGAAGCGCGAATACATGCGTTTGTGTCCGCTGCGGCCACTGCCGAGCCGCGATCCCTCCCGCCACTGCACCGGCCGCACGGTGCGTTTCCCGGCCGCGATGACCAGGCTCTTCACGGTCTGCGCCGGCTCGGGGTAGGCCGGGACCGGCCGTCGTCCCCGACCTGTGTGGGCCGGGGTGCAGGGATGTGCGTCCTCGGGTTGTGCGGTGGTCGTGGTCGAAATGCCCACCACGTAGTCGAGACCACGTTCTTCCAGGCCGAGCCGGAAGGCGGCGGTGTCCCCGTAGCCGCCATCGGCGACGACCTGGGGCACCTCGATGCCCCAAGAACGAGTCTCGTCGATCATGTCGAGGGCCAGTTGCCACTTCTCGACATGGCCCACCTCAGCAGGGATGGCGCACTTGGCACGCCGGGCCACTTTCGCCGGATCGGCCTTCGGCGAGGCGGGATCCCAACTCCCGGGCAGGAACAGACGCCAGTTCACCGCCGCCGAGGCGCCGTTGGAAGCCAGGTGCAGCGAGAGGCCGGCCTGGCAGTTGGTGACCTTGCCCGCCGTGCCGGTGTACTGCCGGGTCACGCACGCGGACGCATCCCCGTCCTTGAGGAACCCGGTGTCATCGATGATCAACGCGGTGAGCTTGACGACCGGCTGCATACGCCAGGCCAGACGGGCCCGCACATGCACCGCATCCCACGGGCTGGAAGTGATGAAGTGGGCCAAGGCCTGCCGGTTTCCGTCCTCGCCCAGACGGGCGGCCATCGGCTCCACCGACTTGCGCCCGCCATCCAGCAGCAGGCCCCGCAGATACACCTCACCCCACCGTCGCTGATCCGCCCGCGCGAACGGCTCGAACATCTCCGCCGCGAAGTCCTCCAGATCACACCGGACCGCAGCCAACTCCTCACCCAGCACACCCAGTCAACGACACGACCGATCAAGAAGACACGCCATCACAGAACGCACATGACCAAGCACTACTAGCCGCACTCACAGGGGGAAATCGTCGAAGTCTCGTGTGGAGAAGGCGGTGTGCTGGAAAACTGGGCGCTAACTGCGTCAGGGGGGTCTGATGACCGAGGTGGATCTCGTGGTGGCGGCGCTTGCCGCCGGTGCATCGGCGGGGCTGATGGACACTGCGAGCACAGCTGTGCGGGACGCGTACGACGCGCTCCGTGAGGCGGTGCGCCGTCGGCTGTCCGCACGTGGCGGGGAGGTGTTGGACGCTGAGCAGGTGGAGGCGGGAGTCTGGGAGGCCCAGCTGCGTGACGAGCTGATCGCGTCCGGTGCCGGCCGGGACCAGGAACTGCTGGCGGCGGCTGAGAAGTTCCGGGCGCTGGTCCGCTCGGAAGGCAAGTACCAGGTCGACGCGCGTGATGCCAAGGGCGTGCAGATCGGCGACTACTCCACCCAGACCAACACATTCCACTGAGGGCGCAGTCGGTGGACAGCCACGACGGCCAGCCCGCCCGCATCGACGCCCGAGGAGTGTCAGGGTTACAGGTCGGGGACGGGGGTCTGCAAATCAATCTGCTGGCCGGCGGACCGGCCGCGGCCCGGTCGGCCTACCTCTACCAGGTGCGGTCGATCGCACCGGACAGACTCCTCGGCCGGGAGGCGGAACTCGCCGAATTGGCCGAGTTCTGCACCCGCTCCGGCGGGAGCGCGTACCGATGGTGGCGGGCGAAGGCATGGGCTGGCAAGTCGGCCCTGCTGTCCTGGTTCGTGCTCCACCCGCCGCAAGGCGTGCACGTCGTCTCGTTCTTCGTCACCGCGCGATTTGCCGGGCAGAGCGACCGCGAGGCGTTCACCGACGTCGTCATGGAGCAGCTCGCGGCGCTATTGGGCAGGCCAGTGCCCGCGCATCTGACGGGGGCGACCCGCGCCGCGCACCTACTCGCGCTGCTCGACGACGCGGCCACCGTCTGCCGGGAACAGGGGGCGCGGCTCGTCCTGGTCGTGGACGGGCTCGACGAGGACCTGGGGGTGACCACCGGCCCCGACGCGTACAGCATCGCCGCACTGCTCCCGGCCCATCCTCCCGCGGGGATGCGCGTCATCGTGGCCGGACGCCTTGCACCGCCGTTGCCCGGCGACGTGCCCGACCATCACCCGCTGCGCGAGCCCGCAGCCGTACGGCTCCTGGAGCCGTCCCGGGACGCCGAGGTCATCCGTGACGCCGCCGAGCGGGAACTCAAACGGCTGCTGACCGGCACACCCACCCAGCAGGACCTGTTGGGCCTGCTGACGGCGGCCGGCGGCGGTCTGTCCGTCCAGGACCTGGTGGAACTCACCGGCACCCGCGACCCGTGGGAGATCGCTGAGACCTTGGAAACGGTGTCCGGCCGAACTTTCGAGCAGCGCCCGGCATTGGTCCGGCACGGACCGGAGCGGCCTGAGCACGTCTACCTGTTGGCCCACGAGGACCTGCAGCAGGAGGCGGTGACCTGCCTCGCTGGAGACCGGCTGGTCGACTACCGTCGGCGCCTGCACAACTGGGTGGACGGGCACCGGGGAAGGGGCTGGGACGCGCACACCCCCGGCTACCTGCTGCTCGGCTACTTCCGCAGTCTGCGCGCGGACGGCGACATCCCCATGATGCTCGACCTCGCGCTCGACCCGGGCCGCCACGCCTGGCTGCTCGACACCACCGGCGGCGACGCCACCGCCCTCGCCGAACTCACCGCGACTCAAGACGCTATCCTCGCCGTCGCGAGCCCGAACCTGCCCGATCTGACCAAAATCGCCCTGTGCCGTATGCGCCTGTCGGAACGTAACGCCTCGCTGCCCCTGGACGTGCCCGTCGTCTGGGCGCTGCTCGGTCGCGTCGGCCGGGCCCGGGCGCTGGCCGAGTCCATGTGGAGCGGGAGCTCGGCGAGGGCGCTCGCCGGGGTGGCGAGGGAGGTGGCCGAAGCCGGCAACCGGACGCTCGCTGAGACCATCGCACGGAGCATCACTGAACCGGACGAGGGGGCCAAGGCGCTTTCGGCGGTTGCCGCAGCAGCCGCTAGGGACGGCGACGGGCATCGGGCCGCTGAGCTGGCCGATGCAGCTGTTCGGGCGGCCCGCCGGATCGACAACGCCCTTACCCGGGCGTCCTGCTGGGCCACGATGGCAACGGACGCAGCTGCGGCAGGTGACCGGCGGCGCGCCGCTGAGCTGGTTCGCGAGATCAGGGCGCTCGCCGACGATCCGGAGGCCGCTGCCGGGAGATGGTGGCTCGACGCCGATTTGGCCGAGGCGCTGGCCGCGGCCGGCGAGCACGACGACGCCCTGGCGGCGGCCCGCGCCATTGATGACCCTGAGCGGCGGGCGAAGGCCCTTGCCGCTGTGGCGCGGGCGGTGGCCCGCAGCGGCGACCTGACCTCGGCATACCGGTCGGCTGCTGAGGCAGAGGCCGCAGCCCGCGCGGTCAGCGGAGTCTGGCTTCAGCCTCCGATGGCAGCGGTGATCGAGGCGATGGCCGCCGCTGGGGCCCCGGATCGTGCGGCCGAGCTCACGGCCGAGGCTGTCGTCGGACTCGTCGACGGCTCCGACGACCGCCCGACCTTCCAGGTGGGAGGCGATCTGGCCGTCGTCACCGGTGCCGTAGCCCGGGCGGGCGACCACGGCCGTGCCGAGGCACTTGCCCGGGTCAACCCCGACGCGGCGTCCAGGGCGCGGGCGTTGGCTGCAGTGGCCGAGGCGGTCGTGCGGTCGGGTGACCACCGACGCGGGCTCGATCTGGTGTCGGAGGCCCAGGAAGTGGCCCGGGCGGTCCGGTCCCCCGTGCATCACCAGGTGGAACTCGCGGCCTTGGCCGGCGTGGCGGCCCGATCGGGAGACCTCGACTGGGCCCTGGCCATCGCCGGGACGGTGCACGACCCCGCCCGTGCAGTGGCCGCGCGGAGAGCTGTGGCCAGGGCCGCGGCGAACGCGGGGCACTGCGATCGTGCCGAGGCCATCGCCCGTGCCATCGACAACGTGAGCGGCCAGCGCGACGCTGTACTGGCCCTCGTCGCCGAGGCCGTCCTCGAGGCGGGGGCCGTGGAGCGGGCCGTGGAGATCATTCTCAGGATCGAGACGTTGCGCCCGCGGATGCTGGCCATGGCCGCGATGGCCGGCATGAGAGAGGCATCTGGCGACCGCGATGATGCGATCAAACTGATGGACTGGCTTCTGGCCGGCATCCCCGAAGCGGGCGAGGACCTGAACGAGTCGAGCGTGCTCGCCCTGGCCGAGGTTGTCGCCGACACCGGTGGCGTCGACCAGTCCGAGCGCGTCGCCCGCGTGATCGAGGACTTCGCGCTACGGGCCCGGGCACTGGCGGCGGTGGCGCGGGCAGCCGCCCGCAGCGGCCAGGTGAGCCGAGCCACTGCGCTCGTCGACGAGGCCGAGGTGGTGGCCCGCAGCATCGGCGGACGTCACGATCGGGGACGTACCCTGGCATCTCTCATCGAGA
Organism: Streptomyces sp. ISL-36; assembly: GCF_018614205.1. Taxonomy (GTDB): domain Bacteria; phylum Actinomycetota; class Actinomycetes; order Streptomycetales; family Streptomycetaceae; genus Streptomyces. The sequence continues at coordinate 21,658 of NZ_JAGGOS010000201.1, read as the reverse complement.
CGATCAACGGGACGGGAGACCAGGAGCAGGTCGTCGTGGTCATCGGCGGCGACAGGGCGCTGGCCCGCCCCGTCGACGGAACGTCGGTGCGGATACGCACGCTGGCGGTGGTTACCGAGGCGATCGCCTGGATCGGGGATCACGGACGGGCTGCCGCGCTCGCCGCTGAAATCGAGGACGCACTTGAGGCGGCGGGCTCGCACGAGAACGAGGAACTGCTCGCGGGGCTCGCCCGCGCAGCGGCCGAGACGGGACAGCCCGAGCGGGCGGAGGAGCTCGCGGACCGGATCACCCGCCCGGAGATCCAAGCCCGAACCCTGGCCCACCTGGCCAACGCGGCCGACCCCAGGGCAGCCCAACGCCTCACGGCACGGGCTTTCGCCATCGACTTGTGGACGGCTGTGGACGCGCTGGACCGGCTGGAACTGGATGTGCTGCTCTTGCTCGCGGAGGACTTGGGCGTCGCTGAGTTGCGCACCGAACCGCCGGACCCCGTCGACCCTCCGCCAGTCAGGCCTGCGTCGGCCCGCCGCCGCCGGATGCGCCTCACCCTGCGCTGGCCCCGCCGCACCGGTCGAGAACCGTGATCACTCCTCTCAGGCTCCGCCCGGCAGGACGATGCTCACATCCCGGGCCTCAGGGTCGACCGCACTCTTCTGGTTGACCAGGGGTATCGGTTGGCCGAGGTGGGCCGCTGGTGCCTTTAGCGAGGTATGCCCTGCCGCCGCCTCGTACGATCGTGTCGGGGTGACACAACGCGGGTACGCAGTGCCCGCTTTGCTTCGGTCTGACGACATTGAGGGGGCGCGGGCCTGGGTCCAGTCACAGGCCGGCGCGGGCGAGCGCGGGTGAGGGCACCAGCTCCGGCGCAGCACCAACGTTCCATCACCCGGGAAGGTCATGCACTAGCAGTGCTTTGTTAGCTGCTCTTGTCGTGTCGGGGTCTGGTAGTTCGCTGGCTGTATGAGGGCTGGGGCGCTTGCGGCGGTGCGGGGCCGGTTGGAGGAGTTCGCTTCCGAGGTGTTCGCACCGCCGGTCCGCCGGGACTGATCTGCCGGAATGGTTCGGGCCTTGGAAGAAAATCTACGAACGGCACGGGCTGTGGTCAGCTGACGGGACGTGGGAGCGTCTGCTCCAGCAGGTTCAGGCCGCGGCCGACGCCGCAGGCGAGATCGACTGGGACGTCTCGGTCGACTCAACCATCGTTCGTGCGCCTCAGCACGCGGCGGGTGCCCGCACCAACCCGCCGCCGACGCCCGGCCCAAAGGGGGCCAAAGAGCCAGAACATCAGGCCGAAACGCCGTGGAAAGCCTGCACCCCCGCCTGGTGGAGGTGGTGCAGGAGGTGAGGGCCTGGGCCGCTCGCGGGGCGGGTTCTCCACCAAGCTCCACCTGAGCGCGGATGGCCGCTGCCGCCCGCTGTCTCTGATCGTCACACCAGGCCTGCGGGCGGACTCCACCCAGTTCAAGCCGGTCCTTGAGAAGACCCGCGTCCCGAAGTCGGGGTCGGGCAGGCCCCACAAGAAGCCCGACAGCGTCGCTGCCGATAAGGCATACAGCAACGGGCCCGTCCGGAACTACCTGCGGCGCCGGGGCATCCGGCCCACGATCCCGGAAAAGACCGACAGCCAGGCTGCCCGCCCTGCGCAAAGGCTCACGCGGCGGGCTGCCGCCCGGATTTGACGAAGAGCGGTACCAGAAGCGCAACACTGTCGAGCGCGCCATCACAGGCTCAAGCAGCACCGGGCGGTGGCTACCCGCTACGACAACCCGCGCGTGAACCGGTGGCATCCCGCAACCCGCGCACGGGTTCCCGCTCGGTGCCGCGCAAGAATCTGCGAACCCGCGCGCTTCCCCCTGCAGCGGCGCCCAGACGCCCACCAGGACGGCCCTGCCCGCCCGCCAGCTCTACACCGGCAGCTATCACCTCCTGTGCCGACAGGCGGCTGAGCGCCTCGCCGGCGCCACCGGCGTCGTCCTCTCCGCGAAGAACGGCTTCGTCACCCTCGATGAGGCGCTCTTCCCGGACGAACTGCGCATGGGCCAGCCCGGCTCCGTCACGCCCGAGCGGCTCGCCACCCAGGCCGCACAGCTCGGCATCCTCCCCGGACCGCGCCCGGTCGTCGCCCTCGGCGGCCGCGCCTACGTCCAAGCCGTCACGCAGCTGCGCCCGGACACCCTGCAGCCGCTCGCCGGCTGCCGCAGCATCGGCGAACAGCGCGCCCGCCTTGCTTGGCTGGCCCGAGCCGAGCAGCCGCTCGACGCCCTCCACCAGCTGACCGCAGCGGCCGCGCCGATGCCTGAACGCCGGCAATCCACTGGCCTCGCCCGTACGGGCGAGGCCAGTTCTGCGTGGTGCGGCCAGCGGGCGGAATCGAGGCCTGAGCAGCGAAAACAGGGCCGAAGGATCTCCCGAAGGTGATGCATGAGGGGTATGGCCCGGCGGTGGCAGTCGACCACACCGGAGACCCACACAACCTGGAGATCCGCATGCCTCTGGACTTCACCAACCCGCACGAATTCAGCTGCTTTGGCACGCTCCCCCCCAGACCACCTCGTGGCGTGGTCCTTCGGAGACGCCCACGTCGAGTGGGAGCTCACCGGCCTCTTCTCCGGCCCCAGCACCTATACCACCGTCCCGCTCGACGCCGAGACGGACATGCACTACCGCCCCGGCGACCCGGGCGCCCCCAACACCGTGGCGCAGCACCTCGCCGCCCGCTACGGCTTCGGCGACCTCGACGTCCGGGGCGCCGTCCACTTCACCGGCCCGAGCGGCGAGACCGACCGCGTCCTCGGCATCGCCCCGGACGCCTTCGACGTCCTCTATGCACGGGTCAAGGACATCTGCGCCACCCTCGGCGTCCGCCTCTTGTGCAAGCTCCGCCCCGGCGACACCGTGAGCGTCCGCTACACCGACCTCGAACGCGGCGACGTCTACTGGTCCATGAACCGCCCCCACCGCGTCCAGTGCTTCAAGGATCTCCCCGCCGACAGCAAGACGCTGGAATTCATCCCGGACGCCCGCTACCTGGTCTGCGACGACGAGGAGAAGTTCATCGCCTACGGCACCTACGAGTGCCGCGCGGACCGCGCCCCGGCCTGGTACTGGCAGCGCACCGGAAACCAGCTCCTCAGCGCCTGACCCACCCCCCCTCCGGCCCGGCGCCGGGGGGTGCCCCTATGTCTTTTGGTCAAGGGAAACGGGGGTGCGATGGGTCGGCGAGCTGGGCAGCATGGCGGGGTGACCGATCTGCTGTGGGATGACGTGAAGTGCTTCTTCGACCCGGAGTTGATGGGGTCGTTGCCGGACGTGCGTGTCCCGAATGCCTCGGTGGAGGACTGGCAGGCGGTCCTCGATCTTGTCGCGGAGAAGGCGTGGAAGTGCCAGTACTCCGAGGGAGAGGCGGTGCTTCCGGTGCCTCGGGCGGAGGCCGTGCTGTCCCGCCCGGCAGATGCCGAGTGCCCGGACCTGAGGGTCTGGCCGTCTGCCGATGTGCTGGCGATTTTCCGCTTCTATGCCGACGGTGAAGTCGAGTTCGACGTCGACCTGCGGGAGTTGCAGGGCCAGGATCGACTTGATGTGTTCTGCGGCTTCCTTCGGGAGCTCGGACGGCGGTTGGGTAAGCCGGTACTGATGGACCCGGAAGGCGACTATGGCCATCCGGTACTCGGCTTCGATGTCGAGGCTGATCGAGTGGTTGTCCTCGCAAACCCGCCGGTCAGGTGACTGACGCCGACGGCTGCGGTTCGTAGAAGGTGCCGTCGCGGAGCGACGCGCTGCAGGTGTACGCCGAGGCCTGCGAGACCACGGTCGTCCGCCACACCCCCGTCGCTTAGCCCTCGTCGGTGTGCGGGGCTTGGCTCGCGCCCTGCACACCGACGCGGCGGTGCCTATTCCTCCCCGGCCGGCGCAGGTTCCGAGAGGTCTCGCAGGCGCGCCACGAGGTAACGGCAGATGCGCTCGATCCCCAGGTCGGGAGCGACTGCATCACTCCAAGGGTCGTTGCCTCGGTGCGGTTGTGCGAGCGACGTCTGGATCCGGGGCGGGGCAGGGCGTGCGGCCTGGCCCATGCGGTTCGGGCAGGCCAGGACATCGGGTGCGGTGGAGTCGTTGTCCTTCCAGGCATTCAGCAGCGCCGACACAACGGTGTCGGCCTCGCTGTCTCCGGCTATGTCCCACAGTGCTGATGCGGTGTGGACGAGAGTCCACGCGTTCCCCACGTTCAGTACGGCCGCATCGGCTTGCTCGTTCCGTGCATTGATCTCCGTCTGCTCGTTCAGTATCTGTCGCAGGCGCGGCAGGACGGGAGTGGCGGGAGGTTCGATCCGGCTGGCGAGGCCGATGGCGTCGAAGTTCCGCTGGTGGTCAAGGAGGCGTTCCAGCAGCGGCACGACACCCGGCACTATGCCGGACAGCACTGACACCTCCGGCAGAACCGACCACGACGCCCGTCCCCCGACAAGTACGGAGCCGCAGCAGTGGACGTCGACGCTCGGGGAATACCGCTCATCTCGAATGACGCTCCCTGCCAGCTGTGCCAGCGCCTGGACCGCGGCGCGAGGCGTACGCCAACGACCAGGACGTCGCCACCTCGTTGGTCGCGGTCACCGCGCGGTCGAACCGGGCCAAGGCGGACCGGGACCCGGCCGAGTGGATGCCGCCGCTACCCGAGGCGCACTGCCGCTACATCGGCGAGTGGACCGCCACCAAGCTGCGCTGGGGCCTCGCCGCGGACCAGGGCGAGGCCAACGCGCTGAAGGTGTACGCGGAGGCCTGCGAGGCCACGGTCGTGCACTACACCGCGGCACCGTGACGATTGTGTCCGGGCAGACCGCACCCGCGGTCTGCCCGGACACATGGCGGAGCGGGACCGGTCCGGTCCCGGGCAGGTTCGCCCGCACCGGCCGTTCAGGGGCGGATCAGAAGGCGGTGGCGCCTTCCAGAGCCCACCAGGAGTAGTTGTAGTTATCGACCTTGCGCAGGCCGCCCCCGGCGAGCCCCTGGTACTCGTAGAGCCGGCCACTGCCGGACGCCTGCAGGTCGGGTCGTCCGTCGCCGGAGGTGTCGCCGACGGCGAAGATGTGCTGCATGGAGTTCCAGCCGCCGGTGCCGATGAGCTTGCGCGCACCGAGCGTCCGGGCCGACGTGCCGGGGTAGAGCCACAGTTTGCCGGTGGCCTTCTCCCGGGCAATGAGGTCAGCGCGGCTGTCCCCGGTCATGTCGCCGGCGCCGACGAGGGCGTTCAAGCTGTTCCAGCCGCCGGTGCCGATGAGCTTGCGCGCACCGAGGCCTCCGGAAGCCGTTCCGGGGTAGAGCCAAAGCTTGCCGGTGGCCTTCTCCACGGCAAGGAGGTCGGAGCGACCGTCGCCGGACAGGTCGCCGAACGCGGCGAGCCGGCCCAGAGAGTTCCAGCCGCCGGTGCCGATGAGCTTGCGCGCACCGAGGCCCCCGCTGCCGGTGCCCGGGTAGAGCCACAGCTTGCCGGTGGCCTTCTCCCGGGCGATCACGTCCTCGCGGCCGTCACGGCTGAAGTCACCGTGCCGCACGAGGGCGTCGAACGCCTTCCAGCCGCCCGAGCCGATCAGACGCCCGGTGCCGTCGCCGGGCATGAACCACAGACGCCCGGCCTCGTCACGCAGCACGGCGTCCGCGCGCCGGTCGCCGTTCATGTCGCCGAACCCGCCGACCTTCGGCGACGTCGCAGTCTCCCAGTGGGGATACGGCTCCGCCTCACACTCGCGCAGCGTGGGTACGAGCTTGATGGAGCTGATCTCAGCGCTACCGCCGCTGGTCGGATAGGACTGGGCAGGGGTATCCCATGAGTACCCGCCCGCGAGTCCGTAGTTCTGCTGGTCGTACATGCAGGCGTTCAAGCCGGTGCGGTTGTATCGCAACCGGATCTTGTTGTCCCAGCTCCCCAGGGCGGGCACGCTCGTCCTCGTCTTGAACATCGAGCCCGTGCCGTCGGTGTTTGCCCAGCCACAGAAGTAGCCCTGGGGGCAGTCACTGGTCGCCGCCTGCGCGGGCGCCGCGCCGGCCCCAAGCAGCCCCAGCGATGTGAGCCCCAGCGTCGTGGCCAACGCGGCCGCGCGCCGGAGCAGAGTGTTGCGCATGGATTCCCTCCCTTACGCGGCACGGAGAAGAGTCTCAACGTGCCGCGCCAGGAAGATATCCCAGCTTACGGACAGCCGATCAAGCGCCTCGGAGGCGGTCACCGGATTTGTGCCGCGCCGTCCGCCAGTCGGCGACTGGGTGCGGCCCCCAGCTCCGAATATCACGCACTTGGAATGACGCTCCCTGCCAGCTGGAGCGAGCGCCTGGACGGCAGCCCGCAGGGAGGCTGGCTTCGTTCACGTGAAGTAGCAGCGTTTGATCAGTAGTCTGGGCAGCAGTTGGCGATCTTCAATGCTGTAGATGCTCACGAGAAATGACGTCACCGTGGTGCGGTGCCGTCGGAGTGTGGCAGCGGCGGACCGCGCTCTTGATCATCGGTCGTTAGACTCCCGGGGTTCGGATGGTGTCGGTGAACCGGAAGGCCAGACCATGGACGATGAGCGCTGGGCCAGGTGGCCCGAGCCGTGGGCAGGCACGGATGCTGACATGCGGACGGTCGTGGGAGCGATCCCGCAAGAAGTCAAGGACGGGTTCAAGTACGACGAGATCCCCTGGCAGCGGTTCCCGCACTTCTACGGACCTGGCGAGGAAGTTCCCGGTCGCCTCGGGACGCTCGCCTCCGGAGACGCCGAAGCCGCCGGTCGGGCCTTGGGGGAACTGTGGGAAAACCTCCACCATCAGGGCAGCACGATCGCGGTGGGAGCCCTGGCAGTACCGTTCCTGCTCCGGATCGCGGCTACCGGGCTTCCCGGGCTCCGGGCGGACACCCTGCGCCTGGTCGCCGAGATCGGGCGATGCCAGCACTTCGGGGACGGAACACGCGAAGGTCTTCTCCAAGTCGCCGAGGATCCGTTGGAGGCGGAGGGCACCACGATGTGTCCGACGCACTGGACGGTCCAGGCTGCTCGCGATGCCATCACGGACGACCTGCACCTTTTGTTCCCTCTTCTCCTCGATGCCGATCCCGATGTTCGCTCCGCGACCGCCTTCGTCTTGGCAGCAGCGACCAGCGAGATTCAGCGCGTCTCCTCAGCCCTGCACCGCAGGCTGGCGGTGGAAGACGATCCGGTGGTCCGTGTGAGCTTGATCCTGGCGATCGCCCAGCTCGCCCGCGAACACCAGGATGAAAATGCTCCGTCGTGGGCCCAGAAGCTGTGGTCGGATCCCGGCCGATCGTCCGAGATCCGCATCGGCGCCGGCCTCGCCTGGCTGTGCCTGGTCGGCGACCCCGTCCCCGACGAGCTCCGAGCCCTCCTGACCGACCCGAGTACCGACCAATGCAGCGACCTGTTCCAGCGGGTGCCGTGGCTCAAACCGGTCGACTACTACGGCAGCGGGCTGCGTCGCTGCATCCACGAAATGCTCACGCCGGATGTCCCCTGCCAACGTGATGGTCCTCCGCCCTTCTAGGGGAAGACCATCACGGCATTCAGCGGTCAGCCAGCCTTGGCAGGTGCTTCGGTCCGTGCCCGGGTGCTGGCGAGGCGATAGGAGTCGGTACCGGTCTCGATGATGGTGCCGTTGAAGGTCAGGCGGTCGACGATGGCCGCGCAGAGGCGGGGGTCGGTGAGAAGGTCTTGGTCCAGCCGCCGAACGACTCGTTGGAGGCGATGGCGACGCTGTTCTTCTCATCGCGTTCGGTCAACACCTGAAAGAGCAGTTCGGCGCCGCGGCGGTCGAGTTCCATGTAACCCAGTTCGTCGATGCAGAGCAGGTCGACGCGGCCGTAGCGGGCGATGGTCTTGGTCAGCTGTTTCTCGTCGGCGGCTTCGACCAGCTCGTTGACCAGCTTCGTCGCGAGCACGTACTTGACCCGGTGGCCGGCCATCGCGGCCTCGGTGCCGAGCGCGATCAGCAGGTGCGACTTGCCGGTTCCCGAGTCACCGATGAGGCAGAGCGGCAGGCCCTTCTTGATCGACGACCCTTCGGCACGCAGTGGACCAGATCGAGGACTGGCGCAAGTGGCTGTCGAGTAACCTGCACTACGCCCGGTCCGCACGCAGCGCCGACGGACTCGGCCTTCCAGGCATCACAGCCGAGGTCCCCGGCCTGATCATCATAGCCCGCGAGGACGCCGCCGATGCGGCCGCCGAGATTCGGGAGCTGCATGCTCGGCGCTCGAGGATCGAGGTACGCACCTACGACTGGCTGATGCGCATCGACGAGTCCCTGGACCCGTTGCGCCGCAACGCCATCGATCGGCCACTTGGGCTCGTCTGACGGACGGCCGCTACGGTAATCGTCCTGGCTTTCCCTTCATCCCGTTCGTCCTCACCGCCGCGGCCCCTCGGACCTCCCGGGACTGCTCTCCGGGCGCCCGGCCCAGGTGGCCGGCCACAGGCTGTGTAGCTCGGCGTCGGCCCGCCGTAGCTGACCAGGTCGCCCTGGGCGCCGACGTGGTCATAGGTAGCCGTATGGATGGCTGGTGGTAATTTGCGGGCCCGGTAGGTCGACTTACGGCCAAATGGGCAGGCCCAGGAGCGGTCCGTGGCCAGCGGCGCGTGCCCGAAGTCCACCGTGGCCGCGCTCGGCATCACACAGCGCACCGTCGAGCGGTACGCCAAGGAGTGGATCAAGAGACCGCGCCACGAGCGACCGCAGAGAACGCGAGGTTAAGAAGCGGGGCCGGCCGCAGACCCGCGCCAAGGCCAAGAAGGCGGCGTCCCCACCCGGGCGGCCTCCGAGCAATCGACGGCGTGGACGACGCCCTGGCCCAAGTACCCGAACAGGCTCATGGCCAAGTACCAGGCGGAATTCAAGGCCGCCCGGCACAAGAGCGAGCCCGTCAAGAAAGCCAAGGCCGAGAGCGACAAGCTCGGCGAGGAACTGGCCAAGGCGCGTATGGAGAAGCGGAAACTTGCCGAGCTCGTCGGAACCTACGCGCTCATGATCGAACAGCTGGCCAAGGAGAGGGCCGAGGCGATCGCTGAGCGCGATGAGGCCCTCTCAGCGAGGGACTCCGCGCTGGGCATCACCCACTTGCCCACCACCCCACCGCAGCAGCGGGCCGCCCCTGCTGGCGGACGGTCGCGTCGTCCGCTCCCGAGGGGAGGGCGGTGACAAGCCGCCGTCTCGGCCGTCCGCGTCCGGCCCTCGTGCTGTTGCCTGGCGAGGACGACGGGGCTGACGAGAATGGTGACAGGCTGTGGTCTCCGCTGTGCGGTGCGACATGACAAACAGTTCCCCGGGATGCCGAGAAGTTATATGACGTCCGTCACTCACGAATGAGGCATGCGACCGATTTGCCTATGCCGATACGTCAGGGATGTCTGATCCATGCTCACCGCTGCGAGGTATTTATGCAGGTCAAGTGCATTGACAGGGCCCTCCCTTGGGCTTTGGATCCCGGGCACAGGTAGATCACATAAAGCTGTCGATCTTCACGTTGCATGACATGTGGGTCACATGTCATGCCGGACCGTGCGCGCTTCGCGTCCGGTGTAGCTGCGGGTGGGGAATGAACATGAGATCGGGACGCGCTGGGCGCGCCCATAGAAGCGGGCGTGTTCTCGCCCTGGCGGCCGCCTGGCTGCTGGTGGCGGGTGTAGCGCCGGGATGGACAGCCGGCGCGGCGGTGGCGGATGAGACTCCCGCCACCGCCCTGACCGAGTCGGAGCAGGCGCTGAAGGAGGCCGCTGCCTCGGGTGACCGGGTGGAGGTCGTGGGGGAGCGGACGGAGCGGGAGACCGTGTTCGCGAACCCGGACGGTGCGACGCTCACGCTGGAGAAGTCGATCACCCCGGTCCGCGTGGATACCGGGAGCGGCTGGACGCTGCCGGACGCGACGCTGGTGCGTCGTGAGGACGGATCGGTCGGGCCGAGGGCTGCCGTGGTGGACCTGTCCTTCTCCGGGGGCGGTTCGGGCGAAGGTCTGGTGACGATTAGTCAGGATGGCCGCTCGGTGTCGATGGGCTGGCCTGGCCGGTTGCCTGAGCCGCGTCTCGATGGTGAGCGTGCCGTCTACGAGAACGTTCTGCCGGACGTGAACCTGATCCTGACTGCGACCGTCGAGGGCTTCCGCCAGGTGCTCGAGGTCGAGAACCCCGTGGCTGCGGCACTGCCGGAGCTCAAGTCGATCGAGTACGGCCTGAAGGCGGACGGTCTGCGGCTGCGCGAGGGCGCGGTGGGCAGCGTCGAGGCTCTGGACGGCAATGGGCAGGTGGTGTTCCGTTCGCCGACCGCCCGGATGTGGAACTCTGCCGGCGACGACGGCACCGAGCCACCGGTATCGGGGGCGAGCACGCAGAGCGCGGGATTCCGCGCGATCTCCGGCGTCTCTGCTGAGTCTGCTTCCTCGGAGGAGGCGGCGCCGGAGCCGGTGGCCCCCGTCCAGGAGGGCGACCCGCTGGCAGGGCCGGGGGCCGGCGACGAAGCCGCGGTGATGGATGTCGACCTGGGACAGGGCTCGTTGACGGTCACGCCTGTCGCCGACCTGGTCACCAACACCAAGGCGGACGACTTCCCGCTCTACATCGACCCGTCGGTGGAGCTCGAGGAGTCGCAGCGGACGGTGCTGTCCTCGGACGGTGACGTCTTCTACAACTTCTCCGGCGGCGACAACGGCATGAGCGTCGGTAAGTGCGGCAGCGCGGTGATCAACGGCGTGTCGTACTACTGCGGCTCGGGCTATGTGAACCGCATGTACTTCGAGTTCGCGCCCACGAAGCTCATGGGCAAGCAGGTCCTGGACGCGACCTTCCGCGTGACGGAGACCTGGTCGTTCTCCTGCAGCCCGCGCTGGGTCGACCTGAAGCGCACCGACCGCATCTACCAGTCCTCCAAGTGGCCGGGCCCGACCGCCCGGGACCACATGGGTGACCGAAACGTCTCAGCAGGCCGGGGAACAGCGTGCTCACCGTCCCAGCCGCGTGCCGTGATCTCGTTCAACGACAACCCGGACGAGCCGGACGAGAACCTGACGGCGACCACAAGGGCGTTCGCCGACGGCAAGCTGAGCGTGCTGACGCTGCGGCTGTCGGCACAGGACGAGACGGACACGGAATCGTGGAAGCGATTCGACGACGATGCGGTACTCGTGGCCACGTACATGAGCAAGCCGGCTACACCGGCCGAGTACGGCTTCATCACGTCGGGCACCGTACCGATCTGCAGCAAGTCCGAGTCAGCGCCTACCACGATCTCCGACACCACGCCGATCCTTGCGGCAACGCCACGCGTGGTGGCCGGTGGTGAAAGCGGCGCCATTCTGCGGGTTTACTACGACGTCGACGGCAAGAGCACGGATGGCACATGGTTCGATGCCCCGCCGCCGACGACTGGTTCCTTGGCCCCCACCACAAACCACGTCGCCTACGACGGTGCTGCGAAGGACTGGGTCAGCCAGCTGAAGGAATGGAACGTAGCGCTCAAAGAGGGAACGCTCTACCGCTACACCGCCTACACACAATCCTTCCCCAACACTTCCTACACCGGAGCGATGAGCAGCGGCGGTACACCTTGGTGCTACTTCAAGGTGGACCCCACCGCTCCCAAGCCCCCCGTGGTGACGTTCAAGACCCCGTACAGCGAGTGCGTGACTGGAGGCTCCTGCGTGCCGGGAGGGGCGCCGGATCAGGCGGGCTCGGTCGTGTTGAGTCCGGCCGCGGGCGACGTGAATACCCACTATCAGTACAAGCTGTCCACGGACACCTCTTGGAGCGGATGGAAGGCTGCCTCCTCCGGCTCCTACACCGCGACTATCACTCCTCCAGTGTCCGGCACGATCATCCTCAACGTTCAGGCCAAGGACGCTCAGGCGCGTGTCGGTGAGAGGGCAGTGAAGTTCCTGGTGAAGGAGGGAGAAAAGGAGATTGGCCGCTGGAGCTTCGATGAGGCATCCGGCGTTGCGGTAGACACTTCTCCGGCTGCCATAGGCGACGTCACGCTGCGGAACAACCTGACCCTCACCGCTACCGGCGCGATCCGCACCGACCACGGCCGTCGGGGCGAACTGACCGCAGCCGACGCGTCCAAGTCGCAGGACAAGGCGCTGGCGCTGGCCGCCACGGGCCAGGGGGCGGCATCGGCCACCAAGCAGGTAGTGGAGACCCAGGCCTCCTATAGCGTGTCGGCCTGGGCGAGGCTGGACGCCGCCGGCTCCAGTACCGCAGCGATCGTGACGCAGGACGGTACCCGGATGAGCGCCTTCCACCTGAGCTACTGCCAGGACGTGCGGACCTGGTGCGTTCGGCTACCCGACAAGGACGCTGACAGCGCCCCCCTCTCGGGCCAGCGGGTGAACGCGCTGAACCCGCCGCAGCCCAAAGCCTGGACTCACCTCGGCATCGTCGTGAACACGGCGACCAAGAAGATCACCTTCTACGTCAACGGTGTCCCGCAGGGAAGCGACGACTTCACCACTGGAGTGTGGGCTTCGACCGGCGGGCTTCAGGTCGGACGTGCCAAGTTCAACGGCTCTTATGTGGACTACTTCCCTGGAGAGATCGACGAGGTCGCCGTGTGGCAGCGTCCGCTGTCGCCAGAGGAGGTGGCGGTTGAGGCCGGGCTGAAGGACGCGCGGGACTGGGGCTACGTCGAGTTGGTCGCCCAGTACAACCCAGATGGCAGTTCGGGTTCCGTGTTGCAGGACAGCAGCGGCTACGGCAATACGCTCAGCCTGACCGGTGGCGCCTCGTTGGACGGACAGGACATTGTCCTGGACGGTGTGGACGGTTCTGCTTCGACGTCTCACCCGCTGGTAGACGACACCGGGTCCTTCACGGTCTCCACTGCGGTGGATGTACCCAAGGAGAAACTGGCGACCATGACCTTCGGGGACCGGCTACAGATCTTGGGCCAGCAGTCGGGGACGGGTTCCTCGTGGGGTATCTGGTTCGAAAAGACCGGCATGGAGGAGGCTTACGTCAAGGACGGGAAGGGCAACGACGTGCTCGGTCCGGACGGACTGCCGATCACGGAGCTGACTCCGGTGGGGCGTTGGAACTTTGGCCGCTGGTCCTCGGATGGCTCAGGCTCGGTGAAGAGCGAGGCAGCCCTCACTCCCGACGGTGTGATCCGGCTGACAGGCGTATTCGATGCAACCACGCGGACAGTCAGTCTCTACACCGGAACGCACCAGGAAGGCGTTCCGATGGCCTACCACGCCGAGGTCGGGTCGGACTTCATCGTCGGAAAGGGCTGGACCGGCAGCGGCTGGGCCGGCTTCTTGCCCGGCAAGATCAGCGACATCCGCCTGTGGGCAGGCGCGCTGAGCAACGCCGATCAAGTCGGCATGGTCGTCGGTACTTGATCCGAGAGGGCCCTTTCATATCCGGCCTCGGCCGACGGCGTGGGGAGCGTACGGACGCTCCCCACGCCGGACTTCAGATACGGACGGCGGCCTGGACCGCCGTCCTGACCTCCTGCTTCCCCTCATCTAGATCAAAAGTTCAAAAGGAGCAGTTTCGTCGTGTCCAGACGTACACGTCTGCGCAGACACCAAGGTGCCGTGATCGGCATCTTGGCGCTTGCGCTGTCGATACCCACACCTTTGGTTCCCCTGGCGCAGGCCGCGGAACTCCCGGGGCGTCCAGAGGTCCCCGCGTCCAAGGCGGTGAAGGTGCACGCCGTCACCGAGCCCGGCGCCAAGAAGGAACGTGCCAAGGCCGCACAGGAGCGGGCGGCCAACCGCCGGCTAGCACAACGGGCTGCGCAGGAGCGAGCCCACAGCGACTGGCCGAAGGCACAGACGCTCACCGGCCACCTGGACTCCGAGCCCACGACCGTGAGCACCGCACTGGTGGACGTGCGAGGCGCGGAGGCGACAAGGCCTGACCGGCTGGTGCAGCGCCCCGCGTCCGGTACCTCCGCCGTAAAGGTGCTTGACCAGAAGGCGACTCGTGCGGCCGGCGTCAACGGTGTCCTGTTCACCGTTGCTGCCCAGAATCCGGGGGCTGCCAAGGTCGAGTTCGACTACAGCTCCTTCGGCTCCGCGATCGGCGGCGCCTGGGCTACGCGTCTGGGCCTTCTGTCGCTGCCGGCGTGTGCGCTCACCACTCCCGAGAAGGCGGAGTGCCGCGAGACAACGCCCATGGTCTCGGAGAACAATGCTGACAAGCAGACGGTCACCGCGAGCTTGGGACGGATCGGCACCGCTCCGCAGGTACTGGCCCTCGCCGCCACGACAACGGGCGGTTCGGACAAGGGCGCGGGCGACTACAAGGCGACACCGCTGGCGAGCTCGTCGTCCTGGGAGGCCGGCGGCTCGTCCGGCTCGTTCACCTGGTCCTACCCGATCTCGGTCCCCCCGGCTGCAGCAGGCCCCGCACCGTCCCTGGGAATCTCCTACGACTCGGGCAGCGTCGATGGCCGTACGGCGAACACCAACAACCAGGGCTCCCTGGTCGGTGAGGGTTTCGACCTGACCTCCTCGTACATCGAGCGCAAGTACGGCTCTTGCGACGACGACGGCCAGACCGACAAGAACGACCAGTGTTGGAAGTACGAGAACGCCTCCCTCGTCCTGAACGGCAAGGCCACCGAACTGGTCAAGGACGACACCACCAACAAGTGGCGGTTGAAGAACGACGACGCCTCCACCGTCATTCACGGTACCGGCGCCGACAACGGCGACAAGGGCGACGACGGCATCGACGGTGCCGGCGAGTACTGGAAGATCGTCACCGGCGACGGCACCACCTACACCTTCGGCCTGAACAAGCTCGACGGCGCCGACACCGAGCGCACCAACTCGGTATGGACCGTCCCGGTCTTCGGTGACGACGCGGGAGAACCCGGATTTTCCTCCGGTACCTCCTTCTCCGGCCGGGCCAAGCAGCAGGCATGGCGCTGGAACCTCGACCTGGTCGAGGACGTCCACGGCAATGCCTCCACCTACTGGTACACGGCCGACCCCAACTACTACGCGAAGAACGGCGACAAGACCGAGCTCGCCGCATACACCCGTGGCGGCTACCTGAACGAGATCCGCTACGGCCAGCGCTCCGACACCCTGTTCACCGGCAGCGCCTCGGGCAAGGTGACCTTCGGGTACAAGGAACGCTGCAAGGACGTCGGCGGCGGCTGTGACACGCTGACCGAGGACACGGCCAAGAACTGGCCTGACGTCCCTTTCGACTCGATCTGCAGCTCGAGCGAGACGGACTGCAAGGCCACCGGACCGGCGTTCTTCACCCGGAAGCTCCTGACCAGCATCAACACCCACGTCTGGTCCACGGCCGCCGAGCCCGACGCCTACAAGCCTGTCGACTCCTACACCCTGACCCAGGACGTGTACGACGGTCAGGACATCGGCAACAGCTCCGACCAGGTATGGGCCCTGTACGGGCTGAAGCGGACCGGTCAGAACGGCACCACCATCGGCCTGCCGACCATCGCCTTCACCTACCAGCAGCGCGCGAACCGAGTTGTCGAGGCTCCTGACTACGTCGGCGATCCCACGATTGATGCCGTGCCGTTGACCCGCCCTCGGATCTCCACCATTACCTCCGAGACTGGCGCGGTCACCTCCATCGCCCTGTCCGAGCCCGAGTGTATGCGTGGCTCGAAGATGCCTGCGGCTGAGGACAACAACGCCCTCTCGTGTTATCCGGTGTATTGGCCGATCAATGGCGGTGACCCGCAGCTGGACTGGTTCAACAAGTACCGGGTGATCGGGGTCAGCACCGCCGACACCGGCGGCCGCAACCTGCCCGTGGAAAACACCTACAGCTACGAGGGCCCGGCCTGGCACTACAACGACGATCCCTTCACCAAGGAGAAGGAACGAACCTGGTCGTCCTGGCGGGGCTACCGCAAGGTGACCGCCTACACCGGACCGGTCGGAGTTACCCGTTCCAAGACCGTCAGCCTGTACATGCAGGGCATGCACGGCGACCGCCTCAAGGCCAAGGACGCCAACGGCGATCCGCTGACCCGCAGTGTCACCATCCCGGGCATCGACATCGACAACGTCGCCGGCAGCACCGGTGACGAAGTGACCGTCGCCGACGCCACCGACAGTGAGCAATATCAGGGTCAGCTGCGTCAGCGGATCACTTACGACGGCACCACCGCGGTCGGCAACCAGGTCAACGACCTCTGGTACAAGCAGACCGCCAGCCAGCGGAAGTCGTACGCCCACGTCACCGCCGGCTACGTCCGCACCGCGAAGACCTACAGCAACACGTACCTGACCGCCGCGAAGAAGTGGCGCACCACGGTAGTGGGCAACGCATTTGACGGCTACGGCATGGCCACGCGCTCGGACAACCTCGGCGACTCCTCCCTCGCTGGAGACGAGACCTGCACCCGTACCTGGTACGCCCGCAACGACGCCAAGGGTCTCACCAGTCTGGTCTCCCGCATCCGCACCGTGGGCCAGGCCTGCTCAGTGACGGACGACCAGCTGAAGATGCCCACTAGCATCACCCACAAGTACACCAGCACTGAGGCCCCGGACCAGCGCGGCGACGTCCTGGTCGACACCGCCACCGTCTATGACGACACCGCCGCCACCGGCTGGACCGCGGACCAGACCCCGACGCTGGGCCTGCCCACTTGGACCGGCCGCGCGAAGGGCTACCCCGCCGTGGTCGCCGGCAGCACTTCCGACCGGGACCCCACCAGCTGGCAGACGCTCACCAAGGTCACCTACGACGGTGCGACCGCCAAACTCGGCCGCCCCCTCACCGTGACCGACGCCACCGGCAAGGTCACCACCACGGCCTACGTCCCGGCCACCACAGGACCGCTCACCGCGACGATCCTCGCCAAGCCGATCCTCGCCAACGGCCAGGCACACAAGACCTACACCTACTACGATCCCGCGCGCGGTTCTGTGACCCAGACGCTGGACGCAAACCTCAAGCGGACCGAGAACACCTACGACGCTCTCGGCCGCATCACCGCGACCTGGGCACCCAACCGCTCGAAGTCCGGCGGCGACACCGCCACCGCCACCTTCGACTATGGCATCAACCAGGCCGACAACCCCTCCTGGACATCGGTCTCCACCCTCAAGGCGGACGGCCAGAACTACGCCACCAGCTACAGCCTGTTCGACTCCCTGCTCCGCCCTCTCCAGACCCAGACCCCGGCCCCCAACGGCGGCCGCATCCTGACCGAGAACCGCTACAACGAACGCGGCCTCGCCTACGAGACCTTCGAGGGCATTTTCGACTCTACCAAGGCGCCCAACAGCTCCTACGACCGTGCCGAGAACGGTGGTGCACCTCAGGAGGTCCGGCAGGAGTTCGATGGCCTCGGCCGACAGGTGAAGTCCACCCTCTTCGTCAAGGGTGTGCAGAAGTTCGCCCCGGTCCTCACCACCTACACAGGTGACTCGGTGGCCACCACCGCCCAGCAGGGCGGTACCGCTACCCGCACCATCACCGACGCCCTCGGCCGCACCACCGAGACCCGCACCTATGCGGGCGCCCAGCCCGACGAGAAGGCCTACGGCGCAGCCGTCGACACCTCGTACACCTCGGTCAAGTACGGCTACCTCCGCGACGGCAAGCAGAAGCAGGTCACCGGGCCCGACGGCGCCAAGTGGTCCTACACCTACGATCTCTACGGCCGCCAGGACACCGCGACCGACCCCGACAAGGGCACCTCGAGCACGTCGTACACCGATCTCGACCAGATCCAGACGACCACGGACGCGGAAAAGCGGGTCCTCGTCTACGGATACGACGAGATAGGCCGCAAGACCGGCCTGTGGCAGAACAGCGCCACCGACGCCAACCGTCTCGCGGAGTGGACCTACGACGCGCTCCTCAAGGGCCTGCCCGACACCTCCATCCGCTACACCGGCGGCAAGGGCCAGACCGGCAGCAAGACATACACCAAGAAGGTCACGGCCTATGACTCCATGAGCCGCCCGACTACCACCACCCTGACCCTCCCCTACGACGACCCGCTCGTCACCTCCGGAGCGGTCACCGCTACGAGCACCGCGAAGGTCGACTACCGCCTCGACGGCACCATCAAGAGCACCACCGAACCCGCAGGCGGCGGCCTCGCCAGTGAGATCGTCAGCACCGCATACAACAACTACGGCCTGCCCACCGGCCTCTCCGGCGCCTCCGGCTACCTGCTAGGCGCCTCCTACACCGACCTCGGCCAGGTCCAGCAGCTCACCCTGGGCACCTCCACCGCCGTCGGCACCAGGAAGGTCTTCCTCACCAACTTCTACGAGGAAGGCACCGGCCGCCTCACCGACGCGGACGTCGACGACCAGACCCGCGGCGCGGTACGCGACACCGCCTACATCTACGACCCCGCAGGCAACGTCACCTCGACCTTCGACCACGCCAACACCGGCAACGGCGCCGACTTCCAGTGCTTCACCTACGACGGCCAGCGCCGCCTGACCGAAGCCTGGACACCCAAGACCGCCGACTGCGCCACCACGGGCCGAACCGTAGCCAACCTCGGCGGAGCCGCCCCCTACTGGACCTCCTACACCTACAACACCGCAGGCCAGCGGGCCACGGAGAAGCAGAACACCGCCGCCCCGGTCACCCGCACCTACTGCTACAACGCCCCCCGCACGCACGCGCTGAAGGCCACCACGACCGACGGCAACTGCGCCGACGAGAGCACCCGTTACATCTACGACGCCGCCGGCAACACCACCGCCCGCGTCGAAACAGCGGGCAGCACCACCACCCAATCCCTGGCCTGGTCCGGCGAAGGCAAGCTCAGCAAGCTCACCGAAGGCACCACCACCACGGACTACCTCTACGACGCCGACGGCCAACTCCTCATCCGCCGCGCCTCCGGCACCACGGGTGAAACCGTCCTCTACCTCGGCGCCACCGAAGTCCACCTCAAGGACACCAAGAAGTGGGCCAACCGCTACTACAGCGTGGCCGGCTCCACCATCGCCCTGCGCACCAGCGAAACCGGCACTGAGAAGCTCCACTTCCTCGCCGCCGACCACCACGGCACCGGCAACCTCTCCCTCACCGCAGACACGGCCCAGGCGCTTACCAAGCGCTACACCACTCCCTTCGGTGGCGCCCGAGGTATCACCAGCGGCACCTGGCCCGACGACAAGACCTTCCTCGGCAAGCCCACTGACACCAGCACCAAGCTCACCCACATCGGTGCCCGCGAATACGACCCCACCCTGGGGCAGTTCGTCAGTGTCGACCCCCTTCTCGCGCCCGACGCCCCCGGCTCGATGAACGGCTACAGCTACGCCGGCAACAACCCCACAACCACGTCGGACCCCACCGGGATGTGCGCCGAACTCGACTGCCCGACACGACCTGGAGCCGGATACGAAAACACCACGCCTGGACATGTGCCCGGACCTCCGAAGAAGGATGCAACCACCGGTACGGGACAAGCGACCGGCACCGTAACTGCCACTGGCGGAAGCGGAGGAAACCAGGATGGCCATAACAAACTGACCTGCAACCGAGTCAAGTGCACGACCACGTGGGTCAACCAGCCCCTGGGTGACGATTACGACTACGGCGCAGGAATCGTTACAGGAATTGTAGAAGGGCTCACGTTCGGTTGTAACTTCTTTGAGCTCTTCGGAGACGTTGAGTGCGCCGGCGAGGCCACTGCGAAGGAGTTCGCTGACCGCGGAGCCGACACGAGCTCGGCCGCCTTCGAGATGGGGGTGGATCAGGGCGGAATGGTCGCCGCCGCGCCGCTGGGTCCAGTCGCTCCAGAGGTTGCGGCAGGCAAGACCTTCACCTCTCTTTTGTATAGAAGGGGAGGGAATGTTGGGGAATTTTCAAGCCTGGCGGTACCAATGACCAGGAAATCCGTAAAGCAATACGCAAAGGCTGCAGACATTTCCCTTGCGGGGACAAGGTGGCGTATCGATAGGAATGCCGATCTGGTAGGTAGGCCCTGGTATGGGCACACCAACATAGATACTGGGCATATGACCTTCTACCCTGGCGCCTTCACGAATGGCGAGACTCTTGTCAGGACTATCGGACATGAACGCACTCACGTGATGCAGCTCGAGCTACACGGCAAGCCGACGAGTACCCTTGACGGCGACCTAAGGGAAAGTGCAGCCTGGGGCATCGAAGATAGCTTCTACTACACTTATGTCGCGAGAGGTGGAGGTCAGTGAGTAAGAGGGACCGATGGATGGCTAGCCTTTGTCGTTTTACTGATGGCGAGGCCGTGGAATGTCCAAGGTGTGGATTGGATGGTCTCCGTCTTCGCTATATCGGTGACGAGATCGAGAAGATCGGCTATGCTCTCTTCTGGTGCGGAATCTGCGTTCATGGAATTACCGTATCCAGAATCGGCGCTACGTCGGCCGGCGAATTTCGCTCCTTCGATGATCCGAATAGGCTAGATGGAGTTCCGGAGTTCACGGTGATTAGCTAGACAGCCTGGAAGGGGCTGGTTCAATCTCGAATCCGTCCTTCACTCGCTGTGCTCAGGAGCCCCGCCGGAGCATTTCTTGGGTTCTAGCCTCGATCTTTCGTGACGGGCCGTCGGTTTCTCCGGCGGTCCGTTTCGGCTTGTCGGGTCGGCGACGGGTAGGCCGATGGCCCGGCTGCCGCGTCGGATGTGCGCCGGGTTCCACGGTTCCGGTGGGTGGTTCGAGTTCGTCGGGACGGGCCGTAGATGCTGGTCAGCCGGGGGGGTGCCCCTATGTCTTTGGTCAACCTGCGTGGCTCACAATGCGGGCATGGATGAACAGGGTGGGGACTCGGTGTCGGTGTGGCGGGTGGGCGGGGTGGCTCGAGTGGCCGGCTTCGTGATCCCAGGGGTCGTAGGGGTGAAGGCGTTCATCGGCTGGGCGGAGTGGGTTTCCTCTCCGGGAGTGGAGACCGCGCGTCCGGCCGGGCTGTGGTCGGGGCTGGCGGTCGGCGCTGCGTTGTTCTTTCTGGTGGGCGATTCTCCGGGTCCGGCTTCAGGTGGGTCCTGACGGGATCGTGGCAGTTAATCCGTGGGGGACTCACCGCTTGGGGCTGGGTGAGGTGACCTCGGTGAGGCTTGGTGCGTGGGGTGCGGAGTTCCACCACGGAGACGGCTTCAAGACCACGGCGTATGCGCTGAGCGAGCTGGCTTCGGGAACCTCGCAGGAGGACCGGTTCGCTGAGTTGCTGGCTGTTCTGGAGGCGGTTCCACTCGGTCATCGCGCGACGCATGACGGAGTGGGCGGTCGGTGTCGGCGTACACGTGAACGTGCATGGCTGCGTACGGATGAACGGGCTCTGTCGCTGATCTTGTGACGTTCAGGGCGCTCTGTCGATCAGAAGCCCGCCTGCGATGCCTCGGCTGCTGAGCCATACTCATCCGGTGCGCATAGGTGGATTTCCTCAGCTCGCGCTCCGATGTGGTGTCTGGATCGGTGCGGTGGTTGCTGCTCCGCTGCTGTTGGTCGGCGGCGGGCCAGCATACGACAGGCTGCTGCGCCACGTGTACCGCGAGAACGGATCGGGTCTCCTCGCAAAGGAGAGAGGTTGGGTCCACCCGGCGTACTGGATGGTCACGAACCCCCTCGTGCTCACCCTGACATGGCCGACGCGTCGAGGAGGTCTCTTCAGGCGTTGATGGCTGAAGCGGATGGCAGCCAGATTCAGCTCCTTAACCTCCCGGTTTCACTTCG
>NZ_JAGGOS010000200.1 GCF_018614205.1 Streptomyces sp. ISL-36 | reverse complement strand
CACCCACGCCGACAGCCACCGATGACGGTGGGCCTGGCTGGCTGGGCGGCGGCTGATCCGCCCACCGGGCGCCGCCCGGTACGGCTCCGAGGGCCGTCGTACCCGACACGTACTCCTGGTACGTCGTCCGGTACGGCGGCCCTCACCGTTTCCCAGGTCCGTACGGCAGGATGTCCCCCATGCCGAGCCTCCAGAAGACGAGCCCGCCTCAGGGCCGGCCGCAGGCCTCGCCGGTGGTGTGCCCCACGCACCGGGACGAGGTCGCCGCGGCGGGCAGCGAACTGATCGGCGGGCCGTTCGGCCGCCGGGCGCTGCTGGGCAGCAGCGCTCTCACTCCTGTGCGGGTGATCGCGCTGGTGGCCATCGGGATGTTTGCGCTCGGCATGGTGCAGAAGATCCCGTGTTACGACTGGGCCTGGTTCCGGGGCAGTACGTCGCAGTACACGCACGCCTGCTATTCCGACATTCCGCATCTGTTCGTCGGACGGGGGTTCGCCGAAGGGCTGATCCCTTACTTCGACCGCCTGGGCGGCGACATAGAGTATCTGGAATACCCGGTCCTGACCGGTCTGTTCATGCAGCTCGCGGCCTGGCTCACGCCCGGCGGCGAGGACATCGTGCACCGCGAGCAGATCTACTGGATGATCAACGCGGGCATGCTGATGGTCTGCGCCGCCGTCCTGGCCGTCTGTGTCGCCCGCACCCACCGCCGTCGCCCCTGGGACGCGCTCCTCGTCGCACTGGCGCCCGCCTTCGCGCTCACCGCCACCGTCAACTGGGATCTGTTGGCCGTCGCGCTGACCGCCGCCGCCGTGCTGATGTGGTCACGCGGCCGGATCCTCGCCTTCGGGATCCTGCTCGGCCTCGCGACCGCGGCCAAGTTCTACCCGTTCCTGCTGATCGGCCCCCTGCTGCTGCTGTGCTTGCGCGCCTGGAGGTGGCGGGAGTTCGCGGTCGCGGTGCTCGGCGCCGGTGGGGCGTGGCTCGCCGTGAATCTGCCGGTCATGCTGCTCGCACCGGAGGGGTGGAAGCAGTTCTACGTCTTCAGCACGGAACGGAACGTCGACTTCGGCTCCATCTGGCTGTTGATCAGCCAGCGGACGGGGGAGACGATCCCGCCCGGGACGGCGAACACCTTCGCCGTGCTGCTGATGCTGCTGGCCTGCGCGGGCCTCGCCGTCCTGACGCTGACCGCGCCCCGCCGGCCCCGCTTCGTCCAGCTCGCCTTCCTGGTCGTAGCCGCGTTCGTCCTGACGAACAAGGTGTACTCGCCGCAGTACGTCCTCTGGCTCATCCCGCTCGCCGCGCTGGCCAGGCCGCGCTGGCGCGACTTCCTGATCTGGCAGGCGTGCGAGGTCATGTACTTCCTGGGCATCTGGATGTACCTGGCTTTCACCACCAGCGGCAACAAGCAGGGGCTGCCGACGGACGGCTACCACTTGGTCGTCGTCCTGCATCTGCTCGGGACGCTGTATCTGTGCGCGGTGGTCGTGCGCGACATCCTCGCGCCCGAGCGCGACGTGGTGCGGCAGGACGGCTCGGACGACCCCTCCGGGGGCGTTCTGGACGGCGCGGAGGACGTCTTCGTCATGGGGAGGGCCGCGCATCCCGCCCGGCACGCCGCGGCGGTCGTGGAGGGCCCGCGGGTCGAGTGGGGCGCCCCACGGGTCTAGGCGCGGGAGGCCCCAGCGGCCGTGGGCGGGACGCCCGGGGGCTCAGCGCTCGACGAGCCGGTCGAACTGGGTCGTGGTGTGCCGCAGATGGGCCACGAGTTCGTCGCCGACCTTCGGCTCCTGGGCGTCGGACGGCACGAACAGGATCGACACCTGCATGTGCGGCGGCTCGGCGAACCAGCGCTGCTTGCCGGCCCAGACGAACGGGGAGAGGTTCCGGTTGACGGTCGCGAGGCCGGCGCGGGCGACACCCTTCGCGCGCGGCATCACGCCGTGCATCGCCTTGGGAGCCTCCAGGCCCACGCCGTGCGACGTACCGCCGGCGACGACGACCAGCCAGCCGTCGGACGCGGCCTTCTGCTGGCGGTAGCCGAAGCGGTCGCCCTTGGCGACGCGGGTGACGTCCAGGACGGCGCCGCGGTACTCGGTGGCCTCGTGGTCGCCCAGCCACAGCCGGGTGCCGATGCGGGCGCGGAACCGGGTCTGCGGGAACTGCTGCTGCAGGCGGGCCTGCTCCTCGGCGCGCAGATGGCTCACGAACATGGTGTGCAGCGGCAGCCTGGCCGCCCGCAGCCTGTCCATCCAGCCGATGACCTCCTCGACCGCGTCGGTGCCGTCCGTGCGGTCGAGGGGCAGGTGGAGGGCGAAGCCCTCGAGTCGCACGTCCTCGATGGCGGCGTGCAGCCGGCCCAGGTCCTCCTCGAGGATGCCGTGGCGCTTCATCGAACTCATGCATTCGATGACGACACGGGCGCCCACCAGGGCGTGCACCCCGTCGACGGAGGAGACGGAGCGGATGACCCGGTCCGGCAGCGGCACCGGCTCCTCGCCCCGCCGGAACGGGGTGAGGACGAGCAGATCGCCGCCGAACCAGTCCTTGATCTTCGCAGCCTCGTACGTGGTGCCGACGGCGAGCATGTCCGAGCCGAACCGTGCCGCCTCGTCCGCGAGCCGTTCGTGGCCGAACCCGTAGCCGTTGCCCTTGCAGACCGGGATCAGGCCGGGGAACTGGTCGATCACGGTCTTCTGGTGCGCCCGCCAGCGAGCGGTGTCGACGTAGAGGGAGAGCGCCATGGCCGGCCCGGAACCTTTCTGATGGCTGCGGTGTATCAAAGGTATGTACGAGACCAACGAGATTACGTACGAGACTACGCAACCGTCGGCACAGGCGTCAGCGACGCGACATGTAGATGTCGAGTGCCTTGTGCAGGAGCTTGTTGAGCGGGAAGTCCCACTCGCCGACGTACTCCACCGCCTCGCCGCCCGTGCCCACCTTGAACTGGATCAGGCCGAAGAGGTGGTCGGTCTCGTCGAGCGAGTCCGAGATGCCCCGCAGGTCGTAGACGGTCGCGCCCATCGCATAGGCGTCGCGCAGCATTCGCCACTGCATCGCGTTCGAGGGCCGGACCTCGCGGCCGATGTTGTCGGAGGCTCCGTAGGAGTACCAGACGTGTCCGCCGACGACGAGCATGGTCGCCGCGGACAGGTTCACCCCGTCGTGGCGGGCGAAGTACAGCCGCATGCGGTTGGGGTCCTCGTTGTTGAGGACGGTCCACATGCGCTGGAAGTACGAGAGCGGGCGCGGCCGGAAGTGGTCGCGTACGGCCGTGATCTCGTACAGCCGCTGCCACTCGGCCAGGTCCTCGTAGCCGCCCTGGACGACCTCGACGCCGGCCTTCTCGGCCTTCTTGATGTTGCGGCGCCACAGCTGGTTGAAGCCCTTGAGGACATCGTCGAGCGAGCGGTTCGCGAGCGGCACCTGGAAGACGTAGCGGGGCTGGACGTCGCCGAACCCGGCGCCACCGTCCTCGCCCTGCTGCCAGCCCATCTTCCGCAGGCGGTCGGCCACTTCGAAGGCGCGCGGCTCGATGTGCGTGGCCTCGACGTCCTTCAGGCGCTTCACGTCCGGGTCCTGGATACCGGACTTGATGGCGGCGGAGTCCCAGCGGCGGATGACCACGGGCGGGCCCATCTTCACCGAGAAGGCGCCCTGCTGCTTGAGATGCGCGAGCATCGGCTGCAGCCATTCGTCGAGGTTCGGGGCGTACCAGTTGATGACCGGGCCCTCGGGCAGGTAGGCCAGGTAGCGCTTGATCTTCGGCAGCTGGCGGTAGAGCACGAGGCCCGCGCCGACCAGCTCGCCGGACTTGTCGAACCAACCCAGGCTCTCCGAGCGCCACTCGGTCTTCACATCCGCCCACGCCGGGACCTGGCAGTGGCTCGCCGCGGGCAGGCTCTGGATGTATGCCAGATGCTGCTCTCGGCTGATGGTCCTCAGGGTCAGGCTCATGCGGGGCGCTCCTCGGCAGGTGTGTCCCCATCGGTTCAGGGGCTCCGGCTCTCGCGCCGAAGCCTACTGCGACCGAGGAGCGCCTCGATTGGCCGTGTGGCCCTTGGCCTCCCGGTTAGCCGATCACGCCGCCGAAGAGACCGCCGTGGGCCATGCCGAGGAAGAAGCCCACCGCGGCGGCACCGAGGCCGACGATCAGCGCGAAGCGTTCCCTGGTCGTCACGGAGATGAACTGGCCGTACGCGCCCGCGATGATCCCGAGGAGTCCCGCCCAGGAGCTGAGCAGGTGCAGGTTGTGGAACATCGCGGTGACGAAGGCGAGGACACCCAGGACGAGCGTCACCCCGACCAGCGTGTCCTGGAGCGGGTGCGGCTTGCCGTCGGTCGCGAGCAGGGAATGTCCGGTGTCGTGACGCATTGCCTGTGCCATGGGGCACCTCCTGGCGTAGCTGCCGGAAGGCGGCGCATCGTAGCGCCGCCGACTTCCGTTGTGTACAGATTGCGTCCCCCCACCACCGGATTTCAACCGGAAGCCGGTGTGCGGGTACTCTGTACGGTCTGCACCGGTGTCTGCCCAGGTCCGTCCCGGACCGACTGTGCCCCTCACTCGCTGAGGGGGATTGTCAGTGGTGGCCGATACCGTTGTTCACGCATCACGACCCTCCTGCCACGGAACGACCGTGGCCGCTGAGTCCAAAGGAGGTGGGTTCCACATGCGTCACTACGAGGTGATGGTCATCCTCGACCCCGATCTCGAGGAGCGCGCTGTCTCCCCGCTGATCGAGAACTTCCTCTCCGTCGTCCGTGAGGGCAACGGAAAGGTTGAGAAGGTCGACACCTGGGGCCGTCGTCGTCTCGCCTACGAGATCAAGAAGAAGCCCGAGGGCATCTACTCGGTCATCGACCTGCAGGCCGAGCCTGCGGTCGTCAAGGAGCTCGACCGCCAGATGAACCTGAACGAGTCGGTCCTCCGGACCAAGGTCCTCCGTCCCGAGACCCACTGAGCACCTAGCTCAGAGGTCATCGGGTTCGAGTAGCAGTAAGCAGCCAGAAGCAATCCCGCCGAGAGGTTCACCCAATGGCAGGCGAGACCGTCATCACGGTCGTCGGCAATCTTGTCGACGACCCCGAGCTGCGCTTCACCCCGTCCGGTGCGGCGGTCGCGAAGTTCCGTATCGCGTCCACCCCCCGCACCTTCGACCGTCAGACCAATGAGTGGAAGGACGGCGAAAGCCTGTTCCTGACCTGCTCGGTCTGGCGTCAGGCGGCGGAGAACGTCGCCGAGTCGCTCCAGCGAGGCATGCGCGTCGTCGTGCAGGGCCGGCTGAAGCAGCGGTCGTACGAGGACCGCGAGGGCGTGAAGCGCACGGTCTATGAGCTGGACGTCGAGGAAGTCGGCCCCAGCCTCAAGAACGCCACGGCCAAGGTCACCAAGACCACCGGTCGCGGTGGCCAGGGTGGCCAGGGTGGCTACGGCGGCGGTGGCCAGCAGGGCGGCGGCAGCTGGGGTGGAAACTCCGGCGGTGCCCAGCAGGGTGGTGGCGGTGCTCCCGCCGACGACCCGTGGGCGACCGGCGCGCCGGCCGCTGGCGGCCAGCAGCAGGGCAGCGGAGGCAGCTGGGGTGGAAGCTCCAGCGGCGGCGGCTACTCGGACGAGCCCCCCTTCTAGGGCACTCCCCTCGAAGGCAGCTCGTACCCCCACTTCTTGATCACACAGGAGAAACACCATGGCGAAGCCGCCTGTGCGCAAGCCTAAGAAGAAGGTCTGCGCGTTCTGCAAGGACAAGACCGCGTACGTGGACTACAAGGACACGAACATGCTGCGGAAGTTCATTTCCGACCGCGGCAAGATCCGTGCCCGCCGCGTAACCGGCAACTGCACGCAGCACCAGCGTGACGTCGCCACGGCCGTGAAGAACAGCCGTGAGATGGCGCTGCTGCCCTACACGTCCACCGCGCGATAAGGGAAGGGTGACCGAAAAATGAAGATCATCCTGACCCACGAGGTCTCTGGCCTCGGTGCCGCCGGCGATGTCGTCGACGTCAAGGACGGTTACGCTCGCAACTACCTGGTCCCGCGTGGTTTCGCGATCCGCTGGACCAAGGGTGGCGAGAAGGACGTGGCGCAGATCCGCCGCGCCCGCAAGATCCACGAGATCGCGACCATCGAGCAGGCCAACGAGATCAAGGCCCGGCTCGAGGGCGTGAAGGTGCGTCTGGCCGTTCGCTCCGGCGACGCCGGCCGCCTCTTCGGCTCCGTGACCCCGGCCGACATCGCCTCGGCGATCAAGTCCGCGGGTGGCCCCGACGTCGACAAGCGTCGCGTCGAGCTCGGTTCGCCGATCAAGACCCTGGGCTCGCACCAGGTGTCCGTGCGTCTGCACCCCGAGGTTGCCGCGAAGCTCGGCGTCGAGGTCGTCGCCGCGTAACGCTGCTCTCAGCAGTACGGAAGGGCCGCACCCCTCAGGGGTGCGGCCCTTCCGCCGTTTCACGTGAAACAGCGCACGATCGCGGTGTTTCACGTGAAACGTTCAGAGCGTGGCTCCTGTGACGATCCACCGCCCCGATCGGGACCGCAGCCAGAGCGTCAGCATCCGGACCGTCATCATCAATGTCATCGCCCACCACAGGGCGGTCAGGCCGCCACCCAGCAGGGGGACCACGAGGGCGACCGGGGCGAAGACGGCGAGGGTCAGCAGCATCGCCCAGGCCAGGTACGGGCCGTCGCCGGCTCCCATCAGGACGCCGTCGAGGACGAAGACCACCCCGGAGATCGGCTGGGACACCGCGACGACCAGCAGGGCGGGGAGCAGGGTGTCCTGAACCGTGGTGTCGCCGGTGAAGAGCGGAATGAACAGCGGGCGGGCGATGACGATGAGCACGCCCAGCACCACGCCCGAGACCGCACCCCACTGGACCATGCGGCGGCAGACCTGGCGGGCACCCTCGGCGTCGTCGGCGCCGAGATACCGTCCGATGATGGCCTGCCCCGCGATCGCGATCGCGTCCAGGGCGAAGGCCATCAGGCTCCACAGGGACAGGATGATCTGGTGGGCGGCGACCTCGGCGTCCCCGAGCCGGGCCGCGACGGCGGTGGCGATCATCAGTACCGCGCGCAGGGAGAGCGTACGGACGAGGAGGGGCACGCCGGCCTGCGCGCTGGCGCGTATGCCTGCGGCGTCCGGGCGCAGGGAGGCGCCATGGCGGCGGGCGCCGCGGACGACCACGACGAGATAGGCGGCCGCCATGCCGCACTGGGCGATCACGGTGCCCCAAGCGGAACCGGCGATGCCCAGACCGGCCCCGTAGACCAGCCCTACGTTGAGGGCCGCGTTGGCCGCGAAGCCGGCGATGGCCACGTACAGCGGCGTCCGAGTGTCCTGGAGGCCGCGCAGGACTCCGGTGGCCGCCAGGACGACGAGCATGGCGGGGATGCCGAGGCTGGAGATGCGCAGATAGGTGATGGCGTACGGAGCGGCCGTGTCGGAGGCGCCGAAGATGTCGACGAGCCAGGGGGCCGAGGGGAGGGTGAGCGCGACGACGGCTCCTCCGAGGAGCAGGGCGAGCCAGATTCCGTCCATGCCCTGGCGGATGGCGGCCTGGAGGTCGCCTGCTCCCACCCGGCGGGCCACGGCTGCCGTGGTGGCGTAGGCGAGGAAGACGAAGACGCTCACGGCGGTGGCCAGAAGGGCCGCGGCGATGGCGAGACCGGCGAGCTGCGGGGTCCCGAGATGGCCGACAATGGCGCTGTCGACCATGAGGAAGAGCGGCTCGGCGACGAGCGCGCCGAAGGCCGGGACGGCAAGCGAGATGATCTCTCGATCGTGCTGCCGACGGACGGCCTTGGGGGTCGCGGGTGCCTGGGTCATGGGCTCAAATCTAATCTTCCACAGGTAAGAGATGCAATGCCTGAGTAGTCCTTACAAATCCTTGGTGCGGAGCTTCGGCCGTGCACCGTTTGTTCTGATCTTGATCCGGGGTGGAAAGTTTTTCTCCCCCACAGCCCGTGGATGGAAAAAGGCCAGCTCAGAAGCGTGACTCGGGGGCCCCTATGAGTTTGTCCACATGACTGTCCCCCGGTCCGTGCACAGGTTCTGCGGAGTTCTCCACAGCATCTGGTCCTTCACCCACAGGCCCTGTGGATAACCAGATTGGCTGACGGTGCCCGCGGGCCTACCGTGGACCGGCGCACGACGCGCCAGAAGCGGAGTCAAAGCCTCTTGTTTGTCCGAGCCGTGGCGTAAGACAGAGTGGCACGGTGAGGTCCGCGGAGCGGACGGGAGGAGGTGGCTGGGTGAGCATTCCCGAGCCCTTGGACGACCCCTGGGCCGACAGCGGACCGAGTGACCGGCTGCCGGTCGCCCGACCCCGCAGCGAGAGCCGCGGGCGTGGCCGAGGCCGTGACGACCAGCACGACCGCGGGAGCGAGAGCGGCCCCTGGGACGGCGGCCTGTCCGGGTTCGAGCGGGTCCCCCCGCAGGACCTCGACGCCGAGCAGTCCGTCCTCGGCGGCATGCTGCTCTCCAAGGACGCCATCGCGGACGTCGTGGAGATCATCAAGGGCCACGACTTCTACAAGCCCGCCCACGAGATGGTCTACGCGGCCATTCTCGACCTGTACGCCAAGGGCGAGCCCGCAGACCCGATCACGGTCGGCGCCGAGCTCACCAAGCGTGGCGAGATCACCCGCGTCGGCGGTGCCTCGTATCTGCACACCCTCGTGCAGTCGGTGCCGACCGCGGCCAACGCCTCCTACTACGCGGAGATCGTCCACGAGCGCGCGGTGCTGCGCCGTCTCGTGGAAGCCGGCACCAAGATCACACAGATGGGATACGCGGCCGACGGAGACGTCGACGAGATCGTGAACTCGGCCCAGGCCGAGATCTACGCGGTCACCGAGCAGCGCACCACCGAGGACTACCTGCCGCTCGGAGACATCATGGAGGGCGCGCTCGACGAGATCGAGGCGATCGGCTCCCGCAGCGGTGAGATGACGGGTGTGCCGACCGGTTTCACCGACCTCGACCAGCTGACCAACGGTCTCCACCCCGGCCAGATGATCATCATCGCGGCCCGTCCCGCCATGGGTAAGTCGACGCTCGCGCTCGACTTCGCCCGCGCCTGTTCCATCAAGCACAACCTGCCCAGCGTCATCTTCTCCCTCGAAATGGGCCGCAACGAGATCGCGATGCGTCTGCTCTCGGCGGAGGCCCGGGTGGCGCTGCACCACATGCGTTCCGGAACCATGACCGACGAGGACTGGACGCGGCTGGCG
>NZ_JAGGOS010000199.1 GCF_018614205.1 Streptomyces sp. ISL-36 | reverse complement strand
GCGCAGGGCGGCGCGCCCGTGCCCGGCACGGGCGGCACGGGTCCACCACAGGGCCGCCTCGCGCTCGCTGCCCTCGCGGGCCAGCAGCAGCCCGAGGTTGAAGGCGCCGTTGCGGCTGCCGGCCTCGGCCGCCTCGCGGTACCAGTGGGCCGCGTCGGCCACGTCCCCGCGGGCGGCGGCCAGCATGCCCACCCGTACCTG
Source organism: Streptomyces sp. ISL-36 (assembly GCF_018614205.1). GTDB lineage: Bacteria > Actinomycetota > Actinomycetes > Streptomycetales > Streptomycetaceae > Streptomyces. The sequence continues at coordinate 13,579 of NZ_JAGGOS010000199.1, read as the reverse complement.
GGCGCGCCGGTGCCCCTGCTGGGCGGCGCGCTCGTACCACTCCTCGCACTCGCTCTTCTCCTCGCGCGAGGCGCCGAGCGCGGGCGGGCCCGGCTCGGGTCGGCGCGCGTCGAGGACGGTGGCGAGCCGGAACGCGGCCTCGGCGCTCCCGCCGCCCGCCGCGCACCGCAGATGCCGCTCGGCGGCCTGCTCGTCGCCGTCGCGCAGGCAGGCGATGCCCACCTGGAGCGCGGCCTCGGTGTGCCCGGCCGCCGCGGCGCGCTCGTACCAGCTCAGCGCCGTACGGTCGTCGTCGCGACCCGCGTAGAGGATGCCGAGGTTGAAGGCGGCGTCGACGCTGCCGGCCTCGGCGGCCTTGGAGAACCACGGCTCGGCGCCGCCCGCGTCCCCGGCCTGGAGGAGCAGCACGGCGAGCGCGTTGGCCGCCTCCCGATGGCCCGCGTAGGCGGCACGGCGGTACCACTGCTCGGCCTGCTGCGTACGGTCCTGGGCGGCGCAGAGCAGGCCGAGGTTGTACGCCCCGTTCACGTCACCCGCGTCCATGGCGGCGCGGTACCAGCGTTCGGCGGTCTGCTGCTCGCCGCGTGCGGCGTGCAGGGCACCGAGGGCGTTGGCGGCGTTGCCGTCGCCGTCCTGCGCGGCGCGCAGCCACCACACGGCGGCGCTCTCCTCGTCGCCGGCGTCGCGCAGCAGGAAACCGAGCGCGCAGGCGGCCTTCGCCTCGCCCTCCTTGGCGGAGCTGAGGTACCAGCGGCCGGCCTCCTTGAGCTCACCGCGCTTCTCCAGGATCGCGCCGAGGTGCAGCGCGGCGCGCCGGTGCCCGCGCGCGGCCGCCTGCCGGAACCACTGTTCGGCCTCGGCGAGCTCACCACCGGGCTGCGCGCCCACGGCCGCACCGCGGCCGGCTTCCGCGCCCGTCCCCGTCGTCCCCGTCGTACCTGTCGGACCCGTCGTACCCGTCCTCGCGCCCACACCCGTGCCCGGGCCCGTGCCCGTGCCCGTCCCCGTCCCCGTGCCCACGCCCGGCTCGTCCGTCAGCGCCTCGCGCGCGGAGCGGCGGCCGGTGGCGGTAGCGGTGGCCGGGGGGCCCGTCCCGGTGGCGTAGACGGAGGCGCGGCCCCGCTCCGACTCCGAGGCGCGCCTCTCCAGGGCGAGGGCCAGCCGGTAGGCGGCCTCGCGGTGGCCCTGCTCGGCGGCGGCGCGCAGCCAGCGCTCGGCGCCGACGTCGCTGCGGTGCTCCAGCAGATCGGCGAGGGCGTAGGCGCCCAGGGCGTGGCCCTGCTCTGCGGACTGGCGCAGCCAGTACTCGGCGGCCGGCTCGTCGCCCCGCTCGCGGTGGTGGCGGCCGAGCGCGTGGGCGGCGGGTGCGGAGCCCGCGACGGCGGCGACCCGCCACCAGCCGGCGGCCTCCTCCGCGTAGCCGCGCTGGTGCAGCAGAACGCCCAGGTTGTTGGCTGCGGCGCGGTCCCCCTCGGCGGTGGCGCCGCGCAGATACGGCTCCGCGCCGTCCAGGTCCCCCCTGCGCAGCAGCAGCGCGCCGAGCAGGCTCATGGACGCGGCGTCGCCGCTCTCGGCGGCGCGCCGGTGGCGTGCCTCGGTCTCGGTCTCGTTCTCGGCGGTGGTGTCAACGGTCGCATCGACGGCCACCACGGCCTCGATGATGTCATCCGCGGCACGCCTGGCGTGCCGCTGCACAAACCGCCCTGTCTCCAACAGAGTTGCCCTGTCCCCCATAAATTCCATCGTCGCACCACCCGCAACGCGCGTACACCTGGTATACCGCAGCCAGTGAGGTCACTTCAGCGTTTTGTCGACATGCCCACAGAGAGATAAGTCAAACACGTCTCGCCCCAACTCGCCCCACCCGCAACGCCCTTCGGGACCGGACGCCCTCCCCGGAACACGACAAGGGCCCGGATCCTGATGGATCCGGGCCCTTGCCTTCAGTAGCGGGGACAGGATTTGAACCTGCGACCTCTGGGTTATGAGCCCAGCGAGCTACCGAGCTGCTCCACCCCGCGTCGTTGTGACTTAAAGGTACCACGACGCGGGAGGGTGCCTGACCAGGCCGGTCAGCCGCTCGGCGGGCTCGGGCTGGTGGACGGGGTCGCCGAGGGCTTGGGAGCAGCGCCCCCGGCCGGCTTGTCGCCGCTCTTGCCGGTCTCCGGCTTCAGCTTGGCGCCTGCCTCCGCCGCCTGCTGGAGCGCCTTCTGCAGAGCGTCCTGCGCCTTGCCGTACGCCGTCCAGTCGTTCTTCTGCAGCGCCGCCTCACCGTCGTCGTACGCCTTCTGGGCGTCGGCGATGGCCTTCTTCAGGGCGGCGTCGTTGGTGGTCGGCGTCGTCGGCGGAGTGGTGCCGGGCTCCTCCGGCTGCTCCGGCGGCGTCGCACCCTCCACCCCGAAGACGGCGTTGAGCGCCTTGGTGAGGTTGTCCTCGAACACCGTGGTGTCCTTGGTGGTGTCACCGTCCGGCTGGTCCGCGTCCACGTACGACACCGCGACCTTCTTCAGCAGCGGATAGTGCGCGTTGCGGCCCTGGGCGTAGACCGGCTCGACGTAGAGGAAGCCCCCGTCGAGCGGCACCGTCAGCAGATTGCCGTACTGGATGTCGGAGTCGGCACCCTTCATGTCCCGCACGAAGGTGGCCACCGACGGAAGGCTGTTGAGCTTGTTCTGCACCTGCTCGGGTCCCGGGACCTCGGAGGTGACTCTCAACAGCCTTATACGGCCGTAGTCCTTGCTGTTGGCGTCGGCGTCGACCGCCATGAAGCCGCCCAGGTTGGGCCGCCCGTTCGGCGTGAACGTGGTCGTCAGCGAGAACTGCTGGGCGTCGTCCCCGGGCATCTTCATGCTCAGGTAGTACGGCGGGACCGCGTTGCCGTCCCTGTTGGTCGGGTCGTCCGGCACCTGCCAGGCGTCCGAGCCGCTGTAGAACTGCGCCGGGTTCTTCACGTGGTACCGGGTGAGGAGTTCGCGCTGGACCTTGAACATGTCCTGCGGGTAGCGCAGGTGCTGCATCAGCTCCGGCTTGATCGTCTCGCGCGGCTGCACGGTGTCCGGGAACGCCTTCATCCACGTCTTGAGGACCGGGTCGGCCGTGTCCCACTGGTACAGCGTGACCGTGCCGTCGTAGGCGTCCACGGTGGCCTTGACCGAGTTGCGGATGTAGTTGACCTGGTTCTGCTGGGCGACGACCGTGCGCTGCTGGTTGCCCACGGTCAGGGAGTCCGCCGTGGTGTCGCCGAGCGTGGTGCGCGAGGCGTACGGGTAGCCGTTCGTGGTCGTGTACGCGTCGACGATCCACTGGATCTTCTTGCCGACGACCGCCGGATAGGCGTCGCCGTCGATGGTCAGCCAGGGCGCGACCGCCTCGACGCGCTCCTTGGGCGTGCGGTTGTAGAGGATCCGCGAACCCTCGCCGATGGCCCCCGAGTAGAGGATCTGCGGCTCGCTGAACGCGACCGCGTAGGCGGCGCGGTTGAAGGTGCTGGAGAGGCTGACGCCGCTCCTGCCCTCGTAACTGGTGGTCTTCTCGCCGTTCTCCTCGTAGTCCAGCTCCTTCTGCGGGCCGCCGACGATGGAGTACTGATCCGTCTTCTCGCCGTAGTAGATCCGCTGCTGGTACGGGCCGAGCTGACCCGTGGTGGGCAGCCCCGCCTCGGTGAAGACCGGGGAGCCGTTGGCGTCCGTCTGCGTCCCCTTGGCCATGATCGCGCCAAAGCCGTGGGTGTACGTGAAGTGGTCGTTGATCCAGTTCCGCTTCGGGATGCCCTTGATGTTGAGCTCACGCAGACCCACGACGGTGTCCTGGCCGTTGTAGCGGTCCACGTCGAGGGTGGTGGGGAACTGGTAGTACTTCCGCTTCTGCTCCAGCTGCTGGAACGTCGGCGAGACGATGTTCGGGTCGATCAGCCGGTAGCTGGCGGCCGTGTCGGAGTCCGTGCGGAGCTGGTCCTTGGCCTTGACCGTGGACTTGCCCGAGTAGTTCTCCGGCTCCGTGCCCGCGATGTCGTAGGCCTTGCGGGTCGCGTCGATGTTCTTCTGGATGTACGGCGCTTCCTTGGCCTGCTCGTTCGGCTGGACCTGGAACTTCTGCACGATGGCCGGGTAGAGGCCGCCGATCAGGATCGCCGAGAGGACCATGAGCCCGAAGCCGATCACCGGCAGCTGCCAGGTGCGGCGCCACAGCGTCGCGAAGAACAGCACGGCGCAGATCGCGGCGATGCAGAAGAGGATCGTCTTCGCCGGGAGATAGGCGTTGGCGTCGACGTACCGCAGACCCGTCCAGTTCCCGGCCGCCTTGAAGTCGCTGGACTTCACGGCCAGTCCGTACCGGTCGAGCCAGTACGCCACGGCCTTCAGCGAGACGAAGACGCCGAGCAACACCGAGAGGTGGCCGGTCGCGGCGGCGGTGGCGCGCGTACCGGGGCTGGTGACGCGAAGTCCGCCGTACAGGTAGTGGGTCATCGCGGCGGCGATCAGCGACAGGATGGTGGCCGCGAAGCCGAAGGCCAGCAGGAAGCGGTACCAGGGCAGGTCGAAGGCGTAGAACGCCACGTCCAGCTGGAACTGCGGGTCCTTCTGGCCGAACGGCACGCCGTTCACCCACAGCAGCCAGGTCCGCCACTGGCCGGAGGCGGAGGCACCGGCGATCAGGCCCACCAGGGCGGTGATCGCGAGCAGCACCCACTTCTTGTACGGGGCCAGGCCCATGCGGTACCGGTCGAGGCTCTGCTGCTCCAGCGACATCGCGCTCAGCGGCGGCCGCAGCCGGTGGGCCAGCCAGATGTTCAGCCCGACCGCGAGCCCCATCAGCAGGCCGAAGACGGCGAACAGGCCGATCTTGGTCCACAGGGTGGTGGTGAACACGGACGAGTACTGGACCGAGCGGTACCACAGCCAGTCCGTCCAGAACCCGGCGAACATGACGAACAGCATGGCCAGGACGGCCAGCACACCCAGCGTCATGAGCAGCGTGCGGGCCCGCCGGGACGGCCGGCCGACTCTGATCCTTGGCCCGGACGGGCCTCCGCCGCCTCCGCGGTCCGGCATCTGGAAAGCCAACGTGCGCCCCTCGAGGTTGATGCGTCGATAAGCAGGCTCCGCGATCGTAGAGCCCACTGGTGCAACTTACTGAGGCTTTACCTAGTTCCCGACTTCGGGGCAGGAGGAGGCAGGATGTTCCCCATGTCCAACGTTTCCCCCTCCGGTACCCCCATGGCCGCGAGCCCCCTCACCCGCGCTGTGCTCGAGATCGACGAGTACGCCTCCGGCCTCGGGTGGGACCGGCCCGCCCGGCTCTTCGCCCTGGTCGACACCGCCCGGCTGCGCGCACAGGAGCCGGGACTCGCCTCCCAGCTCGGCCTCGAAGGCGGCGAAGCCGCCGCGTACACCCCGATCGAGCAGGAGGAGCTGCCCGCCGGGAAGCCCCTCGACGAGTTCCTCGGCACCATCGCCTGGCCCGACGCGGTGGCCGGCTGCGCGCTGACCGTGGAGCGGCTGATGCTGCCGCCCTCGGCGGAGGCGGCCGTGCCGGACGGCCTGGACGAGGCGGGCCTGGCCAAGTGGGTCGCCCGGCACCCGGACCGTCAGGAGGTCCGGATGACGGTGGCGGTGCTGCGCGACGGTGCCCGCGAGGCGGCGATCCGGCTGCGGGAGAAGGACTCCCCGAACGAGGTGCTGACCGGGGCGGACCTGGTGCCGGGCCTCGCGGACGCCCTGGCGGCGACGTTCGAGTCCTGAGCGACTCGCGATGAGGGGCGCCCCGGTCGTCGACCGGGGCGCCCCTCGCGTACGTACCGTCGGACGGTCAGCCCTTGGAGCAGCTGGGCAGGCTCTTCGTGTCGCCCTTGCGGAGCTTCTCCAGTGACTTCGTCGCGTCGTCGATGGTGTCCACCTTGATGAGGGTGAGGCCGTCGGGGATGTCGGCGGCGGCGGACTCGCAGTTGTCGGCCGGCGTGAGGAAGTACCGGGCGCCGGCGTCGCGCGCGCCGACCAGCTTCATCTCGATACCGCCGATCGGGCCCACCTTGCCCTTCTCGTCGATGGTGCCCGTGCCGGCGATGAACTTGCCGTCGGTGAGGGATCCGGGCGTCAGCTTGTCGACGATCCCGAGCGCGAACATCAGACCGGCGCTCGGCCCGCCGACATCGGCGAGCTTGATGTCGATGGTGAACGGGAAGACGTGGTCGGTGCCGGCCTGGATGCCGACGATCGCCCGGTCGCCCTCCTCGGACTTCACGGTGGTGATCGTGACCTTCCGGGTGGCGGTCGGCTCCTTGCCGGCCTTCTCGGCCGCGGCCGCCTCCTTGGCGGGGACGATCGTGAACTCGACCTTCTCGCCCGGCTTGCGCTTGGTCACCTGCTTGGCGACGTCCCCGGGCTCCGTCACGGGCACGCCGTCGACGGCCTTGACGACGTCGCCGGCGTGCAGGGTGCCCTGGGCGGGGCTGTCCTTCACGACGGAGGCGACGACGACCCGGGTGGTCACCGGGATGTCCAGCTCGCCGAGGGCGGCGACCTTGGCGCTCTCCTGGGACTGGGAGAACTCCTCGGCGTTCTCCTGGCTCGACTGCTCCTCGGTCTTGCCGTCCGGGTAGAGGGTTTCCTTGGGGACGACCACGTTGTCGTGGGCGAGCCAGCCGTAGACCGCCTCGACCATGTTCATCCGGTAGTCCGCGCTGGTGACGCGGACCGTCGTCATGTTGAGATGCCCGTCGGTGGGGTAGGTCTGACGACCCGCGATCTGGAGGACGGGCTCCCCCTTGACCTCGCCGAGGGTGTTGACGGTGGGACCGGGGCTCATCTCGGCGTACGGCACGGGTACGAGGACGCCCACACAGAGCAGAGTGATCAGGACCAGAGTGGAGGCGAGCATCGTCGCAGTGCGGCGTGGCATGGAACGACAGTACGGGACGGGCCTGTGAGTGCACCCGTGGGGCGGGTCCGTACGAGGCGGCCAGCGGTCGGAAGTCAGCCGGAGACGTGGCTACTGCGTACGGGGGAAGGCGAGGCCGTGGACGTCATCTCATGGTCGGCACCATCGGAACCGGAACAGGACCGCTCCATGACGTCCCTGAACCGTGCGTAGCCGGCGAGCTCGGCGACGTCCCCGATGGTCTTGTTCCGCGTAGCCCAGCTTCCCCATATCGCCGCGCCGACGACCGCGACAAGCGGAATCAGCAACCAGGCGAGCGCTGCCATTCCGACCTCCCATCCCCACTGAGCGACCGCAACCGACCGGGACCCGGTCGATCAGCAGATTAACGACTGCAGCAACAACGCTGCTGCCGGGGGCCCGGTTACGCAAATCGGGCGTTCGACTACGGGAGGTCGGCGCGGCGCCTTGCGGACGCAGGGGTGAGGCTGAAGGTCAGCAGGCTCCCACCCACTCCTCGGTGCCGTCGGAGAACGTCTGGTGCTTCCAGATGGGCACCTCGTGCTTGAGGTCGTCGATGAGCTTGCGGCAGGCCTCGAAGGCCTCGCCGCGGTGGGGGCAGGAGACCGCGACGACGACCGCGAGGTCGCCCACCCGCAGATCGCCCACCCGGTGGACGGCGGCCAGGGCGCGGACCGGGTAGTCGGCGACGACCTTCTCCGCGACCCGGCGCAGCTCGGCCTCGGCGGAGGGGTGGCAGGAGTACCCGAGCGTGTCCACGTCGGCTCCGCCGTCGTGGTTGCGCACGGTGCCCACGAAGAGGGTGGTCCCGCCGGCGGCGTCGTCACCGGCCGCGCGGAAGACCTCGTCGACCGAGAGCGGGGTGTCGCGGATCGCGAGAAGCTTGATCGGGTCGGCGGCGGCCTGCTCGCCGGGGTGATCGGAGGTACGTGCCATGGCCCCATGGTGCCGTACCGCACGGACATCGCGGAATAGCGTTTTCGACCGGTGGACCCGACCCTCCGTAGGAGGGTCCTACATGCCGCGCCGCTTCCGCATCTGCCGCACCAGCGCCGCCGTGCCGAGCAGGGCCACCGTCGCGCCCGCCGCACCGGCGGCCGTGGCGTCCTTGCGTCCGAGGCGGCGGCCCGCGACCGTGTGCCGGCCCTCGACCTCCTCCAGGAGCGCCGCGAGCACCTCCTCGTTGGTCCACCGGGGCCGCCAGCCCGCGTCGTGCAGCCGCCCCACGCTGACCACCCACGGGTGCATGGTGTACGCCAGGTCGCCCGCCGGGGACGGGGTGAGCCCGATCCGGTGCAGCCGTGCCGCCGCCCCCAGGGCCACCGCGGAGGGCAGCTCCATGCGGCGGATCCCGGAGAGCTCCTCGACCTCCTCCTGCTCGAGCCACCCGTCGCAGCCGACGGCGAACTCGCCTTCGACCTTCTCCAGGGCCGCGTACTCCAGGGCGCTGACCAGGTCCTCGACATGGCAGAACTGCCAGGTGGGTCGCGATCCGGCGACGACGAGCAGCCGAGGGGACTCGAAGTAGCGGGTGAGCGCCGTGTCCGTACCGCCCACCAGGACGGCGGGCCGGACCACGGTGACCTGCAGGCCCGGGTGGGCGCGGGGCGCCCGGCGGCCGAGCCGCTCGATCTCCAGCATGTCGCCGACGCCGGTGGCCTCGGCGGTCGCCCGCAGCTCGGCGTCCTCGGAGAGCGGGATGTCGTTGTCGGGCAGGGCGCCGTAGACCATGGCGGAGGTGCAGAGCACCACCCGGTGGACCCCCGCCGCCGCGGCCGCGGTGAGGACGGTCTGCGCGCCGCGCACGTTGTAGGCCGTTCGGGCGGCGGCGTCCGACTCCAGGTCGAGGTCGACGGCGAGGTGGACGACGACGTCCACACCGCGCAGCTTCTCGGCGATCGCGGGGTCGCGGACGTCGAGGATGTGCCACTGCGCCTCGGAGACCTCGCCCCGGCGCTCGTCGATCGCGACGACCTGCTTGATCTCGTCGGACGCCGCGAGGCGCCTGGTCAGCAGGTCGCCGACCCCGGAAGCGGCGCCGGTGACCGCGACCACGGGGCCGCGCCCGGCGGACCGGGTCGATCGGTTTCGCCTCTGGCGAACTTCGGCGCTATGCGCTGCGCGAACCTGAGGATCTGGGGAACTCACCGGGCGTCTCCAGCGGTTGTCTTCAGTACGTACACGAATGACGCGTACGTACCAGGTGGCGTCCATCCTGCCGCAGGCCACGGCCCGGCGGAGCACCGAGCCCATATCCGGCCCGGATGTCTACGCTGGTGGTGTGCAGCGGGCAGTCGCCGTCGGCAGGAAGCCGGCGGCCCTACGAGCCGAGGAAACCTGTGAGTGACACCCCATTCGGATTCGGCCTTCCGCCGGAGGAGCCGGAGGACGGCGACGAGGGCAAGAAGAAGGACCCCGCCGGAGGTGGCCAGGGGTCCGGTGGCCAGGGCGGCGGCAACCCGTTCGGTGCCAATCCGTTCGGTTTCGGCGGTCTGCCCGGCATGGGCGGGCCGGGCGGGGCGGACAATCCGTTCGCGGCGATGTTCGGCTCGCTGAACCCCAACGACCTGGGCGCGGCCTTCCAGCAGCTCGGCCAGATGCTCTCGTACGAGGGCGGCCCGGTGAACTGGGACATGGCGAAGCAGATCGCCCGCCAGGTGGTCGCCCAGGGCACGTCCGACGGCACCAAGGACGCCAGCGTCGGCCCGGCCGAGAAGGCTTCGGTCGAGGAGGCCGTACGCCTGGCCGACCTGTGGCTGGACGGCGTGACCTCGCTGCCGTCCGGGGCGAGCACGGCCGTGGCCTGGAGCCGCGCGGAGTGGGTCGAGGCGACGCTGCCGGCCTGGCAGCAGCTGGTGGACCCGGTCGCCGAGCGGGTCGGCGCGGCGATGGGCGATGTGCTGCCCGAGGAGATGCAGGCCATGGCGGGCCCGCTGATCGGCATGATGCGCTCCATGGGCGGCGCCATGTTCGGCCAGCAGATCGGCCAGGCGGTCGGCGCGCTCGCGGGCGAGGTCGTCGGCTCGACCGACGTCGGTCTGCCGCTCGGCCCGGCCGGCAAGGCGGCGCTGCTGCCGCTGAACATCGAGGCCCTCGGCAAGGACCTGGGCGTGCCCAAGGACGAGGTGCGGCTGTATCTGGCACTGCGCGAGGCCGCCCACCAGCGGCTCTTCGCCCATGTTCCGTGGCTGCGCTCGCACCTCTTCGGCGCGGTCGAGGGCTACGCCCGCGGGATCAAGGTCGACACCTCCAAGCTGGAGGACGCGGTCGGCCAGCTGGACCCCACGCACCCGGAGCAGCTGCAGGAGGCTCTGCAGCAGGGCATGTTCCAGCCCGAGGACACGCCGGAGCAGAAGGCGGCCCTGGCCCGGCTGGAGACGGCGCTCGCGCTGGTCGAGGGCTGGGTGGACGCGGTGGTCCACGAGGCCGCGAAGTCCCGGCTGACCTCGGCCGACGCCCTGCGCGAGACGCTGCGCCGGCGCCGGGCCAGCGGCGGTCCCGCGGAGCAGACCTTCGCGACGCTGATCGGTCTGGAGCTGCGCCCGCGCCGGCTGCGGGACGCCTCGCGGCTGTGGGCCTCGCTCACGGACGCGCGCGGTGTCGACGGCCGTGACGATCTGTGGGAGCACCCGGACATGCTGCCGACGGCGTCCGACCTGGACGACCCGGACGGCTTCGTCCACCGCGAGCAGCTCGACTTCTCGGAGCTGGACAAGATGCTGGGCGAGGCGGCCGGCAAGCAGGACCGGGCCGAGGACGCCGAGGACAACGACGAGGACGACACCGACAAGTGAGCCTGCACGACGACGCGGTTCTCGTACTGAAGGCGTACGAGAGCCAGGAAGAGCTGCGTCAGACCTACCTGGACCACCTGGCCGCGCACGAGGACGGCATGTGGAAGGCGTGCGGCGCCGGGCATCTGACGGCGAGCGCGCTGGTCGTCGATCCGGAGCGCGGCCGGGTGCTCCTGACGCTGCACAGGAAGCTCGGCATGTGGCTGCAGATGGGCGGCCACTGCGAGCCCGGGGACGTGACGGTGGCCGCGGCCGCGTTGCGTGAGGCGACGGAGGAGTCCGGGATCACCGGTCTGACGCTGCTGCCGGGCGGCCCGGTGCGCCTGGACCGGCATGCCATTCCGGCGCCCTGTCACTGGCATCTGGACGTGCAGTACGCGGCGCTGGCTCCGGCCGGCGCGGTGGAGGAGATCAGCGACGAGTCCTTGGACCTGCGCTGGTACGCGTACGACGAGGTGGCGGACGTGGCCGACGCGTCGGTGGTGCGTCTGATGCGGAGCACGCTCGACAGGCTGTAGTCACGGCATGGGTGAGGGGCGGTCGCCGTGGCGACCGCCCCTCACCCATGAACGGGCTCAGTTCCAGGCGTTGTTCTGGTTCTGGGCGTGCGAGCCGTGCTGACCGGCACCGAACTGGGCGGCGATGCCCTGGCCGATGGCGGCGTTCTGCGGCGGCATGACCTCGCTGGGCTGGACCAGGGCGAAGCCCTGCCCGAGGAAGCTGAGCTCCCAGCCCTCGCCCGTGTCGCCCCGGCGACGGCGGACGTTGGAGTTCGTCGTCTGCGCCTGCATCTGCACCCGCAGCCCGGTGGACCAGGCGACGATCGCGTCCGCGTCGACGTTGACGTACTTGTCGGGCGTGACGTGCATCATCAGCGGCTGACCGGAGGTCATCAGGGCGACCTTGCCGCGGCCGGAGATGTTGAGCTGGTACTTGCCGGAGCCGGAGACGCCATACTGGCTGTCCACGGCGATGACCTCGGTGTGCAGGGTCGAGTCCAGCGCCAGGACGTAGGCGCTGTCCACGGTCATGCCCTCCTGCTCGACCTCCACGACGTGGATGTACTGGGCGAGGTTGGCGAAGTAGACCGTGCCCTGGCCGGAGCAGCGCATGAGGTCAAGGCCCTCACCGGTGCGGGCGCGGGCCCGGCGCTGACTGGGCGTCTGGTACTCGCCGTCGAAGTCGACGAGTCCCTGGTAGGCCACCATGGCGCCCTTGCGGGCGAGGATGTCGTCCTGGCCGGTGAGGGCGACCCGCAGCAGCTGCGGGTTCTGGATGACGTACCGTTCCTGGCTCTGCTGCTCGGCGTGGTTGAAAAGCGGGCTCTGCATGGTGTGTTCTCGCTCCCCCTCAGCCCCGGATCCGCAGGCGGTCGGTGCTGTCCTCGCTCGGCTGTACGACGACGATGCCCTGGCCGGAGAAGGCCATCTGGAACGCCTCGCCGCTGCCCCGCCCGATCAGGGAGGAGGCCTTGAAGCTGCGCTTGCCCTTGACCTTGAGCGCCGGCGACCAGGCGACGAGCGCGTCCGGGTCGACGTACGTCTCGTCCTCGCCGCGGCCGCAGTCGACCACGATCGGCGTGCCGCGCGAGGTCAGGGCGACCCAGCCGGTGCCGGCGATCTCGACGTTGAACAGCCCCTGGCCGGCGAACTTGGCGAGGCCCTTGACCTTCTCCACGCCCCACTGGAGGTGGGCGTCGAAGGCGAGCAGGTTGGTGCCGTTGACGGAGAGCGAGTCGTTCTGAAGGTTGATCACGACGACGTCCGCGCCGTAGTCGGCGAGGTAGAGCAGGCCGTCGCCGGAGCACTTCATGATGGGCGCGCCCTCGCCGGTGATCCACTGCTGGGCCACCTGTCGGGCGGCGGGCGGGTTGGGCTCGTAGGTGATGAAGCCCTCGTAGGCGACCATCGAGCCGGTGCGCGCGTACAGGTCCTGGCCGGAGGCCATGGCGACCTGCAGCATCGTGCGGCCGTGGTTCTCCATCCGGGCCACGACCGGGGTCGGGGCGAAGCCCGCGAGTTGCTGGTTCATTCTTCGGGCTCCCTCAGACCTCGTAGGGCTGGACGACGATGAAGTTGCCGGGGGCACCCCGGAACTGGAGGTTCACCGTCTCCCCGCTGTGTCCGGGGTACGCGTTGCGGCGCAGCCGGACCTGGCTGGAGAGGATCACCTGGGACGCGGACGACCAGGCGACGACGGCGTTGCAGTCGGCGAAGGTGGTCGGCGTGACGGGCAGGACGACCGGGATGCCGTGCGTCTTGACGACGACCGTGCCGGTGCCCTGGAACTGCATGGTGAACAGGGCGCCGCCGGGGATCCCGTGGCCCTCGATCCGGCGCACCTCGTACTGCAGGGACTCGTCGAAGGCGAGCACGTTCTCCGCGGAGACGCAGATGCCGTCGCCCTGGAGCTCGATCGGGTGGAGGTGGGCGCCTTCCTCGGCGAGGAAGACCTGGCCGCGGCCGGTGCAGCGCATCAGCTGCATCTCCTGGCCGGTGGCGTTGCCGACAATCCGCCCGGCGAAACCGGCTCCCTTGTGGCTGAACTCGACCTTGCCCTGGTACATGACCATGCTGCCCTGGCGGGCCAGGACGGGAACGCCGCCCATCGCCAGGTCGACCCGCATGAGCTGCTGGTTCTGCGGCGTCCAACGGGCGCCGGTGGCGGTCTCCTTGTACGGCTGGAGCGCGGCGGCGAGCCCGGCGCCGGCGGCCGGGACGCCCTGGGGAACCCCCTGCGGGACGCCCATCTGGCCCGGCATGCCGGGGGGCTGCTGACCGAACGCGGGCTGGCCGTAGCCGGGAGCGGGCTGGCCGTACGGCGTGGGCGCGCCGGGCGGCGGAACCTGTCCGGGGACCTGGCCGAACTGCGGCTGCTGGGGCGGCTGC
>NZ_JAGGOS010000019.1:727-183583 GCF_018614205.1 Streptomyces sp. ISL-36 | reverse complement strand
GGCGGGGGCGCGGGCGGGGGCGCGGCGGAGGCGCTGCGGGTCAGCCCTTGGCGCAGGTGGTGCCGTTGAGGCTGAAGGTGGCAGGGACGCCGTTGCCGCCGGTGGACGAGGCGCTGAGGCCGAAGCTCACGGTGCCGCCGGCTGGGAGGGTCTCGGTCCAGCTCTCGTGCGTGGCGGTTACGTGGTTGCCCTGCTGGACGACCTTCGCGTTCCAGGCGGAGTTCACCGTCTGACCGCCCGGGAAGGCGAAGTCGAGCCGCCATCCCTTGATGGCCCGGGTGCCGGTGTTGTGAAGGGTGACATGGGCGTTGAAGCCACTGCCCCAGTCCTGCAGCCGGTAGTCGACGGTGCAGCTCCCGGCGGACGGTCCGTCCGGAGTGGTGACGGCGGCGACGGCCGAGCGCGGGGAGCGGTTTCCGGCAGCGTCACGGGCGTACACGGCGAAGGTGTAGGCCGTGGCCGGGGTCAGACCGGTGAGCATGGCGCTGGTGCCCGTGGTAGTGGTGACGGGGGTCTGCGCCGACCCGTCGACGCGGACGACGTCGTAGCCGGTGACACCGGTGTCGTCGGTGGCGGCGGGCCAGGTCAGCCGGGCCCCGGTGGCGGTCACCTCGGACACGGTGGGCGCGCCGGGGGCGGTCGGTGCCTGGGTGTCGCCGCCTCCTCCGGTCCCGCCGTAGACGCTGGCCTCGCGGGAGGTCTGCCTGATGCCGTCGACGCCGTCGAAGAGGCGCCGCCCCCAGGGCGTGAGCCGGCTCATGTCGAAGTCGGTGGCCAGGTCGAGGTACTCGACGCCGCCGCCGTTGCCGCTCCACGACCAGCCCAGGTAGCCGAGGTTCAGCTGCCGGGCGGTGGCCATGATGGCGTCCTCGTCCGGGTTGCCGTCCGAGTGGTCGTTGCCGAACTCGCCTACGACGATGGGCAGTCGGCGGCTGACGAAGCTGTTGAGGTAGTCCTGGACCTCGGCAGCGGTGTCGTACACGCCGTACATGTGGAGGGAGAAGACGGTGTTGCGGTCCGGGTCGGCGGCGAGGACGGCCGGCGCGTTGTCCCGCATGGTGTGCGACCAGTCCTGTCCCCAGTTGGGGGCGTCCACCATGAGGGTGTGCGCGAAGCCGGCGGCGCGCAGACGCGAGATGGCGTTCGTGGTGTCCTGGGTCCAGGCGGTGTAACCGGTGTTGCCGTGCGGCTCGTTGCCGAGGTTGATGACGACGTACTTCTCCTGGCCCTTGACCGCGTTCGCGACCTCCAGCCAGTAGTCGGCGGCTTCGGAGAGGGAGACGGCGCCGCTCTGCTCGCCGTAGCCGGTGGTGTCGTGGGCTTCGAGGACGCAGACCAGCTTGTTGGCCTTGCACTGGGAGACGACGCCGGCGACGCCGGCGGCGTCGTTCTTCGTCCAGCGGTCGCCCGTGCTGAGCACGATGCGCGCCGAGTTCGCCCCGAGCGCCTTGATGTCGGCGAGCGCCCGGCCGGTCCTGGTGGGGTACCAGGCGTGGGCGTGGTTGACACCCCGGAAGACGAAGTCCTCACCGTTGGCGTCGAGGAGCCGACCGCCGGCGACGTGGAAGCCGGTGCCGGTCGTGCCCGTCGCGTCCGCCGCGTGGGCGGCAAGGGCCGCGGCGGGTGCGGCGGGTGCGGTGAGCAGCGTGGCGGCGACGGCGAGCAGTGCTCCCGCCGCGGTGGCCAGTTTCCTGTTCATGTGTGTGGTGCTCCCAACTCGGTCGCGCGCTCGCCGCGGGGACCGTGGTCCGGGGCGTGCGGGCTTGCCTGACATGGAGGGTGCGGTGCTGCCGGCCCCGCGGAACGGTGCGTCGAACGACGGGGAGCGGAGCCGGTGAATTCCCGCCGCTCGGTGTATTTCTGCGGCTCTCACCGAGCGGCGGGAGGAATGTTCGCCGGACCGGACGGGTGTGAAATCCCCTTACGGCCGCGACACCGGCGGACGGTGAACCGCCCCGGCGAGTGAGATGAGGCTAGAGGGGCATGAGGCCGAAAACAACAGCCACAGCAGAACCGGTTAAGTTCAGTGGCCGGTTTTGTTTTCCGGGAATGTTCGGGGCGGTGCCGGAACCGCGACGGCCGTACGTGGTGACAGCCCGGCCGACGCGGCGCCGGCCGCCGCCGCCCCGATCAGTCCGGCGTCGAGCGCGAGACCCGCGGGCACGACCGGAACGTCACGGGTGAAGTCGAGGACCGCGTACGCGGCCAGATGGCGACGGAGCGGGCCGAAGAGCGTCTCCCCGGACTGCGCGACACCGCCGCCGACGACCACGAGGTCGAGTTCGACCAGGGCCGTCGTGGCCGCGACGGCGGCGGCCAGCGCCCGGCCCGCGCGGTCGAAGGCGGCACGGGCTCCGGGATCGCCCTCCCGGGCGGCGGCCCGACCGCCGCGGCCGTCGGGGCGACGCCGGGAGGCGGGGCCCACCCGGACTCCAGCGCGTGGGCGGCGATGGCGGTGCCACTGGCGAAGCGCTCCACGCAGCCGCGCGCTCCGCAGGGGCAGAACGGACCGTCCTGGTCCACGGTGATGTGGCCGATGTGACCGGCGTTCCCGGACCTGCCCGTGTGCAGGGCCCCGTTGAGGATCAGTCCGCCGCCCACGCCCGTGGAGACCACCATGCACAGCGCGTTGTCCACATCCTTGGCGGCCCCCTTCCAGTGCTCGGCCGCCGCCATCGCCACGGCGTCGCCCACGAGGACCGGCCGGATTCCGGCCGGCAGCCGAGGGTGCGCCCGCACCTGGTCCACGAGCGGAAAGGAACGCCAAGCCGGGATGTTGACCGGGCTGACCGTACCGGCGGCCGTGTCGACGGGCCCCGCGCTGCCGATGCCCAGGCAGGAGAGGGAGGGCCACTGAGGGTGGGCGGACAACTCGTCCAGGACCTCGGACACCGCTGCCATGAGTTCCTGCGCGGAGCCCTGCGCCGGTGTGGCGCGCCGGGACCGGGTCACCGGACGGCCGTCGGCGTCGACCAAGGCTCCAGCGATCTTCGTACCCCCGATGTCGAGTGCTCCGTACACCATCACGCTCAGCCTTTCCGTAGCAGCGGACCTGGGATGTGCCGGTACTCTGCCCAGCTCTTGACAACGTTGTCCAGTGGACTGGGTTCAGTTAAGCCCGGGTTTAGTAAAACCATGGCCGATGGTTCCTCAGATCCTGGACGCGGAAGCCGAATCGCCTTCATGCTCAGCCCTGTTTTCCGACCCTCCGAACGAAGGACGTCCGTTTCCGTGAGCGACTTCCCGGCCTTTCCGCCCGGCTTCGAGTTCGGCGCCGCCACATCGGCCTACCAGATCGAGGGCGCCACCGGTAAGGACGGACGCGGGCCGTCGATCTGGGACACCTTCTGCCTGCGCGGCGGCGCGATACGGGACGGCAGCAGCGGCGACACCGCCTGCGACCACTACCGCCGGCACCGGGAGGACGTGGCTTTGCTCGCGGACCTCGGCGTGTCGACGTACCGCTTCTCCGTCGCCTGGCCGCGGATCCAGCCGTCGGGCGCGGGCCCGGTGAACCCCCGCGGGCTCGATTTCTACGCTCGCCTGGTCGACGACCTGCTGGCAGCCGGTGTCACGCCGGTCCTGACGCTCTACCACTGGGACCTCCCCCAGCCTCTGGAGGACGCCGGCGGCTGGCGCTCCCGGGACACCTCCGAACGGTTCGCGCAGTACGCGGCGCTGGTCGCGGCGAGGCTCGGGGACCGTGAGCCCCGGTGGATCACCCTGAACGAGCCCTGGTGCAGTGCCTTTCTGGGATACGGAAACGGCGAGCACGCCCCCGGCGTGTCCGAGGGGACGCCGGCGCTCGCCGCGGCCCACCATCTGCTGGTCGGCCACGGTCTGGCGATGGGCGCTCTGCGCGCCGCCGGCGTCCGCGAGGCGGGCATCGCTCTCAACCTCGACCATGTCTCCCCGGCCACACCGCGGGCCGATGACCTCGCAGCCGCCGTGCGCGCCGAGACCCAGCGCAATGTGATGTGGACGGAACCGCTGCTCGAGGGGCGCTACGCCGCGGCGGAGTCGGACACATGGGGCGAGTTGATCGAGTGTCAGGACTTCCGTCGGGACGGCGACCTCGCCCTCGTCTCGGCCCCCATGGACTTCCTCGGCATCAACTACTACACGCCGTCCACCGTGCGCGCCGCCCCGTGGCGCGAGCCCGACCCGGCCCGTCGGACCGCCATGGACAACCGCTTCGAAGCGGTCCCGCATCCCGGCGTCCGCCACACCGCCATGGGCTGGCCCGTCGTCCCCGGCGCCCTTCGGCAGCTCCTCACCTCCCTCCGTGACCGCTACGGCGCCCGTCTTCCGCCGCTCCACATCACCGAGAACGGCTCCGCCGAACACGACGCGCCCGCCGCCGACGGGACCGTGCACGACGCCGAGCGGATCGCCTACCTGGAGAGCCACCTCCGTGCGGTCGCAGAGGCCCGTGCGGAAGGTGTCGACCTGCGCGGCTACACCGTCTGGTCGCTCCTGGACAACTTCGAGTGGGCTTACGGGTACAGCAGGCGTTTCGGGCTCGTGCACGTCGACTTCCCGACCGGGACGCGCACGCCCAAGGCCTCCTACCACTGGTACAAGGCGGCCATCGCCGCCTCCCAGGCCCCCTGAGCGACAGGGTCGACGCCGATGGGGAGCCCCGGCGGTGCGCAATGCGGCGGCCGGGGGGGGCTTCCTCGTCAGTCGGAGGTGAGTCCGAGCAGCGCGCGTACGGAGGCGTACTTGGCGGTGAGACGGGCCCTGGTCGGCTCGTCGAGGACGGCGAGCCGGGCCGGGTCCGCGTTGTGCGCGAGGTCCGCCTCCTTGACGAGGAGAGCGCCGGGGACCGCGAGGATACGGCGGGCGTACGACTCCGGCTCCTCCCCCGGCCGTTTGGTGAGCGCCAGGACCATGTCCTTGACCGCGCGCGGCAGTTCGGCTCCCTGCAGCCATTCGGCGGTCAGCGCGTCGTCCTCGACGGAGTCGTGCAGCCAGGCGGCGGCGATCTGGTCCTGGGTCCCGCCCCTCACCCGTACCCCTTCGGCGACCGCCCGCAGATGCTCGGCGTACGGGCGGCCGGCCTTGTCGGTCTGGCCCTCGTGGGCTGCGACGGCGAGGGCTTCGACCTGGGCGAGGGTGAGGTGCGGCATGGGCCGACTGTAAGGGGCGGGGCCGCGCTCCGTCACGGGCGTCGGAGCGCGGCGCGGGCCGGCACGCCGGTGGACGCCAGACCGAGCACCACGACCGCGCCCGCGAGGGCGCCGTAGAGGAGGGGCGGGATGTATGCGAGGCCGTTCGGACGGATCATCGGGCGGCCGTCCCGGCGAGGGCGTGGGCAGGGGCCTGGGCGCGGGTGAGAGCGGTCATCCGGGCCGCGATCCGTTCGGCGGTCGTACGGGGCAGGGTGTCGGCGATCGCGCCGTCGGCGAGGAAGAGGACGCGGTCGGCGTAGGTGGCGGGATTTCCCCACCCGGCGCCTTCAGAAGGCGTTACGGCGGCGCAACCTCAGTGGACGGCCGTCGGGGTCGACCAGAACGTGGTGCAGAGGAGTCGCGAGCGCCCGCTGGGTCCTGGAGAGTTCGGGCGGGGCGTACCGACGGAGGCGGCCGGGCGGCCGGGGACCGCGACAGCCGCCCTCGTGCCAGGCGTCCAGCGTGCGGGCGGCCTCTTCGAAGGCGCCGAAGGCGACAGCGGGGTCGCACAGCGCGTCCGGTGACCGGGTCCCGGTGTCCTCGGCGTCCAGGTGCTCGCGCATGAGCGCGAGGCGCAGCTCCCGGGCGAAGGGACGCGCGCCGTCTCCCAGTCCTCCCGGGTCGTGCGGCCGGCGGGTGTCCGCGCTCCGGTCGAGGACGGCGCAGCTGAGTTCCGAGTCATGGGTCCACGAGCGGAGGTTGATGTTGTCGGAGCCGACGGACGCCCAGACGTCGTCGATCACACACACCTTGGCGTGGACGTAGACAAGGTCTCCGCCGTGGTTCTCCAGGCTGTACACCGCGACCCGGTCGCCGCCGGCCCGGCGGAGCTCGTCGAGGGCGGTGATCCTCCCGATCAGGTTCATGGGGCGGGTGAGCCGGCCGTTCTGTTCGGGGACCGAGGGGATGACAGCGAGCAGCAGCAGCCGTGGGTGCCTGCGGAGCGCCTCGGCGAAGGAGGCGATCACCCGCGGGGACCACAGGTACTGGTCCTCGAGGTAGATCAGCGCCCGGGCCCGCCGCAGCGCCTTGAGGTATGCCCGCGCGATGCTGCGCTCCCCGTCGGGGGCGAAGGGGTAGCCGCCCAGCAGCCGGTTCGGGTAGGTCCGCAGCACCTGCACGGTGTGGGTGCCGCAGGGCGCCGGGTCGGCGGCCTGCGGCGGCAGCTCGCCCGCGTCGGGGTCGTCCCCGTGGGCCAGTGACCGCAGGCGGGCGAGCGGGCTGCGGGAGAGCGGAGCGGGGTCCTCCCACCGCTCGCGGAAGACGGCCTCGACATCGCCGACGGCCGGGCCGCGGAGGGCGAGCTGGACGTCGTGCCAGGGCGGATGCGGGCCGTACTCGGGGGCCAGCGGGGCCGACTGGCGGTCGCCGCGGTGGGTGGCGTCGTCGTTGCGGTTGTGGCAGAGGTCGATCCCTCCGACGTAGGCGACATCCCGCTCCGGCCGGCCGGGGTGGCGCAGCACCACCAGTTTCTGGTGGTGCGAGCCGCCGGGCCGTACCCGCATGTCGAGCAGGCACTCGCCTCCCGCCTGCTCGATCTCCGCACCGAGATGGCGGTTCTCCTCCTCGCTGAAGTGGAGGTTGTCCAGGTGGGAGCGCCACAGAAGGCCCTTGACGATGACGCCGCGCTCGGCCGCCCCGCACAGGACCGCGCCGATCTCGGTGCCGGCTCCGTCGAGTCGTTCGTCGGGATCGCCGCGCCAGTCGGTGAACAGAAGCAGATCGCCCGCGCGCATGGCGCGGACGGCTGCCAGGAGCTCGGCGAAGTAGGCGGCGCCGTGGATCAGAGGGCGGGCCTCGTTCCCTTCGGACCAGGCCTCCCCGTGCGGGCGTCGCCGGTCCAGGCGCGTCGCGGTGTTGCCGCGTTCACCGGTCGTCAGGAGCCAGTCTGCGTGGGTCACGGCATCGTCCTCCTGTTGTGCCGTTACCCGCGGCCTGTCCCCGCACTCGGGCGGACCGGGTCATGGGCCGTCTGCGTGGCGATGCGCCGCGGGAGGCGCCACCGGAGGCGCCGCCGGAGGCGCCGCCGGAGGCGCCGCCGGAGGCGCCGCCGGAGGCGCCGTTCAGCGTGCCCCGAAGACCTGGGTCCAGTAGGGGCCGCCCCCGGAGTGGATGCCGATCCCGATCTCCTTGAAGGAGCAGTTGAGGATGTTCGCCCGGTGACCGGGGCTGTTCATCCAGGACTCCATCACCTGCGCCGCGGTGCGCTGGCCCTTCGCGATGTTCTCGCCGTAGGTGGACCAGGGGTATCCGACGGCCGTGACCCGCTCGCCCGGGCCGTCGCCGTCGGGGTTGGTGTGGTCGAAGAAGTCCCGCGCGGCCATGTCGTCGGAATGGCCTTGGGCTGCCTTGGTCAGCAGGGCGTGCTCGGTCAGCGCCCCGCACCCCGCTTCGGCCCTTTCGGAGTTGACGAGGTCGATCACCTGCTGGGCGGTGGAGTCCGCCGCGGAGCCGCCGGTGCCGTTGGTGCCGTTGGTGCCGGTCGCCTTCGGGCGGGGCGCGGGGGCCGAGGTGGGCGGGGTGGCGGTCCGCGGGGGCGAGGGTTGCGGGGCGCGGCTCACCCGCGGGGAGGGAGTCTTGCCGGGGGTCGGCGTCATGGACGGCGAAGGAGTGGCCGAGGCGGTGTCCGAGGAGCCGGCCGAGGAGCCGGCCGGCTCGGCCGAGGTGGGCAGCACGGCCCCGGGAACCGCGACGCGTGCCGCGTCCCCGGCCTCCACGCCGCCCTCGGGCCCGCTGATCACGGAGAACGACCCGCCGGTGACGGCCACCACCGCGACGGCTCCGGCGACGACCGCCCGCCGGCGCCCGCGGCGCTGTTGCCGAAGCCTTCGACGGGCGCCGCGCGGGCCCGGCCCGGCGACGACTCCGGTGGCCCGGGCTCCGTACGGCGCGGTGGCCCCCTGCGCTTCACCCGCCTCGGCTGCCCCGCCCGACTCGTACGCTTCCCCCGCCTCGTACGCCCGCCCCGCCTCGTACGCTCCCCCGGGCTCGTACGATCCGCCGATCCCGTACGATCCGCCGATCCCGTCGGCAGCCGTGGGCAGCGGGGCGGACGCGGCGGCGAGGCCGAAACCGGCGCTCTCTCGGACGCTCGCGAGCAGCGCCGCCGACGGGGGCACCAGCAGCAGACCCGCGAGGAGCCCCTCGGCCGGGACCAGGCCGCTCCACAGGCCCGCGCAGTGAGCACAGCCGCGGGCGTGCCGGGCTATTCGTTTGCGCCACAGCGCGGAGGGGCGACCGTCCCACCCGCCGAGCTCGGACCGCAGCGCGGGGCAGAGCGGGTTCTCCGACAGGGCCCGTACGACGACCCGGGCCGCCTCCAGCTGCGCCTTCATCCGCTGGACCCGGACGGCGGTGTGCTGCGTGGACAGCCCGAGTGCGGCCGCCACTTCGTACCGGGTCAGCTCGCCCGCGCATTCCAGCCACCACAGGGACAACAGGGCGCTGTCGTCCGGTTCCATCCAGCGGGTCGCCTCGGCCGTCTCGCGCCGCTGGCCGGACAGGTCGAGCCGGGCCACGGTCAGGTCCACGAAGTCGGCGCCCGGCTGGGCGAGATCGTGGGCTTCGTCGAGGACGCCCGTACGGAAGCCGGACTGCTGCCTGTGCCAGTGGCCGCGAATGCTGTTCATGGCGATGGCCACCAGCCAGGACCGGAAGGCGTCCGGCGAGCGCAGGCCGCCGAGCCCGTCGAGCGCGCGCAGCATGGTCTCCTGCACGACGTCGTCGACGTCGTGGTGGCCGTTCATCGCCCGGCCCACGATGTTGTGGACCAGCGGCAGGTGGTCGGCGATGAGCCGGTCCTGCGCCCACAGGTCTCCGCCCTGCGCCGCCCTGACCAGCTCCGTACCGGTCTGTCCACTCATGCCCTGGTTCATCCTGCCTGTCCCGCCTGTTGTCGGTGCCCAACACTCGGGAGACCCCGGGCCGTGCGCCCGATAACAGGAAACGCCGAGAAATCCGCGACGGATCTGCGGTGCGCCGGTGGTGAAGGCGGCGCGCGGGTGGTGCGGCAGCGGAGCGTAGCAGGACGCGCTCCCGCCAGACGGTTGGTAACAGGGCATAACTCTTTGAAGCGGCACTGGTTTCTAAAGACCCTTTACCTGGCATCGACTTCGGTCGGCGTGGGACGCCGCCCGAAGCCGTGCGTGCCGTCTGTCAGGGCGCGGACTCGTGGGACTCGGGTGCCGCGCGAGCAAGGGAAAGGTGAGCCTGTGAAGCCGATCGAGCACGGAGCATGTGGAGTGGTGGCCCTGGCGGTGGCGGTGGCGGTGGCATCGGTGACGATGACGGCGGCAGCCGCCGACGCGAGCCCGGAGAGGGCGGCCCGGCCGACCGCGGGGGCTGCGAGGGCGGCTGCCGAGCCCCCCGTATCGCTGGTCTTCGACAAGAACCCCTCCGACCCGTCCGATTCGCGGCTGTACCTCCATCGGAAGGGCAAGCCGACGATCAGCTACCGGGCGGGGTCGGGCACGGGCGTCAAGGACGACTGCGTGCGCAACAAGGGCTGGATGCCCAACGGCAACTGGCGGATCAGGCTGAAGTCCACGAACTACAACGGCGACCTGGTCAAGGGCTACGCCGTCTATCTGGAGGACATGCGGTGCTCCAAGGGGACGGTGAAGCGCACCGAGATGTTCATCCACTCGGAGATGAACCGCGACGGAACGCAGGGGCGCACCGAACGGCGCCGTTGGGACGGCCCCGGCGACTACAGGTCCAACGGCTGCGTCAAACTGCACCCGAAGCACATCAAGGAACTGTTCAAGCACCTCAAGCCCGGCTGGCCCACCCATCTGCGCGTCGTCTCCTGACGGCGCCGCCCGTCCGCCGGTGGCCAGCGCACGGATGTATGTACGGGCTCGGGGTTGCCCTCCCTACCCGCCCGCCGCCGGTACGCTCCCCGAGGGACGTCTGTCGTGCGTCGCGTCCCAGGAGCGAGTGGATCCTGAGACGGAGGGGGCTCACCGGTGGCAGCAGGAGGGCGACGCGCCCGTCTGCGGGCCGAGATGTCCGCCGAAGTACGGGCGGCGGCGCGGAAGGTCATCGTCGAGAGCGGTGTCGAGACGCTGACCCTCACGGAAGTCGCGCGCCAGGTCGGCGTGACGCCTGCGGCGCTCTACCACCACTTCGAGCGCGGCCTCCCGGACATCGTCGCCCGGGTCGCGGACGACATCGTCGACGAGCTGGTCGACGAGCTGACGAAGGCCGCCGCGCGCTGTCCGAACGACAACTTCGCGATGCGGATGATCGCTCCCAGCCGTGTCCTGCGGTCCTGGGCGATCGGTCGTCGACGGGAGTTCTACTTCCTCTTCGGCACGCCGGCCGTGGCCGCCGGGGAGGCGCACGCGACCCTGACGACGCTCTGGATCCGGCGGCTGGCCGGAGTGTGGGGTCCGGTCTTCGTGGAGCTCTGGGCGGCTCGCCGCTACCCGGTTCCGCCCGTGGCGGAGTTGGAGCCGCGGCTGCTGCGCCAGATGCACGACTACGTGGAGGACACCGGCGTCGACCTGCCGCCGGAGGCGGCGGCGGTCATGCTCGGCTGCTGGCGCTCCCTCTACGGACAGGTCGCCCTGGAGGCCTTCGGGCACTTCGCCCCGCTCTTCGGTGACCAGGAGCCCATGTTCGAGCTGCTCATGCGGGACATCGTGAGCGGCCTCGGGCTCGCCGACCAGTACGAGCCGCCTGCCCCGCAGACGCCATGACGCGCTGACGCGCCGCAGACGCCCTGACGCGCCGCAGACGTCCTGACGCGCTGACGCCTCCACCTCGAATCCGGCACAGCGCCTCCGGCCGGCACATGTGCGCCCCACCCCCCCACCACGGAACGACGAGCCCTCGTGTCCACGCGGGCGGGCCCGTCATGCGGCCTGCCCGGAACCGAAACGAAGAGAAGGAGCTTTCATGAGCAGGACGAACGGCACCCTGCGCCTGGCCCTGTGCCTGACGGTCGCCGCCGTGGCCGGCACTCTGGCGGCCCCGAGCACCGCGGGCGCGGCCGCTCCGGTGGACCCCTGGACGTGCACGCCCGGCGCGTTCTGCGTGTACTCCGGCACCGACGGCACCGGCAAGGCGTGCGGCTGGCAGGTCGACGACCCGGACTGGCTGCAGGGCTCCACCGCCTGTGGCTGGGCCAGGAACACCCGTGTGCGATCGGCGTTCAACAACGGCGGGAGCGGCATGCCCGTCTCCGCCTTCACCCGGACCGGCTTCAAGGAGACCAAGGTGTTCTGCCTCGGCAAGGGAGAGAAGACCAACCTCCGCGGGGCGGGCACCTACCTGCGCAGCCACACCTGGAAGTGCTGACCGGATGTCGCGACCGACAGCCCGGCGCTGCCCGCTCGGGCGGCGCCGGGCTGTCCGGCGGTGGCGACCCTCGGGGTCCGGCATGTCAGGTGCTGTCCGCCGCGCCGGTCGTCCTCGTATGACGGGCCAGGGCCGAGCCGGCGAGGGCGACGACGGCGACGGCGCTCAGCAGCGCTGTGGCCTTCGCCCAGGCGAAGGTGGTGCCGAGGCTGCTGGCCATCAGATCGACCGTACGCGCGCTCGCGACTCCGTGAAGCGCGATGAGACCGACGCCGAGCCCCGCTGCGGCGGCCCAGACGATGAACGTGTCCCGTACGGCGAGCCATACACCGCACAGCAGGCAGAGCACGGTGACGACCACGGACAGCGTTTCCGGGTTGCCGCCCGAACGCAGGCCGGCGAGGTCCGTGGGCAGGTGGATGAGGCCGCAGGCGAACAGGGCGATCGCCGCGGGCCAGCGCAGCGCCGACCGCAGCGCCGGGGAGGTGGTGTGGCTGCCGGGACCTGTGGCCAGTGCGCCGTCCAGGGCCGACGACTTCGCCCGCTTGCCCGCGCCTCGGGGGCGCTTCGGGGCGGCGGTGACGACCGGGACGGCGTCCTTGCCGGCCTGCGTACCGTCCTCCTGGCCGGGCGCGGCCTTCCGGTCCTCGGCGTCCCCGCCGCAGGTGGGGCGCCAGTCGCTGCTGTCGGTGCCGAGGATGCTCACGAGCTGCACCACGTCCTCGATCGGACGGCCCACCGCCGCGGCGCGCAGCGTGGTTTCGGCCTGATGGAGGTCGTAGCCCGAGGCGTTGAGCAGCGCGACCAGTTGCCGTACCTCGTCCAGGGGGCGAGTGACGGCGGCCGCGCGGAGCGCCACGTCCGCGGGGCTGGACAGCTCGCCGGTCGCCTGGAGCCGGGCGACCAGCGAGGCGACCTCCTCCACGGGACGCTCGGTCGCCGCCGTCCGCAGCAGCGTGTGGATCGCCTCGTCGCCGTTCTCGTCCTGGCTCGTCTGCTCCAGGGCGACCGCCACCTCCTCGGCCAGCGAGTCCTGAGGCGACGCCTCCTCGGCCGGCGCGTCCTGGAGCGATGCCTCCTGGGGCGACGCCTCCTGGGCCGGCGCCTCCATGGCGGCTGTCGTCTCCGTGGCGACCGTGGGCTCCATGGCGGCTGTCGGCTCCGCAGCCGGTTCCGCTGTCGGTTCGGCGACCGGTTGCGGCGTGGGTTCCACCACCGGTTCCGCCACGGGCGCAGCCACGCGTTCCGCCACCGGTTCCGCCATGGGCGCGGCCACCCGTTCCGCCATGGGCTCGGCCACCGGTTCCGCCACGGACGCGGCCACCCGTTCCGCAACGGGCTCGGTCACCGGTTCGGCAGCCGGCGCGGCCGCCAGTTCAGCCGGTCGTTCGGCAGTCGGCGCGGCAGCCAGTTCAGTCGGCCGTTCCGCAGTCGGCGCGGCAGCCAGTTCAACCGGGCGTTCCGCGGCGGGCGCGGCAGCCGGTTCGGCCGGGCGTTCCGCCGCCGGCGCCGCCCACGGTGCAGGCCGCTGCGTGCCCGCCCAGGCGACGGTGTAGGGGTACTCGGGCCCGACGGGAGCCGCTGCCACGATCGGGACACCGGAGACAGCGGGGGGCGTGGTCGGCCGGGGAGGGATGTACGGCGTGCTGGGAGCCGCGGGCGGGGAGACGGCCAAACCCTGGGCCGGCGCCGGGGCGGGCCCGGCGGTCGGTTCTATGTCGTCTTCCGCCGGACGGGTGGGGGAGAAGTCGGGGGTCATGTCACAGTCTCCGTTCGTGGAACATCCGGTAGGCGTCCACCGTGGCTGTTTTCGATGTGCCAGAAAGCGCCCACTTGACTTCCACTAGTACGCAGCTCTTGACGCTGCGCCATCCGGGAACGGCCCCACTGGGCCGACGGAGCGAAAACGACCCCGACCCGGCGGTAGCAGCCCGAGACCGGGCCGGTTCACGTCGGCGGTCTGGTCCACGGGGCATCGGAGGCCGAGAGGCGGTGCGTGACCAACGCCGTCACCACGAGCAGTCCCAGGGCCAGGCCGAGGGCGGCGCCGAGCCCCCCGTGCGACAGAAGCACGGCGCCCACGAACGCCCCGAGGAACATGGCCAGGACGGACAGGATCCGGCGGCCGGGCCGGGGCGCGGCCCCGCCGGCCGAAGCGGAGTCCGCCGCCAGCCCCGTCAGGGTCAGGGTCAGCACCGTCGTGGTCAGGTCCTGGACGCCCAGACGCCGGGCGACCGCGTTCTGCAGCCCCATGGCGAGACCGAGGAGCACGATCAGGACGTACTGGACCGTGGTGGTCACCCGGCCGTGGGAGGCCGCGGCCGCGACAACGGCCCCGGCGACGAGGACCGCCTGCACTGCCGTGGCCGAGGTCAGCAGCCGTCCGCGGTGTGCCGCGAACCGGGAGCCGAACCGCCCTCCGGCCAGCGCACCGGCGAGGAAGGCGGCCACGCAGACGACGGAGGCGAGCGCGGACAGGCCCTCCGCCCCGGCCAGGGCGAACCCCAGGAAGACGACGTTGCCCGTCATGTTGGCGACGAAGACATGCCCGAGGGCGAGAAAGCTCACCGCGTCGACGAGGCCCGTCACCACCGTCAGCGTGAGCATGAGCGGGGGCAGGGGGCCGTGCCGGTCCCCCTTCGGCGGCACCAGCGTGTGGGCCGCGTCAGTCAGCAGCTTGCGCATGCTCAGGTGTTCCTTCCACGACGGAGGGGCGGTGCAGGAGCGCACGCGTGAGCAGTCCGCCGGCCGGGCCGACCACGACGGCCGCCACGGAGACCCACAGCGGCCAAGGGGTCGGTCCGAGCACATGGTCCACCGACCAGCGGCCCGGTCCGGTGAGCGCCAGCGCCGCGGCGACGGTGACGAGCACCAGCGGGTACTCGTATCCGTCGTGCTGCACCCAGAGCCCGTGGGGCAGTTTGACGGTGCCGGCGACCGTCATCACCCCCATGGCGACCATCGCCGCCGCGGGGGTGAGAAGCCCGGCCGCCAGGAACAGGCCGGCCCCGATCTGGCCGGCGCCCGCGGCGAGCGCGGTGAACCGGCCGCCGCGGAAGCCGTCGCGGCGGAACTCCTCCGTCCCGCCCGCCAATCCGCTGCCTCCCAGCCGGAAACTGACTTTCTGCACGCCGTGCCCGGCGACGAGGAGACCCGTCACCAGCCGAAGTACCAACAGTCCGGTGTCCATTGCGTTCCTGCCTGTTCCTGACGTTCCGTCTCGACCGGGGGTGGGATCAGCCGGCCGCGTGGGCGCCGATGACGGCCTGCGCGTAGACGATGCCGAGGCCGTAGGCGCCGCCGTGCTCCTTCACCACGTCCGTCACGGCGCCGTACGTCTCCGTGCGGGCCCAGTCGCGCTGGAGCTCCAGGAGGACCTGCACCCAGGTCACCGGTATGGCGCCGCCCTGGATCATGCGCTGGACGGCGTGCTCGTGGGCCTGCGGGCTGACTCCGCCGGACGCGTCCGTGACGACGTAGACCTCGTAGCCCTGGGAGATCGCGGACAGCGTGGGCAGGACGACGCAGACCTCGGTCCACAGCCCGGCGATGACGAGCTTCTTGCGTCCGGTCGCCTTGACGGCCTCGACGAAGGCGACGTCCTCCCAAGCGTTCATGGTCGTGCGGTCGATGATCTTCTGGTCCGGGAAGACGGCCGGAAGCTGCGGCATGATCGGGCCGGAGAAGGACTCGGCGGCCACGGTGCTCAACACGACCGGCACGTCGAAGGCCTTGGCGGCCTTCGCCAGGCCCACCGTCGCGTTGATGATCGCGGTGCGGTCGCCGCTTCCGGTACCGAAGAACATCTGCGGCTGGTGGTCCACGAAGAGCACGGCACAGTTGTCGGGGGTGAGCAGGTCCGGGCCGGGGGCCGCGGTGACCTCGGAGATGTCGATCACGAGTGTGCCTTTCCATGGGTGTGGTGAGCGCGGACGGACGTCCGCTGCTGGGCGGCCGCACGGTCTGCGGCGCGAGAGGGGGTGTCCCCCGGAGAGCCGGAGAGCCGGAGAGGCGGTGTTCCGGGCCCGGGAGGGGCGGCTCGTGACCGGCCCCCTCCCGGAGATTCACAGGGAGAAGCAGGGGTCGAAGACCCCGCTCTCGGTTTCCGGGGCCAGGCCTCGACGGGCGCGCCACTGCCGGTGCTGCTCCGACTCGGCGACGGCCTGCCCGAGCAACTCCGCCTGGCGAGCACCGGAAACGCCGGTACGCGGCGGGAGCGCCGACGCCGAGCCGGTCGCGTGGTAGCCGCCGAAGTGCGCCACCGGGCTCCACTCCGGGCCGACCGACGGCAACTCCTCGTCGAGCCCCTCGTACTCCGCCACGGCGTGGACGATCCGGCCGCCCACGACCATCAGCAGGGACTCGATGTGGGCGATCTCCGGCTCCGGCACCGCGAAGTAGTCCTGGGAGAGGACGGCGAGGTCCCCGAGGAAGCCCGGTCGCAGGACTCCCTTGATGCCTTCTTCGCCGGTGAGCGCGGCACCCGCTTCGGTGAACATCGCCAGCGCGGTGCGCCGGTCGACCCGGTTGTGGGGCGGGCGGACGACCAGGTCGCCGACGGAGCGGCCGGACACCAGCCAGTGCAGGGCGATCCACGGGTTGTACGTGGAGACGCGGGTGGCGTCGGTTCCGGCGCCGACGGTCAGGCCGCGCTCCAGCATGGCCCGGATCGGAGGGGCGTCGGCGGCGGCGGCGGGGCCGTAACGGCGTACGAACGCCTCGCTCTGGAAGGAGAGACGGTTCTGCACCGACATGGCGCCACCGAGGGCGGCCACGCGGTCGAGGCTGTCCGCGGAGACGGTCTCCGCGTGGTCGAACAGCCACCGGTTCCCGGCCGGGAAGAGTCCTTCGGCGGCGAGTTTCTCGAATACGGCGAGGTCGCGGCGGATGGTCTCGTCATAGGTGGCGTGCAGCCGGAATCCCCAGCCGTTCTCCATGAGAAGGCGTACGGCCTTCTCGAATTCCACCTCGTAGTCGGATGTGAGTTCGGGACGCGGCTGGGCGAAGTTCTCGAAGTCCGCCGCGGCCCACGTGAGGTTCTCGCCCGCACCGTTGAGGCGCAGCCATTCGTCCCCGTCCTCCGGGCGGGCCGTCTCGATCCAGCGGGCGAGGTCCGCCACCTCCTGGCCCGCGGTCTGCGGGAAGAGGTGATAGGCGATACGGAGCGACAGTTGACCGGCCTCGGCCAGTTCGGCGACCGTGCTGTAGTTGTCGGGGAAGTTCTGGAATCCGCCGGCCGCGTCGATCGCGGACGTCAGTCCGAACCTGTTCAGTTCCTTGAGGAAATGACGGGTGGAGGTCTTCTTGTCCTCGCCGTCGAGCATCGGGGCCTTGGCCAGGGTCGAGTAGAGGACGAGGGCGCTGGGAGCGGCCAGCAGCAGGCCCGTGGGCTCGCCGTCCCTGCCCCGTACGATCTGGCCGCCCTTGGGCGCGGGGGTGTCCCGGGTGTAACCGGCGGCCTTGAGCGCCGCCCGGTTGAGCACCGCGGCCTGGTACAGGTGCAGCACGAACACGGGGGTGTCCGGCGCGGCGGCGTTCAGCTCGGCGACGGTGGGCAGCCGCCGTTCGGCGAACTGCTCGGCGGACCAGCCTCCCACCACCCGCACCCATTGGCCCTTCGGCGTGCGGGCCGCCTGTTCGCGGAGCATCGCCAGACCCTGGCGCAGCGTGGGAACGCCGTCCCACCGCAGCTCCAGCACGTAGTTGAGCCCACCGCGGATGACGTGCAGGTGGGAGTCGTTGAGGCCGGGGACGATCCGGCGGCCGAGGGCGTCGACCACCTGCGTGGCCGGGCCGACATGGGGAGCGACGTCGTTGTCGTCGCCGACGACGGTGATGACGCCCGCGCGGATGGCGATCGCCTCGGCCTGGGGGCGGCCCGGGTCTCCGGTGTGGATCTTCGCGTTGCGGACGACGAGGTCCGCGGGGTTGTCGGCGGCGCTGGGAACCAGCCCACCGACGGGCATCGTGGACACCTTTTCGACAACCTCCTGGGGCGTGGCAGCGTCGATTTCGATCGGGATCGACATCCCTCCGGATCGGCAGCAGCGGGGCGAGGAGGAGCCGGCCGGCCTCCCTCACCGTGCCCACGCTCGTCCGAGGCGCATGCCCCGCGTCCGTGGTGCGTGGTGCGGCACAGGAAGGACCCGGCAGCCCGCAGCTGCTTCGCCGCCAGGCTATTTCGATCATGAGGGGCGGTGTTTCCCGACAGCGCACCGCGAACGGTCCGGCAGTGCACTGCGTGCCGTTCCATGCGCTGTCGGTTCACCACTGGTGCGCTCGTGGTCAAGCGGCGGGACCGTCCCAGGCCTAGCGTGGTGATCGACGGCGCCGCGGATCAGCAGGTCCGCCCGGGCGTCGCCCCCCTCGCCGGAGAGACCGGCGCATCACACGGAACGCAGGAGGCCCCCATGTCCGACGCCGTTGAGCCGGTACGACACGCCGCTGAGCCGGTACGACCGGTCCTGGAGTCGGCGGCGGCCGCGTTCACCGAAGCGACCGCCAACCCGCCCTACCTCTTCGACCTGCCGCCCGCCGAGGGCCGTAAGGCGGTCGACGAGGTGCAGTCCGGCGAGATCGACATGCCGGACATCGAAGAGGAGTGGATCACGGTGTCGGGTGGCCCGACGGGCAGCGTCCGGGCCCGCATCGTCAAGCCCGCCGGTGCCGAGGGAACGCTGCCGGTGATCCTCTACATCCACGGCGCGGGCTGGGTGTTCGGCAACGCCCACACGCACGACCGCCTGGTGCGCGAACTCGCCGTGGGCGCGAACGCCGCCGTGGTCTTCCCGGAGTACGACCTCTCCCCCGAGGTCCGCTACCCGGTGGCCATCGAGCAGAACTACGCCGTCGCCCGGTGGGTCGTCCAGCAGGGCGCGTCCAAGGACCTGGACGGGTCACGGCTGGCCGTGGCCGGCGACTCCGTCGGCGGCAACATGACCGCGGCGCTGACGCTGATGGCCAAGGAGCGCGGCGACATCCCGCTGGTCCAGCAGGTGCTGTTCTACCCGGTCACGGACGCGAACTTCGACACCGCGTCGTACCAGCAGTTCGCCACCGGCTACTTCCTGCGGCGCGACGGCATGCAGTGGTTCTGGGACCAGTACACCACCGACGAGGCCGACCGCGCCCAGATCACCGCCTCCCCGCTGCGGGCCACCACCGAGCAGCTGACCGGCCTGCCGCCGGCTCTGGTCATCACGGGCGAGGCCGACGTGCTCCGCGACGAGGGCGAGGCGTACGCCAACAAGCTGCGCGAGGCAGGCGTCCCGGTCACCGCCGTCCGCTTCCAGGGTGTGATCCACGACTTCGTCATGCTCAACGCCCTGCGCGGCACCCACGCCGCCGAGGCCGCCATCACGCTGGCCACCGGCACCCTGCGGAACGCGCTCCACGCCGGCTGACACCCGCATCCCTGACGCACAGTCACATCGCGGTCGCCTCCGAGCAATTCCGCAAACGGTTCCACCTTCCGCCCCCTTCCCTTTCCCCTTCCCTTTCCACCACAGGAGATCAGCCAGACATGACGACGAACCCCACACCCACCGCCGTCCTCGTCCACGGAGCGTTCGCGGACGCGGCCAGCTGGACGGGGGTCATCGCGGAGCTGCAGCATCACGGCATCCCCGTTGTCGCGCCGTCGAACCCGCTGCGCGGCCTCGCCTCCGACGCCGCGTACATCGCCTCCGTGGCCGCCCAGATCGACGGCCCGGTGGTGCTGGTCGGCCACTCGTACGGCGGAGCTCTCATCTCGGTCGCCGGCACGACGGACAACGTCGTCGGGCTGGTCTACGTCGCGGCCTACGCGACCGAGGAGGGCGAGAGCCTGGGCGAGCTGCAGGGCCGCTTCCCCCTCTCGTCGCTCGTCAGCAACTTGAAGGAGGCGACGTACCCCGTGGAGGGCGCTGAGCCCGCGGTCGAGGTCACGATCAGGGCCGAGGCGTTCCCGGAGATCTTCGCCGCCGACGTCCCGGCGGACGTCACCAAGGTTCTGGCGGTGGCGCAGCGCCCCCTCGCGGCTTCGGCCTTCACCGAGACCGCATCGGCCGCCGCGTGGCGGACCAAGCCGTCCTGGGCGCTGGTCGCGGCGGCGGACCAGGCGATCAACCCGGAGGTCCAGCGTTTCGGCGCGAAGCGGGCCGGGGCGACGATCGTCGAGGTCGAGGGCGCCTCGCACGCCGTGGCGGTGTCCCGGCCCAAGGAGGTCGCGGAGTTGATCCGTGACGCGGTGCGCGCCACGAGCTGACCACACGTCAGGGCGATGGCCGTCCCCCGTCACACGCGAACTCCCCGTACCGGAACGGTACGGGGAGTTCGCGCGCACACATCGGCGGAGCGCTCTGCGGAGTGCTCAGCGGTGCGCTCAGCGGAGGGCTCCGAGGGCGGCCTCGACCGTGCGGTGGAAGGTGGGGTACGTGTAGATCATGTGCTGGAGCCGGCTCACGGGCACCTCGGCGTGGACGGCCACGTTCAACCCGTAGAGCACCTCGCCTCCCGCCGGTCCGGCCGACGTCGCCCCGATCAGCACCCCTCGGTCCGCGTCCTCGACGAGCTTGACGAATCCGTCGTTGCCCGGCCCGTGGACCCAGCCTCGCGTCGAGGAAGCCAGGCTCACCACGCTGGTACGGATCCGCAGCCCCTGTTCACGGGCCTGGCGTTCCGTCACCCCCACGGCACCGATCTCCGGATCGGTGAAGGTGACGCGGGGCAGCGCCCGGTAGTCGGCGTCGGGACCGGGCTGCCCGAGGATGTCCCGTACGGCGATCTGCGCCTGGTACATCGACACATGGGTGAACGCGCCGCGGCCGGTGATGTCACCGACGGCCCACAACCCCTCGCCGGCGCGCATCTGCCCGTCCGTGGGCACGGCTCCCGCCGTCGGATCCAGCCCCACCGTGTCGACGGCCGGCCCCGCCAGGTCGGCGTGGCGCCCGGTGGCCACCAGAAGCCGTTCGGCGTACAGCGGTTCCCCGTCGCCCTCCAGGCGGACGGTGAACCGGGCGCCGTCATGGCTGACCTGGCGCACCCGAGCTCCGGTGCGCACGGTGACGCCCTCCCTGCGCAGGACGTCCGCGACCAGCTCACCGGCCTCCGGCTCCTCCTGGGACAGCAGACGGTCCTGACCCTCGATGACCGTGACCGCGCAGGTGAACCTCTGGAAGACCTGGGCGATCTCGACACCGATGGCGCCCCCGCCGAGGACGAGCATCGACGTCGGCAGCTCCCTGGCGGCCATGGCGTCACGGTTGGTCCAGTACGGCGTTCCGTCGAGCCCCGGTATCGCCGGGATCCTGGGCCGGGCACCGGTGGCCAGCACCACGCCTCGTCGTGCCGCGAAGGTCCGGTCGCCGACCGTCACCCGGCGCGGCCCGGAAAGGCGGCCCGTTCCCCGGACGAGTCGACCGCCCTTGGCCGCGAGACGCTCGGCGGCGACGCGGTCGTTCCAGTCGTCCGTGGCCTCGCCGCGGATACGCCGGGCGACCCTGTCCCAGTCCGGCGTCAGGGTCGCTTCACCGGCCAGGGCACTCACCCGCCCCGCCTCGGCCAGCAGGTTCCCTGCCCGGATCATCATCTTGCTGGGCACGCACCCCCAGTACGGGCACTCCCCTCCGACGAGTTCCGCCTCGACGCCCACCACATCCAGTCCGGCCTCGGCGAGCGTGCCCGCGACGTACTCGCCTCCCGGGCCCAGCCCGACGACCACCACATCCACCTGTTCGTTCGCGCTCATGACCGTCTCTCCTCTTTCCTCGTCGTCGCGGGGTCGTCGGCTCCACGGGCGTGGGCTGTCCGGCGAGGCTAGGTCGGCCGGCCGAAGACCCGTGTCCGTCGCGCGCACGGGTTCTGGCCCCGGAGTGAACGACGGTCCGGGCCACCGCACTCAGTGCACTGGCGGACCGCACCGCATGCGCTGTCGGTCAACGCGCCCCGTAGCGGGACGCCTAGCGTCCCTCGGGTACGCCCAGCACGGCACCCCAGGAGGCCAGCCCATGACCACCAGCACGTCCCAGCCCAGGAGCAGCAGCAGCCAGCCGTGGCTGCACCAGAAGGGCGAGGTGATCCAGCCGTTCGGCACGGTGCGGCAGTTGCCGATCGGCCTGTCCTTCGAGGCGCGGATGTACGCCTGCCAGCGCCTGAACCAGCTCCTCGCCGACACCCAGATGCTGTACGCGCTCTACAAGAAGCACCACTGGCTGATGCGGGGCGCGACCTTCCATCAGCTGCATCTGCTGCTCGACCGGCACGCCGAGGCGCAGCTCGCCGTCGTCGACGCGCTCGCCGAACGCGTGCAGAGCCTCGGTGGCGTCGCCGTCGGCGATCCGCGGCACGCCGCGGAGATCACGGCGGTGCCGCGTCCTCCGGACGGCGTCGAGGAGGTGCCCGCCATGCTGTCGCGGCTCCTCGAGGCCCACGAGACGATCCTCATCGACGCCCGCGAGTCGGCCCGCCGGCTGGCGGACCTCGGCGACGACGGCAGCAACGACCTGATCGTCTCGGAGGTGATCCGGGGCGGCGAGGCGCAGGCCTGGTTCCTCGCCGAGCACCTCGTGGACACCCCTCTCACCCGTCTGCTGCCGGAGAAGGGGCACGGGGCATGACGACGCACCGCCCCTCTCCCGTCCCGGGGGCCGCGCGAGAATGAGCGTGTGACTCACGTTCATGTCGTCTACGCCCACCCGAGCGAGCAGGGCTTCACGCGTGAGGTTCTCGGCGCGTTCCTGAGCGGTCTCGACGAGGCCGGACTCACGTACACGCTCTCGGACCTCTACGCGATGGACTTCCGCTCGGAACTCACGCGCGCGGAATACGAGCGGGAATCCGGCCACCGTACGGATGTCCCGGTTCCCGAGGACATCGCGGCCGAACACGCGAAGCTGGCCGCCGCCGATGTGTGGGTGTTCCTCTACCCGGTGTGGTGGGCCGACTGCCCCGCACGGCTCAAGGGCTGGTTCGACCGCGTGTGGACGGTGGGGTTCGCGTACAAGCCGGCCGGGGTGTGTGTGGCCCGGAAGGCGTTGGTGCTGTGCACGGCCGGGTACAGCATCGCCGACCTGGAGGCGTCGGGTGCTACCAGGCGATGAGGACCGTCATGCTCACCGACCGCATCGGTGCGCGAGCGGAGTCGAGCGATTTCGTCGTCTTCGGCGGCGCGGCGGGCGGGGAGAGCGGGAGCGGCGTCGTCGCCCCGCCCTGGGCGGAGGTCAGAGCCGGACACCTGGCGCGGGCGGCGGAGTTGGCGCGGTCACTCCGGCAGGGCGGGTAGCGGCGTGCGGCGGCTGTACGACGTGAGCCCGAGCGCGGCGCGCGAGGTCGCCGCCGCGGACGTCAGCCGTTGTGTCAGGGCTGCGGCCGGTCCGGTCCCGCGTCCCGGCTCGGAGCGGGTCGGATCCGCAGGCCGGGCCGGCGCCGGTGGACGGTCAGGTACGACATGCCCCGCTCGCCCGCGACGAGCGCCCGGGTGGAGCCGTGGGGCAGCCAGGTGAGTGTGCCTTCGGCCAGTGCCAGCGGCTCCTCGGTGGTGACCAAGGTGCCCTCTCCCTCGACGACCAGCAGGAGGACATCGAGGTCCGGCTCGGTGTGGGTGTCGACGCGCCGCAGGGGCGGGAGGCGGACCACGTTGGCGTCGAGCTGCCGACCGGGCTCCGCCAGCCGCCATACGGCTCCGGCGCGTTCGGGGTCGAGCGCCTCCAGCGCTCCCGTGCCGAACAGGACCCGGGGGAGCTGTGCGCCGTCGGCCGGCTCGGGGGAACCGCCGTCTTCCCCAGTCATCCGGCTCCACCGTCCGCTGCGCGCTGTCCACCACCGACGGGCCGATTCCCGTACGGTCCATCGCCGCGAGCGACCCGTCCGCGAGGCCTTCCACATGGTCACAGGCGTCGTGCGGACGAATCTAACACGCGCGTGTCGATGAGCGTCCCGGCCGCGCCCAGCGCATTCAACGCTTGAAGACACTCGCGTCCATCACGTCCGCCTCGGCCGGAGGCCGCACATCAAGTGGCCGGTCGAAGGCGCTGAACGAGGTGATGGTGTGGTACTCGGCGTCTCTGTAGACCACTTCGAGGATGTACGGCCTGCCCTCGGTGGCGACGTAGAAGGTGGAGGAGCTTCCCTTGTGCGCCTCGTCGGTCACCACGAGCGGAATCGCCGGGCTGCCGTGGATCTCGGTCGGCTGCCCCTTCGTCGGCACGCCGAAGGAGGTGAACGGATAGGTGCATGCGGCGAGCCCGTCGCCCGGCTTCGCCTCGCTGGACGGGGTCTTGATCCACCGGACCCGGTCCTCCGCACCGGCCGAGCCCCGGCCCGACCACTGGGCGAGGTAAGCGCCGTTCGGGCGGACGTAGTCGGTCTCGCCGATCCGGATCTGTTCGAGAACGGCACCGGTGGGCCAGGTCGTCCTCGCTGTGCACCTGTCCTTGAGGTCGGTCGTCATACGGCTGGAAGAGCCGCCACGGGCGGTCGCGGTGGTGCGCACATCGCGGTCACCGACGTGAGCGCGCTCATCGTGTCGTTCGCGTCGTCAAGCATCCGCTCGGCGGAGAGCTCCTTCGCGGGGGTGTCCGGTGCGCCGCCCGCGCAGCCGACAGCCGCGCCACTCACCACCAGGCACGCCAGCCCAGCGGTCATGACAGTCGATGCCGTTCGCACGAGTCCCCCCGGATGATCAGCGGTTCACGCTACCGGATCCCTATCGCCGCGGGGTACGCGCGGCGCACTCCCGCGCACTCCTAGCGACCCGCACTGGCC
This sequence comes from Streptomyces sp. ISL-36, assembly GCF_018614205.1. Lineage (GTDB taxonomy): Bacteria > Actinomycetota > Actinomycetes > Streptomycetales > Streptomycetaceae > Streptomyces. The sequence continues at coordinate 159,362 of NZ_JAGGOS010000019.1, read as the reverse complement.
TCGAACCAGACCCGCACCGGCCCCGCAAGGCCCCGCCGCCGGTCTTGCGCGGCGACCGCGCCTCTCTCTACGCTCCCGCCAATGGTTAGGAATATTTCCTAACCATTGACCGCCCGTACCGTGCCGTTCTCCCTCGACGCAGCACCCGATCCGACCGTCACCGGGACCGGACGCCCTGTCCGGATGAAAGGAACGACCACTGCCATGAGCCGAAGAGGCATATCCCTTATCATCGCGTCGGCGCTGCTGCCCCTGCCGCTGTTCGCGATTCCGCGGGCAGCCGCCGCCGACACCCTGGTGTCGGTCGGCAAGCCGGCCACGACGTCGTCGGTCGAAGGGAGCGGGTTCGAAGCGGGTCTCGCGGTCGACGCGAACACCGCCACCCGCTGGGCCAGCGCCGAGGGCGTCGATCCTCAGTGGGTGCGGATCGACCTGGGTGCGGGCCACACGATCTCCCGGGTGAAGCTCAACTGGGAGGCCGCGTACGCCAAGACGTACAAGATCCAGACCTCCACCGACGGGTCGGCCTGGACCGACGTCTACTCCACCACCGCGGGCGACGGGGCGATCGACGATCTGGCCGTCTCCGGAACCGGACGCTACGTCCGGATGTACGGCACGGGCCGCGGCACCCCTTACGGCTACTCCCTCTGGGAGTTCGAGGTCTACGGCTCCGCCACGGGCAGCGGTGACACCGCCGCGCCGAGCGCCCCCGGCAGCCTCCGCTCGACGGCGTCGACGTCCACGAGCGTCTCGCTCGCCTGGAACGCGGCCACCGACAACGTCGGCGTGACGGGCTACGACGTCTACCGCGGCGGCAGCCTCGTCGGCTCCACCGCCGGCACGTCGTACACCGACACCGGGCTCACCGCCTCGACCTCGTACAGCTACACCGTGAAGGCGCGCGACGCGGCGGGGAACCTCTCGGCCCCGAGCAACACGCTCGGTGTCACGACCCCGGCCGTCGGCTCGGGGCCGGCCGTCCCCTTCGGCAGCCACCTCAAGCCGTACGTCTCGGGCATGTTGAAGCCGTCCGGCACACAGACGACGATCGACCAGAAGGTCGTCGACCACTACAAGGCGTGGAAGTCGGCCTTCGTCCGCCAGAACTGCGGCAACGGCTGGTACCAGGTCATCTCGCCGGACGCCGACCACCCCTACGTCGCCGAGGCGCAGGGCTACGGGATGGTCATCGCCGCGACCATGGCAGGCGCCGACCCCGACGCCAAGAAGATCTTCGACGGCCTGGTGAAGTGGAAGATCGACCACCCCTCCGCCATCAACCCGAACCTCCTCGCCGCCGAGCAGGACGTCAACTGCAAGAGCGTCAACGGCGGTGACGGCGCCACCGACGGTGACATGGACGTGGCGTACGGGCTGCTGCTCGCCGACAAGCAGTGGGGCAGCACGGGCACGTACAACTACAAGGATCTCGCGGTCAAGCACATCAACGCGATCAAGAAGGACGAGGTCAACCCGACGACCAACCTGCTGAAGCTGGGCGACTGGAGCAGCTCCGGCGATCAGTACTACTACATCACCCGCACCTCGGACTGGATGATCGACCACCTGCGGGCCTTCCGTACGGCGACCGGCGACGCGGCCTGGGACACCATCCGCGCCGCGCACCAGAACCAGATCGCCAACCTGCAGTCCACGTACGCTCCCGGCACCGGGCTGCTGCCCGACTTCGTCGTCACCACCAACACCACCCCGAAGCCCGCCCCGGGGCAGGTCCTGGAGGACCCCAACGACGGCGCCTACTGGTGGAACGCCTGCCGCACGCCGTGGCGCATCGCCGACGACGCGGTCACCAGCGGCGACGCCAAGCCGCTCGCGGCGGCGCGCAAGCTCAACACCTGGATCAAGACGAAGACCGGCGGCGACCCGAACAAGATCGCCATCGGCTACAAGCTCAACGGCACACAGATCTCGGCGGGCAGCGAGGCGGCGTTCTTCGCGCCGTTCGCGGTGGCGGCGATGACCGACTCGGGCAGCCAGGCGTGGCTCGACGCGCTCTGGAACAAGATGCTGTCCACCCCCGTCGACACCAGCAGCTACTTCTCGGCGAGCATCCAGCTCCAGGTCATGATCACGGCATCCGGCAACCACTGGGTCCCGTAACACGTCCTGCGGTGCCCACCGGACGGCCCCCCGCCGGTGGGCACCCGGTCGCGTTGTGCAGCCCGTGGCGGGCTGAACGGCACGTTCTCGCCACCATCGACTCCGCAGGCGATCGACCGGCCGCTCCCCCCGGCCGTCGAACGTGCCCCACGCATATTCACCATGACTGCACGTCAGGCACTACCCACAATGCGCCAATCTCTCCCCCGCCCGTCGTTGACACTGCGCGACGCCCTGAGGTTAATTAATCAACGAGTGGCCGATACGGAGCGGCCCGCCGTCGCGAAGTCACCGCAGGAGGGGGCGAGTTGGGAGCCACGACTGTCACGAACCCACATTGACCGGGTAGGGGCGCAGCACACTTCTTCAGGGGGGATCGATGACCCGGCTCAACGCTTTCACAGTTCCCGATTTTCATCTTCCGTTCGGCAATTCCAAGCATCCGCAGGCCGCGCAGGCGAACACCGATGCCACCGCCTGGGTGGTGCGACACGAGCTCGTGACGGACGCCACCGAGCAGTTCACGGGCATCGGGTGCGGCCATCTCGCCGGCCGGGTGAGCGGCGAGGTCGCGTACGACAGGGTCCTGCTGCTCGCCGAATGGATGGCCTGGTCCTTCGTCCTGGACGACCAACACGACCATCTCATCAGGACGGGTGACGTGGCGGCCTGGCGGCCCGTCGCCGAGGCGATCACCACATATCTGGAGACGGGGATGCTCCCCAGCACGTCATCACGGCGGAATCCCCTGGTGAGCGGGTTCGTCGACCTCTGCGACCGCATCCTGGCCGGCATGTCCGAGGCGACCGCCGCCCGCTACCGGTCCCACGTCCCGCAGATGCTGCGCTCCTTGGACCAGGAAGCGGTCAATCGCGAGAACCCGGGCCGCCCGTCGGTGGAGGACTACATCGTGATGCGCCGGCACAGTTCCCAACTGCTGCCGATGATGGACATGGTGGAGGCGGGACTCGGCATCGACCTGCCCCAACGGATCCACGGGCTCGCGGAGTTCCAGGAGCTCATCGCGAGCGCCGTCGACATCATCTCGTGGGCGAACGACGTGTTCTCGCTCCCGAAGGAGTATGCCTGCGGGGACCACAACAACCTCGTCTCCCTCATCTCCCACCACGAGCGTCGCTCGCTCTCCGACGCGGTCCGGGCGGTCGAGAACCGGATCCAGATCCGCATCGAGGAGTATCTGGCCGGAAAACAGCGGTTGTTCAAGGTTCTGGAAGCGGACGGGACGACGACCCCGGAGCTCCGCGAGACGGTCTCCCGGTGCGTGCGCAGCTACGAGGACTGGATCATCGGCACGGATCTGTGGCAGCGTTACGAGTGCACGCGGTACAGCGACGAACGGTTCGCGGCCGGGCTGGAGTCTGCGTACACCCGCCCGGACCTGATCTCGGCGGCATGACAGGGAGTCGGTCCATGACAGGTCTGGAAGTCTCCGGCTCCGCGGTCCAGGCTCCTGTGGCTCCGGGGCGCATACCGCTCCTGGGCCATGTGCCGCGGCTGATGCGGGAGCCGATCGCGTTCCTGGAGTCCCTGCGGGACCACGGCGAGGTGGTACGGCTCGACATCGGGACATGGCCGGTCCTGGTGCTCACCAGCCCGGACCACGTCCACGCCGTCCTGGTCCAGCAGGCCCAGAAGTTCGGCCGCGGGAGGGTCTTCGACCGGCTCCGCCCGATGTTCGGCAACGGCATCGTGACGACCGACGGCGACTTCCACCGCAAGCAGCGCCGGATGATCCAACCCGCTTTCCACCGCAACCACATCACCGAGTACACCGAGACGATGGTCCGGCAGGCGGAGGCGATGACGTCGTCGTGGACCCCGGGCCGCCAGGTCTCGATGGTCAACGAGACCCGCCGGTACGCCCTGTCCTCGGTCGCCGAGATGATCTTCTCCGGCGATCTGAGCCGGCCGGCCGTCGCCGAGGTGCACCGCTCGCTCCCCATCGTCCTGGAGGGGATGCTCCTGCGGGTGGTCATGCCCAAGTCCCTGGACCGGCTGCCCATCCCGCTCAACCGGCGGTTCGACTCCGCCGCCGCGCGCCTGCGCAGCATCATCGACGAGGTGATCGCCCAGTACCGCACCACGGAGGAGGACCGTCCCGACCTCCTCTCCCTGCTGCTGTCCAGCGTGGACGCCGACACGGGCGCGCCGATGACTCCCGAGCAGGTACGGGACGAGGTGATCGCGATCATGTTCGCCGGTACGGAGACCCCGGCGACCACCCTGGCCTGGATCTTCCACGAACTCGGCCGCCATCCCGAGGTGGAGAAGCGGCTGCACGCCGAGGTCGACGCCGTCGTGGGCACGCGCCCGGTCCGCCCCGAAGACCTGTCCCGGCTCGCCTACACGAACCACGTCTTCCAGGAGGCGCTGCGCCTCCACTCGCCCCTGCTCTTCACCCGACGCGCTCTGGCCCCGCTCACCCTCGGCGGCGTGTCGATCCCAAAGGGCGCGGAACTGGCGTACAGCCCCTACGCGTTGCACCGTGACCCGGCGCGGTTCCCGAACCCCACGGTCTTCGACCCGGACCGGTGGGCGCAGGACGCGGCCGAGCGGCCCGACGCGCACACGTTCGTCCCGTTCGGAGCCGGCCAACACAAGTGCATCGGCGATCAGTTCGCGGTCGCGGAGATCCTCACCGCGCTGGCGACCGTGGCGTCACGGTGGCATCTGAAGCCCGCGCCGGGCGTCACGGTGCGCGAGGTCCCCGCAGGCATCCCGCAGCCGAGCGAACTGCCCATGATTCCCGTCGCCCGCCACTGACAACTCCCGCCGCCCGCTGCGCACTTCACCGCCATGAAGTGCGCAAAGGGTACAGCATCGCGACCGCGACCGCGGCGGGATTCCGGAAAAGAAACGTTGAGCAACATCATCCCGCCTACGGGCCGTACACTCGGCCGCACGCGCAGGAGGGGGCACGAATGTCACAGGTCGGCGAAGCGAGGATGTGGGCTTCCCAGCCTCTTCTCGAACGGGAATCCGAGATTCTCGCCATCCATCGCGCGGTGGACGATCTCTGCGGCACCTCCGTCGCCGGTACGGTCACCCGCCGCGGGGGTGTGATGACCTTCGCCGGCTCGGCCGGCATCGGCAAGACCACCCTGCTGGCCGAGGCCCGTCGGCACGCCGCCGAGCGCGGCTGCACCGTGCTGTTCGCACGCGGCGGCGAGCAGGAGAAGCAGGTGCCGTTCCATGTGATGCGGCAGCTCATCCAGCCGAGGTTCGTGGCCATGAGCGAGGAGGCGCGCCGCGACGTCCTCGGCAACTGGTACTCCATCGTCGCCCCGGCGCTCGGCCTCACCGCCGCCCCGACAGGCCGGACGGCGCCGGACCCTCAGGGCGTACGCGACGGCCTCGACTGGGTCGTCACCCACCTGGCGGTCCGCAACGCCCCGGTCGTCCTGGTCCTCGACGACGCCCACTGGGCGGACGCGGAGTCCCTCGCGTGGCTGACCGCCTTCGCGGCGCGGGCCGAGGAACTGGCCATGCTGATCATGGTCGCCTGCCGTCCCGACGAGATCCCCGCCGACGCCGCCTCCCTGCGTGCCCTGATGGGGCGCCAGGGAGCGCGTCCGCACGAACTCGCGCCCCTCAGCACGAGCGCGGTGGCGCGCATCGTCCGCGAGGCCCTCGACGAGAACGCGGACGACGTGTTCTGCCGGGAGTGCTGGGCCATCACCGGCGGAAACCCCTTCGAGGTCGTCGAGCTGGCCATGAAGGGGCGCGACCAGGGGCTGAAGCCGCACCAGGACAGCATCCCCCAGCTGCGCGACCTGGCCTCCGCCGTCAAGGGCAGCGGTCTGATCCAACGCCTCGAACAGCTCGGACCGTCGACCCTCCGGTTCGCCTGGGCCGCCGCCGTCCTCGGCACCGCGGTCCCCACCGGAATCGTCGGAGGAGTCGCGGCCCTCGGCGAGGCGCAGACCACCGAAGCCATCGACCAACTGCGCGCCGCGCGCATCCTGACCGTCCTCACCAGCGTGCGGCGTCAGGAGGTCGTGGAGTTCTTCCACCCCCTCGTCGCCACCGCCGTCTACCGCTCGATTCCGCCCGGTGTCCGCGTCGCCATGCACGGGATGGCCGCACGGGCCCTGATCGACGACGGGCACGGCGCCGCGGCCGCAGCCCGTCACCTGCTGGAGATGCACCCCGAGGGCGACCCCTGGGTGGTGCAGCAGCTGCGCCGAGCCGCGCGCGACAGCTTCTCCGCCGGAGCGCCCGACGCCGCACGGCGCTACCTGGCGCGGGCCCTGCGCGAACCGCCGGAGGCGGAGGACCGGGCCGAGGTCCTCTTCGAGCTCGGCTCCGCCAACCTCCTGCACGACCCCGCGACCACGATCAACCAGCTCAGGACCGCCCTGGAGGAACCCGACTCCGAACAGGAGCTGCGGGAGGCGATCACGTACCGGCTCGCACAGGCCCTGGCGCACACCGGCCAGTTGGCGGAGGCCGCCGGTCTGCTCCACGACGAGGCCCGGCGCGCCACGAGCGCCCGCACCCGGCTGCGTATGCAGGCCGAACAGTTCAAGTGGAACTCCGTCCGGGTCGACGAGGAGAACTCACCGGCCCGGTCCCGGCTCCTCGCCCAGTTCGCCAAGCGACTCACCGGCCGCGGGCTGCCCGAGCGGCACATCCTGGGCCTGCGCGCCTGGGACGCCGCCATGCGCGGCGAACCCGTCGCCACCGCCCTGGACTACGCCGAGCAGGCGCTGGACGGCGGGATGAGCTGGACCGACCAGGACTTCGGTTTCGAGGTGCCGGCCTCCGTCGCGGTCACGTTCATGTACTGCGACCAGCCGGGCCGCGCCGAGGAGCTCTTCAACACCGGAATCGTCGAGTTCGAGTCGAAGGGCTGGCGCGGCGCACACCTGTCGTTCGTGTACACGCTGCTCGGCTACATCCGGTACCGGCGCGGACGTCTCGCCGAGGCCGAGGACTTCGTCCGCAACGGCCTGCAGATCGCCGACCGCATCGGACACGGCATCCCCGCGCAGTGGTACGCGATCGGCACCCTCATCGAGACGCTGCTCGCCCGGGGGAACGTGGCCGAGGCCCAGCGGGTCGCCCGCGCGTACGGACTGGCGGACGGCTTCCCGAAGGCGGTCGTCTACCCCGATCCGCAGGCCGTGTGGGGCAAGCTCCTGCTGGCCGAGGGCAGGATCGAGGAGGCCGAGAGGCACCTCGTCGCAGCGGGCAGGCGCCTCGATCTGCGTGGCACGCGGAACCCTTCGTGGAGTCCCTGGCAGCTCGACCTGGCGCTCGCCCAACTGACCCACGATCCCGGCCAGGCGCGTGCCACGGCGGCCGAAGCCGTGGCTCGTGCCCGCGCGTTCGGGGCGTCCAGCGTGATCGGCCATGCGCTGCGGGTCGCGGCGGCCACGGCCACGGACGCGTCCCAGGCGTCCCTCCTGCTGGAGGAGGCGGTCGGTCATCTCGAACAGTCGCCCGCCGCGTACGAGCTCGCCCACGCGCTCATCGACCACGGCACGGCCCTGCACACGATAGGTGACACCCACAGGGCGGCGCAGCAGCTCTACCGCGGCCTGGAGACCGCCGTCGCCTGCGGCGCCGACGCGCTCTCGGCCAGGGCCCGCGCCCACCTCGCGTCGGCCGGACTGCGTCCGCGCCGGCTGCACACGTCGGAACAGGAGACCCTGACGGTCATGGAGGACACGGCGGCCCGCCACGCCGCTCTCGGTCTGGACAACACGGCCATCGCCAAGGAGATGCGGACGGACGTTCAGACGGTCTCGGAGCTGCTGTCGGCGGTGTTCACGAAGGTGGGCACCGACAGGGCCGGACTCCGCCAGATCTTCTGAGTCGGCCTTCAGACCTTCTGATGCCCGGTGCGGCGGTCGGCCGCCCGCCGGTCACTCTCAACGGGCGCGCGGGAGCGGGGAGGGTGGGACTCCGGACGCCGTCCCGCTCCCCCGGCCGCCGGCGGCTCGGGGCGTCCGCCGTCGGGCGGAGGAAGCGCCCCGTGCACGGGCGGCCTCGGTGCGTTGCGGCAGGGCCCTGATCAGGTCCTCGCCCTGCTGCAGCAGGTCGAGCCAGTCCGCGCCGTCCACGAGGTGGAAGTCGCCGAGCAGGCCGAGCAAGCGCCGTGGTTGCGGCTGCCAGTCGTAGAAGACCACGCGCGCGCCGCGGGCGTGGGCACGCTGCTGGAAATCCAGCACACAGTGCATGCCGACGACGTCGACGAACGGGACGTGGCGCAGGTCGCAGGCGATGACGGCGACATCGCCCGCCAGGGACGTCAGCACGCCCGTGAAGGCCGCTTCGGCGGTCAGATCGAGCTCTCCGGACGGAGTCAGGTGCACGGTGGGGCCGTATCGCCGTACGACGATACGGAAGTCGTTGCCGCTCTCGACGGTTTCCATGGCGCGTCTCACCTGCCAGGAGGGAGGACCCTTCGGTGTGCCCGTACCGTTTGCGCGACGGCGCGGGCGACCACTTCGATACTGGCTCCCCTGCGGTCGCCTCCGCAACCTCTCCCACCTCTCCCGCCTCTCCTAGGTGGGGGGCGCCGTCGCTGTCGTTAGGCATCGCCCCGGAGGCGGACCCGCTGGATCCGACAGGCGAGGGCGCGGCGCGCGGAAGCCGTCGCGGTGGGGGCCGCGGGCGTGGTGGCCTTCGGGGGGAGATCGAGGCCACGGCTGATCCTGTCGTACGCGTCCTGGTAGCCCGCGGGCAGCTCCGCCCGGTGCCGTCCGAGGTCCTCTTCGACAAGGCGGCGCAGCTCGTCGACGTTCCGGGGCGTGAAGCGCTTCTTTCCCCGGGCGACGGCGATGACGTACGGGGTGCAGCGAGCGGTGTCGCCGAAGACCTCGGAGAGCTCCTCGGCCAGGCCCCAGAGGCGTCCCTCAAGCCATGGGGTGTCGTACTGGTCGAGGGAGAGGACCGCCGGGGGCGGTGCGTCGTCCTTCCGGTACTTCGCCACCTGCTTGGACACGGCGGGCTGACTCATCTCGGTGAGCTGGGCGATCTTCTCCTGGGTCCAGCCGAAGCCGGCGAAGACCGGGATCATCTCGGCGCGCAGCTTTCGCATCTCCTCGCCCGCGCGGATGACCTCGTTCATGCCGGCGAGCATCCGCACGGCCTGTTCCTCGGTCAGCGTCCCCGGGTCCTCGTACACGCTCTTCTCGCCTGTCACAGCCTTGTTATACACCGTTCACCCCAGGAATATAACCGGGTTGTACAACTCGGTTATGGGTGCCAGGATCCCTCCATGCCCACCTTCAGCGCACCTGACGGAACCGCTCTCGCCTATCGGACGACCGGAGACGGCGCCCCCGTCGTCTGTGTCCCCGGGGGCCCCGTGGACTCCGCCTACCTCGGCGATCTCGGCGGTCTGTCCGCGCATCGCCGGCTGATCGCTCTGGACCTTCGCGGCACCGGACGGTCCGCGGTCCCCGAAGACGCTTCCTCCTACCGCTGCGACCGCCTGGTCGACGATGTCGAGGCGCTCCGCGTCCGCCTCGGACTCCCCCGGATCGATCTGCTCGGGCACTCCGCGGGCGCGAACATCGCGACGCAGTACGCGACCCGGTATCCGGGGAACGTCGGCAGGCTCGCCCTGATCACCCCCAGCACCCGGGCCGTCGGCATCGCGATCACCGGGGAGACGCGCCGTGAGCTCGCCCGGCTTCGCAAGGACGAGCCGTGGTTCCCGGCGGCGTACGCCGCGCTGGAGGCGATGACCCGGGGCGCGGGCGGCGACGGGGAGGCCCTGGCTCCCTTCTTCTACGGCCGGTGGGACGCCGAGGCCCGGCAGCACCATGCCGCCGGGCGGCCGAGCAACGAGAAGGCTGTCGCGCTCTTCGGCGCCGAAGGCGCCTTCACCCCGGCGGCCACGCGTGCGGCGCTCGCCTCCTTCGAGGCACCCGTCCTGCTGTTCGCCGGAGAGTTCGATCTGAACAGCCCGCCCGCCTCGGTGGCGGAGTTCGCCGGACTGTTCCCCGACGCCTCACTGGTGGTGCAGCCGGGAGCGGGCCACTATCCCTGGCTCGACGACGCCGACCGCTTCGTGGCGACCACGGCGGCGTTCCTGTCCTCTCCGGGTCAGGGTCGACCGTGAATCGGCGCCGCCGGCCAGTGGGGCCGTGAGCGGCCCGGGGCGCTCAGGAGGCGTTCGGGCCGACGTCCGCCGGCGTGAGGGGCCGGCGGAGAGGCGCCAGTGTCGTGTACTCGTCGGCGCCGATGTCGCGGGGGGTGCCGCGCGTGTGGCCGTCGATGTCCTCCTCCACGACGGGGCTTCGCAGCGTCGCCGCGCCGATCGCCGGGCTGCCCGACGACAGCCGGAACACCCCGTCGGCCTCCTGGCGCAGGCGCGGATCGATCCTGGTGTAGCCGCCGGAGGGGATGTTGCCGTTGGAGGCGCTGCCCCAGAGGATGTTGCTCTGCCAGGTGAAGCCGGTGGTGCTGCCCATCGCGACCAGGCTGCCGGCGTTGCCGACGAGCAGGTTGTCGGCGACGACCACGTCCCGCGGCTCGTACTCCCTGGTCTCGCCGGACAGCGTCTCGGCGTTGTCGAGCAGGGTGTTGTGCGCGATCACCGCGCGGTCGCACGCGTCGTTGCCGCGCCGCTCGTCGGTCGTCTCGCCGGTGTGGTGGTCGCGAGTGGTGCCGCTGCCGATCACCAGGGCCCGGCCCGACAGTCCGCCGATGTAGTTGTTGACGACCAGATGGTCGTTGCCGTAAAGCCGCACGCCCTCGGTACCGCCGAGCAGGTAATTGCCGTCCACCGTCGAGCGGTTGCCGTGGCGCAGCACGATTCCCCCGCGGCTGTCGCGGATCGTGTTGTACCGCACGGTGTTGTCGGAGGACTTCACCGAGATGGTCTCGGGGTCCCCGTCGCACCGCTCGAACAGGTTGTACTCCACGAGCGCGTCCGCGCCGGACAGCGCCCGGCCGCTGACGCCGAGCCGGATCGGCTCGCCGCCGTTGGAGCCGGTGAAGCTGCGGTCGGAGAAGTGGTTCTTGAAGAGGTGGAGGCGCTGGGCCAGGGCGGTGGAGCCGCTGGGGCCGTCGAGGACGACGAAGATGCCCGCGGTCGTCTTGTGGTGGAAGTGGTTCCGGTCGATCTTGGTGTCGTCGGCCCGCACGACGACCCAGTAGAGACCGCTGACATCGGCGAACCGGAAGTCGTTGCGGGTCAGCCGGATGCGTGAGCAACTCTCCGGTATCTCCAGGCTGGTGCTCTGCCGGAAGGTGAAACCGCTGATGGTGATGTGCTGGAGTTGCCGAAGACGAAACTGCGTGCGCCGTTCAGTACGGCGCCGCCGCGGGACGCCGAGACGATGGTGATCGGCGCGCTGCTGGTGCCGTTCTTGCCCGAGACGTTGATGGCGCCCCCGGTGGGGACGGTGTACGAGCCGTCGGCGAGGACGATCCGGTCGCCGGGCGCCGCGCTGTCGATCGCCTTCTGCAGGTCGCCGAGCGAGCTGACCCGCGTCTCGGCGGCCGACGCGTCGGCCGACAGCAGGGTGGTGAGCGGCACAGCGGCGAGCGCGGCTCCCAGCGCGGTGCGCGTGAGGAACGTACGACGGTGCATGCTGCCTCCTGGAGGAAACGGGAAGGTGCCGGCCGGCCGGCACTTGGCCGTCGGCCCGCGGCGGTTGGGGGCTCCCGCGCGATACGGCCCGTACGGTTCCCCCACAGCTTCGGGCCCTGCCCTGCCGTTGCGCTGACGTACCGCTGATGCGCCGCTGACACGGCTCCCCCACCGAGCGCGTCCGGCGCGCGCACGCCAGTCCAGGCGTTCGCCCGATCGGTGATCCGCCGCACGCCGACCACCGAGTTCGATCACGCTGGCGACGGAACGGCCGGGAGCGGTGTGGGAGGGGATGCGGTGACGCACGGAACGGGGCCGGAGCGCGGCCCGGGGCACAGCGACGCGGTGCTGCTGGCCGCGGGGGCGGCCGACTGGGCGCTCGACGGTCTGACCACCGCCGCGCGGGGCCTGCGCAGTCTACTCGGACGGGCCGACCTGGGCGGGTTGGCAGAGGACGGCCGGCAGGACCTCAGGGCCCGTGGACGACTTGCCCTGGACCGACTGGCCCTGGGCCGTCCGGCTGCCTCCTCGCCGGCCTACCTGGAGGTGCTGGCCCGGCACACGGTCGCCCGGCAGGCCGCCGCCCGGCGCGCCGACGGTGGTGACCGCGATGACGGCTGACGGCAGCACGCCGGGCGGCGTGTCCACCGCGGCCCGGCCCGGCGGCGAGGCGCAGACCGTCCTGAAGTGCCGTGTCGACGCGGTGGTGGAGCGATTCGTCAGCGACGAGATCGACCAACTGCTCGGGATCGACGGCGAGCTGGCGCCGGTGGCCGAGCAGTTGCGCACCGCCACCGCGTACGGAAAGCGGCTCCGAGCTGCGTTCTGTTACTGGGGGTGGCGGGCGGCGGGGCAGCCCGACAGCGACGCGCTGGTACGGGCCGCGGCCGCGATGGAGCTGGTGCACGCAGCGGCCGTGGTCCACGACGACCTGATCGACGACAGCCCGCTGCGGCGCGGCCTGCCCACCGCGCACATCGCCCTGCGCACGGCCGCGGGCGGCCGCGGACGGCCGGGGGCGGCGCGGTCCCTGGCCATGCTGGTGGGGGATCTGCTGATGGCGTGGGCCGGGCAGCTGTTCGTCTCCAGTGGCCTGCCCGCGGCGTATCTGTCCCGCGCCCGCCCGCTGTGGGCGGCGTTGGCCCGGGAGCTGATCGCCGGGGAGTGCCTGGAGATCCTGCGTACCGGCGGCGAACCCGATCTTCGGCGGTCACTGCAGGTGATCCGGTACAAGACCGCCAAGTACACCGTCGAGCAGCCCCTGCTCATCGGCGGCGCCCTGGCCGGGGCGACGCCCGAACTGCGGGAGGTCTTCACCGAGTACGGCCTGCCGCTCGGCGAGGCGTTCCAGTTGCGGGACGACCTGCTGGGCCTGTTCGGCGACACCGCCCGTACGGGCAAGGCCAACGCCGACGACCTCGACGCCCGCCGTCCCACCGCCCTCCTGGCCGAGACCTGGAGCCGGGCGACACCGGCCGAGCGCAAGGATCTTCGGCATCTGCTGGACGGCCGCCGTCAGGACGGGGACAGTCTTCGGCGGGTCCGCGAGATCATGCTCCGCACCGGGGCTCCTGACCGTGTCGAGGACATGATCAACCAGCGGGTGAGGGTCGCCACCGCCGTCGTCCGACAGGCGCGTCTTCCGGCCGACGCCACCCGCGCACTGACCGGTCTCGCGGCCGATGCCGCCCACCGGCGCCACTGACCCGCCGCCCGCGCAAGGAGAGACGTCATGACCTTTACGGAAGCGTCGATGGACGCGCTGCGCCGCTCCGGGGACGAGCTGGCCGACGCCACCGTGGCGACCCTGTTCGAGCGGGGCGAGGTGGGCAGGTTCAACACCCTGATGCGGTACGTCTCCACCGTGGGACAGGATCTCCCCGACGGGCTGCCCGACGTCGCCCGGGAGTACCTGCACGCCACGAGCGCCCCGCCGGCGTGGGTGGACTGGGACGAGATGGAGCGAGCGCGGCTCTTCTTCGTCGACAACAACGTGCACATCTCCACCGCCCTGTCCTTCGCCGCCATGCCGGCCTGTTACCTCGTCCCGCACGTCGCCCGGCTGCTGTCGGCGACGCACGGCCTGAACTATCCCTCCAAGCGCATGGCGGAGACGGGCCAGTTCACCGTCCACCTCATGCAGCCCGACGCGTTCGAAGCCGGCAGCCGCTTCATTCCCGCCGCCCAGAAGGTGCGGCTGCTGCACGCCTCCATCCGCCACCACCTGGGGCGGGAGAACGCCTGGGACACCGGGACGCTCGGGACGCCGATCTGCCAGGAGGACATGATCGGCGGGCAGATGTTCTTCTCGCTGCTGGTGCTGGACTCCCTGGACCGCCTGGGTGTCCACATGAGCACCGAGGGTGCCGAGGCGTACTACTACGCCTGGCGGGTGGTCGGCGCCATGCTCGGCGTGGATCAGGACGCCGTCCCCGAGGACCTGCAGGCTGCGCGCCGTTTCCTGGACCTGTACATGATCCGGCACATGGGGCCCTCCGCGGAGGGCGCCCATCTGACCGGGCAGCTGATCGACCTGTACGAGGAGGTCGTCCCCGGCACCTTCTTCGACCCGGTCGTCTCCGCCCTGATCCGCCATCTGATCGGTGACACCTGCGCCGACTGGCTCGATGTACCCCGCACTCCCTGGGACACCGTCGTCAAGGCCGCACCCCACCTGCTGGGGGTGCTGGAGACGATCGAGGACCGGTCACCGCTCGGCGCGTGGGCTCTGGACCGCCTCGGCCACCTCACCACCCACCTGGAACTGTCCTCCCTCACCCGCGGCCGGGTGATGCACTACGCCGTCCCGGAACACCTCAAGAAGGAGTACGGCGTCCCCAACACCCCGCTCCGCAGCCGCCGTTGGACCCCACCCGCACCCACCGTGACCTGAGGACGGCGAGGCCTATCCCGGAAGCAGGCGTACGGTCGCGTCGGGGAGTCTGGTCCACCAGTGGCCGTAGCGGCTGTACACCCGGGGCTCGCGGTCGGCCAGCAGGGCCGACAGGGACCGGGCCTCCGCGGCGAGGCCGTCCCACGCCTCGGGCGTGAGGTCGTGGAACGCGGCGGCCTCGATGCCGCCCTCGACCGGCCGCCACACGCCGGCGACCTGGCCGTCGACGAGCAGCGTGGGCAGGACGTCGCCATTGTTGCGGATCACCAGGCGGCGGTAGGCCGGGGGTATGAGACGGCTGCGGTCGGCGTACGCGAGCAGCGTGCTGTCCCACATCGCCATGAGGCGGGGCGGGGCGGGGGTGTCCGCGGGCGGGCGCGCGGCGCCGGGGATGTCGAACAGCGCGATGCCGTCGGGTCCTTCGAGGTGCTCGACGGCGCCGTCGAGCGCGCCGAGCGCCTCACGGACCCATGCCCGCTGGACCATGGCGAACTGTGCCACGTCCGCGACCGACGCGGGCCCGAACCCTTCCAGGTAGCGCAGGACGAGGGTCTGCAGCGCCTGAGGCACCGTGGACCGTCCCGTGGGGACGGAGTCGGTGGGCGCGGCGACGTAGGACGGCCGGACGCCGAACGACCACGGCCCGCCCGTCGGGGCGTGGTGCAGCGGGGCGTAGGCCCGCAGCCCCCACCAGGCCCCGGCCTTCTTCTCCGGGCCGAGCCTCTGCTCCAGCCATGCCTCCATCTCGGCGCCGGTGCGAGGCCGGTCGGCGAACGCCCGTATCTGCGATACCAGAGCGTCGCCGCCCGCCGGAGTCAGCCCCTGGACGGCGAAGCGGGCGCCGAGACGCGAGCCGTACAGGGTCGGCTGCATCGCCGCACGGAACGCCTGGTAGTCCTCGGCGTGGACGGCGTGCAGGGTGATGCGCATGAGGGTCGCCTTGACCAGGGAGCTTCCGGCGAAGGCGGTGTCCAGGTCGCGCGGATCGAAGTCGGCGAGCCGGTTCCACAGCGCGAGATACGGCGAGGCGGGGTGCTGCGCCTGCAGGGCGACCACCCTGCGGGTCGCGTCGGAGGCGCTCAGCCGCTCCCGCTCCAGCAGCAGTTGGCGGCCGAGGGTGGCTCGGTTGAGTTCGCGCGCGGTGATCTTCACGGTCGGGGATTGTGCCGTGAACCGGCCCTGCCCGCCAACGCCCCCGGGTGCGGGAGCGGCGACGGGGCGCTGCCGCCTCGCCTGGGCGGAATTCGCTCGACACCGCGCCGGAGGGTGCGGGAGGCTGCCCGGCGATGACACGACGAACCGATACTCCTCCCTCGTGGGACGAGTACACGCAGCTGACCACCTTCCTCGACTACGCGCGGGACACGGCACGGGCCAAGTGCGAGGGACTGTCCTCGGAGGACGCCCGCAGGGCGCCGTTGCCTCTTTCGCCGCTGATGACGGTGTGCGGCCTGATCAGCCACCTCCGGTGGGTCGAACACCACTGGCTCCAGGTGGTGTTCCTGGGTGAGGAGCCCGCGGGCCCGCTCACCGAGGTGTCCGACGAGGATCCCGACCCGGAGATGCGGCAGGCTCTGGACATCCCGCTGCCCCGTCTTCTCGCCGAGTACGAGGAGCAGAGCGCCCGCTACCGCGGCCTGCTGTCCGAGCACGACCTGGACACGAAGGCGAGCCGCCCCGTCCGGGACGGCCGTCACGTGGATCTGCGCTGGATCATCCTCCACCTCATCGAGGAGACCTCCCGCCACAACGGTCACCTCGACATCGTGCGTGAACTCCTCGACGGGCGGACCGGCGTCTAGGGGCGTTTGAAATCGGCCGCGGCGCGTAGGCGAAGGAGGAGAAGCCACAGCACGCTCAGCCGAGAAGGAGGACCACCATGGGCATCATCGCCTGGATCGTCATCGGACTGCTGGCCGGCTTGATCGCGAAGGCACTCATGCCGGGCCGGGACCCGGGCGGGCTCGTCATCACCATGCTGATCGGCATCGCGGGAGGCCTGCTCGGAGGGTGGCTGGGCAAGGTGCTCTTCGGCGTCGACTCCCTCGACGGATTCTTCGAGCTCTCCACGTGGATCGCGGCGATCATCGGGTCGATGATCCTGCTCGCCGCCTACCGGATCTTCACCGGAGGACGCGCACGCCACAGCCACTGACGCAGCCGGGCAGAGACCGGAGCGGGCCGACAGGACCCGCTCCGGTCTTTGCGTTCGAGAGCACCGGCCCGCGAGCCGAGCCTCACTTCGTCAGCAGGCGGTTGAAGAACGACCGGTACTGGCGCAAGGCCATCCGGAGGCTCTCCGTATCGACCTCGCCGCCCTGGTTCCACTGGCCTTCCAGACCCTTCTTGTGGTCGGCGAAGGTCTCGGCCAGGGTCCGCATGACGTCGGCCACCAAGCCGTCGGCCGCGTGGACGGCCTCCCGTGGATCGTCCACGAACTGGTTCTGGATCTGTTGCCAGCGGGTACGGAAGGACTCCACGTCATCCGCCGACAGCAGTTCCGGGACCTCCTCCGTGTCCTGGCCGGCGTCCTGGTCGCCCTCCGTCCGCTGAGCGCCGCCCGCGGTGTCCTCACCCGGGGGCTCCTCCAGGGACTCCTGCGGCGTCTCCTCCGTCTCCGTCGCTCCTGCTTCCGTCGCCGTCGCCTCTCCCGGGTACATGGGCGTCGCCGGTCCTTCTCCGCCGCCCGTCTCCTGTGCTCCGAAGCCGGCGATGTCCTCGGTGGTCAGACCGCTGTCGTCGGGTGGGCGGTCCGGTATGTCGTTGTGCTGCATGACGTCTCCTCGTACGCCTGCCGTACGCTCCCGCGGACGGATCAGGCCCTGGCCGGGCCGGACCGGCGGCCGTCGGAGAGCAGTTCGTCGAAGAGGGCCCGGTAGTGCACCATGGCCCCGCGCAGCTGCTCGGTGGTCGCCTGCCGGCGTGTGCTGAGCGAGTTGATCTCGTGAGCCGCCCGGTAGTGCTCCAACGTTCGGCCGTGCTCGACGGAGAGGTCCCGCACCTGCTGGTCGAAGTCCTCGGTGGGATAACCGCGTGCCTGCATGAGGGCGGTCACGAGCCGGTCGGCGTCGTGCACCGCGTCCTCGGGACGGTCGACGAACTCCTCCTGGACGCCGTTCCACTCCCGGGCGTACCTGTCTCGTTCGGTGTCCTCCAACGGCCGCAGCTCGAGAGAATCGTGGCGCTTCTCGCGTTCGGCGAGATCGCGCTCGGCGGCCCTGCGGCTTCCGGCGTCCTCGACGGTCCGCTCGTACTCCGGCCCGAAGCGCTCCCGGAGGCGGCGTCGCCGCCGTACGACCACCATGGCCAAGACGATCAGGGCGATCACCACCACAACCGGGATGATGATGGCCAGTAGCGTCCCTGTTGACATCGGGGCGGCCCCCTCGGTCGGTTTCGGGTACGTCTGTCTGCGGCGCTGCTGCCCGTTCGGAACAGGACGAAACGGACGTGTGTTCGCGGGCCTCGACGCCACGAACGTCGCCCGCCCGGACCGGCGCCGGCTCAGGGGGAGCTGCGGCGCTGTTCGGTGCTTTTCCGGCTCAGGCGTTCCGTCTGCCGGGTGAGGTCCTCGATGCGGGCGGCCAGTTCCGGGTGCCGCCCCCGCAGGTGGGCGGTGGTGGCGGTGAGGGGACGGACGAGGTGGGCGGCGTCGTCCTCGGCCAGGGCTCGGTTGAGGTCGTCGATCGGGATACCGGCTTCGACGGGGAGGTCGGGCAGGGCTGTGATCTGGCCCGCGAGCCGGCGCAGGTCGGCGGCGTTGTGGCGGGCCCACGCCGCGACGGTGCGGTGTGCCGCGCGGCGGTCCCGGGTGGCCTGGACGCGTTGTTCGCCCGTGGTGCCCGCGGCCCCGGGGCGGAGCCGCAGGTAGCGGCGCTCGGCTGCCTGGCGGCTCGCGACGCCGAGCGGTTCGGCGAGGTCGGCCCAGCTGGCGCCGGCCGCGCGCGCTGTCTCGATGAGGCCGGACTCCCAGCCGGCGAGCTGATCGCGCACATGGCGCAGCAGCAGAAGCGCGGCGAGGGCCTGCTCGGGCAGGGCGCCGTCCGACTCCCGTCCGCCACCGCCGCCCTCGCCGTCGGAGCCGGCGCGGGCGCCGCGTACCGCTTCGTCGATCGTGCGGAGCGCCGCCATGGCGGCGATGAAGGAGGTCGGGCCGCTCGGCTGTCCTGGCTCTTCGACGGGGGTCACCTTCGCCTCCTCGCGTCACCCGTTCAATGACATGTCCTCTTGTCATCGTTTGGACGACATGTTACAAGAATGAGTAGGTGAAGCGCAGCGCCCGGGCGGCTCCGCCCGGGCGCCGGACTTGATCGCCGGAGGTGTTCCGAGATGCTGATGCGCACCGATCCGTTCCGCGAACTCGACCGACTCACCCAGCAGCTCCTCGGCACGACGGGGACCTGGTCGAGGCCGTCCGCGATGCCGATGGACGCCTACCGCGACGGAGATGTGTACGTGATCGCCCTGGACCTGCCCGGGGTCTCGGCGGACGCGATCAACATCGACGTCGAGCGCACCATGCTCACCGTGAAGGCGGAGCGGCGGCCGTCCGCGAAGGGCGACGACGTCCAGGTGGAGCTGTCCGAGCGGCCGCTGGGGGTCTTCTCCCGGCAGGTGATGCTGGCCGACACCCTCGACACCGAGCACATCGAGGCGGAATACGACGCAGGAGTTCTGACCCTGCGCATCCCGATCGCCGAGCGTGCCAAGCCGCGCAGGGTGAGCGTCGGCGCCGGAAGCGAACGCAAGCAGATCAGCGACTGAGTCGAACCGTCACGGAGCAGTGGAGGGCGGGGCGCGCCGGCCCCTGCTCACCCCGCCCTCCCGCTCCCCCTCCCCCCGACCACCGCCGTGCCAGCAAGGGACTTTCCGATGGGCATGCAATGGGACGTATTCCTCAAGGCCGTCCAGGAGCGCGGCGACTACGCCTCGGAACACGAGGCGGAGCGCGCCGCTCGCACGGTCCTCGCCCTGCTGGGCGCGCACCTCGTCGGTGCGGACCGCGCCGAACTGGCCGCCCGGCTCCCCGAGACCTTCGCTCTGATCCTCCTCAACCCGTTGCAGGCCACCGAACCGCTCGACCCGGAGCGATTCGTGCGGGCGACCGCCGCGTGGATCGACGGAGCGACGGAGGAGACCGCGAAGTGGGACGTCAGCGCCGTCCTCAGCGTGGTCGCGGACTGCGCGGGAGACGACCTCCTGCGTCGGGTCCTTCTCCAGTTGCCCGCCGGGTACGACCTGCTCTTCGGCCGCCCGCAGCAGTACACCTGATCACTCCTCCGAGTCGTCCCGGGCCAGGCTGAGGGCCAGCTCCTGCAGGATCAGTTCGGTGCGCGGCCCGGATCCGGTCTCGTCGTAGGCGTCGGCGACCGCCTCGAAGGCGACGATGAAGCCATTGACGAGCGCGCTCAGCGGATCGGAGAGCTGGCTCAGCACCGCCATGCCGACCTCTTCGGGGCCGGCCCCGACGGGCACCATGAACTGGCCCGGGATCACCTCACCGAGCAGGGTGGAGACGAGACTCTCCTCCACCCCTCCGCGCAGTCCCGTGAGCGCGGCAATGGCCTTGAGCTTGATCTCGTTCTCGGTCACACGACGAGCCTATGAGTACGCCGGGCCTCGGCCGCGCATTCCGGCCGCCGATCGGCGGTGTCAGTACGACGCGGAGCCGGCTGCGTCCTCGGACGCGCGACACCGGGCGCCCGTACGGCCGTACTTCTGTTTCGCCGGTCGTGGGGAGGGGCAGCCGCAGGAGGCAAGAGTCCCCGAGGGCGGAATCGAGAGGGGCACAAGCGGTGGATGAGGCCGGGCCCCTGGTCATCTTCGCGAACTTCGTCTCCGACCTGGCGGTAGATCTGGAGGAGAGCGGGGCACTGGCGGAGTGGGCGGAGCAGGCGCCGCGCAAGGCGTGGCTGCTGCGGCCCGGCGACGTGCTCGTGACGCCCGTACCGCTCAGCGAGGAGTTCCTGCGGTACGCGTGCGGCCTGACGCGGGTGCCGACCGACGAGGTGACGGTCGTGGAAGTGCCGCCGGTCGCTGCCGACGGGCCGGCTTCCACGGGCGCCGTACCGATGGGGCAGGCGCTGCGCGCGGCGGGCCTCGCCGAGCGGCTGCGGACCCTGGCCGGCGAGCGCGGCAGCGCACTGCTGCCCACCGCGCTCGACGCGTCCGCGGTCTCCTTCGCCCGGGACCTCGGCATCACCGTCCGTCCCTTCCCCACGGTCGATGCCGCGGCGGCCGCCCTGGAGGTCACCCGACGGCTCAACACCAAGGCCGGCTTCCGCGAGGTGGCCGCCGAGCTGGGCATGCGGCTGCCCGTCGGCCGGGTGTGCCGACGCGGTGAGGTCCACGAGACGGTGCGTGAGCTTCTGGAGACGTACGAGCGGGTCGTCGTGAAGCCCGACCGGTCGGCGGGCGGCCACGGGCTGCGCTTCGTCTCACGCAACGACCCCACCTGGACGCAGCAGGGCCTGGAAGCGGTGGGCGGCCCGGACGGTACGTGGGTGGTCGAGCAGTGCGTGGACGTGGCCGCGTCGGTGAGCGTCCAGCTGGAGGTGTCGGCGACGGGGACGCGCCCCCTGTACAGCGGCGTGATGAGGACGGCACGGGGGTCGTTCACCGGTTATGTCTCTCCGCTTCCGCCCGCCTCACCGCCGGTGTCCGAGGAGCTGGACCGGTGGGGGGTCGCGCTGGGGAACCATCTGGCACGGCACGGCTACGCCGGTCCGCTCGGGGTGGACGCGCTGGTCACCACGGACGGCGCGCTGCTGGCCGGCGAGAGCAACGTCCGGCGCACCGCCACCACCACGGTCCAGGCGATGGTCGACCGGCTCAGCGCCCTGTCGGGCCGGTCGGACCGGGCGTGGTCGGTCGCGAGGCGGCGGGCCCGGCGGCGCTTCGGCTTCGAGGAGGCCCTGCACCGGCTCTCGGCGTACGACCTCGCCTTCGATCCCGCGCGGGGCGAGGGCGTCGTCCTGTACGCGGATGTGCCGCCGGACGGGCATTCCTGGCGTTACGCGGTGATCGGCGAACACGCCGAAGGCGTGGAGGAGCAGGAAGCGCGGCTGGCCGTGGCCCTGGGCTTCCTTCCCCCGTCACCGTGACCTGCCGGCGACCGCCGTGACCGCCCGGCCGCCCCCGTGACCGCCCCGCTCACCGTGACCGCGCGCCCGGTCCCACCTGCCCCGGGTCCGCCTCCCTCGGTTCTCCCCGCCCGGCGTCCGGCCGGCCGGTGTCCGACTGCCGGGCTTCCGGCTGCCGGGCTTCCGGCTGCTCCGCGAGGGCCTGGTAGAACGCGGCGAGCGTGTGCGCGCCCCGCAGGAGCGCCTCGACCTCCACCTTCTCGTCCGGGCCGTGCCAGCGGTCGTCGATGAGGCCGGTACGGAAGAACAGCACGGGTGCGTCGAGGCTCCGGGCGAGCTGCGCGGCCGGTGCGGCGCCGCCGTTCGCCATCCGCCGGGCCGGGCCGCCGAACGCGCGGCTCATGGAGCGCCGCAGGGCCTCCAGCGCCGGGTGACCCGAGGGCGTGGTGTACGGGTCGGAGATGGTCGACGACACCTGCAGATCGTGGCTGAAGCACGGCCTTATGTGGTGGTCGAGCCAGGCGCGGAGCTGGGCGGCCACGTCGTCCGCGCGTTGGTCCGGCACGAGGCGCAGGAGGAGCTCCGCGGACGCGGCGGCCGGGATGAGGCCGCGCACGGGCCCCTGCGGGTCGCCGCCCGCCAGGCTGCTGATCTCGGCGGAGGGCCGGAACCAGACGCGCTCCCGGACGCTGCGGCCGTCCTCCCCCGTGGTGCCGAACGTGCCGGTCTCGGCGGTCCAGGCGGCGGTGTCGAACGGGGGAAGTGCGTCGAGTTCGGCGCGTTCCGCGGGGGACGGCTCACGTACCGCGTCGTAGAACCCCGGCAGGGAGATCCGGCCGTCGTCGTCGTGGAGCCGGCCGAGGATCCTGCAGAGCTCGTTGAGCGCGTTGGGCGCGGCGCCGGAGGCGGCCCCGCTGTGCAGGCCCCGGTGGGCTCCGCGGATCTCCAGGCGGGCGTTGACGGAGCCACGGACAGCGGTGCACACGGCGGCGTCGTCCAGCGACCAGAGCATGGTGTCCGAGACCATCGCCACGTCCGCGGAGAGTTCTTCGGCGTGTTCGGCGAGCAGGTCCCCCAGGTGGACGGAACCGATCTCCTCCTCGCCCTCGATGAGCAGCTTGAGGGTCACCGCGGGGGCCGTGCCGGGGTGTGGGCCCGAGCCGGAGCCCCAGCCCGAGCCGGGGTCGGAGTCGGAGTCGGCGCCGACTCCGACCCCGGCTCCGGCGCCGGAGCTCGTGCGGGCGGCCAGGTGGGCGCGCAGGGCCCACAGGTGACAGAGGATCTGACCCTTGGCGTCGGACGCGCCCCGACCGTACAACCGGCCCTCGCGCAGGGCCGGTGTGAAGGGGGCCGTCTCCCGCCACTCCTCCTCCTCGGCGGCGTGGACGTCGTGGTGGCTGTAGACGAGCAGGGTGGGGGCGGCCGGGTCCGCAGCGGGTCGACAGCCGTAGACCGCCGGCAAGCCGTCCGTCTCCCACTCCTCGACGATCGGGAAGCCCTCCTGCCGCAGGGCGGCACAGAGCCACCGCGCGGAGCGCGTCACATCGACGGCGTGCGCCGGCTCCGCCGAGACCGAGGGGACGGACACCCAGTCGGCCAGCGCCCGCAGCATGGAGTCCGCCTCGGCGACGACAGCTGTACGCAGCACCCGGTCGGCCGGGTCACTCACCGCCGCCCGCCTCCCGCTCGGTCCGCTTCTCGGGGGCGAACTCCGCGCGGTGGGCCAGCAGCCAGGTGCGGAAGTTCTGGAGCGCGGGATTGAGCGCGCGTACGGCGGCGAGGTCGCGGGCGGCGGTGAACCGGTGCTCGCAGTCCGCGTAGAACTGGAACATGTTGCCCGACTCCTGCGCCCCCGGCATGTCGAGCGCCCGGTAGGCGTCCGGGGCCAGGGGCCGGTACTCGACCGGTTGGCCGAGGACCTCCGTCAGGGTGGCGGCCATGTCCGCGACCTTCAGGTGCTCGCCGGCGATGCTGACCGTGGCGCCGAGGAGGTCGGTGCCCCGTTTCAGGACGCCCAGCGCCGTCCTGCCGACGTCGTCGACGGCGATGCCGGAGAGCCGGCGGTCGCCCATCGGCAGGTTGATGACGAGAACGCCGTCGTCAGCGCGTTGCGGCGGGCACAAGGTGAGCAGGTTCTCCCAGAAGAACGTCGCCCGCAGGTACGTCGTCGGTACGCCGTCGTCCTCGAAGTACCGGTCGGCCTCCGCCTTCGCGTCGAAGTGCGGCACCTTGTAGGAGCCCTGCAGCGTGGGCATGCGGTCGTCGTCCAAGGGGATGCACTCGCGCGTGTCGTCCAAGGTGGACCAGATGGCGTGCTGCACCCCGGCGTGTCCGGCCGCCCGGGCGAGGGCCGCGGCCTGGGCCTTCTCCCGTTCGGCGGAGGTGTGCTCCCAGAAGTTGGTCACCAGGAACGCCGCGTACGCCCCCTCGAAGGCCGGGCCCAGGCTGTCCTCTTCGTCCATGTCGGCCCGGACCACCTCGGCCCCGAGCCGCTCGAGCTCCTTGGCCGCGTCCGAGTCCGGCCTGCGGGTGACGGCCCGCACCGCGAAGTCGCCGTCCCGGTCCGCCAGGATCGCCCGCGCCAGACCGCCGCCCTGGCGTCCGGTCGCACCGAACACGGTCACCGTCCGCTTTCCGGTCATCGTCCGAGCCTCCTCCCAGGCACGTCGTTCGTCGTTCCCTGCGGCGGCGCCTACCCGGATCCGCGCCACACATCCGCCCGACGTGTCCGCCCGACGTGTCCGCGCTCCGGCGCCGGCTCCGGCGCCGGTGCCGGTGGGGGGCGCGTACGTGGCACCGGCCCGCACCCCTGGTGGGCGCGGGCCGGTGTCAGGTCGTCGGTGACGCTACGCGGCGTCGCGCACCGTGCCGATGAGCTCCGGTCCGGGCCGCGGCTCCCACTCCTCGTCGTAGGTGATCAGACGGGCCCGCAGGGACTCCTGCGGCTCGCGCAGCTCGTCGGCGACGGTGGGGACCGACACGTCGAAGGCCGTCTCGCCGGCGGGTATGTACACCGTCAAATAGGCCCGCGGCAGCTGAGACAGCGGCACGGCCTGTTCCGGCACCTCGCCGACGTACTCCTCCAGCCACCGGCGGTCGACGTCCGCGGTGGACAGCTCCGCGCCGCCGACGACGGGCAGGAGTTCGAGCCCTGCCGAGATCTCGGCGTCGGCGGCCTCCGACAGCGTCAGCCGCCAGGTCAGGGGCTTGCCCTCGGTGACGTCGGCCGCGACCGGTGTCACCGTGAGCGTGGGCATGGGGTCGTCGTTCCGGGCGGTCACGCCGCCGTGATGGGAGCCGACGACCGCGCCGCGGACCGCCTTCACGAAGACCTCCTGCGAGAGGTCGTTGCCGAACCGCGTGTTGCCGCGCACCGTCAGCGACACGTCGACGGCGTTCTTGCCGGGCCGTACCGTCACCGTCCGGTGGGTGACCTCGCCCGTGGCGGGGTCGGCGACGAACACGCGGACCTGGCCGCTGCCCTGCCCGGAGACGCGTACGGGGACGCGGTGGGTACGGACCCCCGAGTCGCCCTCCGCCACCGTGAGCCGGCCGATGTCGACGCGCGGCAGCGGAGCCGGGCGCACGACGGGCGTGCCGGGGCGCCAGCCCCAGGCGTCCATCAGCCATGCCTTGCCCGAGCCGGTGCGCGGGGTCAGTTCGAGGGTCTTCACCCGCTTCAGGTCGAGGCCCGCGCGGGCGGCGGCGGACAGGGGGAGGCGGAGCTCGCGCGCCCAGTAGGAGGCGGTCCGCTCGGTGCCGGGGAGCCCGTCGAGCCGTGCCCGGCCCAGGTTCGCGCGCCGGCCCGAGGCGTCGACGAGGGTGACGTCCAGCTGGGTGCCGCTGGTGTTGGGCGGGACGATCACCCGGAGGGCCAGGGCCTCGCTGCCCGCGAGGGAGACCGGACGTGCGGGGCGTACCGTGACCGCCGCGCCCGCCTTCGACCAGTTGAGGGCGATCGCGTCGCGGCCCGGCTCCGGCGCCGTCTCCCAGGAGGCGAAGTGCGGCGACTGACCGCCCCCGTCGGGCGGCAGGCAGGCACGGGCCGCGTCGGGATCGACCTGGGCGCACACCCTGCCACCGGTCACGGCGACCGACGGATCCGCGAGGAAGGCCGGCGTGCGGTGCGCGCCGACGGCGTGGGTGAGCACCCGGGCGGGGTCCGCCGAGGGCGCGCGCCGGCCGGTGCCGTCGAGGAGCGGACGGACACGGTCGTCACCCGCGAGGAACAGCCGCGCCGCCGCGGCGATGTAGGTGGCGCCGGCGGTCTGCTGCTGCGTGGCGGTCAGGCGGGTCTTCGTCCCCGGCGTGCACACCGGGTCCGGCGTGTCGTCGGACCAGAAGTCGTCGTCGGCCGGCGCCTTCGCCTGACCCGGGGTCCATTCGCTGTTGAAGAAGTTGTGGTTGGCGCCGACCATGTACACCGCGCTGTGCAGGGCGGCGCCGCGGCTGACACCGCGGGTGCCGTCGACGTAGATCTGGCCCTGAAGGTCGGACACGTCGCCGTCGCAGCCCGGCAGGAGGGTCGCGGAGGGCACGTCGGGGACGGGGTTCTGCCCGAAGACGGTGGGACCGATCAGGACGTTGCCGCGGATGGTCCAGCGCACCGGACCCCGGTAGCCGTCCTGGTCGGCGGGCGGCCGGGAGAGGCTGTCCAGCGCGGCCCGGTTGACGCCCTCGCCGCCTCGGGAGTGGCCGACGAGCAGGACGCGGGACAGGTCGGCGGGCGCGGTGGCGCGGACGGCGGCCGGTGCCCCGGCCGGTTTCGCGGCCCACTCCGCCCAGTGGGCGAGGTGCCGGCGTACGAGGGACGAGCGGGCCTGGGCGCCGCCGTCCTCCGCCTGGAAGTCCTGCCCGTTTATGCCGTTGGCGGCGATGGAGACGGTGACGTACCCCTGGGAGGCCAGGAGTTTCTGGGCCTGCAGATAGCCCTGGTGGCTGGGGATCGGCTTCGTGCCGTCCGTGCAGGGCCACTCGCCGGTGACCTCGCCTGCGGTGTTGAAGCACGTGGCGTGGCGTCCGTGCAGGAAGAGTGCCAGGGGCCGCTTGCCGGGAGCGCCGATCGGTCCGACGACGGTGGCGCGCATCTCCACGGGGGCGGGGAAGTGGGGCAGACGCACCGGGGGCAGGGTGTATTCGCCGGTGACGGTGCGGTGGCCGCCGCGTACGCCGGGATCGACCGGGTTCGCCGGAAGGGGGGCTTCCGTGTGTCCGGGAGTCCCTGGAGGGGGCGTCTCGCGGGGCGCCGACGGGGAGAGGCGCCCGGCGTCGTCGCGGGCGTCCGAGCCCGCGCCCGCGTCGAGGCGCCGGCCGCCCGCCATGACCCGCAGCTCCGTCCCGGAACCGATGCGCGTGCCGTCGGTCCTGAGCCGGAACGCGTGCCCGTCGCGCGCCGCTTCGGGCCGGCCGAGCAGGGTCTTTCCGGCGTAGAACTCGACTCGGGCGTTGCCCATGGGCACGAGGTCGGGCGAGGTCCAGATCAGTTCCCTTCCGGCGCCCGTGCCGGTGAACTGCCAGCCTTCGGGGAGGTTTCCGTCCTCCCTTCCCCGGGGCGCTTGCGACAGGGGTCCCGGGGACGGCTGCGCGTGCGCCGCTCCCGGCGCCGCCGCGGCCAGCGCGAGTAACGCCACGGCCGCGGTCACCGCGCGTGTGACACGTATCAAAGCGGTCTTCCTCACCATCGAATCTGGTCGGCTCCTCCGGATGCCGTGCTGCCCGGGTTCCGTGGTGCGGGGGTCCCGTGCTGCCGGATTCCGTGGTGCCTCTCTCGCCTCCGGAGGACGGCAACGGCTGGCCGTGGGTTGCCTGGTGAGGTCGACGCGGTGCAAGCGAAGGGCGCCGGTGGCGAGTTGGGCGGTCCCGATCAGGGGCAAACCCTGCGAAATGGTCACGGAGGGCCGTCCATCGCGACGACGATTTCCGTCACGGGGGTAGGCCCGCGCCCCACCCTTGTTATACGTTCCGTCTAACAGCTTGCTAGACGTCGTGTCTAACAAGCGAGGGTGGCGTGCGGCGGCCCACCTCATCGCGCGGGCACGGGATGAGGCGGCGGGCGGCCGGCGTCGGGTCGGTCACTCGATTCAAGGAGCCGCAGCATGGCAAGCAGCACCGTTCGCCCGGAGACCCAGGACCGGCGCGCAGAGCAGGACGTCGCCCGGCGGCTGCTCGACTCGGCCGCGAAGCTGTCGTACGACCCGGCCACCGAGGTGGACTGGGACACCCCGCTGGACAAGGAGTTCCACGGCGCGAGCCCGGAGTGGAGCACCCTCTACGGCACCGCGTACTGGGCCGAGTTGAGCGAGGCGCAGCGCAAGGAGCTGACCCGGCAGGAGGCCGCCTCGGTGGCCAGTACCGGCATCTGGTTCGAGATGATCCTGCAGCAGATGGTGCTGCGCGACATGTACGCCAAGGACCCGACCTCCCCGCAGTTCCAGTGGGCGCTGACGGAGATCGCCGACGAGTGCCGGCACTCCATCATGTTCGCGCGCGGCGCCGCGAAGCTCGGCGCTCCGGCCTACCGGCCGCAGCGGATGGTGGTCGAACTCGGCCGTGCCTTCAAGACGCTCGCCTTCGGCGAGGCCGCCTACGCCGCGATCCTGGTCGCCGAGGAGGTCCTCGACGTCATGCAGCGCGACTGGATGCGCGACGAGCGGGTCGCCCCCTTCGTCCGCACCATCAACAACATCCATGTCGTCGAGGAATCACGGCACATGAAGTTCGCGCGCGACGAGACGCGCAAGCGGCTCCGTCACGCGGGCCCGCTGCGCCGGCAGCTCAACGCGTTCGTGATCGCGATCGCCTCCTACTACATCGTCACCAGCATGGTGAACCGCAAGGTCTACGCGAACGCCGGGCTCGACACCGAGCGCGCCCTCACGGAGGCGCGGTCGAACGAGCACCACAAGGCCCTGATGCGTTCCAGCTGCTCGGGCCTCATGGACTTCCTCGCCTCGGCCCGCTTGCTCACCAAGCCGGCGCTGTTCTTCTACAAGCGCGCGCACCTGATCTGACCCGGGCCGCGACGACGGTCCACCCGTCGAGCGACCCACCGGATTCCGACCCACCGACCGAGCCGGGCTGACGACATGACCTACGCCATCACCCAGACGTGCTGCAGCGACGCCACGTGCGTCGCCGTGTGCCCCGTCAACTGCATCCACCCGACCCCGCAGGAGCGGGCGTTCGGCAGCACGGAGATGCTCCACATCGACCCGGAGACGTGCATCGACTGCGGGGCCTGCGCGGACGCCTGCCCCGTCGACGCGATCTTCCCGGTGGACAGCCTCTCCGCACCGCAGCAGCAGTACGCCGCGATCAACGCGGCCTACTTCGCCGGCAAGGAACCCGAACCGGTCGGCGCCGGGCCGAACTTCCACGCCTGGGGCGAGCCCGTCTTCGAACGCGGGCTGCCGTCCGACTTCACGCCGATCCGGGTCGCGGTCGTCGGCACCGGACCGGCCGGGATGTACGCCGCCGAGGACCTGCTGCTGCACACCAACGCCGAGGTGACACTGGTCGACCGGCTGCCCCTGGCGGGCGGCCTGATCCGGTACGGCGTGGCCCCGGACCATCCCGCCACCAAGAAGGTGGGCGACACCTTCGCCCGGTTCCACAGCCATCCCCGGGTACGGATGCACCTGGGCGTCGAGATCGGCAAGGACATCACCGCCGAGGAGCTCGCCGCGCACCACGACGCGGTGGTGTACGCCGTGGGCGCGTCGGCCGACCGCCGGCTCGGCATCCCGGGCGAGGACCTGCCGGGCAGCATCTCGGCGACCACGTTCGTGTCCTGGTACAACGCCCATCCCGAGGTCGCCCCGGAGGCGGTCGCCCTGACCGCCGAGCGGGTCGTGGTCGTCGGCAACGGCAACGTCGCCCTCGACGTCGCCCGCATCCTCGTCACGGACCCGGCGGCCCTGGCCGGCACCGACATCGCCGATCACGCGCTCGCCGCCCTGCGGGACGCCTCGGTGCGCGAGGTGGTCCTGCTCGGACGCCGTGGCCCCGAGTACGCCGCGTACACCGCCTCCGAACTGCTCGCCCTCAAGCACCTGCCCGGAGTGGACCTCGTCGTCGACGACCACGATCCGCGGACCGGCGCGACGATCGACGGCGCTGAGGCGAACGAGAAGGCCGCGCTGCTGCGGGGCGTGCCGCGCGAGGCGGCGGACTGGTCGGCGACACCGGCCTCGGACCGCCGCCGCATCGTCCTGCGCTTCCACTCGGCGCCGGTGGCGGTGCTCGGCGAGGACACCGTCATGGGCGCGCGGGTCACGGAGGGGGCGGGAGAGCGGACGATACCGGCGGGCATGCTGCTGCGGGCCGTCGGTTACCGCGGCATGCCCGTGGCGGGGCTGCCCTTCGACGAGGCGACCGGCACCGTGCCGCACGCCGGCGGTCGGGTGTCGGGGATGCCGGGGACGTACGTCGTCGGCTGGATCAAGCGGGGCCCCTCGGGCGGTATCGGGGCCAACCGCACCTGCGCCGCCGAAACCGTCGGCACCCTCCTGGCCGACGCCGTCGCCGGCGCCCTGCCCGCACCGTCGCGCACACCGAGGGCGTTCCACCGCCTGGCCCGGCGTCGCGCACGCCGACCCGGGAGGGGCTGAGCGCGGCGGGCGGCGGCGCGGCTTCCGGCACGCTGCAGGACCGGGCCGCCACCTCGCGCGGGCGGCCGGGCCGGTCCGCCACCTCGCGCGGGCGCAGGACCGGGCCGGACGGCTCAGTCGACGACCTTCTGCCACGCCGTCGTGCCGAGCAGCCCGGTCTCCCCGACGTCCAGGCCGCCCTCCGGCACGACGGTCTGCCGCTCCGTCCCGGCGGCCGGAGCGATCTCCACGTAGACGCCGCTCCCCCGCCCGGTCGCCGGGTCGACGGTCGAGTAGCGCCAGACGAAGACGCTGCGCGCCGACTCTCCGGGCCGGAGTGTCACCGGGTGCGGTCCGGGGTCGTCGAGCCGGGTGATCGGTTCCGGTCCTCTGAGTACGGTGACGTCCATGGGTTCGTGCCGCGCGTCCCGTACCCGCACATCCGGATAGCCGTTCAACTGCCGGGTGATGTCAGTGCAGTTGGTGAGCGTCACGGGCATGGCCCGCAGCCCCATGGCGGCGTTCACCGCGCCCGTCGACACCTTCACCCCGGTGGCCGGGCAGCCCGTCGCCGCCACGGAGGGGGTCGGTCCGTCCTCTCCCGGCCGAGGGGTCCTCGCCTCGGCCGGCGCACCGGTGCGCGGCGGATTCGGAGTGGCGGCCGCTCCGGTGCGCTCGGGATCGACCTCACGGTCGAGTTCGGCCGCGAGGCCGCATCCGGCGGTGAGGACGGCCACCACCGCCACGACGAGGGCGTGCCGCACGGGAAGAACGGTCATGCGCCGATCATCACACGCGGGCGGGCAGGTCCGTCTTGGGGCGCCCGGCGGGGACCACGGGTCACTCGAACCGCGTGGTGTCGCCCGCTCCCCGGCGGACGATGTCGAGTTCGCCGCCCGAGAAGTCGATGACCGTCGTCGGCTCCGTGCCGCAGTCGCCGGAGTCCACCACGATGTCGACCACGTGGTCGAGCCGTTCCTTGATCTCCCAGCCCTGGGTCATCGGCTCCTCCTCGTCGGGCAGGAGCAGGGTGCTGGAGAGCAGCGGTTCGCCGAGTTCGGCGAGCAGGGCCTGCGCGACGGCGTGGTCGGGGATGCGGACTCCGACCGTCTTCTTCTTCGGGTGCAGCAACTGGCGCGGCACCTCCTTCGTCGCGGGCAGGATGAAGGTGTACCTGCCGGGCGTCGCCGCCTTGATCGCGCGGAACACGTCGTTGTCGACGTGCACGAACTGCCCGAGCTGCGCGAAGTTCTGGCACACCAGGGTGAAATGGTGACGGTCGTCGAGGTTCCGGATGGACCGGATACGGCCGATGCCGTCACGGCTGCCCAGTCGGCATCCCAGGGCGTAACAGGAATCCGTCGGATACGCGACGAGCTCGCCGGACCTGATGCTGTCGGCCACGCTGCTGATGGTGCGCCGCTGAGGATTCTCGGGGTGCACGTCGAAGTACTTCGCCATACGGGCAGTCTAGGTTCCGGTGGGGGCCGGCCCGGGACGGCGGGCCGGTGCGCGCCGGGGCGAGCCGGGGCGCTTCGATGCGAAGCGGGGCGAGCCGGCTTCGCGTTCAGGCGGCGGTCGGGCGGCTTGTCAGGCGGCGAGGCCCAGTTCCTGGCGCACGACGATCGCGTTGAGCCGGATCGTGAAGGGGGCGACGTCGGCCGTCTGCAGTGCGCCGGCCTTCTCCTTCTCCAGGCCGACGCTCACGTCGATGCAGAAGGCGATGGCGTACATGTGGTCGCCGGTCTCCTCGTCCTGCAGGGCGAAGAACAGATCCCGGTAGTAGCGGGTGCGGTCCGGGCCCTCCTCGTAGTACGACAGTCCCGGCTCGCCCTCCTGTGCGGCCAGGCCGGTGAACGCGCGGACGAGTTCCTGCTCGATCGTGTCCCAGAAGGAGGCGTCGGCGAACTCGGCGGGAAGTGCCTGACGGACGGCCTCCTTCAGGGAGAGCACCATCACGATGACCGGAGCGTTCTCCTGAAGTCCCCAGCCGCGGACCATCTTCACGATCGTGCTGTCCGGGATGGCGGCCGCCGCCTGCCGGATGTTGTCGAAGTCGAAGTTGACGGTCGCCGGAGCGATCGCCTCCTGGAACAAGCGGTCGATGACGCGGGCCTGTTCGAGATGGTCCGGGCCCACCTCGATGACGGTCTTGAAACTGGCGGCCATGTCTCCTCCTGCGGCGTAGCGGTGATCAAGAGGGGTCAGTATGCCGAGCGGGCTCGCGCGTGGCGACGTCGTCCCGCCGTACGGACGGTTCACTCGGTCGTGGCGAGGGGCGGACACGGCCATGGTCTTGTCGATCGGCCGGGCACCCCGCACATTGGCGGGCATGACGATCGTTGTGCTGGTGGGCACGCTGGACACCAAAGGGCTGGAGTACGGCTGGCTGCGTGAGCGGCTGCTGCTGCGGGGAGTCGAGGTCGTGGTGGTCGACACGGGGGTGATCGGTTCCCCCCGCATACCCGCCGACGTGTCCCGCGCGGAGGTGGCGCGGGCGGCGGGGGTGGATCTGGAGCGGCTACGGGCGGAGGGCGACCGGGGCGCGGCCGTGACGACGATGGCCCGGGGCGCCGCCGAGGTCGTGCGGCGCCTGTACGCGGAAGGACGGCTGCACGGGGTGCTCGCCCTCGGTGGCAGCGGCGGTACGTCGATCGCGACCCGGGCGATGCGGGAACTGCCGCTCGGGGTGCCGAAGGTGATGGTCTCCTCGATGGCGGCCGGAGATGTCTCGCCCTACGTCGGCTCCGCGGACATCACGATGATGTACAGCGTGGTCGACATCGCCGGTGTCAACCGGTTGTCGGCCCCGATCCTGGCGAACGCCGTCGACGCGGTCGCCGGAATGGCGAAGGGCTTCGCCGCCGCGCCGCGGGCGGTGCGGCCGGCCGAGCTCGGCGAGGGCGGGAGCGGAGGTCCCGACGCGGGCGAGCGGCCACTGATCGCGGCGAGCATGGCGGGGGTGACGACGTCCGGCGTCGACGCGGCGCGCGAGCGGATGACCGAGCACGGCTACGAGGTGCTGGTGTTCCACGCCAGCGGGACCGGTGGGCGGACCCTGGAGTCGCTGGCGGATCGACGACTCTTCGCCGGCACACTGGATCTGACGCTCTGTGAGCTGGCCGACGAGCTCTTCGGGGGCATCCTGACGGCCGGGCCGGACCGGCTGCTGGCCGCCGGGCGCCGCGGTGTCCCTCAGGTGGTGAGCCCGGGAGCCCTGGACCTGGTGAAGTTCGGCCCGCTCGACACCGTGCCCGCGCGGGTGCGCGACCGTGACGTGCGCGTGCACAACCCGTCCATCTCGGTCGTCCGCACCACGGCGCGGGAGTGCGCCGAACTGGGCGCCCTCCTCGCGGCGAAGCTCCGGGCCGCCACGGGGCCGACGGCGGTGTGCCTGCCGCTGCGGGGGCTGTCCACGCTGGGGGCTCCGGGCGGGCCGTACCACGATCCGGCCGCGGACGAGGCGCTGTTCGCCGCCCTGCGGGACGGGCTGAGAGGGAGCGCCGTCGACATCGTCGAGATCGACACCCACCTCAACGACCCGTCGTTCGGCCGGGCCGCCGCCGATCTGCTCCAGCGACTGATCGCCGACGCGAGCGAATGAGCCAGGCGGGTGCCTGAGCGGGCGGGAGCCGACGTGAGGCCCGTCGCCCCGCGCGTCCCCCGCCCGCTCAGCCGGGCAGGTCGGCCAGGCGTCGTCGGTCGAGCGGAGATGCGCGACGGTCGAGGCGCTCCTCGAGGAGGTGGCGGGCGGCGTCGCTGTGGCCCGCCTCCATCAGGGCGTACAGCAGGGTCTCCTCGACGACCTCGCGCTGCGCGGCGCTGCCCCCCACCTTGCGCAGCGAGGGCAGGAGGGCCCGCAGTCCTTCCACCGCGGTGGTCCACCGCTCCTCCAGTACGGCTTCGAGTGCGCGGCACAGCGGGACGACGACCTCCCGCTGTACGGGATCGGCCCCCGCGGCGTGGGTGCGCAGGCGGCGCAGGGCGGGCAGGTCGCCCGCCGCGGTGAGGGCGACGGCGCTGTGCAGGGCGGTGAAGGCGGTCGCGGGCCGTTCCACCAGATCGCGGGCGACGGCGTCGAGCACCCCGTCGACGGGCATCCGCCCCTCCCAGTTCCGGGACATCCGGGCCCGCCACAGGAGCGAGCCGGAGTCGACGAGCGCCCGTACGCCGTTGACCTGACGGGGAGCGAGCTGGGCGAACCAGCGGCGGCGTACCGCCTCGGAGTCGTCGAGGGCGAGTTCGTGCAGCGCCACGTGCCAGGAGAAGTGCGCCCGGTGCACGGCTCCCCTGCCCTGGCCGCCGATCCAGCCGTCGAGCCAGTCGCGGCCGGAGCGGTGCGCACCGGACTCGTAGTGGACATGGGCGAGGGCGTGCACGGCGTGACCGGAGGCGGGTTCGGCGGCCAGGGCCACCCGGGCGAGGGCGCCCGCCTCGTCGACCCGGCCCTGCTCCTGGCGGACGAAGGCGAGGAGCGAGGTGTGGAACCAGTGGCCGTCGTAGGCGGGCGCGGTGTGTTCCACGAGCCGCAGCGCCAGGGAGCCGTCGAGGTCGCCGACGCCGGAGAAGGCGATGGTGGGGACGGCGATGCCGAGCGCGAAGGCGTCGCCGGGGAATCGGTCGAGGTGGTCGACGAGCGCCCGGTCGCCGTCGTCCGCCGCCGCGGGACCGCCGTCGTGTGCCCGGACGCGGCGGGTGACGACGTCGACGAAGGAGCGCTCCCGTTCGTCGCCGCGCTCCGCGGCGCTGCGCTGGGCGTCGGCGAGTGCGCGGGAGACGTCGACGTCCGCGCCGCACTCGTGTCCGAGCAGGGCGAGCGCGGCATGGCCGAGGGCGAAGCCGGGGTCGAGTTCGACGGAGCGGGCGAAGGCGTCCGCCGCCTTGGCGCGTACGGTCACGACCCGGCCGAGTCCGGTGCGGAAGGCCGCGGCCGCGGCGGCGTGGGTGGAGAGCGGCAGCCCGAACTGGTCGGTGGGCCTGCGGCGGGTGGCCGGGCGGAGGGGGGTGAGCGGAGCGAGGACGGCCTCGGCGATCTCCTTGGCCTGGGCGCGGATCTCGGGGATCGCGGTCGTCTCCCAGAGCTCGCCGCGACGGGGCGCGCCCAGGGTGAAGAGCGGCCTTCCGCTGCTTCCCCGGGCGTCGAGGAGGCGCCCGGCGTCGGTGGCGACGCCGATGCCCAGCGGGCCGGGGACCGCGAGGCCGTCGGCGAGCAGCCCGCGCCACAGCGGGTCGTCGGCGCCGTCCATCCGGAGTCCTGGTCCGGTGCAGTCCACCACCCGGGCCACGGTCAGTTCCCGGCCGTCGGCGAGCCGGACGGCGAGCCGACCGTCCTTCTGCGGCTCGGCGGAGGCGATCCGTCCGGCGTGGATCCGCAGGCGGCGGGCGGCGCGGGCGCGAGCGACGGCTTCCGCGGTGGCCGGTGCCATCCGGTGGCGGTGGACGTTCCACCGGGTGGCGTCGCGGGCGAGGAACTCGGCTCGCTCGTCGTCGGTGAGGCCCTGCCAGAGCGCCGCGATGCCGGGGCGCAGTCCGTCGAGGGCGGGCCGCCAGTCGCCGTGGTCCCGCAGGACGGCGGCCAGATGCCGCCGTAGTTCCGTACGGAGCCGGTGGAGCGGCAGGGCCCCGAGACCGGGCGGCGGGGGTACGGGCGGCAGCGGGGCGACGGCGTGCGGCTGGGGCAGCAGCCCGCCGCGGGACACGGCGTGCACCGTGCGGCCTGGCCGGTCGAGGACGAGAGCGAGGTCGATGGCGGTCAGGCCGGTGCCCACCAGCAGGACGTCGTCCGTGGCGCCCACCGCGTCGAGCGCGCCGGGCGCCCACGGGCGGTCGATGAACCGGTCGGAGCCGCGCAGCTCCGCCGGGGCCCAGCCGGCCGAACCGGCGGCGGGACCGGTGGCCAGGACGACGCTGTCGGCCGTCAGCGTCCCGCCGTCGGCCAGCGCGAGCGCGAAGCGCCCGTCGGCCGTACCGGCGCAGCCGGTCGCCTTCGTCCTCAGCCGGCGCACCGCGACCGTGCCGTGCGCCGTGATGATCGCGCGTCCGAGGGTGTCGGCGAGGTAGGAGCCGAAGCGGTGGCGAGAGGCGAAGTCCGCGGCGGTGACGGTGGATTCACCGTGGCGGCAGAGCCAGCGACGGAAGTGTCCGGGGTCGTCGGGGTAGCAGCTCATCCCGCCGACGGGCACGTTGAGGCGGTGCTCGGGGACTTCGGTGGCGTAGGCCGTGCCCCGGCCCGCCTCCGCGGCCGGGTCGATGAGGACCAGGTCGAGCGGGGTGCGCCGCCGAGCCGCGGCTTCGCACAGCTGGACGGCGACGAGGGCACCGGCCGCGCCCGCGCCGACGACTGCCACGGTCGGTCGCTGACGGGTGGACACCACGGACGCGACGGGAACCACGGAAACCTCCGAGCCGGGCGGGTGTTGCGCGGTGACGTTCCATGAGGTCGAGGACGCCGACGAGCCGGCGAAGCCGATGAAGTTCACTATGTCGATGGACAATGTGGAATGGCAACCCCGGGCGGTCGGCGCCGAAGGCGTCGGATCGCTTTCGCGCCAACCGTGAGACATTGAGGCGGTGAGGATCTCAGCGAGAACGGACTACGCCCTTCGGGCCATGGCGGAGCTGGCCTGTTCGCCCGACCGGCCGCTGAAGGCGGAGGAGATCGCGTCCCGTCAGGACATCCCCGTCCGCTTTCTCTTCGTCGTCCTCAGCGAGTTGCGGCAGGCGCGGCTGGTGCGGAGCGTGCGCGGTCCGGACGGCGGCTACGCCCTCACCAGGCCGGCGGCGGACATCACCCTCGCCGATGTCGTCCGCGCGATGGACGGCCCCCTCGTCAGCGTGCGTGACCTGAAACTGACGGGACTGGAGTACCAGGGCGCCGCCGCCCCCATGCCGGACGTCTGGCGCGCCGTGCGGGCGAGTCTGCGTCAGGTCCTGGAGGGCACGACGCTGGCGGATCTGGCGTCGGGGACGCTGCCCGAGCTGGTACGGGAACGGGCCCGCGAGTACAACGACGACGTACGGACCTATCCGTAGCACCCGGCCCCGGCCTCGTACGGCGTGGGTGAGGCGCGGGGGATGCGCGGTGGGTGATGCGCGGTGGGCCGTCGTGTGGTCGGATCGGCGTCATGGACCTCGCAGAGGAGAGCGACGGGCCGCCGGGGCCTGCTCCCGGCAATCGGCGCCAGGCCGCCCGGCGGACCGTCGCGAGCCGGACCGCCGACCGGGCCGAGCTGGCGGAGTTCCTCGACATGCTCGATCTGCGGCCGGAGGTCGATCACCTCTATCCCGGTACGGAGGCCGAGGAGAAGGACCGCCACGGCCCCCGCCGAGCGGAGTGACCCCGTGGCCGGCCTGCCAGGTCAAGGCCCGGCGGTGGCGGCCGCGGGCCGGCCGGGCCTGGGCCCGTCCGTGGCCCCACCGGCCATGGGTCCACCGCTCATGGGCCCGCCGGCCTCGGTCGCACGGGCCAGTTTGCGGCGGGCCCGCATGAACGACCGCGGCCGGTCGACGGCGAGCACCCCCGTCGTCCGGCCGTCACGCTCGTAGAGGCAGAGGAAACTCCCCTCCTCCGTGGCTCCCTCGACGACGCGGACGGTGTCCCCCTCACGCCGGCGGCCCGCGAACTGGATGCGTGCGCCGTACTGGTCCGACCAGAAGTAGGGCAGGGAGCGGGAGGTGTCCACGGTCCGCCCGGCCAGGAGGTTGCGTACGGCGACGGCGGGTTGCTCGGTCGCGCTGGTCCAGTGCTCCG
This sequence comes from Streptomyces sp. ISL-36, assembly GCF_018614205.1. GTDB lineage: Bacteria > Actinomycetota > Actinomycetes > Streptomycetales > Streptomycetaceae > Streptomyces. The sequence goes on along the minus strand of NZ_JAGGOS010000019.1, from coordinate 121,351 downwards.
TGCGCCGGCCGCCGACGCGGGCGACGTCGCCCACCGCCACGACCTGGGGCAGCGCGGTGACACAGCCGTCGTCGCACAGCACCCCGTCACTGAGCAGGAGTGTGGAACCGGCCAGCCATGACGTGTTCGGTACGGCCCCGATGCCGACGACGACCACGTCGGCGGGGAGCACCCGGCCGTCGGTGAGCTCCACCCCGGTGACGGTCGCCCGCCCGTGCAGCCGGGCCACTCCCGTACCGGTGATCAGCTCCGTGCCGCCCCGTCGGTGCAGACCGGCGCAGACGGCGGCCATCTCGGGACCGAGTTGCGGGGCGAGCGGGAGCGGGGCGGCCTCCACCACCGTGACGTCGTGTCCGAGGGAGGCGCACGAGGAGGCGGTCTCCGCGCCGATGAATCCGCCGCCGACGACGACGACCCGGCGCGTGCCCGCGCCGAGGGCGTCCCGCAGAGCGCGGGCGTCGTCGAGCGTGCGCAGCGTGTGGACTCCGGCGAGGCCGGTGTCGCCCGGCAACCGGCGCGCGGAGGCACCGGTGGCGATCACCACCGCGTCCGTGACGAGGGTCCGGCCGTTCTCCAGGAGCAGGGTGCGGCCGCGGACGTCGAGGCCTCGGGCGCGTGTGGCCGGCAGCCACTCGGCCGCGAGCTCCCGCTCCTCCTGTTCGTCGGTGAGGGCGAGCTGGGCCTCCTCCACGCGACCGGAGAGGAAGTCCTTGGACAGCGGCGGCCGGTCGTAGGGGCGGTGAGGCTCCTCGCCGACGATCACCAGCCGCCCGTCGAAACCCTGGGCGCGCAGCTCGCGGGCGGCGTACAGGCCGGCGAGCGAGGCGCCGACGACGGTGACGGTTCTCATGCTGCGGTGCCCTCCTGGGCGGCGGGGCGGACGTGGATGACACCCTCGTCGACGACGACCTGGTGCGTGCGGACGGGTCGGCGGGCGGGCAGGCAGGTCGGCTGCCCGGTGCGGAGGTCGAACGAGGCCGCGTGCAGCGGGCATTCGACCAGGCAGCCTTCGAGCCATCCCTCGGAGAGGGAGGCGTCCTGATGGGTGCAGGTGTCGTCGATGGCGTACAGCTCGCCGTCGGCGTTGAACACCGCGATGGGCGGTGTCGTGTCGATACGGACGGATTCGCCCACGGGAAGGTCTTCAAGGCGGCAGACGGGAATCACGGGCCCCCCTCGGTCCAGGACTCTTCAGCAGGACTCTTCGGTAACATAATGTTGCGTATGGCGCGTGAGGGAGCGCTATGCGCAACAGAATCCGGGCGGGACGCCCGTCGCGTCAAGGGCTTCCCGCAGATGTGTCCCCCATGGGGCCACCAGAGGGTGAGAGTTGAGCCATGACCCGCGATCACGTAGTGGCCGAACAGAACGAGGATGCACCCGAGCGAGCGCCCAAGGGAGGGGCGGGGGCGATCCAGTCCGTCGACCGTGCCGTGAGCGTGCTGGAGATCCTGGCGCGGCACGGCGAAGCCGGTGTCACGGAGATCGCCGACGAACTGGAGGTGCACAAGTCCACGGCGTTCCGGCTCCTCGGGGTGCTGGAGAACCGGGGCCTGGTCTCCCAGGCGCAGGACCGGGGCAAGTACTTCCTGGGAGCGGGGATCCTGCGCCTCGCCGGGGCGGCGGCCGTGCGCCTGGACATCTCCCAGGAAGGCGCGCCGGTGTGCCGGGAACTCGCCGACGAGCTGGGCGAGACCGTCAACATCGCGGTCCTGGACGACGACGCCGCCGTCAACATCATGCAGGCGCGCGGCCCCGCCTCGGTCACGGCGCAGAACTGGCTGGGCCGGCGCACCCCGCTGCACGCCACCTCCAGCGGCAAGGTGCTCCTCGCCCATCTGCCGGTGACGCTGCGCGAAGGGCTCCTCGCCCGGGCGCTGCCGCGGTTCACGGAGAACACGCTGACCAGTGCGGGGATGTTGCGCAGCGAGCTGGACGCGGTCCTCGCGCAGGGCTACGCCCTCGTCGTCGAGGAGCTGGAGCTCGGGCTGCACGCGGTCGCCGCACCGGTGCGGGCGCACGACAGCCGGGTGATCGGCGCGCTCAGCGTGTCGGGGCCCGCCTACCGGCTGCCGCGCGAGCGGCTGCCGGAGCTCGCCGCGCGGACGGTGGTCGCGGCCGACGAGCTGTCCCGGCGGATGGGGTACGGGTTCTGACCCGTCGTCCGTCACGGTGCCCCCTTCGACGCGGGGCCGGGGAGACCCGGCCCCGCGTCGTCCTGTGTCCGGAGCATTTCCTCGCGCCCCACCGCTTTTGCCAGTCCTTAACACCGACCTCTTGACGGGGTGTCGTCGGCGTTCCCACTATGTTCCCCATCGCGCAACCCATCGTGCACAGCGCAACACTGAGGAGCCCATCGTGCCGCATGAGGTCCGTGCCGTCGTAGCCGTCAAGAGGGGCGCACCCGTCGAGGTGCGGACGATCGTCGTCCCCGATCCCGGCCCCGGCGAGGTTCTCGTCTCCGTGCAGGCCTGCGGTGTCTGCCACACGGATCTGCACTACCGGGAGGGAGCGATCAACGACGACTTCCCCTTCCTGCTCGGCCACGAGGCGGCCGGCACCGTCGAGTCCGTCGGGGAGGGCGTCACCGACCTGGCGCCCGGCGACTACGTCGTCCTCGCCTGGCGCGCCCCCTGCGGCACCTGCCGCTCCTGTCGCCGCGGCCGCCCCTGGTACTGCTTCGACTCCCGCAACGCCACCCGCCCGATGACCCTGGACGGGACGCCGCTCACCGCCGCGCTGGGCATCGGCGCGTTCGCCGAGAAGACCCTGGTCGCCGCCGGCCAGGCCGTGAAGGTCGACCCGGCCGCACGGCCCGAGGCCGCCGGGCTCATCGGCTGCGGGGTGATGGCCGGTTACGGCGCCGCGGTGAACACCGGCAAGGTGCGCAACGGCGACACGGTCGCCGTGATCGGCTGCGGCGGCGTCGGCAACGCGGCCATCGCGGGCGCCTGTCTGAACGGGGCCCGCAAGGTCATCGCCGTCGACATCGACGACCAGAAGCTGAACCAGGCCGAGAAGTTCGGAGCCACGCACACGGTCAACTCCCGTGGCACCGACCCCGTCGAGGCCGTGCGCGCGCTCACCGACGGCTTCGGGGTGGACATCGCCATCGACGCGGTCGGCCGCCCGGAGACGTACAAGCAGGCGTTCTACATGCGCGACCACGCGGGCGTGCTGGTCCAGGTGGGTGTCCCCGACCCCGAGATGAGGATCGACCTCCCGCTGATCGACCTCTTCTCGCGCGGTGGCGCGCTGAAGTCCTCCTGGTACGGCGACTGCCTGCCGAGCCGCGACTTCCCGATCCTCATCGACCAGTACCTCTACGGCCTTCTCGACCTCAACTCCTTCGTCACCGAGACGATCTCCCTGGACCAGGTCGAGGCCGCGTTCGCCAAGATGCACCGCGGCGAGGTCCTGCGCTCGGTGGTGGTCCTGTGACAAAGACCGTGAACACGCCCGCCGCCTCCCCCCGTGTCGTCGTCATCGGCGCCGGCATCGTCGGCTGCTCCCTCGCCGACGAGCTGACCGCCCGTGGCTGGAGCGATGTCACCGTCCTCGAACAGGGCCCGCTGCCCGCCCCCGGCGGTTCCACGTCCCACGCGCCCGGGCTCGTCTTCCGCACCAGCCCGTCCAGGACGCTCAGCGCCTTCGCGACCTACACCGTGGAGAAGTTCAGCGCGCTCGAGGTCGACGGACTGTCCTGCTTCAATCCGGTCGGCGGCCTCGAACTGGCCACCACCGAGGAGCGCCTGGCCGAACTGCACCGCCGGGCCGGCTACGCCGCCTCCTGGGGCATCCACGGCGAGATCGTCTCCGCCGAACGCTGCAAGGAGCTGTGGCCGCTCCTGGACGAGAGCCGGGTCCTCGGCGGATTCCACACCCCCGGCGACGGCCTCGCCCGCGCCGTGCTCGCCTGCCGAGCCCAGCGGGAGCGCGCCGAGGCCCGCGGGGCCCGCTTCCTGGAGCGGCACACCGTCACCGGCATCGAGCGGAAGGAGGGCCGGGTCACCGCCGTCGTCACCGACCGGGGGGTCTTCCCCGCCGACCACGTCGTCTCGGCGGCCGGTTTCTGGGGCCCGGTCGTCGGCCGGATGGCCGGCGTCGACGTGCCGCTGCTGCCGCTCGCCCACCAGTACGCGAAGACGGGCCCGCTGCCGGAGCTCGCCGGCGTCAACGACCCGCGCACCGAGGCGTCCCGTCCGATTCTGCGCTTCCAGGATCGCGACCTCTACTTCCGTGAGCACACCGACCGGATCGGCATCGGCAGCTACGCCCACCGGCCGCTGCGCGTCGACCCGTTCACGGTCCCGGCCTACGACGAAGCGCCGGTGATGCCCTCCTCGTACCCCTTCACGCCGGAGGACTTCGCGCCGAGCTGGGAGGACTGCCGGACGCTCCTCCCGGCGCTCGCCGCCGGGGAGATCGAGGAGGGCTTCAACGGCGTCTTCTCCTTCACCCCGGACGGCATGCCGCTGCTCGGCGAGTCCCGCTCGCTGCGCGGGTTCTGGCTCGCCGAAGCCGTCTGGGTGACCCACTCGGCGGGGGTGGCGAAGGCGGTCGCCGAGTGGATGGTGGACGGCCGTCCGGGCGTCGACGTCCACGAGTGCGACCTCACCCGCTTCGAGGACGTCCACCGCTCCCCCGCGTACGTCCACGAGCGGGGCGCTCAGCAGTTCGTCGAGGTGTACGACGTCCTGCACCCGCTGCAGCCCATGGAGCGGCCGCGCCCGCTGCGGGTGAGCCCCTTCCACGCCCGTCAGCAGGAGCTCGGCGCCGTCTTCCTGGAGGGCGGCGGGTGGGAGCGCCCGCACTGGTACGAGGCGAACGCCCCGCTCGCCGAGGGGATCGACCTGCCGGCGCGGGACGACTGGTCGGCCCGCTTCTGGTCGCCGATCGCCGCCGCCGAGGCGCGGGCGACGCGGGAGAGGGTCGCCCTGTACGACATGACGCCCCTGCGCAGGCTGGAGGTCACCGGCCCCGGCGCCCTGGCCTTCCTCCAGCGCATGACCACCAACAACCTCGCCAAGAAGCCCGGCGCGGTGACCTACACCCTGCTCCTGGACGAGTCCGGTGGCATCCGTTCGGACCTCACCGTGGCGCGCCTGGCCGCCGACCGGTTCCAGATCGGTGCCAACACGCCGGCGGACGAGGACTGGCTGCTGCGGCACGCCCCCGACGACGTGCGGATCCGGGACATCACCTCGGGGACCTGCTGCATCGGGGTGTGGGGGCCGCTCGCCCGGGCGCTGGTGCAGCCGCTGACCCGGGACGACTTCTCCCACCAGGGCTTCGGCTACTTCCGCGCCAAGCAGACCTACCTCGGCCATGTGCCGGTGACGGCGATGCGGCTGAGCTACGTCGGGGAGCTCGGCTGGGAGCTGTACACCAGCGCGGACCTCGGGCTGCGGCTCTGGGACACGCTCTGGGAGGCCGGCCGGGAGCACGGCGTGATCGCCGCCGGACGCTCGGCCTTCAACAGCCTGCGCCTGGAGAAGGGCTACCGCTCATGGGGCCACGACATGACCGCCGAGCACACCCCGTACGAGGCGGGTCTCGGCTTCGCCGTCCGTATGGACAAGGGCGACTTCGTCGGACGGGCCGCTGTGGAGAAGGCGGGCGAACCGCGCCGCAGGCTCACGGCGCTGCTGCTCGACGACCCCGCGGCCGTCGTCCTCGGCAAGGAGCCGGTCCACGTCGACGGCGTCCCCGCCGGCTACGTCACCAGCGCGTCCTACGGGTACACCCTCGGCCGCTGCGTCGCCTACGCCTGGCTGCCCCCGCTGGACGCGGGCACCGCGGTGCACATCGAGTACGTCGGCGAGAAGGTCACGGCGACCGTCGCCGAGGAGCCGCTGTTCGACCCCGACATGAGCCGTATCCGCCGCTGAGGAGTCCGCCATGACGACAACCCCGCTGTCCCCGAGCCTGATCGCCACGCTCCCCGGCCACTACTACACCGATCCCGAGATCTTCCGGCAGGAGCAGGAGCGGCTCTTCGAATCGATGTGGTTCTGCGCCGTGCGCGCCGCCGACCTCGACAAGCCGGGTGCCTTCCGTACGGTCCAGGTGGGCCGCGAGAGCGTGATCGTCACCCGTGACCGGGCCGGTGGACTGCGCGCCTTCCTCAACATCTGCCGCCACCGCGGCGCCCGGCTGTGCACCGAGGAGTCCGGCCAGGTACGGCGCTCCCTGCAGTGTCCGTACCACGCGTGGACCTACGACCTCGACGGCAGGCTGATCGCCGCACCGAACCTCGTGAAGATGCCCGACGTGGACCGGGCCGCCTACGGCCTGGTCACGGTGCACCTGCGCGAATGGCTGGGCTACGCCTGGCTGTGTCTGGCCGAGGAGCCGCCGTCCTTCGAGGAGACCGTGATCGGTGCGGCCGTGGAGCGGCTCGGCGACGCCGCCTCCATCGACCGCTACCGCGCGGAGGGCCTCGCGCTCGGCCGTCGGATCACCTACGACGTGAAGGCGAACTGGAAGCTGATCGTCGAGAACTTCATGGAGTGCTACCACTGCGCGACGATCCACCCCGAACTCACAGACGTGCTCCCGGAGTTCGCGGACGGCTACGCGGCGCAGTACTACGTCGGCCACGGCGCCGAGTTCGCCGAGGAGGCCAAGGGCTTCACGGTGGACGGCAGCGAGGGGTTCGCGCGGCTGCCGGAGATCGCCGAGGAGCAGGACCGGCGCTACTACGCCATCACCGTGAAGCCGACCGTCTTCATCAATCTGGTGCCGGACCATGTGATCCTGCACCGGATGTTCCCGCTCGCCGAGGACCGCACGGTCGTCGAGTGCGACTGGCTGTACGCGCCCGAGGTCGTGGAGTCCGGGGCGGACGTGTCGAAGTCCGTGGAGCTCTTCCACCGGGTCAACGTCCAGGACTTCGAGGCGTGCGAGCGCACCCAGCCCGCGATGGCGTCGCGCGCCTACCGCGCCGGCGGGGTGCTGGTTCCCACGGAGCACCACATCGAGATCTTCCACGAATGGCTCCGGCGGAAGCTGGGCGCCCACTCCTCCGGTCCGGAGTGTTGACCGTCACATTCGGCATGGAACGCGATCGTCCGGTGAGGTACCCAGCCGCAAGGGTGCGCCACTAGGGCGCTGACCAGGAGGAACGAGAAGCATGCCCGAACTCTTCATCGGCGGAACCTGGCGGTCCGCGCTCGACGGGCGGACCCGGGAGATCCGGTGCCCCGCCGACGGCGACCTCGTCGCTGTCGTCGACGAGGCCGGCGTCAAGGACACCGTCGAGGCGATCGCGGCCGCTCGCCGTGCCTTCGACGAGGGCCCTTGGCCCACGACCCCGGCCGCGGACCGCGGTGACCTGCTGCTGCGCGTCGCCGACCTGCTCGCACGCGACAAGGACGCCCTGGCCCGCGCCGAGTCCCTCGACACCGGCAAGCGCCTGGTGGAGAGCGCGTACGACATCGACGACATCGTGAACTGCTTCCGCTACTTCGGGCGGCTCGCGGCGGCGGAGACGGGCCGGGTGATCGACACGGGCACGGCGAACGCCGACAGCCAGGTCGTGTACGAGCCGGTCGGTGTGTGCGGGCTGATCACTCCGTGGAACTATCCGCTGCTCCAGACGGCCTGGAAGGTGGCGCCGGCGCTCGCCGCGGGCAACACCTTCGTCCTGAAGCCCAGCGAGCTCACCCCTCACACGGCGATCCATCTGATGCGTCTCCTCGCCGAGGCCGGGCTGCCGGACGGTGTCGCCAACCTCGTGCTGGGCGCGGGCCCGGAGGCGGGCGCGCCGCTCGCCGACCATCCGGACGTCGATCTACTCTCCTTCACCGGCGGTCTGCAGACCGGCCGCCGGCTGATGGCGGCGGCCGCCGGGACGGTGAAGAAGGTCGCGCTGGAACTCGGCGGCAAGAACCCCAACATCGTCTTCGCCGACGCCGATTTCGAGACGGCCGTGGACATGGCGCTGACCGCGGTGTTCCTGCACTCGGGGCAGGTCTGCTCGGCCGGTGCGCGGCTGCTCGTGGAGGACTCGCTGCACGACCGGTTCGTCGACGAGGTCGTGCGCAGGGCCCGCGAGATCCGGCTCGGCGGGCCCTTCGACGAGCGGGCGCAGACCGGGCCGCTGATCTCGGCCGCCCATCGCGCGAAGGTCGAGGCGTACGTCGCGGCCGGGGTGGCGGAGGGCGCGGTGCTGCGCTGCGGCGGAGCCAGGCCCGAGGGCCCGACGTACGACGCGGGCTTCTACTACCTGCCGACCGTGCTCGACGAGTGCCGTGCCGGCATGTCGGTGGTGCGGGAGGAGTCCTTCGGCCCGGTGCTGACCGTGGAGCGGTTCCGCGACGAGGACGAGGCCGTGCGGCTGGCGAACGACACGATCTACGGCCTGGCCGGCGCGGTGTGGACCTCCGACGAGGGCCGGGCGCGGCGCGTGGCGGCCCGGCTGCGGCTGGGCACGGTGTGGATCAACGACTACCACCCCTATCTGCCGCAGGCGGAGTGGGGCGGGTTCAAGCAGTCCGGTACCGGGCGTGAGCTGGGTCCCGCGGGCCTCGCGGAGTACCGCGAGACGAAGCACATCTGGCGCAACACCGCTCCGGAGCCGCAGGCCTGGTTCGCCTGAAACGTATCTCTACTGTCCAGGAGTTGACCCATGGCAACTGCTCCCCTTTCTCCGCCGGGCGACGACGCAGAGCTCACCGAGTTCGGCTACCGTCCTGAACTCAAACGGACGCTCGGCAACTTCCACACGTTCGCGGCCGGCATCTCGTACATCTCGATCCTCACCGGCACCTTCCAGCTCTTCTACTTCGGCTTCGCCAGTGGCGGCCCCGCCTACTGGTGGTCCTGGCCGATGGTCTTCGCCGGGCAGTTCATGGTCGCGCTCTGCTTCGCCGAGCTGGCCGCCCGCTACCCGGTGGCGGGCTCCATCTACAACTGGGCCAAGAAGGTCGGGAACGGGCACGTCGGCTGGCTCGCCGGCTGGATGATGCTCATCGCCTCGGTCGTCTCGATCGCCGCCGTCGCCCTCGCCTACCAACTGACGCTCCCTCAGATATCCTCCGTCTTCCAGTTCGTGGGGGACGGAACGGGGACGTACGACGTGGCGACCAACGCGGTGGTGCTGGCCGCGGGGCTGATCCTCTTCACCACCGTCGTCAACGCCTTCGGTGTGAAGCTGATGGCGCGGATCAACACGGCCGGTGTCTTCCTCGAACTCATCGCCACGGTCGTGCTGATCGTGCTGCTTGCGGTGAACGTCGTCCGCGGCCCTCAGGTCGTCACCGATACGGCCGGCACCGGCTCGGGCCAGTCCTTCGGCTATCTCGGCGCGTTCCTGATCGCCTCACTCGCCTCGGCCTACGTGATGTACGGCTTCGACACCGCGGCCTCGCTCGGTGAGGAGTCCCTCGATCCCTCGCGCAACGCGCCGCGCGCCATCATCCGGGCCATCGTCGCCTCGTTCGTCCTCGGTGGGCTCATCCTGATCCTCGCCCTCATGAGCGTCTCGAATCTGCGGGGCGAGAAGCTGTCCTCCGACGGGCTGCAGTTCGTCGTCCTGGACGTGCTCGGCCCGACGGCCGGCAAGGCCATGCTGTGGTGCGTGCTGATCGCGGTCACCGTCTGTGCGCTGGCCGTGCACACGGCGGCGGTCCGGCTCGCCTTCGCCATGGCGAGGGACAACAACCTGCCCGCCTCCTCGCGGCTCGCCAAGGTCAGCCCGCGGTTCGGCACCCCGATCCTGCCGACCGTGATCATCGGGGTGCTCGCGCTGGCGATCCTGCTGGTCAACATCCGCCAGCCGCAGATCTTCACGGTGGTCACGAGCATCGGCATCGTCATGATCTACGTGGCGTATCTGCTGGTCACCCTGCCGATGCTGGTGGCGCGGCTGCGCGGCCGGTGGCAGCCGGCCGAGGGCAGGTTCTCGCTCGGCCGCTGGGGCATTCCCGTCAACATCCTCGCCGTGCTGTGGGGCGGCGCCATGACGCTCAATCTCATCTGGCCGCGGGCCGCGGTCTACAACGCCGCCGAGCCGTACCACTGGTACCTGCGCTGGGGCGCGGTCCTGTTCGTCGGCGCGATCGCGCTGGGCGGCTTCACCTACTACTGGTTCGTCCAGCGGCACCGTACGGGCGTCCTCGCCGAGCACGCCGCCGTGACGCCCCCCGAGCCCGTCGCACTGAAGGAGGTCACCCCCTCATGACCGAAGCGTTCGACCACGCGGAACACGCAGAGTTCGACTACGTCGTCGTCGGCGGCGGCACCGCGGGCAACGTCGTCGCGGCGCGGCTCAGCGAGGACCCCTCCGTCACGGTGTGCGTCCTGGAGGCGGGCCCCAGCGACGTCGGGGACGACAACGTCCTGAAGCTGGAACGGTGGATGGGCCTGCTGGACTCCGGCTACGACTGGGACTACCCGGTCGAGCCGCAGGCGAGCGGCAACAGCTTCATGCGGCACGCCCGTGCCAAGGTCCTCGGCGGCTGTTCCTCGCACAACTCGTGCATCGCCTTCTGGGCGCCCGCGGAGGACCTGGACGACTGGGCGGCGGCCGGCTGTACGGGCTGGAGCGCGGCGGACCTGTTCCCGCTGTACCGCAGACTCGAGAACAACGACGCTCCCGGCGACCACCACGGCCGGTCGGGGCCGGTGAAGCTGCGCAGCCTCAAGGGCGGCGACCCGTGCGGCTCCGCCCTCCTGGAGGCGTGCGCGCAGGCGGGCATACCGACGACGCCGTTCAACACCGGTACGACGGTGGTGCGGGGCGCGAACTGGTTCCAGATCAACGCGGACGAGAACAACATCCGGCAGTCCTCTTCGGTGGCGTACCTCCACCCGGTGATGGGCAAGCGGCCGAACCTGGAGATACGTACCGGGGTGCGGGCCAAGCGGCTGGTGTTCGAGGGGACGCGGTGCGTCGGCGCCGAGTACCTGGATCCGGACCTCGTCCACACCCGCACGGTCCGTGCCCGCCGCGAGGTCGTCGTCTCCTGCGGCTCGATCGACACGCCCAAGCTGCTGATGCTGTCGGGCATCGGGCCCGCCGAGCATCTGCGCGAGGTGGGCGTGGAGGTGCTCGTGGACTCCGCGGGGGTCGGCGAGAACCTCCAGGACCATCCCGAGGGCGTCGTCATGTGGGAGGCGAAGCAGCCGATGACCACCACGTCGAGCCAGTGGTGGGAGGCGGGCATCTTCTACGACACCGAGCCCGGTCTGGACCGGCCGGACCTGATGTTCCACTACGGTTCGGTGCCCTTCGACATGAACACCGCCCGGCACGGCTATCCGACGTCCGAGAACGCCTTCTGTCTGACGCCCAACGTCACCCGTGCGCGCTCGCGCGGCACGGTACGGCTGCGCACCCGCGACTACCGCGACAAGCCGAAGGTCGACCCGCGGTACTTCACGCACGAGCACGATGTACGGGTCATGACGTACGGCATCGAACTGGCCCGCCGGATCGTGGCCCAGCCGGCGCTCGCCGGATGGGCGGGGGCCGAGCTCGCCCCCGGGCCCGACGTCCGTACCGCCGACGAACTGCTCGACTACATCCACAAGACGCACAACACGGTCTACCACCCGGCGTGCACGGTGAAGATGGGCGCGGACGACGACCGCTCGGCGCCGCTCGACGCCCGGCTGCGGGTCAAGGGCGTGCAGGGGCTGCGGGTCGCGGACGGGTCGGTCATGCCGGACCTCGTGACCGTCAACCCGTGCATCACGACGATGATGATCGGCGAGAAGTGCGCCGACCTGCTGCGCGCGGACGCCTGACCGGACGCCCGAAGAGCGGCAAGGCGCCCGCCCCGGCATGCTGCCGGGGCGGGCGCCTCCATGAGAAGGCTCGGGCTAGAAGGTCAGGTTCCAGGCGTCGATCCTGCCGGTGTCCTGGCTGGCGTTGTCGTTCACACGGAGCTTCCAGACACCGTTCGCGACCTCGGAGGAGGCGTTGACGGTGAAGGTCTGGACGATGTTGTCCGTGCCGCTGCCGGTCCGGTTGTGCACCGTGTAGACGGTGCCGTCCGGGGCCACCAGATCGACCTTCAGGTCACCGATGTACGTGTGCTTGATGTCCACGCCCACCTTGAGGGTGGCCGGAGCGTTGCCCGTCACCCCGGAGACCGTGATCGGGCTCTCCACGGTGGCGTTGTCGGCGATCGTGACGTCGGTGAGGTTCTCGAAGTACTTTCCGGCCGGCGGGGTGGCGCCGCCGACGGCCTTCAGCGCGTCGGTCTGGCCCTCGCCGAAGAAGCCGTTCTTCGCCGTGGTGCCCGTGCAGCGGCTGTCGGAGGGGCAGGCGGTGTCGTTGGCCTGCGAGGCGAGACGGGCGCGGAGGTCGGCCGGGGTGAGGGCCGGGTTGACGCTCGCCATGAGCGCGGCGACGCCCGCCACGTGCGGGGAGGCCATCGACGTACCGCTCTTGCTGCCGTACTTGCCGCCCGGCAGCGTCGAGTACACACCGGAGGTGCCGTCGCCGCCGGGGGCCGCGATGTCGATGACGCCGTTGCCGAAGTTGGAGTACGAGGCCTTGACGTTGCCGCTGCCCATGGCCGAGACCGTCACGACACCGGGGAGCTCGGTCGGGATGTCGATGCAGGCGTTGGTGATGGTGCGGGTGACCGGCGTGGAGTCGTTCGGGCTCTCGCTGTCGGTCGTCTTGTTCGCCAGGTCGTAGTTGGAGTTGCCTGCCGCGGCGATCTGCAGCGAGCCCTTGTTCTCCGCGTACTCCTGCGCACGCCGGACGCCCTCGATGATGGCGGCCTGGTCCACGTTGTCGGGGCAGTTGAACGCCCAGGGGTCCGTGTAGTAGCTGTTGTTGGTGACCTTGAAGCCGTGGTCACCGGCCCACATGAAGCCGCAGACGGTGTTCTCGGCGAAGAAGAGGCTGCTGGTCGGCTCGGCGATGCGGACCGAGGAGAGCTTCACGCCCGGCGCGACGCCGATGACGCCCTTGCCGTTCTTCGCGGCGGCGATCGTGCCGGCGACGTGGGTGCCGTGGGTGCCGACGTCCCGCCAGGCGCCGGCGCGGGTGTCCGCCTTGCCGTAGGCGCAGGAGACCGAGTCGGCCGCGTTGAAGTTGGGCGCGATGTCCTGGTGCTGGTCGTCCACGCCGGTGTCGAGGACACCGACCTTGACGGAGGCCGAACCGGTGGTCACCGCCCAGGCCTGGTCGGCCTTGATCTGCGTCATGTCCCAGCGGTTGGACTCGGTGAGCGTCGTCGTCGACTGGGCCGGGTTCGCGGGGAGCGCCGGGTTGTAGGCGTCGGCCGGGACGTCGGAGGTCCGGGTCGCGCCGACCTGCTGGACGCCGCTGACGGCGCGCATCGTCGAGGCGAAGGCCGTCGAGGTGGAGTGGGCCACGATCACGCCGATCGCGTCGTAGGACGCGAAGACGGAACCGCCGTTGTTGGCGACGGCGGTGCGCACGGCGGTGGTGTCACCGGGCGTGGTGATCACCAGGTAGGCGCGGGTGCCGGCCGCCCAGGCCGCGGGGGCCGCCGCCGGCGCCGTCGTCCTGGCCGCCGAGGCGCCCGCGGGCTCCGGGGTGGTCGTCGGTGAAGCGTGGGCGAATCCGGCGGGCGCCGCGAGCGCCACGGTCGCGCCGAGGGCGGCTGCCGCCAGAGCGGAATGTCTCAGCCGACTGGATATGAGGGAAAACATCGCGTCCTCCGATGACCCGAAGGCGCTGGTGGCGCCGCCGGGCCGTGTGATGTGTGGGGTGGACGCAAGATCCCAGACGATGTGGTGCGGAAGGAAGTCTTCTGTCCGACAAGCCTGTTGGCGTTACAGAGTGTTGACCTGACGGGGTGGTGATCAGGACGGGTTTGCTCCGTGGTGACCGCTTCGTTCGTCCGATCCGCGAGGACGGGCGTCCGGTGGTCGGGCCACCCGGCCGGGCGGTTATCGTGGGCGCCGTGCGGGTGCTGCTGGTCGAGGACGACGAGGATCTGCGTTTCGGGGTGGCCGCCGCGCTGCGCGCCGCCGGGTTCGCGGTCGACGAGGTCGCGGACCTCCCCCAGGCGGACGAGGCGCTCTTCGTCACGGCCTACGACTGCGTGGTCCTCGACCGGATGCTGCCCTCCGGTGACGCCGCCGCGTACGTCGCCGAAATGCGCAGCGGCGGCGGTGCCGTGCCCGTACTCTTCCTGACGGCCCGTGACACGGTGGCCGACCGGGTCGACGGTTTCGCGAGCGGTGGGGACGACTACCTGGTGAAGCCGTTCGCCGTGGCCGAGCTCGTCGCCCGGGTGCGGAGCCTGTGCCGCAGGGCGGCCGTCGTCCGGCCTCCCGTCCACCGGGTCGCCGACCTCGAGATCGACACCGCGCGGCGGCAGGTCCGCCGCGCCGGTGTCCTGCTGACGCTCACGGGACGGGAGTTCGCCGTCCTCGAGGTCTTGGTGGCCCGCGCCGATCAGGCCGTGTCCCGGGCGGAGCTGATCGAGAGCTGCTGGGACGAGATGGCGGAACCGCGCTCCAACGTGCTGGAGGTGCTGGTCTCCCAGCTCCGCCGCAAACTCGGGGACCCGCCGCTGGTCCTGACCGTACGCGGGGTCGGCTACCGGCTGGCTCCCGGGGAGCGCGGGTGAGAAAACGCCGGGAGCTCACCCCGACCGGCCGGGTGCGCCGGCTGCGCCGGAGGATCACCGCGCTGTTCGCTCTCACCAGTGCCGTGGGGCTGGTCGCGATGGCCGTCTTCGCCGTGCGCAGCGACGACGCGCGGTGGCGCGAGCAGCTCGACCGGTCGATGAACCTCGACACCACCCAGGCGATCAGCCTCCTCACGTACGACGAGGACGACCGGCCCGACACCCGCGATCTCGTCGACGTCATGGACACCGGCTGCCCGCCGCTGACGGTGTTCTCGGTGCCCCGGGACGGGTCCTCGGGTCCCGTCGTCGACTTCGCCCCGGACGAGCCCTGTCTGGCCGGGCGCCCCGCCGACGTCCTGGCGGTGGCCGAGACCGCCGTCCGCCGGGAGGACGTCGTCGCCGTCGACCGGCGCACTGCGGACGGCCGACCGGTCCGGCTCTTCGCCGAGCCCTTCTTCGCTCCGGACGCGGAGGGCGACGAGGGCCGGGACGGAGCCGTGGTCACCGTGTACGAGACGTCGCCGGCACGCGCCGACCACCGTCGCACGACGTGGCTGCTGAGCGTCGGCTGCGCCGTCCTGGTGTGTCTGTCCGCGGCGGTCGGCCATGCGCTGTCCGGAAGGGCGATCCGTCCGGCGTTGGCGGCACTGCGGCAGCAGGAGTCGTTCCTCGCCGACGCGGCGCACGATCTGCGGACTCCGGTCGCCTCGCTGCGGATGCTCGCGGAGACGGCGCTGCGCGGGGAGACGGACGGCACCGACGTGCTGCGCCGGACGATGCGGCTCGCGGACGGCATGGGCGGTCTCGTCGACGGGCTGCTCACCCGGGCGCGGCTGATGACCGGGGTACAGACGCTCGCCCGGGAGCCGCTGCGGCTGGACCAGTTGGTGGAGGCGGTCGTCGCGGACACCCCGTCGGAGGGCCACACGGTGTCGGTCCGGGCCGAGGAGACGGTCGTGGTGGCCGATCCGGACCTGGCGCGCCGGGCCGTGGCGAACCTCCTGGGCAACGCGCTCGCCCACGGCCACGCTCCCGGCGTCGCCGCCGACGTCCGGATCGAGGTGGTCTCCGGGGCGCACGAGGCGACCGTGACGGTCGAGGACGCCGGTCCCGGGCTGCCTCCCGGGGTGGCGGATTCCCTGTTCGAGCGGTTCCGCAGTGGGTCGGGGTCCACCGGGCTCGGGCTCTCCATCGCCTCCTGGGTCGCCCACGCGCACGGCGGGAGCCTCTCCGCCGGCCCGGGCGAGCGCGGCGGCGCCCGCTTCGTGCTGCGCCTGCCCGTCGCGGTCTGACGGCTGCCGCCCTCAGACCCCCTCAGGAAACCCCCCTCAGGAAACCCCCGACGGAGACCCCTCAGGAAAACCTCAGCATCCCCCGGCGATGCTGGGGCGCACCGCACACCCACTGCCAGGAGCATCCCCGTGAAGCGCGCTCTCCGTCGTCGCCATGCCCTCGTCCTGACCCTCGCCGTGCTCGGCTCCCTCTCCGCGTGCACGGCCGCGCCGCATCCGCCGGTGGTTCCGGACGTCCCGGAGGAGTTGCGGTCGTTCTACGGCCAGAAGCTCATGTGGACCGACTGCGGCGAGCTCAGGTGCGCGCGCCTCACCGTGCCCATGGACTACGCGCGTCCGGCGAACGGGCGGACGTTCGTCCTTCCGGTGGTGAAGGCGGCGACGGCCGATCCGGCGCGCCGCATCGGTTCACTGGTCTACAACCCCGGTGGCCCGGGCGAGTCGGGCGTGGCGTTCCTGAAGGAGGACGCGGCCGATTCCTTCGGCGCCGAGGTCCGCGGTCGCTTCGACGTCGTGTCCTTCGACCCTCGGGGTGTGGGCGGCAGCGTGCCCGCACTGACCTGCGGCGACACCGGCGAGGAGGGCACCGCGACGCCCGAGGGGGCGGCTCCGGAGAACCCCTTGCACCCCACGACGCGGGCCGATCGGGCGGCCGTCGTCGCCGGGGCCCGGTCCACCGCGGCGGAGTGCGCCAGGGGCAGCGGCGGCATCCTGCGGCACGTCGGGACCGCGGACGCGGCGCGGGACCTGGACATTTTGCGGGCCGCCCTCGGCGACTCCCGGCTGAGCTATCTCGGCTGGTCGTACGGGACGACCCTGGGCACCTCCTACGCCGAGCAGTTCCCGCACCGGGTCCGCGCGATGGTCCTCGACGGTGCGACGGACCCTTCGCTGGACTGGCGCGGGCGCGTCGAGAGCCAGTCCGCCGGATTCCGCCGGGCGGTCGACGACTACGCCACGCACTGCGCCGACGTCGTGGGCGCCGACGCATGCCCGGGCGCGACCCCGGACGAGATACGGACGTTGATCGACGGCCTCTACGCGCGGGCGTCCCGCGAACCGCTCCCGGCGGACGGAAACGATGCAGGGGTGGACGAGCGGATGCTGTACGACGTGGTGTCGATGGCGATGTACACGCCGGAGGTCCAGTGGGAGGGGCTGTCCCGGGCGCTGGCCGAGGCGGGACGGGGCGACGGTACGAAGATCGCCGCCTTGGCGGAGGCGGAGGACGGGGCGCCCGCCGAGGCGGACGGGAGCGGCGAGGGCGAGACGGCCGACGAGACCGACGAGACCGGGGACACCGAGGAGGGCTCCGGGACCGGCGCCGACGCACGGGACGGGACCGTCGCCGCCGACAACAGCTACGCGGCCTCCCTGGCCGTCGACTGTCTCGACGTACCGCACCCCCGCGACGCCCAGCCGTACTGGGACGCCCTCGCCCCCGCCGAGAAGGCCGCCGGCCTGTACGGCACCGCCGGTGTGGTCGACTCGATGACCTGTATGGCCTGGCCGACCGGCACGCAGAAGCCGCACCGCGTGCGGGCCGAGGGTGTCCCGCCGGTCCTGGTGGTGGGCACCACCGGAGACCCGGCCACCCCGTACGAGGAGGCGAAGAGCCTGGCGTCCCAGTATCCCGGCGGCATGCTCCTGACGTACGAGGGCCTGGGCCACACGGCGTACGGCCGGGCCGGCGCGTGTGTCACCGACGCGGTCGACGACTACCTCGTCGCCCTGAAGCCGGTCCGTCCCGGCGCCACCTGCTGACCGGACAGGGGGTGGACTCCCGTCGGGCAGGGCCGTCGACGCCCCTGCTCCGGCGCGGCCGTCACCCGAACGGCGGCGCTGGGGGCGTGCAAACCCCCCTCCCTCCGGTGCACTGGAGAGGCAACCGTCCGCCGAGCATGGAGACGACCATGTACGAAATGCACGTCGGCCTCGCGGCCCCGGACGGGGTCTTCGTCTGGCACGTCGCCGCCATTGGCACCGCGACCGCCCTCTGTGGTCAGTCCCTCCACGAGGAGCACCTCGAAGAGCGCGAGAGGACCGACCGTCACTGCACACCCTGCATGACCTCGTTCCAGGAGCTGATGAACGACCGGCGTTGAGCAGCGGGCCCGGCCGCACCCCGCCCGGCCGCATCCCAGCCGGTCACACCCCCAGTCGGGCGCGCAGCGCCGAAAGCCTCGGACGCTTCTCGTGGCGTTCACGCGACTGACGGTCGAGCTCCTCCATCAGTCGCCGGCTCCGATGGTCCAGGTCCAACTCGTCGAGGATCCGGTCGATCTCGGCGAGCAGGGCGCCGTGCAACTGCCACTGCCGGGGATCGCTGAGCACGCCCTGCAGCAGCAGGTCCGCCGCGTTGTCCCGGACCGCCCGGGCCGCCTGGAGCTCCCCGGTCAGCCGTTCCTCGGCCGCGTCGGCGTTCGCGGTGACCCGTGTGGTGACCAGAACGGCGAAGCTGACGAGCGTGTCGGCCACATGCGCCAGGAGCTCCTCCAGGGCGAGCGCCGCCTCGCGCGGGAAGAGTTCGTCGTCCTTCCGCTCCTTGGCGAGGTCGGTGAGCGTCCGGGCCAGGACCCGCAGGACGACGGCGCAGATCTCCAGCGTGTCCAGACCGGTGCGCAGCACGATGCGGTGCAGCAGTCCCTCCTTGACCCGCGGGTTGAGCCGGAGGCTGTCCTCGGCCTGGCGCAGGGCCGCGTCCACGTCGGCCACGTCGTTGTCGAGCCGGCGCGCTTCGTGCAGCCGCGCGGCGGCGTGCTCGACGGCGACGGGCGTGGTGAGCTCCTCGCCCATGCGCAGCAGCAGCTGCCGCATGCGCCGGGCCAGGTCCTCGATGGACTCCCCCGCCGTCGAGACCCAGACCGGCGGGACGAGGAGCACGTTGAAGAGCAGGCCGACGACCGCCCCGATGAGCGTCTCGAGGATGCGGTCCCAGGCGGTGTCGGTGACCTGGGTGACACCGAGGACGAGCATCGCGCTGATCGCGACCTCGGGCACGAACTCGTCGACGCGGACGAAGCGGCCCACCACCAGCGAGGCCAGGATGATCAGTCCCAGGCTCCACCAGGTCAGGCCGACCAGGATGCTGAACGCGATCGCGATGAGAACGCCGACGACCACGGAGTTGACCCGGCGGATTCCGGTCGTGAGGGTGGAGTAGAGAGTGACCTGGACGACCAGGAGCGCCGTGAGCGGCGCGGTGAGCGGGGCGACCTCGCTGCTCAGTTGCAGGGCGACGACGTAGGCGATCGTCGCCGCGGCGGTGGAGCGGAGGGTCTGGACGACGGCCGGTTCCCTGCGTCGTGCGAGCAGGCCGGCCAGCGGTCGTCGTAGCGCGCTTCCCATTTCCGCCACGTCGTTACCACGTTCCTTCCCTGTGGGTGTCGCCCTCTCCTGCCCCCTGTCAGGCTTTCGTACCCGATGTCGCTGCCCACGCCGTGGCGGCGCGACCGGGCCGGGTTGCCGGAATGGCGATCTTCCCGGGGGTACGGTGGGATGAGAGCGGTCAAAGCGTCCACGACGGATGGATGACGGTTGTGTCGACCTCAAGCCATGCGATGTTCGGCGCTCCCTGCTGGGTCAGTCTCATGACCCGCGATCTGCGCGCCGCAGAGTCCTTCTACGGTGCCGTCTTCGACTGGGAGTTCCGGCCCACACGGCTGGGCGAGGAGTTCTCCGTCGCCTTCCACGACGGCGCACCGGTCGCCGGGATCGGTGCGCTGGCGCCGCGCCTTGCGGTGGCCGTGGCCTGGACCCCGTACTTCGCCGTCGACGACGCCGACGCCGCCGCGGCGCGCATCCGTGAGCGCAGCGCCACGGTGGCCGTCGGTCCGCTGCGGTTCGGTACGGGCCGCGCGGCGCTCGCCTCCGACCGCGAGGGTGCCGTCTTCGGCATCTGGGAGGGCCGGGTCATCCCCGACTGGAGCGTCGGCAAGGGAGGCGCTCCGGCCTGGCTGGAGCTGCGGACCAGGAACGCCTTCGACGCGGCGATCTTCTATGCCGAGGTGCTGGAGTGGGCCGGTGAGCGGCCGGGCTGCTGCGAGGTCTCCTACGAGGACGACCATGTGGTGCTGAGCCATGCGGGCGCGACCGTCGCCCGGCTCGTCGGCGGCGCCGTGGAGGCGGCCCCCGATCCGCAGGTCCGGCCCCGTTGGCACGTGCACTTCCGGGTGCCCGATGTCGATGTCGCCGTGGAGACGGCCGTCCGTCTCGGCGGGACGACGTCCGCGGCGCCGCACCCGTCGGAGGACGGCCGGTGTGCGACCCTGCGTGATCCGGACGGTGGGCTCTTCACGGTGGCCGACGGCCGGTAGGCGCTGTCCGCGGCGCTCCGGGATCCGGCCGTCGCGGGAGCATACTGGGCCGCATGGGGTGGCCGCCTCCCTCCGTGGACGACCTGAGGGAACGGCTCGGCGCCACGCTCTTCCGCCACGTCGCCGGGCCCTCGGGCGAGCAGACGCGTGCCCGGATCCATGGCACTCCCGGTCCGCGGTGGTTCTCCCCGGACCGCCCGATCCGCACGGTCCACGGCGACGCCTCCATGTTCGCCGGGGGTCTGGCGGCGCTGCTGCTGCAGTCGCTGCATCCGCTGGCCATGGCCGCCGTGGCCGCCCATTCGGGGTTCCGGGGCGATCCGTGGGGGAGGCTGCAGCGGACCAGCACCTTTCTCGCGGTGACGACGTTCGGCACGGCCGACGACGCGCGGCGCGCGGTCGAGCGCGTACGGGCGGTCCATGAGCGGGTGACGGGCACGACGGCCGAAGGGCTGCCGTACCGCGCTTCCGACCCTCATCTGCTGGGCTGGGTGCATGTGGCCGAGGTGGACAGTTTTCTGCGGGCCCATCGGTGCTACGGGGCCGCACCGCTCGACCGGGCGGGCTACGACGGCTATGTGGCGGACGCGGCGCGGATCGCGGACGAGCTCGGTGTGGAGTGCCCGCCCCGTAGCGTGGCCGAGCTCGCGGAGCGCTTGGCGGGGTACCGGGCGGAGCTGAGGGGGACGCCCGACAGCCGGGAGGCCGCCCGGTTCCTGCTGCTGAGTCCCCCGGTCCCGTGGCAGGCGCGCCCACCGTACGCACTGCTCGCCGCGGGCGCGCTGGCGCTGCTGCCGCCCTGGGCCCACGCGCAACTGGGGCTGCCGAACCCGCCCCGGCCGGCGAGGACTGCGGCTCGGGCGGGCGGGCGGCTGGTGACCGGTGCGATCCGCTGGGCGATGGTTCCGCCGCCCCCGGACGGGGTCACTCTCCCGCGTGCGCGGCCCGGCGGATCGTCGCGTCGATGAGGGCCAGCGCCTGTTCGGCGGTACGGCCCGGCGCGCGGTTCCAGGGGCCGATGAGGCCGGTCCAGCCCTGGGCGCGCAGTTCGGTGACGATCCAGGCCGCGGAGCGGTTCATCGTGTCGGCGCTGCCGTGGCCGAGGCGGTGGGCGGTCAGCAGGGCGCCGCAGAGGCAGCGGGCGCCGCGGGCGTCGCGGAGCCGGTACGGCCGGTTCTGCCAGCCCCACTCGACGAGGACGCGGCGGGCGTGGGCGAGGTGGGCGGAGGGGCGCAGGTCGGGCTGACCGATGCGGCGCCAGGCGTGCAGCCGGTCGGGGAGGATCGCGCCGAGCCTGCCGGGGAGCCGGCGCTCGTCGGGCGGGGGTGCGGAGAGTGCGCCGAGGGCGGTGGCCACGAGCTCGTCGACCGGCACCGTGAGCAGGCGGCGCCACTCCTCGGCGGCGGGCGCGGGCGTGTCCCAGCGCCGGACGATCTCCCGCCATGCGGCGGTGTCGTAGAGCTGGGCGGCGGCCCGGTCGACGGTCTCGGGAGTGGCCTCGGGAGCGGTCACGGGGATGGTCGCGCGGCTGGTGTCTCGGACTGTGTCGGGGGCGACGGTCTCCATGGGCGGGTGCTCTCCTCGGTCGGCCGGTCCTCTCGCTGAGTGAATTGTCGGCTCTCTACCGCTATATCTTGAATATCCCGCGCGCAGAACATGGGCGATCCACCCATAAGTTACCTATCGGTATGCCGTGACTTCCCATGCGGGCGGCAGTAGAACTCGTTCCCATTCCCCCCAAGAGTGAGGAGCGCCACGTGGTCTCACGTCGCAGATTCATCACTGGAACAGGTTCTCTTCTCGCCGCCGCGGCATTACCCCTTCGGCCCGCCTCGGCCGCCCCCATCCCGCCGGGGGCCCATGTCCCGGCTCTGATCATCGGCAGCGGCTACGGCGGCTCGGTCACCGCTCTGCGGCTCGCCCAGGCCGGAGTCGACGTCCATCTCGTCGAGATGGGCATGGCCTGGGACAGCCCCGGCACCGACGGCAAGATCTTCGCCAACACGACCAGGCCGGACTACCGGTCGTTCTGGCTGCGGACCAGGACCAAGCAGCCCCTCAGCAACTTCCTCGGCTTCCCGCTCGACAAGGACGTCCCCCGCCACACCGGGATCCTGGACGCCGAGGAGTTCGGCGGGATCACGGTCTACCAGGGCCGCGGCGTCGGAGGCGGTTCGCTGGTCAACGGCGGCATGGCCGTCACACCGCGCCGGGAGAACTTCGGCGCCGTCCTGCCGTCCGTCGACGTGGACGAGATGTACGACGTCTACTACCCGCGCGCCAACGCCGGCCTCGGGGTCACCCACGTCGACCAGGCCTGGTGGGAGAGCGCCCCCTGCTACCAGTACGCACGGGTCGGCCGCAAGCACGCGCAGCGCTCCGGGTTCCCGTTCGTCTTCGTGCCCAATGTGTACGACTGGGAGTACATGAAGCAGGAGGCCGCCGGAGCCGTCCCCAAGTCGGCGCTGGAAGGTGAGGTGATCTACGGCAACAACCACGGCAAGAAGACGCTGCAGAAGACCTATCTCGCCCGGGCCGCGGCCACCGGCAGGGTCACCGTCTCGCCGCTGCACAAGGTGAGGTCGGTCTCCCCGGCAGCGGGTGGCGGCTACACGGTCGCCATCGACCAGCTCGACACCGCGGGGAACACCACCGCCACCAAGACCGTCACCGCGGACAGGGTGTTCTTCGCGGCCGGCAGCGTCGGCACCTCCAAGCTGCTGACCATGCTGAAGGCCACCGGCGCCCTACCGGGCCTGAACAGCGAGATCGGCAAGGGCTGGGGCGACAACGGAAACGTCATGTGCGGCCGCGCCAACCACATGTGGGACGCCACCGGCAAACTGCAGTCGGCCATGCCCACGGCCGGCATCGACAACTGGGCCGCGGGCGGCGCCTTCGCCGAGGTGGCACCGCTGCCCACCGGGATCGAGACCTACGCCTCGTTCTACCTGTCCATCACCAAGAACCCGCACCGCGCCGAGTTCTCCTGGAACGCCGCCGCGGGCCGGGTGGAGCTGAACTGGCAGACCGCCTGGAAGCAGCCCTCCATCGACGCGGCCAGGACCATCTTCGACAAGATCAACGCGAAGGAGGGGACGATCTACCGCACGGACCTGTTCGGTTCCTCCAAGATCTGGGGCGACCACCTCACGTACCACCCGCTCGGCGGTGCGGTGCTGAACCGGGCCACCGACAACTACGGGCGCCTCCACGGCCACCCCGGCCTCTACGTCGTCGACGGCTCGCTGATCCCCGGCAACACCAGCGTCAACCCGTTCGTCACCATCACGGCGCTCGCGGAGCGGAACATCGAGAAGATCATCGCCACCGATCTGTGAGCGGTCACCGCCCGGGCAGGACGCACACGCTGTCGAGCCCGAGCACATGGTTGAGCCGGCCGAACGCCAGCCAGGAACCGATGCTCATGCTGAGCTCCACGATCTCGGCCTGGCTGTAGTGCCCGGTCATCCGCGCCCAGAACTCCTCGTCCAGACCGTGGTGGTCCAGGGCGTACCGCTCGGCGTACTCGGCGGCCAGGCGTGTCCGGTCGTCGAAGGCGTCGGTGGTGCGCCACTCGGTCACCGCGCCGGCGAACGTGTCCTCGACCTTCTCCCCCTCCCGTTCGGTCCGCCAGTCCAGACAGAAGGCGCAGCCGTTGATCTGGGCGATCCGCAGCCGCGCCGCCTCGAACTCGCGCAGACCCAGGGTCGTGTGCTCGTACACCGAGAGCGAGAAGTTGGCGGCGGCCATCCCTATGCCGGGAACCATGTCGCCCCACACGTACCCGATCGGCTCCTGCCCTTCCGGGATGTCGATGATCACGACGGTCTCCTTCCGATTCTGCCGACTGCCGGGCGCAGCGGGACGTCGAGCGCGTCGTAGAGGCCGGGTTCCGCCTCCACGAGCCAGTCGATGGCGTTCACGAGTCTGCCGACGGCGGTGGCGTTGCCGCCCGCGGAGCGGTTCTCGCCCTCGTCCGTCGCCTCGACCGTGACCTCGATCCGCGGGCGGCCCTCGATGATCACCCGGTGCGCCCCGGCGCCGTCGGGCGGGTTCGGCCAGTCCGGGGCACAGGAGGGGTGGATGCGGGTGATGTGCTCGACGACGATGCGGGGCTCGCCCCCGACGAGGCCCCGCACCTCGAAGCGGACGGCGCCCTGGGTGCCGGCCTCGAAGACGCCCATCGTCCGGGTGGTGACGGTGGTGTCGAGCGGGCGGCGCTCCAGCGTCTCGTGGATCTCGTCGAGCTCGACGCCCAGCGCCCTGGCCATGAGCCGTATCTGTCCGCCCCACACCATGGTGGGCACGGACGGGGCGAGCATCGGCGGTTCGTACTCCATCGGATGCCCCATGCCGACCAGGTGACGGACGGAGTCCTCCTGCTCGTACGTGGAGTAGTCGAAGATCTCCTGGCAGCGGACCGCTTCCACGGTGGTGCCGAGCCCGCTGATCAGCAGCGGCAGCACGTCGTTGCCCCAGCCGGGGTCGACGCCGGAGACGAAGAGCGAGCCACCGCCCTCGGCGACGGCGGTGCGCACCGGGTCCCTGAACTCCGGCGGGGCGTTCCGCTGGTCGTAGAGCGGATACAGCGCGGGGGTGACGACCACGGCGCCGGTGCGGACCGCCGCGGTGACGTCCGCGAGCGCCTCGTCCGGGCGGATGTCCCCGGAGGCGGCGTACACCAGCGCGCGGGGGCGGGCGGCCAGGACGCTTGCGGTGTCGCGGGTCGCGGCGACGCCGAGGACGCGGTCGAGGCCGGCGAGCTCGCCTGCGTCACGACCGTCCTTGGCCGGATCGTGGACCAGTACGGCGGCGAGTTCCAGCGCCGGGTGGGCGTCGACCGCCCGAATGGCGGCGCGCCCGACGTTCCCGGTGCCCCAGACAACCGTCGGTATCATGTGCGGAGACTAACCTGACGGGCCGTCAGTTCCTAGAGGCGTGCACGTACCCGCCGCACCACGCGCGGCACCGGACCGACGCGATCCGGGCCACGAGAACGCGGCTACGCTCCGTCACCGAGCGCGGTGCGTCGGCCCTGACTAGCGTGGCACTCGGAAACCCCCATCGAGACCACCATCGATCGGAAGAGAGTCACCGTCATGGCCGCACGACCTGAAGGAACGCCGGTCTGGACCGACGCGATGTTCACCGACGTCGAGGGAGCCAAGAAGTTCTACGGCGAGGTGCTGGGCTGGACCTTCGGCGAGTCCTCCTCGGAATTCGGCAACTACACCCAGGCCTACCGGAACGGGAAGGCGGTCGCGGCCGTCGTCCCGCCGATGCCCGGCCAGGACGACCCGAAGTCGGCCTGGTGTCTGTACTTCTCGTCACCGAACGTGGCCGCTACAGCGGAGAAGATCAAGGACAACGGCGGCACACTGCTCATGGACCCGATGCAGGTCGGTGACTTCGGCTCCATGTGCCTCGCCCAGGACCCGACCGGCGTCCTCTTCGGCGTCTGGCAGCCCGGCGTCCACGAAGGCTTCGACGTCGAGGGCGAGCCGGGCTCCTACGCCTGGGCCGAGGTCTTCACCCGCGAGCCGGCGAAGTCCGACTCCTTCCTCACCTCGGTCTTCGGCTACAACGCGAAGAAGATGGTGGACGACCACGTCGACTACAAGGTCTTCGACCTGGGCGGCGAGAGGCCGGTCCTCGGCCGGATGACGATGACGCCGGAGGACTTCCCCGCGGAGATCCCGCCGTACATCCAGATCTACTTCGCCGTCGACAACTGCGACCGGGCGATCGAGAAGGCGGAGAAGCTGGGCGGGCAGAAGGTCTTCGGTCCGATGGACAGCCCGTTCGGCCGCTTCGCGGCCCTCCTCGACCCGCAGGGCGCGGCCTTCGCCGTCATCGACATGTCGACCACCGAGGGCGAGATGCCCGAGATGGTCTGAGGCGCGAGACGGCGAAGCCCGGGGCCGGTCGCGGCCCCGGGCTTCGCCGCGTCCCGGGAGAGCAGCCCGTCGGCCGGCGAGAGCTCCGGCACGGTGGAGGGGGAACGTCAGCGTCAGGGCTTGAGGCTGCTCACCACGTTCGCGGTGGCGGCGACCCCGTTCTGGATGGTCGGCGCCATGCTCGTGCCGGCGAGGAAGAAGCCGAGCAGAGCACAGACCAGCGCGTGGGAGAGCTTCAGGCCACCGCTGCGGAGGAAGATCACCGCCAGGACGAGCAGAAGCAGTACGACAGAAATGGATACGGCCATCGCCCACACCCTCCTTGCGCCGCGCCGGAAATCGCGGCGTTCGGCGGCCAGTGTGGCGCAGCGTGGGCGCCGTACGGCCGTACGGCATGGCTGCCGAACGGGTGACGTTTCGCCGTCAGGGGTTCGCGGAGTCGCTCCCGGTCTTCCCCGCGATGTCGGCCCAGTCGACGGTGCGGTCGCACCAGCGCTCCAGCAGGACGCGGTCGTGACCGACGGCGAGGAGACTCGCGTCCGCGTCCGCGCGGTAGGACTCCACCGCCGTGACCAGGGCGGCGGTGGTGGAGGCGTCGAGCATGGCCGTCATCTCGTCGCAGACCAGCAGGCGTGGGCGGAGCACCAGGGCCCGTGCCAGGCAGGCCCGTTGGAGCTGGCCGTCGCTGACCTCGTGGGGCCGGCGGGCGAGGAGGTCGTCGGTGAGGCCCACCGCCGGGGCGAGTTCGGCCAGGCGGCCTGGGATCTCGGTGCGGCGGCCGGCGGCCCGCAGCGGCTCGGCGATCAGGTCGCGCAGGCGCAGGCGCGGGTCGGCGGACAGGCGGGGCTGCTGGAAGACCACGCCGACGGTGGTCCGCAGTGTGCGCGGCGCGCGGTGGCGCCAGGCCCGTACCTCTGCTCCGTCGAGGGTGACGCGCCCCGCGTCGGGCCGGTGGAGCAGCGCGGCGACCCGGGCGAGCGTGGACTTGCCGCAGCCGCTGGGCCCGAGGAGGCCGACCGACTCACCGGAGGCGACGGTGAGCGACGCGCCGGTGACGACGGGGGTGCGCCGGTCGTAGCCGGCGGTGACGGCGTGGAGCTCAAGCACGGGGGACCTCCGGGTGATGACAGGCCACTCCCGCCAGCGGCTCCGGAAGGCTGTCGCAGGCCTCGGTGGCCCGTGCGCACCGCGGTGCGAAGGCGCAGCCCTGCGGCAGGTCGGTGAGCTCGGGCGGCATTCCGGGGATGGGGACGAACTCCCGGTCGGGCAGGGCGTTCAGGAGGCCCCGGGCGTAGGGGTGGCGTGGGCCCTGCCCGGCGAAGAAGCGGTGGGCGGCGGTGGTCTCGACGATGCGGCCCGCGTACATCACGACGACCCGGTCGGCGATGCGTTCCGCGGCGACCAGGTCGTGGGTGATCAGCAGCAGGGCCCGGCCTTCGTCGACGTGGCGGCGCAGCTCGTCGGCCGTTCGCTCGACGAGGTCGCGGTCGAGGCCGGTGGTGGGTTCGTCGGCGAGCAGCAGCGGGGCGTCGCCGATCAGGGCGAGCGCGGTCGCGGCGCGCTGGGCGAGGCCGCCGGAGAGCTCGTGCGGGTACCGGTCGAGGTGGTCGGCGGGGAACGCGGCCCGCGCGGCGGCCGCCTCGGCCGCCGCGCGCCGCTCCCGCCTCGGGACGCCGGTCAGCTCGCGGGCGCTCTCCTCCAGTTGGGAGCGCACCGTACGGACGGGGGTGAGGTGGGCGGCGGGGCTCTGCGGTACGAGGCCGACGCGCCGTCCCCGTACCGTACGGGCCAGGGTCCGCTCGTCGGCGGCGAGCAGGTCGATGCCGTCGAGGGTCGCCGTGCCGGTGGTCTCGGCGTTGCCGGGAAGGAGCCCGAGGAGGGCGGAGGCGAGGACGGACTTGCCGCAGCCGCTCTCGCCGACGAGGGCGAGGCACTCCCCCGCCGCCAGGTCGAAGTCGGCGTCGGTGACGGCGGCGACCTGCCGGCCGCCGCGCATCCGGAAGCGGACGGTGAGGCCGCGCACGCTCAGCACGGCGCCGTCGGCGCGCTCGGCGGTGACCGCCTCCAGCGCCCGCAGGACTCGGGTGTTCACAGCATCAGCTCCGATCGGCGGCGCGGATCGAGCCGGTCCCGCCACACTCCGGCGAGCCCCGCGACGGCGAGGGTCGGCACGATGAGGAAGAGGCCGGGGAAGAGCGTCGGCCACCAGTCACCGGCGAGCAGGGAGGAGCGGGCGGACTGCACCAGGTTGCCGAGGCTGGCCTGGTGGCTGGGGAGGCCGAGGCCGAGGAAGGAGAGGGCGGACTCGTGCCACATGGCGTGCGGGACCATCAGCACGGCGGCGAGGCCTGCCTGCGGCAGTACGGCGGGCAGCAGATGGCGTACGGTCACCCGCCACCGTGACGCTCCGCCGGAGATCGCCGCGTCGATGTAGGGGCGCGAGCGCAGCGAGAGCACCTCGGAGCGGACGATCCGCGCGGTCGACAGCCAGTGGGTGAGGGCGACGGAGACGATCACCGGCCAGACGCCGGGCCGGAACATGGCGACGATGAAGATGCCGAGCAGCAGGTGCGGTACGGAGGAGAAGGCGTCGACGATCCGCATCACGACCCGGTCGGTCCAGCCGCCCAGCGAGGCGGCCGCGGCGCCGACGGCGGTACCGATGACGGTGGCGACGAGCGCGGCGACGAGACCGACGAGGAGGGAGATCCGCAGCCCGTGGACACAGCGGAGCAGCAGGTCGCGGCCGACGTCGTCGGTGCCGAAGGGGTGTTCCCAGGAGGGCGGCAGGAGTTTGCGGGAGAGGTCGACGGCCTGTTCGTCGAGCTGGACGAGCGGGGGGACGAGCAGGACGGCGAGGACGACCGCGCCGACGATCAGTGCGGAGGTCCACAGGCGTACGCGCCGGGCCCGACGGTCAGCCATCGAAGCCCACCCGGGGGTCGGCGAGCCCGTACAGCAGGTCGGAGAGGAGGTTGCCGAGGAGGACCGCGGCGGTGGCGAGCACGGTGAGCGCGGCGAGCAGCGGGAAGTCGACGGAGGTGGCGGCCTGGACGGTCGCCGCGGCGATGCCGGGCCAGCTGAAGACGGTCTCCACGAGGAGGGCTCCGGTGATGAGTTCGGGCACGCGCGAGCCGACGAGGGTGAGCATGGGCAGCATTCCTGAGCGCAGGGCGTGGCCGAGCAGGACGGTGCGTTCCCGCAGGCCGCGTGCCCGGGCCCCGCGTACGGGGTCCTCTTCGAGGGCGTCGCCGACGCCCTGTCTGACGTACAGGAAGAACCACGGCAGTTGGGAGATGCCGAGGACGAGGGCGGGCAGCACGAGGTGGCCGGCGACCTGGTCGAAGGTGACGGTGTCGCTGGCGGTGTCGGTGAGTCCGCCGGCCGGGAGTGCGCCGAGTCTCAGTGCGAAGAACCAGATGGCGAGCAGGCCGAGCCAGAAGGCGGGGGCGGCTTCCAGGGTGTACGCGGCGGAGCTGACCGTGCGGTCGAGCAGGCCGCCGCGGCGGCGGCCGGCGAGGACGCCGAGCGCGGTGCCGAGCAGGATGGCGACGAGGAAGGCGGTGGTGGCGAGGAGCGCGGACCACCCGATCCGCTCGGTGATGACGTCGACGACGGGCCGGCGCATGACGCTGGAGTCGCCGAGGTCGCCGTGGAGGGCGGCGGTGAGCCAGTCCCACCAGCGGGTGACGAGGGGCCGGTCGACGCCGAGGTTGGCGCGGAGCTGGTCGAGGTTCTCCTGCGAGGCGGTGAGGCCGGCGGTGCCGGCGTAGGCCTTGACGGGGTCGAAGGGGGAGGCCGCGGCGACGGCGAAGACCGCGAAGGTGACGGCGAGGAGGACGGGGACGGCGGACAGGGCCCGCCGTCCCGTCATCCGGGCCATGGCCCCCCAGGGGAGGCGTCGGCTCACTTCTTCGCGCCCTTGGGGGTCCAGCGCTCGACGTTCCACCAGGGGCCGGCGGCGAGGCCGTGGTCGTGCGGTTCGGTCTGGGTGGACAGGCCGTCCCAGCGGTCGTTCACGACGTACAGGTGGTCGATGTGGGTGAGGAAGGTGTAGCCGGGGTTCTTCACCAGCTCGCGCTGGACGGTGTCGTACGCGGCCCGCCGCTCGGCGGTGTCGTTCGTGCGGCGGCCGTCCTCCAGGGCCTTGTCGACGGTCTTGTTGTCGTACCGGGCCATGTTGTTGAAGCCGTCGCCGCCGAGGCTGGACTTCAGGAGCAGGTACTGGTCGAAGTCGGGGTCGCCGGGCGAGCCGCCGCCGGCGAGGACGGCGTCGGTCTTCATCCGCGGCTCGATGACCTCCCAGGTGCCGCCCTGGGTCGTGACGGCGATGCCGGCCTTCTTGGCGTCGGAGGCGTAGGCGAGGGCATGGTCCTGGCGGAGTTTGTCCCCGGAGAGGTACCAGAGCGGGAACTCGGCCCGTACGCCGTTCTTCACGCGTACGCCGTCGGGGCCGGGCTTCCAGCCGGCCTCGTCGAGGATCTTCTTGGCGCCGTCGAGGTCGTGGCGGCGCTCGGTGCCCTTGGCGAACCACTCGCTGTCGGTCGGGACGGGTCCGTAGGCGGGCTTGCCGCCGCCTTCGAGGATCTTGTCGACCATGGCCTGGCGGTCGACGGCGATGTCGAGGGCGCGGCGGACGGCGGTGTCGCCGGTGACGGGGTGGTGGGTCGGGAGGGTGACGGTCCGGTAGTCGTAGGTGGTGGCCGTGTACGTCGTCCTGGCCGGGTCGTTCTTGAATCCGGCGGCGAGGTTGGGCGGCAGGATCGCGCCGTCGAGGTCGCCGGCGCGCAGCCGGGTGGCGCGGACGTCGTCGTCCTTGATGATCGCCATGGTGAACTTCTTCACCTTCGGCGCTCCGCCCCAGTAGGTGGGGTTGGCCTTGAAGGTGAGCTTCTCGCCGTGGGACCAGTCGGTGAGGACGTACGGTCCGGTGCCGACGGGGTGGGTGGTGAAGGCGCCGGTGTTGACGTCCTGCTTCGCCGCGATGTGCTCGGGGGCGATGGCGAGTACGGTCCGCTCGGCGAAGGGGGCGTAGGGGTACTTCAGGGTGAAGACGACGGTGTCCTCGCCGACGGCCTTGACGTCCTTGAGGGCGTCGAGCTCGGTCCTGGAGGGGTTGTTGGTCTTCGGGTCGAGCACCGCCCGGTAGGTGAAGACGACGTCCTTGGCCGAGAAGGGCTTTCCGTCGCTGAACGTCACGCCCTTGCGGAGCTTGTAGGTGTACGTCAGTCCTTCCGCGCTCACCTGCGGGAGCGCCACGGCGAGGGCGGGCTGGAGCTTCATGGAGCCGTCGAAGGCGAGCAGCCCGTCGAAGATCTTGGAGTTGCCGTCCTTGCCGTAGCCGAGGAGGGGGCTGAGGCTGTCGGGCTCGTAGGCGATGCCGACGACCGCGGAGTCCTCGCGTCCGCCGGAGCCCGCGGCGGACCCGCCCGGATTCGAGCAGGCCGCCGCTGTCAGGGCCAGGGCTCCGGCCAGCGTCGCGGCGGCCGCGCCGCGTATGGATCGGGCGGTCATCGTGTCCACACCCCTCTTGAAGATCAACCGTTGTTGCGAACGACTCGCAATTAAACAGTATGTAAAGGGGTGGGGGCACGTGGGCCCCTTACTCTGGCCGGAAACCCGGGGTCACGCCGGTGCCGGGAGGTCGACCAGTGCGGCGATCGCGTCCTGGTGCCGGCCGGCCGACCCGAGGGCGATCTGATCGGACTTGGCCCGCTTGAGTGCCAGGTGGGCCGGGTGCTCCCACGTCATACCGATGCCGCCGTGCAGCTGGACGCACTCCTCCGCCGCGTGGACGGCGACCTTCGAGCAGTACGCCTGGGCGACGGCCACGGTCAGCGGCGCCTCCGGGCTGCCGGTGGCCAGCGCGTCGGCCGCCGCGCGGGCCGCCGCCCGGGCGTTCACAACCTCCAGCCAGAGCTGCGCCATCCGGTGCTTGAGCGCCTGGAAGGAGCCGACGGGCCGGTTGAACTGGTAGCGCTCGCGGGTGTGGCGGACGGTCTCCTCCAGGCACCACTCGGCGAGCCCGAGCTGCTCGGAGGCGAGAAGTCCCGCACCGCAGAGCAGCCCGCGCCGGATCGCGGCCGTGGCCGTCTCCGCGTCGGCGAGACGGGTGCCGGTGGCACGGGCCGTGGTCACCGCCGCGAGCGGCCGGGTCAGGTCGAGCGGGGTCCGCGGCTCGACGACCGCGTCGGACGCCGGAACCGCGTGGAGGCCGTCCGCGCGCGGTACGAGGAAGACGTCCGCGACGACGGCGTCGGCGACGCCGGTCACGGGGCTCGCGGAGGGGTCCGGGACGGTGCCGGGCGCCGTCGACAGCGGCACGGCGAGGACCGCCACCGTACGGCCGCTCGCGAGTCCGGCGAGCAGCTCGGCCACCGGTCCGCTCTCCGTGTCCAGCGCGAGCAGCGTCTCGGTGGCCACGACCGCGCTGGTCAGGTACGGGGCGGGGGTCACCGCGCGGCCCAGCTCCTCCAGGACCACGGCCGCCTCGCGGTGGCTCGCTCCCTGGCCGCCGAGCTTCTCGGGCACGAGCAGTCCGGCCGCGCCCATGTCGCCGGCGAGGGACTTCCAGAGGCCGGGCACGTACGGGTCGCCGGTCTGGATC
This sequence comes from Streptomyces sp. ISL-36, assembly GCF_018614205.1. Lineage (GTDB taxonomy): Bacteria > Actinomycetota > Actinomycetes > Streptomycetales > Streptomycetaceae > Streptomyces. The sequence continues at coordinate 88,666 of NZ_JAGGOS010000019.1, read as the reverse complement.
CGGCCGAGCAGGGTCTGGGCGTCGGCCCGGTCGAAGAGCAGGGCGCGGACCGCCGCCCGCAGGTCGTCCTCGGTCTCGGAGTAGAGCAGATCCGTCATCGCGCGAGGTCCTTCCAGGCGACGTCCTTGTCGTTGCGGGGCTCGGCGGGCAGGCCGAGGACGCGTTCGGCGACGATGTTGAGCAGCACCTCGGTCGTACCGCCCTCGATGGAGTTGCCCTTCGAGCGCAGATAGCGGTAGCCGGCGTCGCGGCCGGTGAAGTCGACGAGCTCGGGGCGGCGCATGGTCCAGTCCCCGTACAACAGCCCCTCCTCACCGAGGAGTTCGACCTCCAGACCGCTGATGGCCTGGTTGAGCCGGGCGAAGCCCAGCTTCATCGCGCTGCCCTCGGGGCCGGGCTGTCCGGCGACGAGCTGCTGCCGGAGCCGTTCGCCGGTGAGCCGGGCGACCTCGGAGTCGACCCAGAGGTCGAGCAGACGCCGGTGCAGATCGTGGGTGCGCAGTTCGGGGCGCTCGCGCCAGGTCCTGGCGACCGGGCCGATCATGCCGCCCTCACGGGGGATGCGGGCGCCGCCGATCGAGACGCGCTCGTTCATCAGGGTGGTCTGGGCCACCCGCCAGCCGTCACCGACCTCGCCGAGGCGGTGGGCGTCGGGGATGCGGACGTCGGTGAGGAAGACCTCGTTGAACTCCGCCTCGCCGGTGATCTGGCGCAGCGGTCGCACCTCGACGCCCGGGTCGGTCATGTCGCAGATGAAGTAGGTGATGCCTCGGTGCTTGGGCAGGTCGGGGTCGGTGCGGGCGATCAGGATGGCCCAGCGGGCGACGTGCGCGCTGGAGGTCCACACCTTCTGGCCGTTCACCACCCATGTGTCGCCGTCGCGCACGGCGCGGGTGCCGAGCGCGGCCAGGTCGGAGCCGGCGCCGGGCTCGCTGAAGAGCTGGCACCACACCTCCTCGCCGACCCAGAGGGGCTTGAGGAAGCGCTGCTTCACCTCCTCGGAGCCGTACGCGAGGACGGTCGGCGCGGCCATGCCGAGGCCGATCCCGATCCGGCGTGGGTCGTTGTCGGGCGCTCCGGCGGCGGTCAGTTCGGCGTCGACGACGGCTTGGAGGGAGCGCGGTGCGTCGAGTCCGCCGAGGCCGACGGGGTAGTGGACCCAGGCGAGCCCGGCGTCGAAGCGGGCCCGGAGGAAGTCCTCGCGCGCCGTGGTGGCGGGCGGGTGTTCGGCGAGCAACCGCTGCGTACGGGTGAGGAGTTCGGTGGCGTCCGTCATGCGCGGGCCCCTTCCGGGAGGACGACCAGACGGCCGGTGGTGACGCCCTCGGCGACCCGTTGCACGGCGTCGGCCGCGTCGGCGAAGGGCACCCGCTCGGTGACGAGCGGTTTGATCAGCCCCTTGGCCGCGTAGGCGGTGAGGGTCTCGTGGCAGCGCAGGACCGAGGCCGGGTCCTTGAGGTTGTACAGCCCCCAGTGCAGGCCGAGGATGGAGTAGTTCTTGACGAGGGCGTGGTTGAGGGCGGGCGAGGGGATGGAACCGCTCGCGAAGCCGACGACGACGATCCGGCCCTCGAAGGCGACGAGCTTGGCGGACTGCGCGTAGGCCGTGCCGCCGACCGGGTCGTAGATCACATCGGCACCCCGTCCGCCGGTGGCCTCCTTGACCGCGGCGACGACGTCCTCGGCGTGCCGGTCGACGACGACGTCGCAGCCGAGCGCGCGGGCGACCTCGGCCTTCTCCGCTCCGCCGACCACCCCGACGACCGTGGCACCGGCCGCCTTGCCGAGCTGGACGGCGGCGCTGCCGACCCCGCCCGCGGCCGCGTGCACGAGCAGCGTCTCGCCCTCTTTGAGGGCGGCCCTGCGGTGCAGGCCGAACCAGCCGGTCTGGTAGCCGATGTGGAGGGCGGCGGCCTCGGCGTCGTCGAGCGCCTCGGGCGCGGGGAGCACGGCGGCCTCGTCCGCGACCGCGTACTCGGCGAGGCCGCCGTACGGAAGGGCCGGGGTGGCGATGACGCGGCGCCCGTCCTCGGTCTCACCGCAGATCTCCACCCCGGGGGTGAAGGGCAGCGGAGGCCTCACCTGGTACTGGCCCCGGCAGAGCAGCGCGTCGGGGAAGTTGATGTTCGCGGCGCGGACCTTGAGCAGAAGCTGCCCCTCCCCGGGGACGGGCAGGTCCACCTCGTCGCGCTGCATCACCTCGCCCGGCTCGCCGTTTTCGTGCACTCGCCATGCCTGCATCGAGATCCTCCACCAGCCGTCGTCCGTACTGCGCGGTCGGTCGCATACTAAGCGGTCGCTTGCCCTCCGGGGAACCGTACGCCGGGGACTTCTCAGGACTTCTTCGGGCGCGCCCGCACGTGCATCCGTTCCCCCTGCGGCCCGAACAGGCTCAGGAACTCCACGGGCCCGTCAGGGGTCGGCCCGAACCAGTGCGGCACGCGCGTGTCGAACTCCGCCGCCTCCCCCGCCGCCAGCACCACATCGTGCTCACCGAGGACGAGCCGCAGCTTCCCCGCGAGCACGTACAGCCACTCGTACCCCTCGTGGACCCGCGGGTCGGGGTTCTCGTACGGCTTGTCCTGCACGACCTTGTACGCCTGCAGCCCCCCGGGCTGGCGGGTCAGCGGATACATGGTGCGGCCGTGGCGCACGATCGGCTTCGCGCGCACCCGGGGGTCGCCGACCTGGGGCGCGCCCACGAGTTCGTCGAGGGGGACCTGGTGGGCCCGGGCGATGGGGAGCAGCAGTTCCAGGCTGGGTCTGCGCTGCCCGGACTCCAGCCGGGAGAGCGTGGACACGGAGATGCCGGTGGAGGCGGAGAGGTCGCCCAGGGTGGCCCCGCGCTCGCGCCGGATCCGCCGAAGTCGCGGGCCGACGTCGTTCAGCACCTCGTCGATGCGTTCGTCCTCAGTCATGGATCTATTGCAGAAACAGCAAGAATGTTTGTCAAGCCCGCCCTCCCCGAGCGAAGGTCGGGGCATGAGCGCACACGAGAGCACACACGAACAGCAGCGGTACGACGTCGTGGTGGTCGGCGGCGGCGCGGCGGGACTGAGCGCGGCCCTGATCCTCGGCCGGTCGCGGCGCCGGACGCTGGTCGTCGACGCCGGCGAGCCGCGCAACGCCCCGGCCGCCCACATGCAGGGCTTTCTCTCCCGCGACGGTATGAACCCGGCGGAGTTCCTGGAGGCGGGTCGGCGCGAGATCGCCGCCTACGGGGTGGAGTGGCGGGCCGGCCTGGTCACACGGGCGGTCCCCAACGAGGTGGACGGCTTCGAGGACGGCTTCGAGGTGACGATCGACGGCGAGCACACCGTACGGACCCGGCGGCTGATCGTCACCACCGGCCTGGTGGACGGACTCCCGGAGATCGACGGGGTCGCCGAGCGGTGGGGCCGGGAGGTGCTGCACTGCCCGTACTGCCACGGCTGGGAGGTCCGCGACCGGGCGTTCGGGGTGATCGCGCACCCCGTCATGCCCGCGCACCAGGCCCTGATGGTCTCGCAGTGGTCCGACGACGTGACCCTCTTCCTGCATACGGCCCCACCGCTGTCCGAGGAGGACCGCGGCCGGGTGGCCGCGGCCGGTATCACGGTGGTGACGGGCGAGGTGGCCGGCCTGGTCGTCGAGGACGACCGGATGACCGGCGTACGGATGGCGGACGGGCGGCTCGTCGAACGGTCCGTGCTCTTCGTCGGCACCCGGATGACGCCCCGGGACGAGCTGCTGACGGAGCTCGGCGCCGCGACCCACGACACGCCCCTCGGGACGTTCGTGACGGTGGACGCGACGGGCCGGACCAGCGTGCCCGGCGTATGGGCGGCGGGCAACGCGATCGGCCCCGCGGAACAGGCGATCAACGCGGCGAGCGGCGGATACCGGGCGGGCGTGACGGTCAACGCGGAACTGATCCTCGCCGACCTGGACCGGAAGGCCGCCGCATCCACGGCCGGGTGACGGCCCTTCAGTTCTCGGCCCGGACGCGCTATCGATGCGGCATGACGAGCGAAGCGACCGATCCGCCGGGACTGCCCGCCCCTCCCCCGCCCGGTACGAGCGCGCTGCCACCGGGGACGTACGAGGGGCGGGTGGTCCTGGTGACCGGCGGCGGGTCCGGTCTCGGGAAGGCGATCGCGGCCGAGTTCGCCCGGCTCGGGGCCGATCTGCTGATCGCCGGGCGGACGGCCGGACGCCTGGAGGCGGCGCGCGAGGAGCTGGCGCGGGCGGGCGACGGGCGGGTGGCGGTCGCGGCCTGCGACATCCGCGAGCCCGCCGCCGTCGCCAGGACCTTCGACGCCTGCGAGGACGCGTTCGGCTCACGACCCGATGTGCTGGTGAACAATGCGGCGGCGAACTTCCCCGTACCGGCGGAGGAGCTGTCGCCCAACGGGTGGCGGGCGGTCGTCGACATCACGCTCACGGGCACGTGGTTCATGACCCGGGAGTTCGCCCGGCGCCACCTCGCCGCGGGGACGCCGGGCTCCGTCGTGAACATCGGGGCCTCCTACGCGTGGACCGGCGGCCCGGGCTTCGCCCACTCGGCGGCGGCGAAGGCGGGGGTGAAGAACCTGGTCGAGACGCTGGCCGTGGAGTGGGGCCCGTACGGGATCCAGGTCAACGGACTGGTGCCGGGGCTGATGCCGCACCCCGACATGACGGCCGACATCCGGGGCGCCCTCGACCGTGCTCCGGACCAGGACGCGCGGCAGCCGGCGCTGCGCGTGGGTCATCCGCGCGAGCTGGGCTGGGCGGCCACCTTCCTCGCCTCCCCCTACGCCCGTTTCATCTCGGGGCACACCCTGGTGGTCGACGGGGCGAACTGGCAGCGGCGGGCGCTCGTGGGCGATCCGGTGGTGCCGGTGCGCGAGCAGCTGGGGCGACGGGCGTTCGGGGACTGACGCGCGCTGGTCCACGCGGATGAACCCCGACGGGTGGGGCTGCGCGCGCGGGGCGCAGCGGCGAGGATCGGCGATGGTGGCCGGACGATCTCCGGAAGCGGAAAGACAGGACAGACCACATGCTCGGTACCGACTTCACCAAGGGCTCCCCCAGCTGGCTCGACCTCGGCACTCCCGACACGGCGGCCGCCGCCGGGTTCTACACCGGCGTCTTCGGCTGGGACTTCGAGTCGGCCGGCCCGGACGCGGGGGGTTACGGCTTCTTCAAGCAGGACGGCAAGACCGTGGCGGCCCTCGGTCCGCTCACGGAGGAAGGCGCGAGCTCCGCCTGGACGCTGTACTTCCAGTCGCCCGACGTCGATGCCACGGCGAAGGCCGCCGAGCAGAACGGCGGGACCGTGCGCGCCGAGCCCTTCGACGTCATGGACGCCGGCCGGATGGCCCAGCTGACCGACCCGGGCGGCGCCGAGTTCGCCGTGTGGCAGCCGGCCTCGACCAAGGGCCTGGAGAGGACGTCCGAGGACAACACCCTGTGCTGGGCCGAGCTGCACGTCGCCGACCCGCGGGTGGCCCTCGACTTCTACGGGAAGCTGTTCGGCTGGCGCTCGCAGGAGATGGAGGCGCCCGGGATGACGTACCGGGTGCTGTCCACCGCCGAGGGCGACCAGCAGGACGCCTCCTTCGGCGGAATCGCCGAGCTGCAGGACGGCGGGGAGGAGGCGCGCTGGGTCCCGTACTTCGGTGTCGCGGACGCGGACGAGATCGTCGCCCGGACGCAGGGGAACGGCGGATCGGTCCTCATGCCGGCGGCGGACGTCCCGGATGTGGGCAGGATCGCGTGGCTCGCCGACCCGTTCGGAGCCACGTTCGCCGTCCTGAAGCCCGCACCGCAGATGTAGGACCCGGCTCGGGCCGCCTGGTCACCGGCCGCGGCCGCCGACCGGACTCATCGGCCGTGGTCGCCGACCGGACTCATCGGCCGCGGTCGCCGTCCGGAGTCGTCGGCCGAAGGCATCGACCGGAGTTGTCGGCCGGAGGCATCGACCGGAGTTGTCGTCCGGAGGCGGCGACCGCGGTCACCGGCCCTCGAACCTCGGGGGCCGGTGCTCGGCCTTCGCCGCGTAGCCCTCGCGGGCGTCCTCCGAGGTCAGCGTGAGGGCCGCGGCGAGGGCGGTGCGGTCGAGGGCGGCGGCCATGCCGCGGTCGGCGTAGGCGTCGATGTTCCGCTTGATCGCGCGGACGGCGAGGGGCGCGGCCCGTGCGACGGCGGCGGCCGTCTCGCGTGCGGTCGGCTCCAGCTCCTCGGGCGGCGTGACGAGCTGGACCAGGCCGAGCCTCTCGGCGGTGGCCGCGTCGATGCGGCGACCGGTGAGGGCGAGGTACTTGGCCCAGCCCGCGCCCGCCTCGCGCGCGATCCGCAGATCGCCACCCGCGTCCACGGCCACGCCGATCCCCGCCTCCGGCAGGGCGAAGACGGCGTCGGTGGCGGCGATGCGCACATCGGCCATGAGAGCGAGCTCGAAGCCGAACCCGAGGCAGTAGCCCTGGACCGCGGCCACGACCGGCTGGGGCAGTCCGGCGAAGACCGCGAACCGCTCATGCACCCAGCGGATGCCCTCCTCGTAGCGCCCGGCCCGCTCGGCCGCCGATCGTCCGGTGATCGCCCCGCCCGGCGCGGTGACATCGATCCCGGCACAGAACGCCCGCCCCTCGGCGCGCAGCAGCACGACCCGCACCCGCTCGTCGAACCGGATCCGGTCGGCCATGATGCCGAGCTGCCGACTCGCCTCCCAGCTCCAGCCGTTGAGCTTCTCGGGCCGGCAGAGGGTCAGCACGCCGATGCCGTCCTGGACGTGGAGCGAGAGTCGCTCCTCCCCCTCGGGAATCCCGTGGTCGAGCGTGTCGATCACCGCGCACCTCCCCCATCCTGACGATCCGTCAGACTACCGGGGGAACACCTCGAAGGCGACCGTCGGGCGGCCTCCGTAGCGGGCGGCGAAGCGCTGGTTGTTGCCGGCGAGGAAGGTACGGACGTACTCCTCCGGATCCTCGTCCGTCAGGGCCTCGATATAGGCGCGGTGGGCGAGGAGGGAGTGGACGGACCGTTCGAGGCCGGGGGTGGCATCGACGGCGTGGGTCGGGGTGGTCGAGCCGGCGACCGCGACCCAGCGGACGCCGTTCCACGGCTCCACGCCGCGCTCGGTCAGTTCGGGGAAGATCCAGCGGTTGCCCGCGTCGCCCGCCGCGTCCAGCGTGGCGCGGCCGACCGCGACATGGTCGGGGGTGTTCCAGGCCCCGCCGACCGCCGGGCCCCAGGTGTCCCGGTGGTTGAGGGTGAGGACCAGCTCGGGGCGGTGACGGCGGATGGCCGCCGCGATGTCGCGGCGCAGCCCGAGCCCGTACTCGATCACACCGTCCCGGTGGTCCATGAACTCCACCGTCGAGACACCGACGATCTCCGCGCTCGCCCGCTGCTCCCGCTCCCGCAGCGGGCCGCACGTGGCGGGGTCGAGGGAGTCGATACCGGCCTCGCCGCGCGTGGCGAGGACGTAGGCGACCTCCTTGCCCTCGTCCGTCCAGCCGGCGATGGCGGCGGCGCAGCCGTACTCGAGGTCGTCGGGGTGGGCGACCACGGCGAGGGCGCGCTGCCAGTCGCCGGGCATGTCCTCCAGCTGCGGGGCCTGTTCGTTCATGTCAATCATGCGCGCAGGATACGGGCTCAGACGGGGACCGCCCCGGAGAGGATCACCGAGCGGGACACATGGCGCGGCCGGTCCGGGTTGAGGCCGCGGCGGGCGGCCAGGGTGACCGCGAGACGCTGGGCGCGGACCAGGGCCGCGACCGGGTCGATCGCGTCGGCGGCGAACAGCGCACCGGTGGTCTCGACCTCGTCGCGCAGGCCGGCCGGGGCCGGCCCGAGGCACCACACCAGGCTGGCCCGGTCGCTGATGCTGATCGGCCCGTGCCGGTACTCCATCGCGGCGTACGACTCGGTCCAGGCGCGGGCCACTTCGCGGAGCTTCAGGGCAGCCTCGTCGGCGAGCCCGACCGTCCAGCCCGTCCCGAGGAAGGTGAACTGGCCGCGCCTCTCCCAGGCGGCCGGCAGCGGCTCGTACAGGGCGAGTTCGGCATCGACGATCGACGGGGTCAGGTCCACACCGAGGCCCCCGCGGAGCAGTTGGAGCGCCGTGGTGGCGAACCGGGTCTGGACGACGGAGCGTTCGTCGGCGAAGCCGAGGCCGATCACCCGGTCGGCGTGGTGCGCGGCCCGGCTGTCGGGGACCCCGGTCACCACGAGAGTCGGGGTGCGGCCGGAGGCGCGGGCGAGCAGCGTCGCCACCTCCGTCGTCGTACCGGAGCGGGTCAGGGCGACGATCCGGTCGTAGCCCCGGCCGAGCGGGGTGTCGTCGGAGGCCGGGAAGGCGTCGGTCTCGCCCGCGCCGAGCGATTCGCGCAGGGCCGCGTAGGCGCGGGCGATGAAGTACGAGGTGCCGCAGCCGACGACCGCGACCCGCTCACCGCGGCGGGGCAGCAGCTCGGCCTGGGCGGCGGCCGTCTCGGCTGCGCGGCGCCAGCAGTCGGGCTGGCTGGCGATCTCGGCGGTGACGTGGGTGGTCATGTCCGGGTCCTCTCCTCATGGGTGGTCCGGATCGAGTTCTACCGGCCCTCGTCAAGAGCGAACAATGAGCAATCCGTGCTCACCGCTTGGACTTTTGCACGCGGTCCTCCGCACGGCCGCCGCGCGCCGTCGCCCCGCAGGAGGCCCGGACGACCAGTCTCGGCCGCAGCTGCACCTGATGGAGCGGGGAGGCGTCCCCCTCCGCGAGCCTGCGCAGCAGGATCTGCGCGGCGAGCCTGCCCACCTGGTACTTGGGCGGCGAGACGGCCGTCAGCGGGGTCTCGGCGACATCCGCGAACTCGTTGTCGTAGCTGATCAGGGCGAGGTCCTCGGGGACCCGCAGTCCGGCGCGGCGGGCGGCGGCCAGGACGAGGGCGGCCTCGCGGTCGCCGAAGCAGAGACCGGCGGTGACACCGGCCGCCCGCGCGTCGGCGACGGCCCGGTCGGCCCGTTCCGGGTTCCAGCCCTCCCGCTCCTCCCGTACGTTCAGGGGGGCGTGGAGACCGAGGTCGGCGACGGCCCGGGCGAAGCCGGACTCGATGGGCGCGGTGGTGGGCGCGTCGGAGCGGACGAGAAGCGCCAACCGTTGGTGGCCCAGTGCCCGCAGATGGCGTACGGCGTCGTACGCCCCGCCCTCGTGGTCGGTGCAGACGTGCTCGGTGGGGTCGCCGGGGCCGTGCGTCGCGGCCAGCCGGCGTTCGACGAGGACCGCGGGGACGGGCAGGGCCAGGAGTTCCTCGGCGCGCCGGCCGGGATCGACGGCGGTGTGCAGGGTGGGAACCAGCAGCAGTCCGTGGACGCCCGAGGAGAGCAGCCGGCGGACGGCGGCGTCCTCCTCGGCGGGGTCGTAGTGCGAGCAGGCCAGGACGAGCCGCGCACCGGCCGCGGCGAGCTCCTTCTCGATGCCCTGGAGGACCCGGGGGTAGTAGAAGGCGGTGTCGGGGACGAGGACGCCGACGACCCTGCGGTCGCCCGGGTCCTCCTCGCGGCGGTGGGAGGCGAACGTCCCGGCGCCCTGACGGCGTTCGACCAGACCGAGGGCGACGAGGTCCTCGTACGCCCGGCGGACCGTGGTCACCGACAGTCCTGTCTCTGTGGCCAGGGCCCGCTCGGTGGGGAGCTTGCTGCCGGGGGGCCAGGTGCCGTCGAGGATGCCGCGCCGCAGTTCCGCCATGAGGGCCCGGAACTTCAGCTCCCGTCCGGACGCCGGAACCTCGTTGCCTGCCACCCCGGGCCCCCCGCGAACTCGCCTCGATTGCTGACCGATTGCGCGGCGAATCCTATCCCCGGACGATCAGATCTCACCCCGTGCGAGGGCGAGCAGCCGGTCGAGGACGCGCGGGCCGCCCGCCCGTACGCCGTCGTGCTCGAACTCGTCGGTCACCCAGGTCCGCAGGCCCCGGATCGCGCGGGCGGTCTCCAGGGAGTGGGCGGTGTCCACGTACAGGTCGTCGTGGTAGACGGCGGCCGCCACCGGCACCTCGTTGAGGGCCAGCCGCGCCGGGTCGTAGAGCGGGGCCCAGTCGGTCCGCTCGGCCAGCAGGTGGGCGGTCTCGCGCAGCGGGCGCAGGGCCGGGTCGGTCTCGAAGTGCCAGGGGTGCACGGTCTCGCCGGTGAACAGGAGCGGATCGTCACCGGCGAGGGTCTTCGCGGCGTCGAACGCGGGGAACTCGGCGCGGACGCGTTCGGCGGCCCAGGCGGTGGGGCCCTGCCCCTGGGCGTAGATCGCCTCGTGGAGCACGGCGTACAGCGGATGGCCGGCGTACGACAGGACGGCCTGGACGTTCTCCAGGAAGGCGTCCGAGAGTGCGGGGCCGCCGGGCGTCGGGACGAAGGCGTCCTCCAGGAGGAGGTGGAGCTGGTGGGTGCCCTCGCCACTGCCGAGGAGGATGCCGAGGGACTGGAAGGCCTGCGGGGTGAGCACGCCGCCGTGGGGGAGCGTGACCGGCCGCTCCAGGAGGTGGGCGGCGATCCGGCGGGCCCGTTCGACGTCCTGCGGGTAGCGGGCGTAGTGCGCCTCGGCCTTGCGCCGGATACGGGGGTAGGCCGCGCGGTAGACCTCGTCGGCGCCCGCGTGCAGGGACGGCAGGCCGCCGGTGACGAGGACGGTCCTGAGCCCTTCGGGTGCGGTCGAGAGGTAGTGGGTGGCGCAGAAGCCGCCGAAGCTCTGGCCGAGGACGGTCCAGCGGGCGCCGCCGGTGAGGCGCTTCCGGATGAGCTCGCAGTCCTTGACGATCGAGTCGGCCCGGAAGTGGGCGAGGTAGTCGGCCTGCTGGGCGGGTGTGCCGCGCAGCGGGAGGGTCTGGCGGGTGGCGGGGGTGGAGTTGCCGGTACCGCGCTGGTCGAGGAGGAGGACGCGGAACTCCTGGACGGCCCGGCCGAGCCAGGCCTGCCGGCCGATGAAGCGGCGGGCCCCGAAGCCGGGCCCGCCCTCCAGGTACACCAGCCACGGCAGGTCCGCCCCTGCCTTGTCGCTCGCGACGGCCTCACGGCCGTAGACCTCGATCTGCTCGCCCTCGGGGTCGGCGTGGTCGAGCGGGACGGTGAAGCGGCGGTCGGTGAGGACGAGGCCGGGCTGGCGGTAGCTGGTCAATGCTGCTCCTGTTCGATACGCCCCCGCCCGCCCAGTGGATCACAGGGCACGGGGCGGGGGCGCATCGAGGAGGCGTTCAGGAGGTGGGGAAGTTGTCGGCCGTCCTGATCCGGTCGCGGATCCAGACCCCGGCGGGCTTGAGCGAGCCGGTACCGGCCCACGGTCCGTTGCCGGAGCAGGTGCCGCTGGTGAAGACGGCGCCGCTGCGGTCGTCGTCGGAGAAGTTCCAGTTCACCCAGCTGATCTTCTTGGCGGCCATGAGATCGATGAACCGCTGGCTCATGGCGAAGTCGTTGGCGCCCTCACCGGCGTAGTTCTGGGTGCCGAACTCGGTGACGAAGACGGGCAGCTTGTCGGCGGCGCGGGAGAGCGTGTTCAGGTACTCGTCGCGGTGCGAGTACGCGTAGAAGTGGAAGGTGTACATGATGTTGGAGGCGTTCACCGGGCTGGCGACGACCTCTGACTCGTCGGCGCCCTCGGAGACGCCGAGCGAGGACCACGCGCGCGTGCCGACGAGGATCGGGGTCTCGGCGTCCTTGGCGCGGATGACGGGGATGAGCTGTTCGGCGTAGCTCTTGATCCGGGACCAGGCGACACCGCTGGGCTCGTTGGCGATCTCGTAGAGCAGGTTGGTCTTGGAGCCGTGGCGCTGGGCGATCTCGGTGAAGAAGGTCTTGGCGCGGGCCAGGTTGTAGTGCGGGTCGCCGGGGTCGAGCATGTGCCAGTCGACGATCACGTACATGCCGCGGGCGGTGGCCTGTTCGATGAGCGAGTGGGCCAGGTCGGTGAACTTCCGCGGGTCCGTCTCGTACCCCTCCTCCTGGACGTAGGTGGAGACGCGCAGCACGTCGGCGTTCCAGTCCTTGGCGAGCGCGTCGAGGGAGCCGCCGGTCAGACACTGGCTGTACCACTGGGTGCCGTGGCTGGACATGCCGCGCAGCTGGATGGGCTTGCCGTGGGTGTTGCAGAGCTTGGTGCCGCAGACCTTGAGCTGCCCGTTGATCGCGGCCGGCGTGGTGCCGGTGGACGGTGGGGCGGTGGCGGTGTCGACCTTCAGGTGGTCGAGGTTGGGGCCGCCGTTCGCGGTGGTGGCGGTGGCACGGATGGTGTTGGCGCCGGCCTTGAGGTCGGCGGTGACGGTGGTGGTGGCCCAGCTGGTCCACGCTCCGGTGCCGGCGAAGGCCTTGCCGGAGGCGGCCACCGCGCCGTTGACGGCGATGTCCATGGGGCGGTTGGTGGTGGTGCCGTTGGCGTACCGGAGGGTGAGGGTCGCGGTGCCCGCCTGGGCGGCGTCGACGTTCCACTGGACGTAGCTGCCGGCGGTGTTGTCGTAGTTGACGAACCCGGTGCCGGTGAAGCCGGTGTGGTTGGACTCGGCCACGCCCTGGGAGAGGGTGGCGTTCTCCGCCTCGTGGGTCACGGGGGCGGCGACCGCGGCCGGTGGCGCGGCGGCGAGGCCGAGGACCAGGGCGGCCACGGCGGTGCCGGCGGCACCCAGTGAGCGCAGAGAGGGACGTGCCGATCGTGCCGGTGTCATGGGGGTCTCCACGGAACGATGGATTGGAAGGAAAGTTTCCTAACGGATGGATAGCAGCCCGACCGACCGCCTCGCAAGGGTCATGACAAGAGACGGTGTTCAGCGGGCTGTCCGCGCCCCGGACGGGCCCGGTCCCCTGCGGCCCGCCCGGGCGCCTCCTAGCATGTGATCCATGATCCGGTTCGAGCAGGTCGGCAAGGTGTACGCGGACGGCACCACCGCCGTCGACGGCCTCTCCTTCGACGTCGCCGAGGGCGAACTGGTCACCCTGGTCGGCCCGTCCGGCTGTGGCAAGACGACCACGATGATGATGGTCAACCGGCTCATCGAGCCGACCTCCGGCCGGATCCTGGTCGACGGCCGGGACATCGCGAAGGTCGATCCGGTGAAGCTGTGGCGGAGCATCGGATACGTGATCCAGCAGATCGGGCTCTTTCCCCACCGCACGGTCCTCGACAACACGGCGACCGTCCCCTCACTGATCGGCTGGAGGAGGTCGAAGGCCCGGGCCCGCGCCGCCGAACTCCTCGACCTCGTCGGCCTCGACCCCAAGACCTACGGCGCCCGCTACCCCGCCCAGCTCTCCGGCGGACAGCGCTGGGGGTCCCCCCGAAGGCAGGGGGAGCGTCGGCGTGGCCCGCGCCCGGCCGCCGACCCTCCCCCTACCCAAGGGTGGGGGACCCCCAGTCCTGCTGATGGACAAACCCTTCGGCGCCGTCGACCCCGTGGTGCGCGAGCGGCTGCAGAACGAGTTCCTGAACCTGCAGGCCACCGTCCGCAAGACGGTCCTCCTCGTCACCCACGACATCGAGGAGGCGGTGCGGATGGGCGACCGTATCGCCGTGTACGGGCAGGGGCGCATCGAGCAGTTCGACACCCCGGCGACCGCCCTCGGCACGCCCGCCACGCCGTACGTCGCCCAGTTCGTGGGCGCGGACCGGGGCCTGAAGCGGCTCTCGGTGACGGCGATCGAACCCGACGACCTGGAACAGCCGCCGCTCGCACGGCTCGAGGAGCCCGCGGCCGCCGCAGCGGCCCGGCTGCGCGCCGACGGGGCACGCTGGGCGGTGGTGCTCGGCGGCGACGGCGATCTGCACGGCTGGGTGTCCGCCGATGCGCTCTCCCTGGCCGGGGAGGAGGGGACGGTCGGGGATCTGGCCCGCCGCATGGAGGCATGGGTGCCGGTCGGCGCGCCGCTGAAGCAGGCGTTCAGCGAGATGCTCCAGCACGACGCCGGCTGGGTGGCCGTCCTCGACGGCACCCGCTTCCTCGGCGTCCTCACCCCGGCCAAACTGCACGAGGCGCTGCGGCGCTCGGTGGACGCGGACGCTCAGGGCGTGGCACGGGGAGAGGTCGAGTTCGACTCGGTCGCCGACGCGTGAGCGCACGCGCGCGCTGAGGGCAACCGGACGCGGGCCGGGGGCTCGGGGCGGGGGCGTGGGGCGGGAGCGCGGGCCGGGGGGCGTGGGGCGCGCGCCGGGAGCGCGGGGAGAGGGACGCCGGCGTACGGGCGCGGGCCGGGGAGCCGGCCTACGGTGCCGGGAGCAGTCCCTTCTCCCGCAGGAAGTTCTTCGCGACGTCCTGCGGGAGGCGGCGCCAGCTGTCGACCTGTTCATTCAGCTGCGCCAGATCGGCGGTGGTCAGGACCGTGTTGAGGCGGCCGAGGGCCCCGGTGACACCCGCACCGCCCGCCCGGGAGCGGTTGACGACCGGCACGATGTGGTCGGCGTTCTGCAGTCGTTTGTCGTCGGCGAGCAGGACGAGCCCGAAGTCGTCGAGCGTGGCATCGGTGGTGGTCGTCAGGACCATCTGGTCCCGACCGCTCTGCACGGCCTGTTTGGCCTGGGTGGTGCCGACGCCCTTCGGGTCGACGCCGAGGACGTCGATGCCGTACGTCTTCTTCAGACCCGGCGCGCAGTAGGGCCGCTGGACGCATTCGTCGCCCGCCGCAAGCCGTACGGGCGGCTTCGCCGCGCCCAGGTCGCTCAGCGTCTTGAGCCGGTGCTCGGTCGCGTACGCGGCGGTGACCGCGCACGCCGGGCGGGCCGTTCGGGCCGTTACGGCTGTCCCGGCCGCGGGCGAGCCTCCCAGACACGCCCTACGCGGGGTGGGGGACGAAGCGGAATCCGCTGCGGGGGCGGGTGGGGATGCGGTGGAGCGGAATCCTCAGGTCCTGTTCGGGGACGGTGTACTCCAGCCGGGACAGTTCGGTGGACAGGGCGGCGAGGACGGCGACGGTGATGTCCTCCCCTGGGCACCGATGGCCGCTCTTGGCATCGCCGCCGCCCTGCGGGATCAGCTCGTCGCGCACCGGCGCCCGGCGCAGGAACCGCTCGGGGTCGAAGCGGTAGGGGTCGTGCCAGAGTCCGGGGTCGTGGTTCTGGCCGTAGACGTCGAGCAGGAGCAGGGTGCCGGCGGGGATGTCCTCGCCGTCCCGGCGCAGGTCGCCGGCGGCCAGACCGCCGACGAACGGCACGAACGGGTAGAAGCGGCGGACCTCGTGGGCGAAGGGTTCGGCGTACGTCTCGGTGTACGGCTCCGCGTACGAGCCGTCGTCCTCGCGCAGCAGGTGGCGCTGGCCAGGCCACCGGTCCATCGCGTGGGCGGCGAAGGCGACGAACCAGGCGATGGCGACGGTGGGGCGCACGATGTTGAGGAGTTCGACGGCGGCCGTCCGCGCGTCCAGCTCCTCGCCGTCGGCGTCACGGTGGCGTACGACCGCGTCGAACGGGGTGCCGGGGGCGTGGAGGGCTCCGCCGCGTGCCTCCTCGACCAGCCGGGCGAGGGTCTGCTCCTGGCGGGTGCGGGCGCGCCTGGCCCTCAGGTGGCGCGGACCGGCGGTGGCGAAGCCGTCCACCATGGCGACACAGTCCTCGGCCATGCGCTCGGTCTGTTCCTCCGTCAGCGGCACGCCGGCCCATGCGCAGGCCGCTCGGGCCAGGACCCGCGCGGCCTCGTCGAACAGCACCACCTCCCGGCCGTGCGGCGGTGCGAACGTCCGCTGCCACTCGTCCCGGACCCTGTCCACCAGCTCGGCGACCCCCGCCGGGTCGGTGAGCTCGCCCAGGAACAGTGCCTTGCGTACGCGGTGGTCCTCGGCGTCCAGGGTGTGGACGGCGCCGCGGCCGAAGAGGGTGTCCAGGACGGGCCCGGGCAGGGCCCCGTGGCGCCGCACATGGTTCTCGTCGTAGAAGAACCGGACGGCGTCGGGGCCGTGGAGGGCAACCGTCGGGCGCCCCAGGAGCCGGGTCCGCACCGAGCCGCCGTCGCTGCGGCGGCGCAGGTCGGGGAGCCAGGCGTATCCCTTGAGGAGCAGGGCGGCGGTGCTGTCGAGTGTCATCGGGGCCATGCCCGCCCAGGTTCCCGGTCCTCGCCGTGACACTCCTGCGGGCCGGAGATTTCACCCGGCTGCTCCCCTGCTCCCCGGCTCGCGGCTCCCCCAGGGCAGGGGCAGCGGTTGCCGTGCGGCGCCGGACCGCCCGCTGCGGCGGTTCTCGACAGGGAGCCGGACCGTCCGGTGCGGCGGTTCTCACAGGGCGCCGGCCGCCACCCGCAGGTCGGCGACGAGGCCCGCGTAGGCACTCTCACGGTCGTCGGCGCGCAGGACGGCGGACGGGTGGAGGGTCGCCACGACCTGGGGGCCGCCGTCCGCGCCCGGCATGGGGAGCAGCGCCCCGCGGTCGGCGCCGACACGGAACCCACGGCCGAGGACGGCCTTGCCCGCGGTCGCGCCGAGCACCACCACCACACTCGGGTCCACCAGTCGCAGTTCGGCCTCCAGCCACGGGCGGCAGGCCGTCATCTCGCGCAGGCTGGGTGCCTTGTGGATCCGGCGCTTCCCCGGCCCGGACCGGGTGAACTTGAAGTGCTTCACGGCGTTGGTGAGGTACGCGTCCTCCTCGTCGATGCCCGCCTCGCGCAGCGCCTTGGCGAGCAGCCGGCCCGCGGGCCCCACGAAGGGTTCGCCCTGGCGGTCCTCCTGGTCGCCGGGCTGCTCGCCGACGAGCAGGAGGCGGGCGGCGGGGTCGCCGCGGCCGAACACCGTCGCCGTCGCCTCGGCGAAGAGGGGGCAGCCCCGGCAGCCGGCAGCGGCCCGGCGGTAGGCCG
Organism: Streptomyces sp. ISL-36; assembly: GCF_018614205.1. GTDB lineage: Bacteria > Actinomycetota > Actinomycetes > Streptomycetales > Streptomycetaceae > Streptomyces. The sequence goes on along the minus strand of NZ_JAGGOS010000019.1, from coordinate 71,909 downwards.
CCAGGCCGCCTGTCCGCGGCAGGTACGGTGTGGCGTCATACCCTTCGCCGGGACCTTCCCCGGTGCCTTCGGCGGGCCGGTCCGGTGTGTCCTTTCCGGTCATCGCGGGTCTCCGATCGTCAGCCTTCCCGCCCGGCGCCCGGATCAGCCGGGGTACTCCTCGTGGAGGTCGTCGGGCCGGGGCTCGTGTTCCTCGCGCAGGGCCCGCTCGCTGCGTTCCTTGAGCTGCTCGCCCTGCTCGCGCAGGCGGGCCGCCTCCTCGGGGTCGGTGCTGCGACGCGCCCGTTGCAGGAGGTGTTCCGCCTTGTCGCGCTGGTACTGGGCGTGGGCGTGAGCGCCCTCGCCCTCTCGCCCGCTCTCCTCGTGCCGTGCCACGATGCGCCTCCTCCGCCGTCTTCTGGGGCAGCGGCTTCCCCCGGCGGAGGATGGAAAACCACGGTCGCGCCGCCTCCTGACGCCTGGCGGGACGACGCCGGCGGCATGGGACCCGGGCGGCCGGCGGCGTGGGCCGACGGCCCCGGGCCCCCGTGCGCTCAGCTCTCCTGGATGACGGAGAGGACGTTCCCGGCCGGGTCCGTGAACCAGGCGATCGCCGCCGGACCTTCGTCGCCGCCACCGCCCCGGACGACGCCCTTCTCGTCCCCGCCGAACTCGGGGTACCGCTCCAGGCGCACCCCGCGCTTCTCCAGCTCCTCGACCGCCGCGTCGATGTCGTCCACGGGGAAGTTGAGGATGGTGAACGTCGCCGGAGTGTGGTTGTCCTTGGGGTAGACGAACACCTGGGCGCCTCCGCCGAGCGTGAGGGAGAGCATCCTCATGTCCCCGGAACCGCTCTCCTCGACCCGGAGCCCGAGCGTGTCTCCGTAGAACTGCTTGGCCTTGCCGAGGTCGTCCACCGAGAAACCGCTGAACGCCTTCGCCTGTCCGAACATCGTCGTCTTCCCTTCACGCGTGTGCCGCTCGACTGGTCCCAGGGCACACCACGGCGACCGCCCGTCGTTCCCCTCGCCACGCGGAAACGTCCGGATGGTCGCCGGGCGTCACCCTCAGGGAGCGATCGGCAGCCGCCGCTTGTGGTCGGTGAGCTCGTAGCGGCGGACGATCGCGTCGAAGGCCTCCTCGCTCACCGGCTTGCCCTCCAGGAAGTCGTCGATGTCGTCGTACGTCACACCGAGCGCGTCCTCGTCGGGCTTGCCCGGGTCGAGCGTCTCCAGGTCGGCCGTCGGGGTCTTCCACACCAGCTCCGAGGGGGCTCCCAGGGCCTCGGCGACGGCCCGCACCCGGCGCTTGGTCAGACCCGTGAGCGGCACGACGTCGGCCGCTCCGTCGCCGTACTTGGTGAAGAACCCGGAGACGGCCTCCGCGGCGTGGTCGGTGCCGACGACAAGGCCGTCGTGGGCGCCGGCGACGGCGTACTGGGCGATCATCCGCTGCCGGGCCTTGATGTTGCCCTGGACGAAGTCCTGGTGGTGGGCGTCTCGGAAGCCCACTCCCCCGGCCAGGCAGGCGGCGAGGGCGGCGTCGCTCGCGGGCCTGACATCCACGGTCAGGACCTGGTCGGCGGCGATGAAGCCCAGGGCGAGCTGGGCGTCCTTCTCGTCGGCCTGGACTCCGTAGGGCAGCCGCATGGCGTAGAAGGTGGCCTCGTGTCCGGCGGCCCTGGCCCGCTCCACGGCGAGCTGGCAGAGCCGTCCCGCCGTCGTGGAGTCCACGCCTCCGCTGATGCCGAGGACGAGGCAGCGAAGGCCCGTGGAGGTGAGGCGCTCGGTGAGGAAGGCCACCCGGCGCTCGATCTCGACGAGAGGGTCGAAGGTCTCGGAAACCTCGAGTTCCCGGGCGATCTGCTGCTGCAGGGCGATGGGCGCCGGGTCGGTCACGGAGTGCTCCTCGGGATGGGTCGGTGGTACGGAGGGGGCGCGGGCCTCGGGACGCCGGGGAGGCGTCCGGTGCCGGAGCCGGGGACGACTCTATGCGTCGCCCCGCGGCCGTGCCCCGCGGCCCCGCCCCTCAGTGACCGCGCGCCCGGCGGGTCGCCACGGCCCCGTCCCTCAGTGGTCGCGCGCCCGGCGGGTCGCCGCCCGCTCCCGGAGGAACACGCGCACGAATCCGACCGCGCCCCGGATCAGCAGCACGTTGACGAGGGCCCCGCCCACGACGGGCACCAGCGAGCCGAGGGCGATCCCCGGTTCGGTGGCCTGGTCCGCGGGCGGGTCGGCGGGGCCGAAGAGGGCCGACGTCAGGTAGAGGAGCACGGTCACCACGGCCGACCCCGGGAAGGACAGGAGGTGCAGCACGGCGAGGCGGTCCGGGGAGCCGTCCGTGAGGACGAGCACCAGGCCGGCGACGGCGGTCGCGCCGACGTACAGGGCGGCGGCGGAGAGGGCCCGGTGGCGGGGGCGCATCGAGATCATGCCCACATTATTGAACACGTTCAAGCCCCTGGTGGCATCCGGGCCCAGAAAGGAAGGGCCGACGGGCCGGCACCCGCACCCCTGGACAGGCTCGACCGGGAGCGGATCCGTCCCGGGCTCTTTACGTACCCATCACGCCCGGGTAACTTCCCGACCGCAAGAGCTTGCAGCAAGTTGCCGACGGGGTTTTCAACACCCCGCGGCAGCGCCCCCGTTCCCTGCCCGAGGCGCGTCGGGACGAGCGGGTCCCGTCGACGCCGCGGCCTCCCCGCCGCGGCCCTGCTCCGGAGAAGAGACGCATGCGACGTACTCCCTTCCGGCGGTTCGGACGCGCCCCGGCCGCGGCCGTGGCCGCGGCCTGCCTCCTCGGACTGCTCTCGGCCGTGCCTCCGGCCACGCCGACCGCCCCACCCGTGGCGCCCGTCGCGGCCACGGAGAACACCGCGACCGTCTTCTACTACACGAAGACGAAGAACTGGTCGGCCCCTTACCTGCATTACGCGCCCGACGGCGGCGCCTGGACCACCGTTCCCGGCGTCCGGATGGAGGCGGCCTGCACGGACTGGGTGAAGAAGACCGTCACCCTCGGCTCCGCCGAAGGGCTTCAGGCCACCTTCAACAACGGCAGCGGCACCTGGGACAACAACGGCGGCCGGAACTACGACCTCGGCACGGGAACGATCACGGTCAAGGACGGCGTGGTGGCCCACTCCGACCCCTGCGCCGCGGACCCCGGCGGGCCCGCCGAGCCCGGCCACCAGGCCACCGTCTACTACTCCACCGCCGCGCTCGGCTGGACCACCGCCAACCTCCACTACCAGCCGGCCGGAGGGGCCTGGACCACCGTCCCCGGCGTCGGCATGGAGGCCGCCTGCACCGGCTGGTGGCGACGGACGGTCGACCTGGGGGCGGCGACCACCATGAGCGCCGTCTTCAACAACGGCAACGGCGTCTGGGACAACAACAACAGCACGAACTACGCCCTGCCCGCCGGCACGACCACCGTCAAGGACCGGGTGGTCACCCGGGACGCCAAGGACCCGTGCGCCGTCGAGGCCCCGGACACCCAGGCGCCCACCGTGCCGACCGGGCTGAAGGCGAGCGCCGAGAACGTCTCGGCCGTGCTGACCTGGGAACCCTCCAGCGACGACAAGGGCGTGAAGACCTATCAGGTGACCCGCACCGGGGGCACCAAGGGCACGGTCGTCACCGATGTCGGCTCCACGGTCCTCTCCGACACCCACCTGGAGGAGCGGACCGTCTACACCTACACGGTCAAGGCCCTCGACGCCGCGGGCAACGCCTCCGCCGCCTCCGCGCCCGCCCAGGTGACCACCGGCGACGCGCCACCCGTGCCGGACACCGGCCGCCCGCTGGGCACCGACCCGCGCAAGGACCCGATCTACTTCGTCCTCACCGCACGCTTCGCGGACGGCGACCCGTCGAACAACCGCGGCGGCAGCCAGCACACGAAGTCGGGCAACGCAGCCAACGACGACCCCATGTTCCGGGGCGACTTCAAGGGCCTGGTGAAGAAGCTCGACTACATCAAGGCCCTCGGCTTCTCCGCCGTCTGGATCACCCCCGTGGTCCTCAACCGGTCCGACTACGACTACCACGGGTACCACGGCTACGACTTCTACCGGGTCGACGCCCGTCTGGAGTCCGCCGGAGCGTCCTACCAGGACCTGATCAACGCGGCCCACGCCAAGGGCATGAAGATCTACCAGGACGTCGTCTACAACCACTCCTCCCGCTGGGGCGCCAAGGGACTGTTCACCCCGAAGGTGTACGGCGTCCGGGACAGCCAGTGGAGCTGGTTCTACGACGAGCCCAACTCCTCCTTCGAGTACGACGGTCTGACCGTCGAGCCGAAGTCGGGGAAGTCGTACTACAACGGCGACCTGTGGTCGACGGCCGAGCCGTCCGGCAACACCTGCGTCAACTGGGGCGTCCCGACCCAGTACACCTCACCGGAGGGCTACCGGATCTACAACTGCCAGTGGCCCGGCCCCACGTCGGGGATGTTCCCGAAGTCGCTCTACCACGCCTGCTGGATCGGCAACTGGGAGGGAGAGGACTCCCGTTCCTGTTGGCTGCACGACGACCTCGCAGACTTCAACACCGAGTCCGCGCCCGTGCAGAACTATCTGATCGGCGCCTACAACAAGTACATCGACATGGGGGTCGACGGCTTCCGCGTCGACACCGCCGTCCACATCCCGCGCACCACCTGGAACCGTCCCTTCCTGCCCGCCATCCAGGAGCGCGTCACCCAGAGGTTCGGGGCGGAGGCGGCGAAGAACTTCTTCGTCTTCGGGGAGGTCGCCGCCTTCGTCAACGACAAGTGGAACCGCGGCTCGGTCAACCACTCGGCCCAGTTCTACACCTGGAAGGAACGCAAGGAGTACGCGCTCGACGACGCCAGGGCCGCCCTGGAGATGTACGACTACGAGCAGCAGCAGGGCACAGGGAACCAGCCCACCTCGAACAACGCGTTCCTCCAGGGAAACTCGTACCACGCCACCGACCACAGCAGGTTCTCGGGCATGAACGTCATCGACATGCGCATGCACATGAACTTCGGTGACGCCTCCAACGCCTTCCACAACGGCAAGGACTCCGACGACAGCTACAACGACGCCACGTACAACGTGGTCTACGTCGACAGCCACGACTACGGTCCCAACAAGGGCCATGAACGCTACGCCGGCGGCACGGACGCCTGGGCGGAGAACATGTCGCTGATGTGGACCTTCCGCGGCATCCCCACCCTCTACTACGGCTCCGAGATCGAGTTCCAGAAGGGCAAGAGGATCGACTGCGGGCCCACCTGCCCGCTGGCGACGACGGGACGTGCCTACTTCGGCGACCATCTCGCGGGCGAGGTGAAGGCCTCCGGCTTCTCCACGGTCGAGTCGGCGAGCGGCACGGTCGCCCAGACCCTCGCCCAGCCGCTGGTCCGGCACGTCCAGCGGCTGAACCAGATCCGCCGCGCGATCCCGGCCCTCCAGATGGGCCAGTACTCCACGGAGGGCGTCCAGGGCGACATGGCGTTCAAGCGCCGCTACACCAGCGGTACGACGGACAGCTTCGCCCTCGTCACCGTCTCGGGCGGCGCCACCTTCGGCTCCCTCCCCAACGGCACCTACACCGACGCCGTCACCGGTGATCAGCGGGTCGTCACCGACGGCACGCTGAACATCGCGGCACCCGGCAAGGGCAACCTGCGGGTGTACGTGCTGAACGGCCCCGGCCGGATCGGCGCAGCGGGACCGTATCTGAAGTAGCGGTCCCACGGGACTCGGCGGCCCCGCGGAAACGCACGGGGCCGCCGACTCTCGCGGTGTCAGGGGGCCGCCGCGACCCGCAGCAGTCTGAGGACGACGTCCGAGGGTGCGTCGATGCGGTAGCGGCGGCCCGTCCTCGACCACTGGTCGAGGACCCCGAGCAGTCCGGCATCGCAGAAGGTGACCCGCGCGGCGTCCAGGATCAGTCCGGTGACGCCCTCCGCGGCGGCGGAGGTGAGCATCGCCCGCAGCGGCGCGGCACTGTAGTGGTCGATCTCGCCTCTCAGCCGGACCAGCAGGGTCGTGGCGCCGACGTTCGTACAGGAGTGGACGACTATGTCGCAGGGCGCGCTGTCCGCGCCCTGGTCACAGACGTGGGGCTGAGGGAGTCCGGTCAGTATCGGCGCGGTGCTCGTGGTACTCACGTACCCATCAAGGCGGCTCGCCCCCGCGTACGCGAAAACGGCGCGCCGCCCCGTCACCCCGGCGAGCGCCGGTGATCCACTTCCGGGGGACACCCTCACCCGGACGAGTCGCGGGTCGGTGCCGGGGTACGGGGCTCACCGCACCGGGTGTCGGCGCCGCTCAGACCAGACCGCGCGCCTGCCGGAACCGGGCGAGACCGTCGGCGAGTTCGACGAGCGGCTCTGGTAGTCGTACCGGCCCCGTTCGCGGCCGGGCAGCTTCCACGGTTCGTGGACCAGCGGCCCCTCGACGCCTGCCAGCTCGGGCACCCAGCGCCGTACGTACGCTCCGTCGGGGTCGTACCTCAGACCCTGGCGCACGGGGTTGAGGACCCGGTCGGGCGGCTGTCGGTGCCGGCGCCTGCCGTCCACTGCCAGTTCAGCTGGTGCCTGCAGGTCGGCCTCGGCCTCCCGGCCCACGCGCCGGTGGTCGCCGCGGGGACGGTAGTCCTCGACGGCTGCCCTGGGGCGGGCGGCGAGTACCTGGTGGTGGAAGTCGCGCCGGCAGAGCTGTCGTACGAAGGCCTCGGCGCCCTCCCCTCCCCGGGAGCGTGCCCGGTGCACGACCTACGCCGCGGAGACCGCTCCGAAGCGGAGGTACGGCGAGAGGCGTGAGGTGGTGTCTCCCGCGAGGTCGTCGTTCCGCCGAGCGGAGCACGAGCCGGCCGCCCCGTGCCCGCAGCCCGGCGTCCAGGTCGCCGAGGCAGTCCGCGAGGAAGGCGAGCCGGTTCGGGGCCGCGAACCCCGCCCGGTCCACCGCCGGGTCCCGTACGAAGAGGGGGACGGTCGCGTTGCCCGAGCGGCGCGCGGCGCGCAGGGGCGGATGGTCGTGGAGCCGGAGGTCCGAGGTGAACAGGACGACCGAGACGGTCATGGGGCTTCTCCCGGCGGGGCGGGCTCGGTCGGCGCGGACCCGGACGAGGCGGTCGTGGCGGAGGCGGACGTGGTGGACGAGGCGGGAGGGGGCCCTGGGGTGGACGGTCTCCGTCGGAGCGCCCGGTCATCTGGTCTCGTCGGCGGGTCCGACGTGCTCGCCGGGTGTGGCCAGCTCCTCGACCGCGTCGGCGCCGACCACCGCGCCCGTCGACTTCTTGGCGCGCCGCAGTCGGCGTTCGAGCCATCCGGCGAAGGTGGTGAGGGCGAAGTTGAGGACCACGAAGATCACGGCGACCACGGTGAAGCTCGCGATGGTGTTGGCGCCGTAGTTCGCGCTCATCGGCCGGACCGAGGCGAGAAGTTCGGAGAAGCCGAGCATCGCGCCGCCGAGCGCGGTGTCCTTGACGATGACGACGAGCTGGCTGACCAGCGCCGGAAGCATCGCGGTGACCGACTGGGGCAGCAGGACGTTCGTCATGGTCTGCCCCTTGCGCATGCCGATCGCCTTGGCCGCGTCCGTCTGCCCGCTCGGCAGGGACAGGATGCCGGCGCGGACCACTTCGGCGAGCACGGAGGCGTTGTAGAGCACGAGACCGGTGACGACCGCGTACAGCGGACGGTTCTCAGGGCTGATGTCGGTGAACTCGGAGTACGCGGCGTTGGCGAAGAGCATGAGGATCAGGACGGGGATGGCGCGGAAGAACTCCACGACCGTCCCGGCGGCCGCTCGTGTCCAGCGGTGGTCGGAGAGCCGGGCGATACCGAAGAGCGCGCCGAGGGGCAGGGCGATGACCATGGCGAGCGCCGCGCCGATCAGGGTGTTCTCCAGGCCCGGGAGGATGTACGTCGTCCAGGCGCGGGAGTCGGTGAAGATCGGCGACCACTTGGCCCATTCGAGCTGGTTCTTCTCCTCCAGGCTCGCCATTACCCACCAGATCAGGGCGGCCAGGGCGAGCAGGAAGAGGGCGGTGTAGAGCAGGTTGCGCCGTCGGGCGCGCGGGCCGGGGACGTCGTACAGGACGGTGGGCCGCTCTTTCATCGCTTCACCGCCACCTTCTTGCTCAGCCAGCCGAGGAAGAGGCCGGTCGGGAGCGTGAGGCAGATGAAGCCGAGGGCGAAGATCGCCGAGATGAGGATGAGCTGTGCCTCGTTCTCGATCATCTCGCGCATCAGCAGGGCGGCTTCCGCGACGCCGATCGCGGCGGCGACGGTGGTGTTCTTGGTGAGCGCGATCAGCACGTTGGCGAGCGGGCCGACGACCGAGCGGAACGCCTGGGGCAGCACGATCAGACGCAGCACCTGGGGGAAGCCGAGGCCGATGGCGCGGGCCGCCTCCACCTGGCCGACGGGCACGGTGTTGATGCCGGATCTCAGCGCCTCGCAGACGAAGGCGGAGGTGTAGGCGATCAGTCCGAGCACGGCGAGCCGGAAGTTGATGGTGGTGAAGTCCTTGGCACCCATGCTGACCCCGAGGGTCTGGAAGAGGCCGAGCGAGGTGAAGACGATGATGACGGTGAGGGGGATGTTGCGGACGATGTTCACGTAGACGGTGCCGAAGCCCCGCATCAGGGGGACGGGGCTGACGCGCATGGCGGCCAGCAGCGTCCCCCAGATCAGGGAGCCGATCGCGGAGTAGACGGTGAGCTGCACCGTCACCCAGAAGGCTCCCAGCAGGTCGTACCCTTCGAGGAAGTCGAACACGTCGGCCTGCTCACTTGACGATGTCGCCGATCTTCGGCGGGGGCTCGTTCTTGTAGTTGGCCGGGCCGAAGTTCTTCTTCACGGCCTGCTCCCAGGAGCCGTCCGCCACCATCTTCTCGAGCGCGGTGTTGATCCTGTCCTTGAGTTCGCTGCCCTTCTGGACGCCGATGCCGTAGTTCTCGTTGCTCATCTTGAAGCCGGCGAGCTTGAACTTGCCCTTGAACTCGTCCTGCGCGGCGTAGCCGGCGAGGATCGAGTCGTCGGTGGTCAGGGCGTCGATCACGCCGTTCTCCAGGCCGGTCAGGCACTCCGAATATCCGCCGTACTCCTGGAGTTGGGCCTGCGGTGCCAGTTTCGTCTTGACGTTCTGCGCGGAGGTGGAGCCGGTGACCGAGCAGAGCTTCTTGTTGTTCAGGTCGGCGGGCTTGGTGATGGATTTGTCGTCCGACCGGATCAGGACGTCCTGGTGTGCCAGGAGGTACGGACCGGCGAAGTCGACCTTCTCGGCCCGTTCGTCGTTGATCGAGTACGAGGCCGCGATGAAGTCGACGTCGCCGCGCTGCAGCAGCGTCTCGCGGTCCGCGCTCTTCGCCTCCTTCCACTCGATGTCGCCGGGATCGTGGCCGAGTTCCTTGGCGATGTAGGTGGCCACGTCGACGTCGAAGCCGGTGTACGTGCCGTCGGGGGTCTTGAGTCCGATGCCGGGCTGGTCGAACTTGATGCCGACGGTGATCTTCTGGCTGTCGCCGCCGGATCCGCCACCGTCGTCGTCCCCGCAGCCAGCCGCGGAGAAGGAGAGAGCGAGGGCCGCGGCCGCGGCCACACCGGCCTTGGTGAGCTTGCGCGGGTTCATGTGATCACCCCTGGAGGCTGCTGTGCGTGGCGCCGCGGTTTCAGTGGTGCAGGATCTTGGACAGGAAGTCCTTGGCGCGGTCGCTGCTCGGGTTGCTGAAGAACTGGTCGGGCGTCGTCTCCTCCACGATCCGGCCGTCCGCCATGAAGACCACTCGGTTCGCGGCGGAGCGGGCGAAGCCCATCTCGTGGGTGACGACGACCATGGTCATGCCGTCACGGGCGAGTTGCTGCATGACTTCGAGGACTTCGTTGATCATCTCGGGGTCGAGCGCGGAGGTCGGCTCGTCGAAGAGCATCACCTTCGGATCCATGGCCAGGGCCCGGGCGATCGCCACGCGCTGTTGCTGACCGCCGGAGAGCTGGGCCGGGTACTTGTCGGCCTGCGAGCCGACGCCCACCCGGTCGAGCAGTTGCCGGGCGCGCTGTTCGGCGGTCTTCCTGTCCTTCTTGCGGACCTTGATCTGCCCGAGGGTGACGTTCTCGAGCACGGTCTTGTGCGCGAAGAGGTTGAACGACTGGAACACCATGCCGACGTCGGCGCGCAGGGCGGCGAGCTCGCGGCCCTCCGCGGGCAGCGGCTTGCCGTCGATGAAGATCTCGCCGGAGTCGACGGTCTCCAGCCGGTTGATGGCCCGGCAGAGGGTCGACTTCCCGCCGCCGGACGGGCCGATGACGACCACGACCTCGCCCCTGCCCACGGTCAGGTCGATGGACTGGAGCACATGGAGCGCACCGAAGTGCTTGTGGACGTCGCGCAGTACGACGAGCGCGTCGCCGTCCTCCCGGACGGGCATGGCACCCTCCTGGGTCACCGCCCCCGCTTTTTCGCTGTCTCCCCACGTTCATGCTCCGCCCTCCGTCCGGCCCGCGCACGCCGGAGCGCGGGCCGGCGACCGGCCACGCGACCGCCCGTCCGGCAGCCCGCGCGAAGCACCCGGCCCAATGAATGAAAACGATTATCATAATGCTAGGGTCGTGCCTCGCCCACCCTCCGCACCTCCCGTTGGGGCCTCCCTTGCGCCTGCCCGAAAACCCGCCGATACCGCGCCGCGCCGTGCTCGCGGCCCTCGCCGCCGGAACCGCAGCGACCCTGCTCACCGGCTGCTTCTCCGCCTCCGGGACCTCCGCGGAGGGCACCCGCGACGGGCGGTTGCGCGTCGCGATGATGCAGCCGCCGCGCTCGGGCCTCTCGCCGCTGTCGGACGACGCCTTCAAGCTGTCGCGCTGGTCCACCGCCGAGACGCTGGTCCGGCTCGACCGGGACGGCGACGCCGTCCCTGCGCTCGCCACCGGCTGGAAGCAGACCGACCGGACCTGGACGTTCACCCTCCGCAAGGGCGTCACCTTCCACGACGGCACCGCCCTCACCGCCCGGTCCGTCGTCACGTCGCTGACGGCCGCCACCGCCGCCTCCCCCAAGCCGCGCATCCTCGACGGCGTCGACCTCACCGTCCGGGCCACCGGTCCGCACACGGTCGCCGTCACCACGGGCACGGCGGATCCCCTCGTACCGCAGCGGCTCAGCTCGCCGCAGCTGTCCATCCTGGCCGCCAGGGCGTACCGCGGGAGGATCGTCAGCCCGGTCGGCGCCGGCACCGGCCCCTTCGAGCTCGTCAAGGTGTCCGGCACCGCATCGGCGACGCTGAACCGTTACGACGGGTACTGGGGCGGCAAGGCCAAGGCGACCGGCATCGACGTGACCTTCGTGCCCGACGGCACCGCACGGGCGGCCGCCCTGCGCAGCGGCGAGGCCGACATCGTCGAGGCCGTGCCGGTGTCGCAGGCCGCGCTGCTCGACCCGAAGCTGATCACCGAAGTGCCCATGCCGCGCACCAACACCCTCTATCTCAACACCGCGTCCGGCCCGTTCAAGGACGCGGGACTGCGCGCCGCGGCCCGCGAGGCGATCGACGCCGGGCAGATCGTCAAGGGCGTGTACGAGGGCAGGGCCGACGTCGCCGCGGGCCTGCTCGGCCCCGCGCTGCCCTGGGCGGCGAAGCTGCGGGGGAAGGTCACGCACCCGGCGGCCGGCGACCCGAAGGGCGCGCGGATCACCATCGGCACGTTCACCGACCGGGCCGAGCTTCCCGAAGTGGCCCAGGTGCTGCAGCAGCAGCTGCGGGCGGCCGGCTTCCAGGTCACCCTCGACGTCCGCGAGTACGCCAACATCGAGGCGGACGCCCTGGCCGGGAAGTTCGACGCCTTCATCCTCTCCCGGGCCACCGTCCTCGACTCCGGGGACCCGGCCGCGTACCTGTTCAGCGACTTCGCCGGCAGCGGCTCGTTCAACATCGCCCAGCTCGCCGACCCGGCCGTCGACCGGACGCTGACCACCGCCTCGGGGGCCGCGACGGGCGATGTACGGCGCCGGGACATCATGCGCGCGGAGGCCGCGGTGCTCGCCACCGACGCCGCCGTGCCGCTGCTGCACGAGCGCGTGATCCAGGGCGACGCGGCGAACGTGCGCGGCGCCGCGCACGACCCACGCGAGCGCGAGCTGGTCACGATCGACACCTTCGTCGAGTGAGGGCGACCCTCGCGAGGGCGGCCGGCCTGGTCGCCGTACTGACCGTGGCCGGGCTGCTGCCCTGGCTGTCCGGCAAGGATCCCGCCCTGAGTCTGCTGCGGGCGAGGTCGGCCGAACAGGAACCGACGCGGGAGGCGCTGGCCGCCATCCGCACGGACCTGGGGCTCGACGCGGGCCCGCTGGGCCTGCTGGGGCAGTGGGCCGGCGGTCTGCTCCGCGGCGACCTGGGGGTCTCCTGGGTGTCGGGGACGGACGTCCTGCCCTCGGTGACGGCCGGTCTGCAGGTGTCGCTGACCCTGATGGGCGCGGCCCTGACCGTCGCGCTGCTCGTGGGGGCGGCCCTCGCCGCGCCCGTGCTCGTACGGGGGCGGGGCACCACCGGGGCGGTCGCCGCCGTGCTCGCCGCCTTCCCGGAGTTCCTGCTCTCCCTCGGCCTGTTGATCGTGGCCGGGGTGGGGCTCGGCTGGTTCCCGACCTCCGGCTGGGCCTGGCCCCGGTACGTCGTCCTGCCCGCGCTCGCCCTCGGTGTTCCGGCGGGAGCGCTGCTCGGCCGGCTGGTCGCCGACGCGCTCCCCTCCGTCCTGGAGGAACGCTGGGTGGAGCTGTGGCGCGGTGCCGGTGTCGGGCGGGCCCGGGTCGCCGCGGCCGCCGTCCGTCGCGCACTGCCGCCGCTGGTACCGCAGTTCGGGATGGTGGTGGTCGGTCTGACCGGAGGCGCGGTCGCCGTCGAGACGGTGTTCGCGATACCGGGGCTCGGCCGTACGGCTCTGGGCGCGGCCAAGTCCCAGGACCTGCCGCTGCTCCAGGGAACGGTGCTCGCGCTGCTCGGGCTCGGGCTGCTGGTGGGCGCTCTGTGCGCCGCCGTACGCCGGGGACTGCTCGGCCCCGCCCTGCGCGACGCGGGCCTCACGCTGCCCGCCGCCCGCCCGGTACGGGTTCCCCCGGCCGTCCCGATCGCCCTCGGCGCGGTCCTCGTCGTGGTGATCGGCTGGGGCCTGCTGCGCGAGCCGTTCGCCGTCGACACCGCGCTGCGGCTCTCCGCCCCCTCGGCGGCACACCCGCTCGGCACCGACGCGCTGGGGCGGGACGTGCTGGCCCGGCTCGGACACGGCGCGGCCTCGACGGTCGGCACGGCCACGGCCGTGTGTCTGCTCGGGTACCTGATGGCGCTCGCCCTCGGCTTCCTGCCGAACCTGGCCTCCGGGCTGGCCGACATCGCCAACGCCGTCCCGCCCGTCCTCGCCGGCATCCTGGTCGCCGCCGCGACGGGCCCCGGCACCGGCGCCGCGGCCCTCGCCGTCGCCCTGGTCTCGTGGCCGCCGCTGGCGTCCCACGCCGCCGCCCTGGTCCAGGAGGTGCGCGCCTCCGGATTCCTCGCGGCCCAACGGGCGATGGGCGCGGGTCCGCTGTGGATCCTCGGCCGGCACGTCCTGCCGTCGGTGGCCGCCCCGGTCGCCCGGCACGCCGTCCTGCGGCTGCCCGGCATCGCGCTCGCCCTGGCCTCGCTCGGCTTCCTCGGGCTCGGCGCCCAGCCGCCGTCCCCCGAGTGGGGCCTGCTCCTGGACGAGTCCGCCGACTACGTCGAGCGGGCCCCGGTGGCCGCCCTCGCGCCCGCGGTCGCACTCGCGCTCCTCGCCGCGCTCGCGGTCTCCTTCTCGGCGGCCCCGAAGCGCCGCCGAACCGTACCCCTGCGACGAAGGGCGGCCCCCGTTGCGGTCTGACACTCTCCTCTCGGTGCGCGACCTGCGGGTCGGGTTCGACGGCGTGGACGTGGTCCGCGGTCTCTCCTTCGACGTCCTGGCCGGTGAAGTCCTCGCCCTGGTCGGCGAGTCGGGGGCGGGAAAGTCCCTGACCGCCCGCGCGCTGCTCGGCATGGTCCCGCGCGGGGCGACGGTCTCCGGCCGGGTGCTCCTGAACGGCTCCCCCATCACGCCGGCCGACTGGGGCCGTCGCGTCGCGCTGGTCCCCCAGGACGCGCTCTCCGCCCTCTCCCCCGTCCATCGCGTCGGCGATCAACTCGCGCTCGCGCTCAGGTCGGTGCGGGGCCTGACGGGGAAGGACGCCCGCCGCCGGGCCGAGGCGGCGCTGGAGGAGGTCGGCATCCCGGCGGTCAAGGCCCGCGCGTTCCCCCATGAGTTCTCGGGCGGCATGCGGCAACGAGCCGTGCTGGCCATGGCTCTGGTCAACGGTCCGGACCTGGTCGTCGCCGACGAGCCGACCACCGCGCTGGACCCGGAGACACAGGAGACGGTCCTCGCGCTGCTGCGGGAACGGTGCTCGGCGACGGGCGCCTCCCTGGTCCTGGTGACCCACGCTCTCGACGTCGTACGGGCGCACGCGGACCGCATGGCGGTCGTGTACGCGGGCGCCCTGGCCGAGTACGGACCGGTGGAACGGGTCCTCGCCCGGCCTCTCGCCCCGTACACGGCGGGCCTGCTCGCCTCGCTGCCCAGCGGTGACGCGGTACCGCGGACCCGGCTGTCCGTCCTCGCCGGCCGGCCGCCGGCCCCGGGCGAGCCGGCGGCGGGCTGCGCCTTCGCACCCCGCTGCGTCCACGCCACCGATCGCTGCCACGCCGAACGGCCCGCGCCGCGCCCCCTCGCCGGGCGTACGGTCGCCTGCCACCACGCCGTCCTGGAGACCGTATGAACCCGCTGCTCGATGTCCGCGACCTGGTCGTGCGGTACGGCGCGGCCACCGCCGTCGACGGTGTCTCCTTCCAGGTGCGCGCGGGCGAGACGGTCGGGCTCGTCGGACCGTCCGGCTGCGGGAAGTCGTCCACCGTGGCCGCCGTCCTGCAGCTGCGCCGGCCGCACGGCGGCGAGGTCCGGTTCGACGGTCTGGAGCTCACGGCGCTGAGCGGGCGGAGGCTTCGCGCGGTCCGCCCGCGTCTGCAGCCCGTCTTCCAGGACCCCTACGGTTCGCTCAGCCCGCACAGGCGCGTCCGGGAGCAGATCGCCGAGCCCCTGCGGGTCCAGGGGCGCTGGTCGCGGTCGGCCGGGCCCGACCGGGTCGCCGAACTCCTCGACATGGTCGGTCTGGCCCCCGCCCTCGGGGAGCGGCTCCCCCACGAGCTGTCCGGTGGCCAGTGCCAGCGCGCCGGGATCGCCCGCGCCCTCGCGAGCACGCCCGAGCTCCTCGTCCTGGACGAGCCGGTCTCGGCCCTGGACCCGTCCTTGCGGGCGGGCGTCCTCAACCTCCTCCTCGATCTCCAGGACCGGCTCGGCCTCGGCTACCTCTTCGTCTCCCACGACATGGCCGCGGTCCGGCACCTGAGCGACCGTGTGCTCACCATGCGGAACGGAAAGCTCGTCACATGACCCCGCTGGCCAGGCTGCTGATCGTCAGTCAGTTCGCCTTCAACGTCGGCTTCTTCGCCGTACTCCCCTATCTCGCCGACCACCTGGGCGGCGCCCTCGGTCTCGGCGGCTGGCTGGTCGGGCTCGTCCTGGGTCTGCGCACCTTCAGTCAGCAGGGCATGTTCGTCGTCGGCGGTGCGCTGACCGACCGCTACGGCGCCCGGCCGGTCGTCCTGACCGGATGCGCGCTGCGCGTGACCGGCTTCGTCTGGCTGGCCTTCGCCACCTCCACGGCCGCGGTGATCGGTGCCGTGGTCCTGGTCGGTTTCGCCGCGGCCCTCTTCTCGCCCGCCGTGGAGACCGAGATCGCGCGCGAGGCGGTCCGCGTCGAGGGCGACGGCGGCCCCGCCCGCACACGCGTCCTCGCCCTGTTCTCGGCGGGCGGGCAGGCCGGGGCGCTGCTCGGCCCACTCCTGGGCGCGCTGCTGCTGTACGGGACGGGCGACGGGGCCGCGGGAGGGCACTTCCGGGCCGCGTGTCTGGCCGGGGCGGCCGTCTTCGTCCTCGTCCTCGCTGGGCACGCGCGCCTGATGCCCCGCACGAAGCCCGGCGTGCGGGAGCTGAGCACCCCGTGGGGGCCGTTGGTGCGCGACCGCCGGTTCCTCGGCCTCGCCCTCGCGTACTCCGCCTACCTGCTCGCGTACAACCAGCTCTATCTCGCGCTGTCGGCCGAGCTGGACCGCGCCACCGGTTCGCAGCGGGCGCTCGGCTGGCTCTTCGCCCTGTCGTCGGCCCTGGTCGTGGTCGGCCAGGTCCCGTTGGAGCGGTGGGTGGCGGCGCGGCTTTCCTGGCCGGACACGATCCGCTGCGGCCTGGCCGTGATCGCCGTCTCGTTCGTGGCGGTCGGCGCCCTGCTCCCGGTGGGGGGTCTGTGGCCCGCGCTCGCCTTCACGGTGCTGCTCACCGTCGGCCAGATGCTGGTGGTCCCCGCGGCGCGGGCGTGCGTCCCGGAACTCGCGGGCGCCGACCGCCTGGGGCTGTTCACCGGCGCCCTCTCCTCCGTGTCCGGCCTGGTCGTCCTCGCGGGCGCCGCCCCCGCCGGCGCTCTCCTGGAACGACCCGGCCCCGTCCCCTGGCTGCTCCTTGCCGCGGTGCCGCTCCTGGCCGTGCTGCTCGTGCCACGGGGGATGATCGGTGGCGGCCGGGCTGCTGCCGAAGGCAAGGGCAGCGGCAGGCCGGCGACGGCCGGCAGCGCGAGCTGATCCCCGGGACGCGGCGGGGCCGTCGGTGGCGCGTTCAGCCCGTCGGCGTGTCGTCGTCCTCGGTCAGCGTGCGCTGGGCGACGGCGAAGGCCGCGTTGGCAGCCGGCACACCGCAGTACACCGCCGTCTGGAGCAGCACGGCGCCGATCTCCTCGGGGCTCAGTCCGTTGCGCCGCGCGGCCCGTACGTGCAGCGCCAGCTCGTCGAGGTGGCCGTGGGCCACCAGCGCGGTGAGGGTGACCAGGCTCCGGTCGCGGCGCGAGAGGGTGGTGTCGGTCCAGATCTCGCCCCAGGCGTAGCGTGCGATGAAGTCCTGGAAGGGGGCGGTGAAGGCCGTCTGGCGGGCCTGCGCCCTGTCGACGTGCGCGTCGCCGAGGACGTCGCGGCGCACCCGCATGCCCCGTTTCGCGCCGCCGTCCGCGAAGTGGGCGCGCAGCGCGGCCAGGACGGCCTCGGGCTGCTCGGCCGGCGCGAGATGGGAGGCGCCCGGGATCTCGGTGAGGGCCGACCCGGGCACCGCGTCCGCGATCTCCCGCAGGTGGGCGGGCGGGGTCGCCGGATCCTCACGGCCGGCGACGAGCAGGGTCGGCGCGCTGATCGAGGCGAGCCGGTCGCGCAGGTCGAAGGCGGCGAGCGCGTCGCAGCATGCGGCGTACGCCCCCGGGTCGGCCTTGCGGTGGTCCTCGACCAGGGCGGGCACGGTGAAACCGGGCGTGAACCAGCGGGCGTCGGCGGTCTGGGCGAGTGCCGCCAGGCCCTCCCTCCGTACGGTCGCGGCGCGCTCCTCCCAGCGAGCGGCGCCGCCGAAGTGGGCGGAGGAGCAGAGGACGGCGAGACGCTCCACCCGCTCGGGGTGATGGGCGGCCAGGTGGAGGCCGACGGCTCCGCCGAGGGAGACGCCGGCGTACCCGAATCGGTCGGCGCCGAGCGCGTCGGCGAGGTCGAGGACGAGCCCGGCGAGGTCGCCCACCGTCGCTCCCGGCCCGATGAGGGAGGCCGGGGAGCCGCCGTGGCCGGGCAGGTCCCAGCGGACGACGCGGTGGGTGGCCGACAGTTCGGGCGCGAGCGCGTCCCAGAGGGCGGTGGACGTGCCCAGCGAAGGGCCGAGGATCAGGACGGGCGCGGTGGCCGGCCCTTCGGCGCGGTGGTGCAGGAGTGCCCCGCGTGGCTGGGTGGTGGTCACGGTCGCTCCAGTGCGCGGTCGGTCAGGGCTCCGGCGGAGCCGGTGCAGCGGGTGGGGTCGGTGAGCTCGGCGAGGTCGATTCCCGCCAACTCGTCTTCTTCTCCCAGCAGTTCGGTGAGCGGTCGGTTCTCGTCGCGGGCGCGGTGGGCGAGGGTGGTGAGGAGTTCTCTGGCGCGGGCGCGCCCCAGCAGGGGGGCGAGGGCGGCGGAGAGGCGCTCGGAGACGATCGAGCCGCCGGTGAGGTGGAGGTGTTCGCGCATGGTGTCCGGGTGGATGCGGAGTCCCGCGGCCAGCTCGGCGGCGTCGCGAGCGGCGCCGCCGACGAGGCGGAGCAGGTCGCGCAGGGGCTCCCACTCGGCGTGCCAGGCGCCGGCCGGGCGCTCGTCCTCCGCCGCCATGGAGGCGTAGAGGGAGGCGGCGAGGTGCGGGGCCCGGCGGGCGGCCGCGGCGACGAGGGTGGCACGGACGGGGTTCGCCTTGTGCGGCATCGCCGAGGACCCTCCCCCCGAGCCCTCCGTCACCTCGGCGATCTCGGTGCGGGAGAGGGTGAGGACGTCGGCGGCGGTCTTGCCGAGGGCTCCTGCGGTGAAGGCGAGGGCGCCCGCGAGGTCGGCGATCGGAGTGCGCAGGACGTGCCAGGGCAGCGAGGGTACGGCCAGGCCCGTCTCGTGGGCGTAGGCGGCGACGAGACGCTGAGCCACGCTCGCGCTCGCCTGCCCGTCCCTGTCCCCCTCGCCGTACGCCTCGAAGGCGGCCAGGGTCCCTGCGGCGCCGCCGAGTTGGGCGGGGAGGGAGTCCCGTACGGTGTGCAGCCGGTCACGGGCGTCGAGGATCAGGGAGCGCCAGCCCGCGGCCTTGAGGCCGAAGGTGGTCGGCACGGCGTGCTGGGTGAGGGTGCGGCCGGGCATCGCCGTGTCGCGGTGGGCGGCGGCGAGGGCGGCCAGCGCCCGCTGCGTACGGTCGAGGTCGCCCAGGATCAGGCCCAGCGCGCGGCGCGCGATCAGCATCATCGCGGTGTCCATGATGTCCTGACTGGTCGCGCCGCGATGGACGTACGCTCCCCACTCCCCCGGTACGGCGGCCGTGAGTTCGGCGACGAGCGGGATGACGGGGTTTCCGCCGTCGCGGGCGCGCAGGGCGAGGTCACGCACGTCGAAGGGGTGGCCGGCGGCCTCGGTGACCGCGTCGGCGGCCTCGGCCGGTGCCTGGCCGACGGCCGCCTGGGCGCGGGTGAGCGCCGTCTCCGCGTCGATCATCGCGCGCAGGAACGCGGTGTCACCGGTCGCGGCCTCGGCCGGGGAGCCTGCTCGCCCGGGGGCGAGCAGGCCGCTGTCGGTGACGACGGAGGGGGTGACGACGGGTGTCATACGAACTCCAGGAAGACCGTTTCGTCCTCGCCCTGGAGGCGGATGTCGAAGCGGTGCGTGCGATGCGTGCCGTTCTCGTCGGGCCGTGCGACCAGCGTGGCCCGGCGCCCTGCGGGCAGCGAGTCGAGCAGCGGATCGGCGCCGTCCCGCAGATAGGCGCGGGTGAAGAGGTGGTGCAGCAGTCCGCGTGCCAAGACGCAGACGCTGATGTACGGCAGCCCCGCGTTGCCGGGCGGCAGCGTGTGGAGCGCGTAGTGGCCGTCGGCGTCCGTGGCGACGCGTCCGAAACCGGTGAAGTCGGTTCCGTTGCGGCCGAGATGGCCGCCGGTCACGGGATCCCGGCGCATCGATCCGGGTGCGCCCGTGAGGGAGCCGTCGGGGGCCGCCTGCCAGAAGTCGAGGACCGCGTCGGGGACGGGGGCGCCCGCGCCGTCGTACACGTACCCGTGCAGGGTGATCTGCTCCGGATGGCCCTTCGGCGCTATCTGTCCGCCGTCGGGGAAGGGCAGGGCGTAGCCGTAGAAGGGGCCGACGGTGTGGGACGGGGTGGGGAGGAGCGGCTTCCCCGACTCGCTCGTCCCGTTCGTCTCAGGCATCTCGCTCGTCTCGCTCGTCTCGCTCATCGCGCGTCAGCGTCCTTCCTCGATCCAGGTGGCGGAGGGGCCGTCGAGCACGATGTCCCACTCGTAGCCGAGCGAGAACTCGGGCTGCGACAGCTCGTGCCGGTAGGTGGCGACGAGCCGCTCGCGGGCGGCCCGGTCGGTGACCGAGCGCAGGATCGGGTCGTAGGCGAAGAGCGGGTCGCCGGGGAAGTACATCTGCGTCACGAGCCGCTGGGTGAACGCGGTGCCGAAGAGCGAGAAGTGGATGTGGGCGGGGCGCCAGGCGTTGGTGTGGTTGCGCCACGGGTACGCGCCCGGCTTGATCGTCGTGAAGGTGTAGCGGCCCGCGTCGTCGGTGAGGGTGCGGCCGACGCCGGTGAAGTTGGGGTCGAGGGGGGCCGGGTGCTGGTCGCGCAGATGGGCGTACCGGCCGGAGGCGTTGGCCTGCCACAGCTCGACGAGCTGACCGCGCACCGGGCGGCCGGCGCGGTCGAGGAGGCGTCCGGAGACGGTGATCCGCTCGCCGAGGGGTTCGCCCGGGTGCTGGCGGGTGAGGTCGTTGTCGATCTCGGTGATGTCGGTCGGGCCGAAGACGGGGCCGGAGAGCTCCACCGTCTCCGGGTCGCCGCCGTCGACGGCCACGAGCGGCTGCC
The DNA here is from genome assembly GCF_018614205.1 of Streptomyces sp. ISL-36. Taxonomy (GTDB): domain Bacteria; phylum Actinomycetota; class Actinomycetes; order Streptomycetales; family Streptomycetaceae; genus Streptomyces. The sequence goes on along the minus strand of NZ_JAGGOS010000019.1, from coordinate 51,419 downwards.
GTGGGTGACGGAGCAGGGAGCTGCGGTACGGGGCGTAGTCGCGGGCCGGGTGGCTGCGGGCCGCGGCGCCGGCGGCCAACTCCTTGTCGTAGGTGCTCTGCAGGTCGTCGATCTCGGTGTCGATGTCCGACTGGGTGAGGGCCATGGGTTTCCCTGGGTCGGTGTCTGCGCGGGTCGGTGTGTCGGCTGGACCGGTGTGTCCGCCTGGGTCGGTCGGAGTGTCGGGGTGGACCGGTGTGTCGGCCTGGGGCGGTGTCTCGGCGTGGACCGGTGTGTCGGCCTGGGTCGGTCGGTGTGTCGGCGTGAATCGGGGTGTCTTCGCGGGTCGGTGGGTCGGCCTCCGGGGGGTGCGGCTTCAGCGCGCGGGGAGGTCGAGGGCGCGGCGGACCTTCGCGGCCGTCCTGGCGAGGATCTCGTCGGGGTCGACACCGGGTGCGGTCTCGGTCAGGACGAGGCCGTCCTCGGTGACGTCGAGGACGCCGAGATCGGTGATGATCCGGTCGACGCAGTTCCGGCCGGTCAGCGGGAGGGTGCACTCCTCGACGATCTTCGGGGTGCCGTCCTTGGCGGTGTGGGTCATCACGACGATGACGGTGCGGGCACCGTGGACGAGGTCCATCGCTCCGCCGATCCCGGTGATCAGCTTTCCTGGGACGGCCCAGTTGGCGAGGTCACCGCGGGCGGAGACCTGCATGGCACCGAGCACGGCGACATCGATGTGACCGCCCCGGATCATCCCGAAGGAGAGCGCGGAGTCGAAGTAGGAGGCGCCGGGCAGGACCGTGACGGTCTCCTTGCCGGCGTTGACGAGGTCCGGGTCGACCTCGTGCTCGGCCGGGTACGGGCCGGTGCCCAGGATGCCGTTCTCGGACTCGAGCACCACCTCCACACCGTCCGGGAGGTGGTTGGGGATGAGCGTCGGCAGGCCGATGCCGAGGTTGACGTACTGGCCGTCCTTCAGCTCGTGCGCGGCGCGGGCGGCCATCTGCTCGCGGCTCCAGCTCATCGCGTGGTCCTCTTCTCTATCCGCTTGTCGGCCGCCTGTGCGGGGGTGAGCGCGATGACACGCTGGACGAAGATCCCGGGCAGATGGATCCGGTCGGGGTCGAGCTCGCCGGGCTCGACCAGCTCCTCCACCTCGGCGATCGTGACCTTGCCGGCCATCGCGGCCAGCGGATTGAAGTTCCGCGCCGACTTGTTGAAGACCAGGTTCCCGTGCCGGTCCCCCTGGGCGGCGCGGACGAGTGCGAAGTCGGTGCGGATGCCGCGCTCCAGGACGTACTCGGTGCCCTCGAACTCCCGCACCTCCTTCGCGGGCGAGGCGAGCGCGACGCCGCCCTGCCCGTCGTAGCGCCAGGGCAGTCCGCCCTCCGCCACCTGCGTACCGACGCCGGCCGGCGTGTAGAACGCCGGGATTCCGCAGCCTCCCGCGCGCAGTCGTTCCGCCAGCGTGCCCTGCGGGATCAACTCCACCTCCAGCTCGCCGGCCAGGTACTGCCGGGCGAACTCCTTGTTCGCCCCGATGTACGACCCCGTCACCCGCGCGATCCGCCCCGCCGCCAGCAACACCGCGAGGCCGGAGTCCATGGCACCGCAGTTGTTCGACACGACGCCCAGCTCCGCGACGCCGCGCTCGTACACGGCCTCGATCAGTACGTTCGGTACGCCGCTGAGGCCGAAGCCACCCACGGCGAGCGACGCTCCGTCGTGAACGTCGGCCACCGCCTCGGCCGCCGACGCGACCACCTTGTCCATACGAGAAGCCTCCGAATTAATCAGTGCACTGAGCATCTGCGTCGATGGCGTCATGCTGGCATTCGCGGGCTCCACCGTCAACAGTCCCGGGAGGAGCCGACGCCGGGCGCGTATTGTTCAGTGCACCGACGAACAAGTGGGAGGCACACCATGGCCGCGGTGGATCTGACCACCCATCCCGGGCACCTGGCCCGGCGGCTCCAGCAGGCACACCATCTGCTGTGGAACACGATGGTCTCGGAGGAGATCACCTCCCCGCAGTTCGGTGTGCTCAACGCCCTCACGGCCGAGCCCGGGCTCGATCAGCGGACCGTGGGCGAGCGGGTGGGGCTCGACCGCTCGACCATCGCCGAGGTCGTCAGCCGCCTCCTCCGCCGCGGCCTGCTCGACAAGGTGCGCGACCCGGAGGACGGCCGCCGTTTCCTGCTGCGCCTGACCGAGGAGGGGGAACGGACGCACCGCAGGCTGACGGTGCGCACGGCGCGGATGAACCAGGTCTTCCTGGCGCCGCTCTCCACCGAGGAGCAGGCGCAGTTCATGAGCCTGCTGCTGCGGGTGTCGGACGCGGCGGAACAGCTGCGCACCCCGGCGGATCCCCTCGTCCCCACGGCCTGAGCTGCGCGGGGCCTGAGGCCCGAGGTGCGCGGACCTGGGGCCTGAGCTCCACCGGACCTGGGGCCTGAACCGCGCGGGACGGGTCGTCACACCTCCGACACGTGGGCGTCACACCTCCGGCACGTGGGCGAACCGCCCTGCCGTGCGCAGGTCCTCCTCGATCCGCGCGACCGCGGCGCGCAGCTCGGGCAGCACCTCGTCGACGCACTCCCGCGTGCTGCGGCGGCTGCTGTGCATGGCCACGTTGACCGCCGCCACGACCGCGCCGGCGCGGTCGCGCACCGGTACGGCGATGGACCGCAGCCCCTGTTCCAGCTCCTCGTCGACGAGGGCGTACCCCTGCTCCCTCACCCGCTCCAGGATGTCGGCGAGTTCCTCGCGCCCGGTGACCGTGTGCGGGGTGAGCGCCCGCGGTTCGACGCGCGCGAGCCAGTCGGCGCGCTCCTCGGGCGGAAGGTCGGCGAGCATCACCCGGCCCAGCGAGGTGGCATGGGCGGGGAAGCGCGTGCCGACGGTGATGTGGACGCTCATGATCCGCCGGGTGGCGACACGGGCGGTGTAGCGCACGTCCTCGCCGGCGAGTACCGCGAGGGACGCCGAGTCGTGCACCCGCCGGGACAGCTCGGCGAGATGGGGCGCCGCGATCTGCGGCAGCGGCATCCGGGAGAGGTGGGGGAAGCCGAGCGCGAGCACGCGAGGGGTGAGCCGGAACAGGCGGCCGTCGGCGCTGACGTATCCGAGGTGCTCGAGCGTGATCAGGGCGCGCCGCGCGGTGGCGCGGGCGAGGCCGGTGGCCTCGGCGACGGCGGTCAGGGGAAGGGCCGCCCGGTCCTCGCCGAAGGCGGTCAGGACCGTGAGGCCGCGCGCGAGCGACTCGACGAAGCCGCGGCCGAGTTCCTGCTTCGAGGCGTGCGTCCAGGCGGCGAGGCCCGAGGGCGGCGCCTGTCCGGCTCGCGGCGCGGGCGGTGTACGCCGCAGCAGCTCCTCCCATCCCGCCACGGCCGTGCGGAGCCGGGGCAGCATCGCCTCGCGGAGGGAGGAGGCCGTGTGGCGGCTGGTGTGGCTCACGATGCTGGCCACGCAGACCACGGCGCCCGCCGCGTCCCGTACGGGCAGGGCCAGGGCGATCAGGCCGGGCTCGATGAGCTGGTCGTCCACCGCCCAGCCGCGCTCGGCCGCCCGCGCCGCTCGGGCCGCGAACTCCTCGGCGTCCGGCCCGGGCCCGGGCGGCACGGCGGGAAAGCCGGAGCTGTGCGGGTCGGCGGCGCGGCGGGCGCGCCAGCGCTCCCACTCCGCCTCGGTCCAGTCGGCGGCGAACAGCGCGCCGGGGGCGGTGCGTTCGGCGGGCAGCAGGTCGCCGATACGGAAGCTGAGGGACATCGCGCGCCGGCGGGTGGCCTGGTGGACGAAGCGGATGCCGTCGCCGTCGGCGACGGCGAGGGAGACCGACTCGTCGAGGGCGTCGGCGAGGGCGTCGGCGGGTCCGCCCAGGAGGCCGGGGAGGCGGAGCGCGTCGAGATAGGCGTTGCCCAGTTCCATGAGGCGGGGGGCGAGGAAGACGTCACGGCCGTCGAGTCGTACGTATCCCATGCGCGCGAGCGTGCCGGTGACCCGGTCGACGGTGGAGCGGGCCAGGCCGGTCGTGCGCTCCAGGTCGCTGAGGCTGAGGGTTCCGTCGGCGTCGGTGAGCCGGCGCAGCACGGCGAGCCCACGCATCAGCGGGGCGACGGCTTCCTGCGGAACGTCCGGCGGCGCCTCGGCCCCCGGGGCCGGCGCGGTTCGGGTCGGTGGCATGGGCTCTCCCTGACGGATCTTGGGGACACCGTAATGAATGGCGGGCGTGCGGGCCCAGCGCGTCCCCGCGGAGGGCATTGACAGCCGCCCACCGCGGGCGCAGACTCGGCGCCGCCACTCTGTGAACTTTTCTTCACTATACGAACAACAGTACCCGCGGCTTGATGAGGAGACCTTGCATGCACACGACCGTCGGGATCATCGGCGGCGGCCCCGCCGGCCTGCTGCTCGCCCGCCTGCTCCACAACGCCGGCATCGACTCCGTGGTCCTGGAACGCCGCGACCGCGTCTATGTGGAGCAGCGCCAGCGCGCCGGAATCCTCGAACAGGCCACCGTCGACGCCCTGCGCGACGCCGGGGCCGGGGCCCGGCTCGACACCGAGGGCCTCGCCCACGACGGCATAGAGCTGCGCTTCGACGGACGCTCCCACCGGGTGGACTTCCCCTCGCTCGCCGACGGCCGCCGGGTGTGGGTCTATGCGCAGACCGAGGTGGTCAAGGACCTGATCGCGCTCCAACTCACCGAGGGCGGCCCGCTGCTCTTCGACGCCGAGGTGCGGGCCGTGGAGGCCGTGGACAGCGACCGTCCGGTGATCCGCTACACCCACGAGGGCCGCGAGCAGACGCTGACCTGCGACTACGTGGTCGGCTGCGACGGCTTTCACGGGGTCTCGCGGGCGGCCGTGCCGGAGCGCGAGCGCACGACGTACGAGCGGACCTATCCGTACTCCTGGCTCGGCATCCTCGCCGAGGCGCCGCCCGTGTACGACGAGTTGGTGTACGCGCACTCCGAGCGGGGTTTCGCGCTCGCCAGCATGCGCTCGCCGTCCGTGAGCCGGCTCTACCTCCAGGTCGAGAACGGCACCGACCCGGCCGACTGGCCCGACGAGCGGATCTGGGACGAACTGGACGCCCGTCTCGCGCTCGCCGCAGAGCCGGAGTGGCGGCTGAAGCGCGGGCCTGTCACCCAGAAGTCGGTGCTGCCGATGCGCAGTTCGGTGACGGAGCCGATGCGCTACGGACGGCTCCTCCTCGCCGGGGACGCGGCGCACATCGTCCCCCCGACCGGTGCGAAGGGGCTCAACCTCGCCGCCGCCGACGTGATCGTGCTGGCCCGTGCGCTGGCCCACTGGTCCTCCACCGGTTCGACCGGGCTTCTCGACACCTACTCCGACACCTGCCTGCGGCGTGTCTGGCGGGCGGAGCACTTCTCGTACTCGATGACGACGACGCTGCACACCGATCCCGAGCAGTCGGCGTTCGACACCCGGCTCCAGCTCTCCCAGCTCCACCGGATCGCGGACGCGCCGCACGCCGCCGCCGAACTGGCGGAGAACTACGTCGGCCTGCCCCTCCAGACGCAGGGCTGACCGCCGGGCCCGTCCCGTGAGCGCGGCGAGGCGGGCCTCCGGGCCGCTGCGCGCGCGTGCGGGAGGCACCGGGTGGGGCGCCCCCAGCTGGGCACCGGGCCGCGGGGCCGCGAGCTGGGCGCATGAGGCCGGCCCGTCGAGGGACGTCCCTCGACGGGCCGGCCTTCCCGCGTCCCGGGCGTCCCGGGCGTCCCCGGCGTCCCCGGCGTCTTGCCGCCGGCCGGGACTGGGACCGGACCGGGATCGGGCCGGGAACGTCTCAGTCCTGGGCAAGGCCGACGGGTGCAGGCGCGGGGGCCTTCCGGTCGGCGCCGCGCCCGAGCCTGAGGGCGAGCGGGACGAGCGAGATGGCGGCCGCGCCCACGAGGCCGGCGAGGGCGAAGGTGGTGAAGCCCCAGCTCTGGTTGCCGTTCGAGGCGAGCACACCGACCAGCCACGGGCCGACGACGGCGCCGGTGCGGCCCACGCCGGTGACCAGGCCGAGGCCCGCGGCGCGCTCGCTGTCGCGGTAGACGGTGCCGGTGGCCGCGTAGACCATCACCTGAGCGCTGAAGAGCCACACGCCCGTGACGGCGACGACGACGTAGGTGACACCCAGCGGCAGCTGGGCCTTGAGCAGCAGGGCGCCCGCCGCCGTGAGGACGAACCAGATCGCGGAGACCCGTACGGCGCCGAACCGGTCGGCGGTGCGGCCCGCGATGAGCATGCCGACGATGCCGCCGGCGTTGATGACCATCAGGAAGCTGACCGAGGAGTTGAGCCCGTAGCCGGACGCCCGCATCATCTGCGGGAGCCAGGTGGAAACTCCGTAGACGAGGAGCAGTCCGCAGAAGGACGCCAACCAGAGCAGCGGGGTGGCCCACCGGGACTCGGGGCGCAGCAGCGCGCGTATCGCGTCGATCCGTCCCCGTGCGCCGGCGCGCGGGGCCTCGACGGGGGTCGGGCGCGTGAGGCCGTAGCGGTCGGCGACCGCGTCGGCGCGTTCCCGCTCGCCGCGGGCGAGCAGCACGCCGGGCGACTCCGGCAGCAGCTTGAGGAGCATCGGGACGGCGATCACGGCCGGCAGGACGCCCGCCCAGAACACCCACCGCCAGCCCGCGGCGGGCGCCAGGGTCAGCCCGAGACCGGTCGCCGCCATGCCGCCGGCGTGGTACGAGGTCATCAGTAGTCCCGTCATGAGCGCGGCCCGGCGGGGCGGGGCGAATTCGAGGACCATGGCCAGGCAGAGCGGCATGAGCCCGCCGAGGCCGAGGCCGGCGACGAAGCGGCCCGCACCGAAGAGGGTGACGTCTCCGGCCAGCGCGCAGAGGCCGGAGCCGACGGAGAAGAGCACCACACTGGCGACGAGCATGGGCCGGCGCCCGAGCCAGTCGGTGACGTTCCCCGCCGCCAGCGCGCCGATGAGCATGCCGAAGGTGGTCCAGCTGCCGATGGTGCCGGCACCGGCAGGGGTCAGCCCGAGGCCGGCGTCGTCGAGCATGTGCGGCATCACCGCGCCGTAGATGTTGACGTCCATGCCGTCGAAGAACACGGCCAGCCAGCACAGCGCGAGCACCGGGAAGACCGTGCGGAGGGTGTGGGGGCCGCCGGGCGGGGCGGAGGTGGAAGCGGAGGCGGAGGCGGAGGTCATGTGGGTCCCTTGAAGGCCGTAATGCGAGTCTCGTTCGCGTGGTGAAGTTTGGTTCACTGATGGGTGGCATGAGTGTCGGGGCGAGACGTACGGGTGTCAATGAGTTGGGCGCGGGCGGATTCCGGGCCGGGACCGGAAGGGCCCCGGGGCCGCCTGGTCGGAGCTTCGCCGGAAGGCGGGGCCGCACGCGGGAGGTCGGGTTCACCGCGGCCGCGCCTGCTCTTCGGAGCACCGCAGCCACGACCGGGGGCTGCCCTGGCGGATGCGCCGACCGACACAGCAGTACGGGAGGAGGCCGGCGGCCCCATCGCCCGGGAGGACGGGACCGGGCTCCACTCACCGAGGGCGCCCTGATCGCGCACCCCCCGCGGCACCTTGAGCTGCCGGCCGTCCGTCAGGCCGTGCATGGCGTGCGACGGGACCGACAGCGGCACTCGCGAGGCGGCGCGGCCCCGCGGTCGTCCCCGACCGGGTCACGTGTGCCCCGTGCGGACAGTCGGGCGCGGCCTCCTGGGTGCCACGACCGAGAGGCACCACCTGCGGTGACGCGGAGGTGACGCCACGGACGTCCACGCGGCCTGCGCGGGACGGGCCGGATCACCCCATGGACGGCGGGCTTCGTCGAACGCGCCCCGGTGACGGATCGGCTCAGGCTCCCGCAGAAGCGACCGCCCCACCTCGTCCGGCAGCGCATGGAGAGCGTCGGTGCCTGCGCGAGGCGACCCGGGAGGCGGTCAAGGCGGGCCCCCGGCCGCCGGCCTGACCCGAGCACCGGGCGGCGATCACGAACCGACTGGCCCGCCCGGACGGCGAGGTGGCGAGAGGGGGCCGCATCCGTCATCTGCGGCCGGGCCCGGGTGGTGGGGTCGGGTCCCGGCGCGGAGTCGGCGTCGTGGGTCAGACGGAGCCCAGTTCCGTGCTCAGGCGGCGGGCGCCGTCCGCGGCGAGGGTCGCCCACTCCTCCTCCGGACGCTGCTTCCAGCGCATGTCGGGCACGGAGATGCTCAGCGCGGCCACCACCGTGCCGGTGTGGTCGCGCACGGGCGCCGCGACGCACGACACGTGCGGGTTGGACTCTCCGTACTCGAAGGCGAGTCCCGACGTGCCGATCTCCGCCAACTGGCGGGCGAGCGCATCGGGTTCGGTGATGGTGTTCGGCGTCAGACCCGGCAGTTCGCGCTCCAGCAGCCGCCGCAGTTCGTCCGGCGGCAGATGCGCCAGGAGCGCCTTGCCGACCGCCGTGCAGTGGGCCGGCACACGGCCGCCCGCCCGGGAGACCATCCGGACCGACTGCGTACTGTCCACCTTGCAGACGTAGACCACGTCGGCGCCGTCCAGAATCGCGACGTGGACCGTCTCGTCGCACGCCTCGGAGACCGCGCGGGCCACGCCCAGTCCGACGGCGTGCAGGTCGAGCCGCTCTGCGAAGGCGTTGCCCAGCCGGAAGACGCTCAGCCCCAGGTGGTACGTGGCCGTGGCCTCGTCCCGCTTCAGGTACGCGCGGGCGGCCAGCGTCGTCAGGATCTCGTGCACGGTCGTCCGGGGAAGCCCGGTGCGCCGCGCCACGTCGGGAGCGGACAGCCCCTCGCGTGCGTCGATGAACAACTCCAGGATGTCCAGGCTCCGCACGACGGCGGGCGTGAGACGCGGCACCTGTTTCCCCCTTCAGTCCGTCCGCGGCCTGCCCCCGCGGCGGACGCCACCTTATCCCCGGAAACGGCCTCCGGTGTTCGAGATTTCGCACACAGCCCGGCGAATCGACCGGGCCCCGACCTCCGGGGGCGACCGTCGACCCCCCGGCGTCCTGCGGCCTCCCTCCGCCCCCTGGTCCAGGGGCGCGGACTTCGGCGCCTGCTCCCGCCGGGACCGACGTGGGCCTTCGCCGTCCCTCCGCTCGGCGGGCGCCCACCGGACTTCCGGCCGGCCGGCGATCCCGACCAGGCCGGGGCCGTCCTCGGCGAGGCATGGCAGGGGCCGCCGGCCGGCGCGTGGAGATCGCCCGCCGGGGGCCGGCATCGGGCCGGACCGGCACGGCACCGGCCTGCCTCGCCGCGCCGGATCGGCACCGGCCTGCCTCGCGCGCCGGACCGCCACGAACCCCGGCCGTCGAAACGCCCTGGCGGAAGCGGTACGTCCGCCGCTTCACCGCCTGAGGGCCGCCACCACCGCCGTCAGGCTCCACTCGGCGCAGGAGGCGCCTCCGGCGCCTCGGGCGGGGCCGGCGGCGCGAGCACGGCGGCGGGCGGGGATGTCACCTCCGCCCGCAGCGCGGAGGCGTAGATCTCGTCGGGGTCGAGCCTGCGCAGTTCCTCCGCGATCAGTTCGGCTGTCGTCCGCACCTTCAGCGCGAGGACTCGGCTGGGCTGGCCGGGGATGGTCAGCCTGGCCACCGGCCCCTCGGGCCGGTCGATCATGATCTCGCCGTCGGGGGTGCCCAGGCGTACGGCCGTCACGACCGGCCCTTCCGTGACGACTCGCTCGACCGGGACCCGCAGCCGGTCCGCGAACCAGCGGGCGAGGAGTTCGGCGCTGGGATTGTCGGCCTCGCTCTCCACCGCCGCCGAGACGACCGTCGTACGAGCCTGGTCCAGCGCCGCGGCGAGCATCGAGCGCCAAGGGGTGAGCCGGGTCCAGGCCAGGTCCGTGTCGCCGGGGGCGTACGACGCGGCGCGGGCGTCGAGCGCCGCCAGCGGGTCCTCGACGGCGTAGGCGTCGGTGATACGGCGCTGGGCGAGCGCGCCGAGCGGGTCCTCGGAGGGGACGTCGGGGGCGTCGACCGGCCACCAGACGACGACGGGTGCGTCGGGCAGCAGCAGTGGCAGGACCACGGAGTCGGCGCGTGCGCCGAGTTCGCCGTGCAGCCGCAGGACGACGGTCTCGCCGGAGCCGGCGTCGCCGCCCACGCGGATCTCGGCGTCCAGCCGGGCCTCGTGCCGCCCGCGCGGCGAACGGGCATGGCGCTTGATGACGACAAGGGTGCGGGAGGGGTGCTCGCGCGAGGCCTCGCTGGCGGCTCTCAGCGCGTCGTAGGCGTTCTCCTCGTCGGTGACGATGATGAGGGTGAGCACCACACCGACTGCCGGTGTGCCGACGGCCCGTCGCCCCTCCAGGATCGCCTTGTTGATCTTGCCGGATGTGGTGTCGGTGAGATCGATCTTCATGTCCGGCGCCCGTTCCTTCCGTCGCGTACCTCTGTCCCGGTAAGCGCTCGATGGATCGAGGATCTTCCATACGGCCGGTTTCCACCCGTCGAACGACGCTCCGTGGCCGAAAACCGTCACCCCTCCACTGCGGGGCGGGGCGCCGTGACGCGTACCGGTGGGACTGTCAGCCGAACGGGACGAGGGGTCAACCCACCGCGTCGGGCTCGCGCAGAGTGCGCAGGAGGAACCAGCCCAGCGCCGGCAGTGCGATCAGCGGCGCCAGGGCCGTCTGCAGGGACGCCGCATCGGCCACGGCACCGAGGAGAGGAGCCGCGAGGCCACCGATGCTGACGGTCAGGCCCAGGGTCACGCCGCTCGCGGTGCCCACCCGCCGAGGCAGGTAGTCCTGCCCGAGGGTCACGTGCAGGGAGAAGGGAACGTACAGACCCGCGGAAGCGAGCGCGACGAACAGAAGGAGGAGCGGGCCAGGGACGAGGACGACACCCGCCACGGCGAGGACGGTCAGGGCGTAGGACCGGCGGACGACCGTGACGCGGCTGTACCGGTCGGCCAGCCTGCCGCCGGCCACCGTGCCCACCGCGCCGCCGAGGTAGAGCACGAACAGCGCGGCCGTGCCGGTGGCTTGCCCTTCCCCGACGCGCTCGCGGGCGTAGAGGGAGAGGAAGGCGCTCAGTCCGGTGAAGACGATCGAGCGGCAGACCACGGCGGCGGACAGCTTCGCGAAGGACACCCAGTCGTCCGCGCCGACCGCCCCACGCGCTGCGGCGCCGGACGGGCGCGCGGGCGCATCGGCCGTAGGGACGGAGGCGTCGGCCGTAGGGACGGAGGCGGGGGGCGTACCGGCGGAGGCAGTGCCCGTACGGGCGGGGGCGGAGGCGGGGGCCGTACCGGCGGAGGCAGTGCCCGTACGGGCGGGGGCGGAGGCGGGGGCCGTACCGGCGGAGGCAGTGCCCGTACGGGCGGGGGCGGAGGCCGTCTCCCCAGCAAGCTCCTTCGCGCGGTCGGGCACGGTCGGCGGAGTGGACGTCCTGACCGCCCGCAGCGCGGCCACGCACAGGCCAGCGCCGGTCAGGGCGGGGAGCGCCAGGAGCGGGGAGGCGCGCAGGCCGCCGGTGGCGACGACGGCGGAGACCAGCAACGGCGCGGCGGCGAAGCCGATGTTGCCGCCGAGCGAGAACCAGGCCATGGCCGTGTGCCGGCCGCGCCCCACCTGTCGCGCCAGCCGCGCCGCTTCGGGATGGTAGGCGGCCACGCCGATCCCGGAGACGGCGACCACGGCGAGGGTGAGGGCGTAGGAGTCGCCGACGCCGCTCAGGGCGACACCGGTGCCGCCCAGCAGCGCGCTCACCGGCAGCAGCCAGGGCAGCGGCCGTCTGTCGGTCAGCGCGCCGAACAGCGGCTGCACCACCGACGACAGCAGCGAGGCCGCCAGTACGACGCCGGAGGCCGCGGCGTAGGTGTAGGCACGTTCGGCGACGAAGAACGGCAGCAGCGCGGCCACCGCTCCCTGATAGACGTCCACGCAGGCGTGTCCGAGGGACATCAGCGTGAGGGGTCGGTTGCGCGAGGTGATCCGTTTCTTCGACACCGTTCGATCCTGGCGACCTCCCCTGGTGTCGTGCTTTCGATAAACTGCCGACTTGTGCCGCAGATCCGCCACACCCCGGAGGCTCCCACCCGCGCCCAGGCCTTGGCCGCCGGGGAGCGGATCGACGCGCACCGCCACGACGACCACCAGATCGTCTACGCGGGCTCCGGCGTCCTGGCCGTCACCACCGACGCCGGCACCTGGTTCGCCCCCGGCACGCGCGCCCTCTGGATCCCGGCGGGCACGGTCCACGCCCATCGCGCCCACGGCCATCTCGACCTGCACCTGATCGGTCTGCCCGCCGACGACAACCCGCTCGGTCTGGACGCGCCCACCGTGCTCGCCGTCGGCCCGCTCCTGCGGGAGCTGATCCTCGCCTACACCCGCGCACCCGACGACACCGGCCCCGAACGCCGTCGCCTGCTCGCCGTCCTGCGGGACCAGTTGCGGGCCTCGGCGCAGGAGCCCATGCGGCTGCCCGCGCCGAGCGACCCACGCCTCGCGTCCGTCTGCGCGATCCTCCGTGACGACCCGGCGGACCCCCGTACCCTCGCCGCTCTCGGCGCCGCGACGGGAGCGGGCGAACGCATCCTCAGCCGGCTCTTCCGCTCCGAACTCGCCATGACCTTTCCCCAATGGCGCACGCAGGCCCGCCTCTACCACGCCCTGCTCCTGCTGGCGGACGACGTCCCGGTGACGACGGTGGCCCACCGCTGCGGCTGGTCCTCGACCAGCGCCTTCATCGACGTCTTCCGTCGCGCGTTGGGCCACACCCCGGGCGTTCACCACCGTCGCCCCTGATCCGCGGGGGCGAACGCGGGCGGGAGAGCGCGGCTGAAGAACGGGCGGGAGAGCGGCGTGACGTTCCCGGCCGCGCGTGCGCTGAATGGATCATGAGCCCATGTGTTCCGATCCCCCCGGTCGACGGCCACCGCCACGAGCCCGTGCGGGTGCGTGCCTGAATGTTCCGCCTGTCACCGCGCTCCTGGCTGATCCTCGCCGTACCCGTCATCGTCCTGCTGGTGCTGACGGCGCTCCTGACGTTCCCCTCGTCCCCCTTGTCCGGTGCGGGCGCGGGGGCCGGCCCGGGCGCACGGGGCCGGCCTCCCGCCCTCGCCGGGCCGCTGCGGGACGCCCCGCTCCCCGGCGGCGGCACGGCCCGCCTCTCGAAGTGTCAGGTGGACGAGTGGCCCCGGCCCGTCGCCCTGGGCGACGGCGAACGGGACACGGATCCTCGGCTGACGCTCGGCGGCTGGGGGGCGTTCGACGCGGGGACGAAGACACCGGGCCCGCCCCGCTTCACCGTCCACGCGGCGGTCCACGCCACCGACCGGCCCCTGCTGCTCGACGCTCCGGTCTCACGCGGCCGGGTCACCCTCGACATCCACGGCCCGCACGGCGAGGGGCTCCGGGCCTCGGCCCGCGGGCTCACCGCGACCGTCATGGACGGCGCGCGGCCGGACAAGCCGGTGCAGGTCCCGCCGTCCGGGCGGTTCCGCGTCGCGCCCGGCAAGCCGCTGCTCCTGGACGTCGAGCTCCCGGCCGGCGCGGTCTGTCCGGGGTACACCCTGCTCGACGTGGCCCGTTGTTCGCCCGCGGACACCAATGACGCCGCGGACTGCCCGGTGGTGACCCTCACCGTCTCCGATCCCGCAGTCCGCGCCCATCGCGCCGCGGTGACGGGCCGGAGCCCGGCGGGGATCAGCGAGCGACTGGTCATGGTCTCCCTGGAGCCGTACATCTCCCAGGCGTGAGCCGTACGTCAGCGGTACGTCAGCGGAACGGCAGGGCCGGGACCGAAGCTGTGTGCAGACCGGTCGTCCGTACCTGGCACGACCGCACGATCACACCACACGGGGAGCTCCACATGCGTTCGTCCATCCGCCGCTCTGCCCTTGTCGCGTCGACCGCCGTCGCCGCGCTCAGCCTGACGCTCACCGCCTGCGGCGGCGGTGGCGGCGCGAAGGACCAGGGTGCCGCCACCGCCTCCTCCTCGTCGGCCTCGGTCGCGAAGGGCGGCGACACGGGCGCGGGCACCTCGGGCACGGGCATCTCGGGCTCCAGCACCTCCGGCTCGACCACCGCCGGATCGGGCACCTCCGGTTCGACCGGCTCCGACTCCACCGGCCCCGCCACCCAGGCCGGAACCAAGAAGAACACCGGCGGCAAGTCCCCTGCCTGCACCGTCGGCGACGTCAAGATCTCCGCGGAGAAGCAGGAGGGCGTCCCCACCACGCACATCACGCTCACCGCGACGAACGTCTCGGGCCACGCCTGCACGCTCCTCCAGTACCCGCTGATCGCGTTCGGCGACATCCAGACGGCGAAGGACGTCCCGGCGGTCGCCAAGAGCAAGCCCGCCACCCCGGTCGTGCTGAGCGCCGGCGCGCCGGCCTACGCGGTGGTGCGCATCAACGAAGGCGGCGTCGACGAGGACAACCGGGTGGTCACGTCCTTCAACGTCAACCTCTTCGCCGCCGACGGCCCCGCCGAGGGCAGCAAGGTCGTCTCGGCGCCCAAGGGCGGCATCGCCGTCGACGACGCCGTCGCCAAGACCGGCTACTGGACGCCCGAACTACGCAACGGCGCCGACGAGTTCTGATCCGGCCCTCGTACGCGGCAGGCCCCGATCCCGGTCGGGGCCTGCCGCGTACGGTCGTCGCGACGGCGATCGCGGCCATGACGCAAGGCACCCGCGCCCCGACCCTCGCCCGGACCCGCCCCTCTGCTCGGCCCGCGCCCGTCGCGCGTGACCCCGCCCCCGTCAGCACGCCTACGCGTACGCCTTGCGCACCCGGGTAGCCGCCGACCATGAACACCGCCGACGATCTCCGCACCTGGCACGAGATGCCTGTCATCGGATCGCTGGACGAGCTCACGGGCCTGCTCGCCGCCCGCGGCGGGCTGTACCTGCGGTGGTCGAGGGGGCCGGTCTTCGACCTGACCGAGCACACCAGTCGGGACGGTCTGACGGGCGTCGCCTTCCCGGTCTCTCGGCCAACCCGCTCGAGGTCGAGCCCTGGTGGGAGGACCGGCCGCTCCGCCTCTGGGCGGCGCGCCGCCTCCACGACTACTCGCATCTGCCCCGCGTACGGGGGCCCGGAGTCCGGCCGTGGATTCTGCGCGGCACCGAGGCGGGGCGTGGTCCGGACAACGAACCCCTGCTGCGTGACGTGGCGCCGATGGGCTGGGTGGCCGACGCGGTGATCAAGGAGGCCGAGCAGGTCGTCGCCGGCCAGAACGGCGCCTGGGGCCCGATGGACCGCGAGGGCGCCGGCGAGGGCAGTGGCGCGGCAGAGGGAACGTGACCCGACGCGGGGGCCGCGGGCGCGGGACGGCGGCGCGCCGACACCGACACCGACGCCGACGCGACACGAAAGGACACGGGGGGTCACCACAACGGGCGCTCCGGTCACTCTTTGTGCTTCTGTGGTGGGGCAGGAAGCGGGCGACCTCCCAGGGAGCGACGATGCGGGCAGCGGTGGTGGGTCAGGGGTACGTCGGTGTGACGGGTGCGGTCGCCTTGGCGCAGCAGGGGCACCGGGTCGTGGGGGTGGAGCAGGACCGGGAGCGGCTCGCCTGCCTGCGGGCCGGCGAACCACCCGAGTTCGAGCCGGGCCTGATCCAGCAGATGACCGCCGTCCTGCGCACGGGCCGGCTGGAGTTCGTCGAGGACCTTCCCGACGCGATGGTGGCCGATCCGCTCGACGTGGTGATGATCTGTGTCGGTGCACCGCCCGCCGCCGACGGGACGACGAACCTCTCGGAGGTCCTGGCGGCGGTCGAGGAGGCCGCCGAACTGGTCGGCGACCCGCTGGTGGTGCTGAGGTCGACCGTCCCGCCGGGCACCAGCGACATGCTGCTCGCGGAGTACCCGGAACTGCGGCAGCGCTTCGTCTGCAACCCGGAGTTCCTGAACCGGGGCGACGCCCTCGACGGTTGGCAGGCCCCGGCACGGATCGTCGCCGGGGCCCACCACCCGCCCGCCGTCGACCGGCTGCGTGATCTGTACCGGTCGGTGAGCTGCCCGTGGGTGACCTCCACGCCGTCCACGGCGGAAATGATCAAGTACGCGAGCAACGCCTTCCTCGCCACCAAGATCAGCTTCGCGAACGAGCTGGCCCGCATGTGCACCGGGCCGGAGCTCAACATCGACCACGTCGTCCAGGGCGTCGGGCTCGATCCCCGCATCGGCCCCGCCCTGCTGCAGCCGGGCACCGGACACGGCGACTCCTGTCTGCCCGTGGACACCGCGGCCCTCTCCCACTGGGCGGCGGACCTCGGCGTCCCGACCCCGCTCATCGACGCGACCGTGCGGGCCCACGCCCAGCAGCCCGCCGCCCTCCTCAACCTGCTCAGGGAGAGCGTCGGCGGCCACCTGCTCGGACTGGACGTCGCGGTCCTGGGGGTCTGCCACGAGCCGTGGAACGACGATCTCAGGTTCGCGCCCGGCCGCGCGCTCCTTGCGCTCCTCCAGGAACAGGGGGCCGCCGTCCGCGTCTGGGACCCGGGCCTCACCCCCGACGAGCTGCGGCACCTCGCGCCCTCGGCGACCACGCACGCCGCCCTGCCCAGCGCCGTGGCGGGCGCGCACGCCGCGCTGGTCCTGACGGAATGGCCGCAGGCCGTCGAGGCGGACTGGGCGGATCTCGCCGCCCGGATGAGGGAGCCGCGGGTCGTGGTCGACGCCAAGAACTGTCTTCCGCCGGTTCTGCTGCACCAGGTGCCGGTCGACTACCGCGGCATCGGCAACCGCCGCCCCATGCCGGAGCACGCCGCTACGGACAGCGTCGCCTGACGCCCACCTACGGCGGCCTGCTGTGGAGCGGTCACTCGGCGATCTCGGTCCGTTCCCACCACTCGTAGACCGGGAGCCGGCCCTGTGGGCCGTCCTGGTGGCGCGGCGTGGCCTTGAAGTGCTCGTATCCGCCGCGATGGGGGATCTTCAGGTCTTCGTCCGAAGAGGTGACGGACACGATCCGCTCGGTCAGATCGTCCGGCCCGCCCTCGAGTACTGCCTTGTTCGCCATGTCTTCAGTCTTGCCACCCGCCGCGTCCCGCGCACCTCGGAGGCGGCGCGGTAGCGGCCGGTGGCAGAGCTGCCCTCAGGTGCGCACGAGGCTGTTGGGGCCTTCGAGCGCGTCGGCTGCTTCGTCGTTGAACCAGTAGTCGCCCGCGGCCAGGTAGCGGAAGGCGTGGGTGCTCGCACCGGGCAGGGCCACGGTGACCGCGCGGGTGCCGTCCTTGCGGGGGCGCAGCTCGTGCGTGCCGGGCTTCCAGTCGTTGAAGTCGCCGACCACGCTGACCGGTCCGGGCGGGGTGTCCGCCGGCAGGACGAAGGTGATCTCGGTGTGGTTCTTGCCGCCCTTGCGGCGCTTGCGTTCGAGCATGGAAGGCCTCCTGCCAGGTGGGAAACTGCGGGCACATCCTGATACCGGGGCCGTCCGCGGGCGGGCCGACACGGCGGACAGGACACCCGGGCGGGTGAGCGCACGGGTCGCGTTCGACGGCATCCGGCCGACCCCCACCCGTCCGGCCCATCCGTTCGACGGTCGGCGGCGGCGCGGTGCCCTCGCCCCCGTTATTGACGGTACGTCAGATCAGGGCGACAGTGATGCCATGGCGACGACCCCGGCACACCGCACGCCGTACCGTTCCGGACGAGGGACAGGGGCACGAGCAGGGGCACGAACGTGGACGTGGGGCCTGGCGCTCCTCGCCCTCGTCTCCTCGGCGCTGGGTGCCGGAGTACCGGCTCGGGCGGCCGGTCCTCATCCGTACGACGAGCGGGCGGCGGAACTGACCGTCACGGGGACACGTTTCGTCGACGGCTACGGCCGTGAGGTGGTGCTGCGCGGCTTCAACGTGTCCGGCGAGACCAAGCTGGCCGAGAACGGCGGCCTGCCGTTCGCCGATGTCGAGGACGCGCGGAAGTCGGCGCGGGCGGTGCGTGAGCTGGGGGGCGCCAACTCGGTGCGGTTCCTGCTGTCGTGGGCGGCGGCCGAGCCCGTACAAGGGCAGGTCGACGAGGCCTATCTGGCTCAGGTGACAGCGCAGATGCGGGAGTTCCTGGCCGTCGGGCTGCGCGTGTACCCCGACTTCCACCAGGATCTGTTCTCCCGCCATGTCTTCGACAAGGACAGCTGGTACTCGGGGGACGGCGCACCGCGCTGGGTCGTCCAAGCAGGGGGCTACCCGCGGGAGTTCTGCGGCGTCTGCGCCCACTGGGGCCAGAACATCACCCAGAACCGGACCGTCAAGGACGCCATGCGCGACTTCTGGACCAACCGGAACGGGATCCAGGACGCCTTCCTGGACACCGCGCAGACGACCATGGCGTACCTGGCCGACCATCTGGAGCGGGCCGAGTTCGCCGGGATCGCCGGCTTCGACCCGTACAACGAGCCCTACGCCGGGCAGTACGCGAGCGGGCAGGACGGCAGCAGCTGGGAGAAGGGGCTGCTCTGGCCGTTCTACGAGCGGTTCCGGGCGCGCATGGACGCGGCGGGCTGGCAAAGCAAACCCGCCCTCGTCGAGCCGAACATGTTCTGGAACTCCAACCTGTCCTTCATGAAACAGCCGGGCGGCCTGGGCGGTGTGGGCACTCTGGGCCCCCGCTACGTGTTCAACACCCACTTCTACGACCAGGCGCGGATGTCCGGCTTCTTCGACCTGACCAAGGCGAAGGACGGGGAGTACGCGGGCGACTTCAACGCCGTCCGCGCACGGTCCACCGACCTCGGCACCCCCGCTGTCGTCAGCGAGTTCGGACACCCCTTGACCGGTACCTCGTCCGACAAGGCGCCGTCCGTCCTCAAGGGCCAGTACCAGGCGCTCGACAGCGCACTCGACGGCCGGAGCTGGTGGCAGAATCCGGCCGCCGCCGGGCCCGTCCTGTCCGCGACCCAGTGGCAGTGGGACATCTACAGCGGTCGTCACCACGAGGCGATGAACGACAATCCGCAGAAGATCCGTACCGACGGCGACGCCTGGAACGACGAGGACCTGTCCGCCGTACGGCTCGACGACAGGGGTGTCCCCCAGCTCCGCCAGGACGCGCGGCTCCTCGACCGTCTCTACCCGAGCGCGGTCGCCGGCCGTACGCTCGCCTTCCTCTACGAGGACCGCTCACGTGACGCGGGCAGGACGCTGACATGGAGTCAGGTGCCCTCCAGCTTGCCCGCGTCGGCGCGGCTGATCGGTGCCGACCTTCCGTACGGTCTGCTCGTGTGGCGGGGAAGCGGGGCGAGCGCGCCGACCGAACTGCATCTGCCGGCCGGCTTCGACCCCGCCACGACCACGGTCGTCTCGGACCTCGGCACGGTGACCGGTCCGGGGTCGGCGGGAGCGATCGCGGTCGCTCCCGAGCCCGGCGGCACGAACGCCCGCCGGATCCTCCTCTCCGGCGCCTCCGAGGGGGTGCACTTCGCGCTGGTGAGCGCCGCCCCCGCGACGGCCGAGCAGCGCGCGGCCGTACGAGAGGAGCTCGGGCGGTGGGTGGAGAGGGCCGGTTTCCCCGCCGGATGAGGCCCCGGCCCTCGCACGGGCGCCGGTGGTTCAGTGCGGTGCGGCGGGCGAGGTGCGCCGGAGACCGACGGCCGCGAGTACGGCTCCCAGGAGACAGAGGGTCCCGGTGACGATCACGGCGGTGTGTACGCCGTTCATGAACGCCTGGCCGCTGCCTTCCACCACCGCCGCCCTGAGCCGGGCGGGCATGTCGGTCGACACCGGGGCGATTCCCATCGCCACCGCGTCCTCGGCGGCGTGGAGTTCGGCCGCGAGGCCGGCCGGTACGCCCGCACCGGTCAGCTCACCCGTCAGCGTGGAGCCGACCCTGCCGCTGATGAGCGAGACGAGGACGGACGTACCGAGCGCGCCGCCGATCTGCAGGGCCGTCGCCTGCAGGCCGCCGGCCACGCCGCCGTCCTGGACGGGGGCCTGACCGACGATCGCGTCCGAGGAGGCGGCCAGGACCATGCCGACACCCAGGCCGAGGGCGACGAACGGCGGCCACATCGTGGTGTAGGAGGAGTCGGTGTCCCAGCCGAGCATGGCGAAGGCGGAACCCGCCTGGAGCAGCATGCCCAGCGGCATGGTGAGCCGGGCCCCGAAGCGTGCGGTCAGGGCCGCCCCCAGCGGTGAGGCCACGAGGGAGGCGAGGCTGAGCGGCAGGGTACGCACGCCGGCCTCGACGGGTGTGAAGCCGCGTACGTTCTGCAGGTACAGCATCACGAAGAAGATCACACCGAGCAGGACGAAGAAGTTCAGCGCGGTGACGACCGTCCCGGTGGTCAGGGCGCGGCTGCGGAAGAGCCGCATGGGCAGCAGCGGGTGCGCCTGCCGGGTCTCGTACCAGCCGAAGACGGCGAGGAGCAGCAGACCGCCGACGACGCATCCGAGGGTCCCGGCCGAGGACCATCCCCAGGTCTCGCCCTTGACGACGCCGAAGACCACACACAGCAGGGCCAGCGCCAGCAGGGCCACGCCCGCCACGTCGAAGCGGTGCCGGCCCACGGCCGCCCTGCTCCGGGGGAGTACGGCGGCGCTGACCAGGAGGGCGATCACGCCGATGGGGGCGTTGATGTAGAAGACCGACTCCCAGGAGACGTTCTCGACCAGCAGGCCGCCGACGATGGGTCCGAGCGCCGTCGACACCGCCGACACCATCGCCCAGATGCCCACGGCCATGCCGAACTTCCGGGGCGGGAAGGCCGCGCGCAGCAGTCCCAGGGTGTTCGGCATGAGCAGCCCGCCGAAGAAGCCCTGCGCCGCGCGGAAGCCGACGACGCCCTCGACCGAACCGGACAGGCCGATGGCCACCGAGGCGAGGGTGAAGCCGACGACGCCGGCCATGTAGTACGTACGGCGTCCGAAGCGGTCGCCGAGCTTGCCACCGAGGATGAGGGACGCGGCCAGGGCGAGCAGGTAGGCGTTGGTGACCCATTGCAGGTCGGCGGTGGACGCGTCGAGGGCGCGGCCGATCTCGGGATTGGCGATCGCCACGACGGAGGCGTCGAGCTGCACCATGAAGAGGCCGAAGGCGACCGCGATCAGGGTCAGCCACGGGTTGGACCGCCTGTCCCGGGGCCGTACCGGCCGCGGCGGGGAGGCGTCCTGCGAGGAGAGGGGATCCACGGTGGTGGAAGACATGAAGGTGCCTTGTCTGTCGGGAGGGTGACGGGAAACCGGCGGTGAGGGCGCGGTGCGGTGCGGTGCGGTGCGGCAGGAAGGGAACACGCCCGTGCCGCCCCGGGCGGGCGGGCGGTGCCGCCGACGTCAGGGCAGGGGAAGTCCACGGCCAATCGCCCACGCCCCTCGCCCGCGATCACCACCGCCACCACGCGGCGACAGGCGCGCGCGGGGTCGGCGGAGCGGTGGGGTGCGGAGCGGTGCGGTGCGGAGTGGTGCCGTGGGGTGCGGTGCGGAGGGGGTGTTACTCGGCCGCGGACGCGGCGTGCAGACGGTGCGACAACGCCGTCAGCGCACCGACGGCAGAGCCCAGGGCGTCGCGCTCCCCCTCGGTGAGCGACCTGAGGGCGCGGGCGATGTGCTCCCCCTGGAGCCGCCTCACCTCGGCCAGCTCACGCCGGGCACGGGGGGTCGGATACAGATG
The DNA here is from genome assembly GCF_018614205.1 of Streptomyces sp. ISL-36. GTDB lineage: Bacteria > Actinomycetota > Actinomycetes > Streptomycetales > Streptomycetaceae > Streptomyces. The sequence goes on along the minus strand of NZ_JAGGOS010000019.1, from coordinate 29,890 downwards.
CGCGATCCGCTTGTCGGCGGAGTCCTGCCGTCGTTCCAGCAACCCCTGGTCGGTGAGCTGGGAGACGAGGGTGCTGACGTTGTTCGGCCGCATCAGCAGGGCGTCCGCGGCCTCACGTACGGTGGCGCCCTCCTGCTGCGAGACGAAACGCAGCAGGGCGAGCTGCCCCTCCGGGGGCTTGGGCGGCGCGAAGTCCTGCCCGACCCGCCGGTCGAGGGCCCGGTTCAGCGCGGGCAGGCACGCCGCGAGCACGGAGGCCACACGGTCGAGGTCCTGGGCGGACGCGCGGGAATCGGGCATGCGAAGAGATTAGATCTGATGACATAGGTATGTCAAAAGAGCTAAGGGCGCTGGGCCGGGTCCTGCCTTTCCGGTCGTGCCAGGTGCTGCCACAGGAAGGTGTGCACCAAGGCGTTGTTGTGGGCGACCTGTTCGTTGTCGCTGGCGCCCGCGTGGCCGCCGCCGGTGTTCTCGTACAGCAGGACCTGGTGGCCGAGGTCGCGCAGTCGGGCGGCCGTCTTGCGGGCATGGCCGGGATGGACGCGGTCGTCACGGGTGGAGGTCATCAGAAGGACCGGCGGGTAGGACCGGTCCGCGGTGAGCCGGTGGTACGGAGAGAGCGCCCGGAGGTGGGGCCGGTCGGCTTCGAGGTCCGGGTTCCCGTACTCGGCGATCCAGGACGCGCCGGCGAGGAGCTTGTGGAAGCGGAGCATGTCCAGCAGCGGCACCTGGGCGACGATCGCGCCGAACAGCTCCGGGTGGCGGGTGAGCATCGCGCCCATGAGCAGGCCGCCGTTGCTGCCACCCGCGGCCCCCAGCATGGCGGGGGTGGTGATGCCCCGCTCGACGAGATCGGCGGCGACGGCCGCGAAGTCCTCGAAGGCGCGTGGCCGGTCGGCGCCGAGCGCGGACCGGTGCCACTCCGGTCCGTACTCGCCGCCGCCCCGGATGTTCGCGATCACGTAGGTGCCGCCGCGTTCCAGCCAGGCCCTGCCGGTCACCGCACCGTAGAAGGGGGTGAGGGACACCTCGAAGCCGCCGTATCCGTAGAGGAGTGCGGGGCCCGGGCGTCCGGGGGTCGAACGGTCGGGGCCGATCACGAAGTACGGCACCCGCGTGCCGTCCCGGGAGGTCGCGAAGAACTGCTCCACCGTCAGGCCGGTCGGATCGAAGCGGGCGGGAGCCTGCTTGATGATCTCCGTGTCGGCGCCGATCTGCCCGCGGTAGAGGGTGGAGGGCTGCAGGAACCCCGACACGTCGAGGAAGTACTCGTCGGAGAGGTCCGGGGTCGTGTCCACGACGGAGACCGCCGACAGCGCCGGAACGTCCGCGAGCGGCTCACGCGCCCACGTGCCACCGGTGGTCGGGGTGAGGACCTCGATGCGGGTGCTGACGTCGCGCATCGTCTCCAGGATCAGATGGTGGCGGGTCCATGAGTGCCCGGCCAGGGCGGTCCGCTCGTCCGGGGTGAACAGCACCTCGGCGGTGCGGTCGCCCGCCAGGAAGGCGTCGAAGCCGAACGCCAGCAGTGAACCCGCCGGGTGTCCGAGCCAGTCCGACCTCAGGGTGACGATCAGGTACTCGCGGTGGGCGTAGGCGAGGGCGTCGTCGGGGACGTCGATCCGCACGAGCCTGCCGTCGGGGGTCAGGAAGTGCAGCTCGCTGCGGAAGAAGTCGACCGCGCGGCCGACGAAGTCCCGCTCGAAACCGGGTGTGGTGTCGCGCCACCCCCAGGCCGACACGTCTGCCGTCCCGGCCTCGAAGACGAGGGCGGCTTCCTCCAGCGGCGTGCCCCGTCGCCACCTGCGAACCGTGCGCGGATAGCCGGAGTCGGTCAGCGAGCCCGGACCGAAGTCCGTGCCGATGAAGACATGGTCGGCGTCGATCCACCCGATCCGCGTCTTCGCCTCCCCCACCTGGAACCCGTCCTCGACGAACGTCCGGGTCGCGAGGTCGAACTCGCGGACCACGACGGCGTCACCACCGTCGCGCGACAGACGCACCAGCGCCCGGTCGCAGTCCGGGTGGCGCACCCGCGCGCCGGCCCACACCCACTTCTCGCCCTCGGCCGCGGCGAGCGCGTCGACGTCGAGGAGAACCTCCCAGTCGGGGGCTTCCTTGCGGTAGCCCTCCAGCGTCGTACGCCGCCACACGCCGCGTACCTGCCCGGCGTCCCGCCAGAAGTTGTAGAGGAACGCGCCGCGGCGGGCGGTGTAGGGGATGCGGTCCGACGCGTCCAGCACCTCCCGCAGCCGCTCCTTCAGCGAGGCGAACCCGGCGTCGGCTGCCAGCACCGCCTCCGTCTCGGCGTTCCGCTCGGCCACCCACTCGAGCGCCGCCTCGTCCAGCACGTCTTCCAGCCACAGGTACGGGTCGTCATCCATCACACGCCGCATTGTGCAGGCCCGGAACGCATGGTGGGACCACAACCGCTCATCGATAGGGTGAGGGCGAGGCGTGCGGCAGTGCGTCTCACCACCCTTCGGAAGACCACAGACCTGGGGTTCACCGTGACCGCTCCTCGCCTGAGCCGTACTCCGCTGCCGGGGATCGGCGTCCGCTACGACCTGACGACCCGCGAGCACCGCCGTCTTTCGGTGATCGCCCACCGCGACGGTGCCCGGACGCTGAACGCCTACGGCCGGGACGATCCGGACGAGTGCACGCTGTCGGTGAAGCTGACGGGCCGTGAGACGGAGGCGCTGATAGACGCGCTGATGCCCTCGCACCACAGCCCGAATCTGCTGTCCACGACCGACCTGGGGCTGGTCGCCGAGCGGATCGAGCTGGCATCGACGTCGCACTGGAACGGACGTGTGCTCGGCGAGACGCGGATGCGGACCGAGACCGGCGCGTCCATCGTGGCCATCCTTCGCCGCTCCGGTGCGATACCGTCGCCGGCTCCGGACTTCCGCCTGGCCGGCGGGGACACACTGATCGTGATCGGCACCCGCGAGGGCGTCGAGGCCGCTGCCGCGATTCTCGGCCGGGAGTGAGCGGGATGCACTCCTCCGCTGTCTTCCTGATCGAGTTCGGCGCCATCATCCTCGGCCTGGGCCTGTTGGGCCGTATGGCCGGCCGCCTGCGGTTCTCCCCGATACCCCTCTACCTGCTGGCCGGCCTCGCCTTCGGCGAGGGCGGGCTACTGCCGCTGGGCACGAGCGAGGAGTTCGTCGCGATCGGCGCCGAGATCGGCGTCATCCTGCTGCTGCTGATGCTCGGCCTCGAGTACACGGCCAGCGACCTGGTCTCGAACCTGAGGACGCAGTACCGGGCGGGCATCGTCGACGCCGTTCTCAACGCCCTACCGGGCGCCGCCATGGCGCTGCTGCTCGGCTGGGGCCCGGTCGCCGTCGTCGTCCTCGCCGGCGTCACCTGGATCTCGTCCTCGGGTGTCATCGCCAAGGTGCTGGGCGACCTCGGCCGCCTGGGTAATCGTGAGACGCCGGTCGTTCTGAGCATCCTGGTCCTCGAAGACCTCGCGATGGCCGTCTATCTGCCGATCGTCACGGCGTTGCTCGCCGGGGTCGGCCTGGCCGCCGGAAGCCTCACCCTCGCCATCGCCCTCGGGGTCGCCGGGCTCGTCCTCTTCCTGGCCGTCCGGTACGGACGGGTCATCTCGCGCTTCGTCTCCAGCGACGATCCGGAGAAGCTGCTGCTCGTCGTCCTCGGTCTGACCCTGCTGGTCGCGGGCCTCGCCCAGCAGCTGCAGGTCTCCGCCGCCGTCGGCGCCTTCCTCGTCGGCATCGCACTGTCCGGAGAGGTCGCCGAGGGCGCGCACAGCCTGCTGAGCCCGCTGCGGGACCTGTTCGCGGCGGTGTTCTTCGTCTTCTTCGGACTGCACACCGACCCCGCCAGCATTCCCCCGGTGCTCCTGCCCGCCCTGGCTCTCGCCGTGGTCACGGCGGCGACGAAGATCGCCACCGGCTACTGGGCCGCGCGGCGCGCGGGAATCTCCGCCAAGGGCCGCTGGCGCGCGGGCGGCACGCTGGTGGCACGGGGCGAGTTCTCCATCGTGATCGCCGGTCTCGCCGTCACCGCGGGCATCGAGCCAGGGCTCGGCCCCCTCGCCACGGCCTACGTCCTGGTCCTGGTCATCCTCGGCCCTCTCACCGCCCGTTACACCGAGCCGATCGCGACCCGCCTCACCACGCGCCGCCGCACGAAGGCCGTCGAGGCGGCGGCGCCGTCGGGCCCGCTTCCTGACCAGCCGGAGACGGACCAGCTGGAGACGGCCCGGCCAGAGGTGGCACGCCCCGAGACGGACCAGCCGGAGACGGCACGCCCCGAGGCGGCCCGGCCCGAGACGGCCCGGCCCGAGGCGAGGGACGCGGTCAACGACTCCGACACCGTCGGCCGGGCCTGAGCGACGCGTGAGGCGGTCTCACGGATCGGACCCGCGATGTCGGCCGGTTTGTCCGGCAGTCCGGCGATCGTGATCCGTGCCGGAGAGGTGTCGTACGTGACGTCCGAGACGACGGGGCGTTCCATGGTTCCCCCTTGCCCTGCGCAACGGTGGACAGCTCGGCGGGGAGGCGTGAAGAGGCGGTTCACGACGAGGCGGGCCCCTTCCCCGCCCCGGTGACGAGCACGGTCGCAAGGCAGCAGGCGGCCAGGGCGACGGCCACCGGCGCCAACGGCCCCCAGCGGTCGAGCGCCGCCCCGGCGAGGGGGTTGGCAGCCGCCGACGCCGCCGTCGTGGCGGTGGCGATCCAGCCGAACACCTCGCCGCGCCGGCCCGGCCCGGCGCTGTCGGCGACGTGGTCGTAGAGGGCGGCGAGAGCGGGCGGGATCACGGTTCCGCCCAGCGCGAGGGCCAGGACCACCGCCCAGGGGCTCCCGCAGGCCCCGGTCAGGGGCACGGCCAGTGCGGGAAGGAGCAGGGCGACGCCCGCGGCCACCAGCAGGAGTCGGCGTCGGAGGTTCGCCGCGCCGTGGCACCAGAGCGTGGCGGTGAGGCCCCCGGCGGCCGATCCGGCCGCCCAGACGCCGGTGAGGACACCGCCGAGCGCGGGGCTGCCGCGCTGGTGGGACCAGGTGACCAGGACGAAGTCGATGATCGCGAAGCCCGCGATGAGCGCGGTCACGGCGGCGACGCAGCGGACGACCGCCGGGTCACGGAGCAGCGAACGCCCCGTCACCTCTTCGTCGGTCCCGCGGGCCACGGCCGGTGCGTCCACACCCGCCCGCCGTACGGCCGCGGCCAGACCGAACCCGCCGACGAGGGCGAGCGCCCCGCAGACCGCCACCGCGCCGCGGGCCCCCGCACCGGCGATGGCGAGGGACGCGGCGCCGGGTCCGGCGACCAGGACGAGTTCGTTGACCGTGGCCTGGAGGGTGAAGGCCCGTTGCCGCAGCGGACCGTGGGCGAGCTGGGCGACCTTGGCGCGGGACACCTGGGTCGAGGGCGGACAGGCGAGGCCGACGAGGAAGGCGGCGCCTGCGAGCAGCTGCCAGCCGGCCCGTTCCGGTACGGCGGCGAGGGCGGCGACCCCCGCCCCGTACAGCACCGACGTCCATACGAGGAGGCGGGCGGCGGGGCGGCGGTCGACGGTCCGTCCCCTGAGGGGGGCGGTGAGCCCCTGGCCGAGGACGAGGGCGCCGGAGACCAGTCCGGCGGTCGCGTACGAGCCGGTGATGTCGGCCGCGACGATCAGGAGCGCCACCAGGGTGGCGGAGAGGTGGAGACGGCCGACGAGGCTCCAGCCGAGCAGCGACAGCAGGCCGGGGGCCGCGGCGAGCTCCTTGAGGGAACTCGCCGCGGCCCGTGCGCCCGTGGTCGGCGCGCTCATGACCGCAGGGCTCCGCGGCGGCGCTGCCAGTCGGTGACGCCGTCGCACCAGGCGTCGAGTTCGGTCCGGAAGAGGGCCGCGTAGTGGTCGACGAGCTCCTGGCCGAGGAGCCGGGCGGGGAGTTTCGACGTGGTGAACCGTTCCAGCGACTGCCAGGGCGTGGTAGCCAGCCGGCCGGTCCGCTCGCCCGGTTCGGGCGGCGGCAGCTCGTCCTCGACGCCGGAGAGTCCGGCCGCGAGGAGCGCCGCCACGGCGAGGTGGGGCTGCGCGTCGGCACCGGGGAAGCGGCACTCCAGCCGCAGTGACGGCCCGCTTCCGGCCAGGCGTACGGAGGCGGTGCGGTCGTCCACGCCCCACCGGACCTCGGTGGGTGCGAAGTCGCCGTTCCGCAGCCGTACGTACGAGTTGACCGTCGGTGCCCAGAGCGGGGTCAGGTCGGGGGCGGCCCGCAACACCCCGGCGAGGAAGGAGCCGAGCAGGGGGCCCGGCCGTCGGGGATCGCCGTCGGCCGGGCCGAGGTTGCGGCCGTCGGGGGCGTTGAGGGAGAGATGGACGTGGCACGAACTGCCCTGCCCGGGTCCCTCGGCGGCCAGGTAGGACGCGGTGACGCCGTGCCGGGCCGCCGTCTGGCGGACCAGGGTCTGCTGCACCATGGCGTCGTCGCAGGCGGCGAGCGCGTCGCGGTGCCGCAGCACCACCTCGTACTGGCCGGGGTGGCACTCGGCGCGCGCCGACTCCACGCCCAGCGCCGCTTCGTGGAGGGTGGCGCGCACGTCGCGCAGGAGCGGTGCGAGGGCTTCCGTACCACCCAGGGCGTAGTCGATGCCGTGGGAGGTGAGCGGAGAGCCGTCGGCGGTGTAGAAGGTGACCTCGTGCTCCAGTCCCACGGACGGCACGATGCCGAACTCCTCGGCGGCAGCCAGCCGTTCGCGCAGCACGGTCCGGGGTGCGACCGGCACCGGGGCGCCGTCCGGCCAGGCGGCGTCGCAGACCACGTACCAGCTGCCGTCCTCGCCGGGCTGCGGCAGCAGCGTCGCCGCGTCGGGGCGCAGGACGAGGTCGGAGAAGGTGTCGTAGTAGCGCTGGAGTTCGGGGGCGGTGGACGTGCCGCGGTCGACGGTCCAGGCGTAGAGGTAGGTGCAGGCGCCGTAGCCGTCGTCCAGTACGGATCCGAGGGCGAACTCCCCGTCCAGGTCGACGGCCGCGAAACGGGCGTGCGGGTCGGGTGCGAGGAGCGTGAGCCGGCGCGGTCCCCGGGCGGCGAGCTCCGCGCGGAGGCCGGCGCCGGCCTCCGCGCGGGCCGCGAGGGTGCGCGGCCCGGCGGGGCGCTTCCAGAAGGCGTCGGAGGTCACCGGTATCACCAGGCGCCTTCCGGGTCGGGGGCGTGCAGCGGGTTGGGGACGCGGCCGAAGCGGACGTCGAACTCCTCGTCGCGGTCGACGCGTTCGAATCCCTCGCCCGCGAGGTGCTCGCGGTTCAGGCAGACCCGTTCGACGTCGGGGGCGAACAGGTCCAGGTCGGGGTAGCGCTTGGCGTCCTCGGGGAAGCGGTCGGCGTGGGCGCGGATGATGGCGCGGACCTGCTCCCACATCGCGGAGCGGGAGTAGCCGAAGTCGTCGTGGGCGATCTCGGCGAGGAAGCGGATCTGCCCCGAGAAGACCGAGGAGAACAGCGACTGCGCCATCAGCGGGGCGGGCCAGCGCAGCATGTCCTTGCGGGCCTCCTCGCCCAGCGTGTCGTGGATGGGCAGGTCGGTGTCGACGAGGTCGACGCCCTGGGCGAAGTCCTTGATCATCACGCGGAGGGGACGGCCGTCCGGGTCGGTGATCAGAACGAGGTTCTGGCTGTGGGGGCAGAAGGCGACCCCGTACCGGTAGAGCCAGTGGAGGAGCGGCGTGAGGATGAGGTCGTACAGCTTGCCGAACCACTCCTCGGGCGTCATGCCCGAGGTACGGATCAGATGGGCGACGACGCTGTCCCCCCGGTGGTCGCGGTAAGGAAGCGTGGCGAGGGAGATCGCCCGCTCGTCGGCGCCGACACGGGTGCGCAGCGGCTCGCGCCACAGCACGCCGAGCGTCTCGTGGAAGCGGTACGGCAGATCCGGCAGCGCGCCGAAGAGCGGGTGCCGGACGGAGACCGCGGCCACCTCGCCGAGGAGGTCGAAACGGTACTCGTCGCGCAGCAGCTCGTCGTTCTCGTGGATCGACAGCAGCCATTCGGTGACGGCGGGGCCGGCCAGGGTGGCGGCGGAGTTCAGGCCCCGGTAGACGAGGGTGTTCCGCACCGAGCAGGCCGTCTTGACGTCCCGGCGGGTGGGGTGGGTGACGTTCGCGAGCGTGCGGACGGTCTGGTGCGCCACGTAGGTGTCGGCCGAGTCGCCGAGCAGGACGATGCGGCCGGTGGCGATCTCTGCGGCGTAGAGGGTGCCGATTATCTCGTCCCACTGCCAGGGGTGGATGGGCATCCATACGAAGTCGGCGGGGTCCGCGCCGGTCGCGGTGATGCGCTCGGTGAACGCCTCGCGGGTGTTCGCGTCGAGCTCCTCGGCCCGCAGGGTGTTCTCGTCGAGGCCGGGTACGGAGCGGAAGTTGGCGAGTTCACGGTGGACGGCGGCCCAGCGCACGGGGAACGGGGTGCGTGCCTCGGGGGCGAGCCGTTCCCGGTCGGCGGCGGAGAAGCCCACCCGGCCCTTGTTGACGACGATGCGCGGGTGGCCGGTGAGGTGGCCGTCGGCGAGGTCGTAGGGCAGGGCGGCCAGTTCGGCTGCGGTGATCGGCACGGCCAGGCGCAGGGCCTCGTTGGCGACGGTCGAGGTCAGCTCGCTCAGCACGTCGGCGAGCCGCATTCCGGCGAGGCCCAGGACGGCGCGGGCGTCGGTGACCAGGACGCGCGGGTCGTCGGCCGGTGCGGTGGCGCCGTCGGCGGTTTGGCGGGTGGCGGAACCCGGGGTGACGACCCAGCAGCGGAAAGCGCCGTGACGGGCGCGGAAACGATACGTCACACCGTCGGCCAGATCGAGGCGCCAGGCGGGCTCGGTGCCCTCCGAGACGGGCTCGGGGTCGGCGACCGGCTCGAGGAGGAACTCGTAGGACAGCTCGCCGAGCATCTTCTCGGTGATCAGGGTGCCGGCCCGTTGCCAGGCGAGCGCGCGGTCCCGCGGGGATGTCTGCTCGGTCACGAACGTCCTCCGGTGCTGGTGGTGGTGAGTTCGGCATCGTGGTCCGGTGCGGCGAGACCGCCGAGGCCGAAGGTGGTGAAGGCGGTGCGCTCGGGCAGGAGATACGTCTCCTCGCCGGTGAGGGAGTTGAGGATGACGGCGGATCGCCAGGCGGCGAGCCCGAGGTCGGGGGTGCCGACGCCGTGGGTGTGGCGTTCGGCGTTCTGGACGTACACCGACCCGCCGATCTCCGGGGCGAGGCACAGCCGCTGCCGCTCGTCGACCTCGGGCCGGCCGGCCGCGTCGCGGACGATGTACGGCCGCAGGGCGGCGAGCAGGCCGTCGACGGGCCGCTCGCGGTAGCCGGTGGCGAGGACGACGGCATCGGTGACGAGCCGGCCGCGGGCCTGCTGCTCGCCGTGCTCGACGTCCAGTTCGATCCGATCGCCGGTGCGGGCGGCCCGCTGGACGGCCACGCCCGGCGTGAGGGTGACGTCGGGCCAGGTGCCGTCGAGGCCGCGGCGGTACAGCTCGTCGTGGATGTCGCCGAGCGTGTCACCGCTGACGCCCTTGTACAGCTGCCACTGGCTGGGCAGCAGCCGGTCGCGGGTGGCTTCCGGCAGGTTGTGGAAGTAGCGGGTGTAGTCGGGGGTGAACTGCTCCAGGCCGATCTTGCTGTACTCCATCGGCGCGAAGGCCGGGGTGCGCGCGAGCCACGTCAGCCCCTCGCGGCCCTCCGGGCGGGCGCGCAGCAGGTCGAGGAGGACCTCCGCGCCGGACTGCCCGGAGCCGACGACGGTGACATGGCGGGCGGCCAGGAGCCGGTCCCGGTGGGCGAGGTAGTCGGAGGAGTGCAGGACGAGCGTGCCGGGGTCGTCGGCGAGCGCCCGCAGCGGCTCGGGCACGTGCGGGGCGGTTCCGATCCCGAGCGCGAGGTTCCGGGCATACGTACGCCCGACGGCCTGGGCGTCGCCCTCCGCGTCGAGACGGGTGAAGTCGACGGCGAAAGCGCCCTGTCCGGTGTCCCAGCGGACGGTGTCGACCTGGTGGCCGAAGTGGACGGAGGGGAGTTCCCTGCTGGCCCAGCGGCAGTAGTGGTCGTACTCGGCGCGGTGGATGTGGAACTGCTCGGCGAAGTAGAAGGGGAAGAGGCGCCGCCGCGTCTTGACGTAGTTCAGGAACGACCAGCGGCTGGTGGGCTCGACCAGGCTCACCAGGTCGGCCAGGAAGGGGACTTGGAGCGTGGCTCCCTCGATGAGGAGGCCGGGGTGCCAGTGGAAGGCGGGCCGCTGCTCGTAGAAGGCGCTGCGCAGCCCCGGTACACCGTCGGCGAGGGCGGCGAGCGAGAGGTTGAACGGCCCGGTTCCCACCCCCAGGAGGTCGAGGGGCTCTTCGACGGGTGGGGGCGTCATCGGGATCCTCCGGTGGAGCGGTCGGCTGGTGCGGGAACGGTGGTGGCCGCGGCGGTGTCGGTGACGAGCTTGAGCAGTCCGTCGAGGTCGACGGCCTGGGTACGGGGGTGGAGCAGGGTGGCCTTGAGCCACAGCCGCGGGGTGCCGTCGGCGTCCTCGGCCCTGGCGCGGCCGAGGACGGCCCGCCCGGCGGCGAGCAGGTCCCGGCGCACGGCCGCGACCAGGGCGTCCCCCGCGTCGCCGGGCAGGTGGTCGGCGACGGTGGGCCGGAACAGCACGGTGCTGATGCCGACGTCCCCGGGCCGTCGGCGCAACGCCGGGTGGGCGTCGATCGCGTCGGCGAACTCCTCCGCCGTACGGACGCAGTGGTCGACGAGCGCGCCGAGGCCCCGGCGGCCGAGCGCCTGCATGGTCGCCGCGATCTTCAGGGCGTCGGGCCTGCGGGTGGTACGGATCGACCGGCCGAGCAGGTCGGGCAGTCCTGCCTCGGTGTCGTCGTTGGCGTTGAGGTAGTCGGCGCGCAGCGAGAGTGCGTCGAGGGTCGTGGCATCGGCGACGGCGAGGACTCCGGCGGCGACGGGCTGCCAGCCGAGTTTGTGCAGGTCCAGGGTGACGGAGACGGCGTGCTCGAGACCGGCGAGGCGGGGGGCGAGCCGGTCGCTGAACAGCAGCGGCCCGCCGTAGGCGGCGTCCACGTGGAGTTCGGCCCCGTGGCGGGCCGCGATCTCGGCGATCTCGGGGAGCGGGTCGATGAGGCCTTCGTCGGTGGTGCCGGCGGTGGCGACGACCAGGGCGGGTCCGGGGCCGAGTTCGGCCAGGGCCCGGTCGAGCGCGGCGGGCACCATTCGGCCCGCGCGGCACTCGACGGTGACCGGTGTGGGCAGGCCCAGCATCCAGGCCGCCCGGTGCACGCTGTGGTGGGCGTTGGCCCCGAGGAGGATCCGCACCGGGCGGGTGCCGAGCGCCCGCGCGCGTTCCCGGCAGAGGAGCAGGGCGACGAGATTGGACTCCGTACCGCCGCTGGTGATCAGGGCGTCGGGGTTCGGGGCGCCCGGGTGGACGAGTGCGGCGAGGGCTTCGGTGGTGCGCTGCTCGACGACCCCGGCGGCGGGAGCCTGGTCCCAGGAGTCCATGGAGGGGTTGAGCGCGGAGGCGGCGAGGTCGGCGGCGACCGCGACGGCGAGCGGCGGGCAGTGGAGATGGGCCACGCAGGCCGGATCGGACGGGTCGGCCGCGCTGGCGGCGACCGCGCGGACGAGCCCGCCGAGCGCGGCCTCTGCGCCGATCCCGTCCTCGGGAAGCACCGGTCCGATCAGGGCGTCCACGGCGGCGGTGACCGCCTCGGGGCCGCCGACGGGCAGGGGCCCGCTCCGCTCGGCCACGCCCTCGGCGAGCGCGCCGAGGACGGTCCACGTCAGTGACCGCAGGACGTGGGGACCTTCGCTCCCGCCGGCGACGGCGGTCTCGATGCCCCGCGGCCGCCGGGGGTGGGACGGGTCTCCCCCGCCGAGGGCCTGGGCGGCGAGGGAGACGTCGACGGGAGCGGCCAGGGCGTCGGGGGCGGCCTGGGCGTGGGGAGCGGCCTGGGTGTGGGGAGCGGCCTGGGCGTGGTGGGCGGCCTGGGCGCCGGGGGCGGCCAGAGTGTGGGGAGCTGCCTGGGCGTCGGGGGCGGGGTGCTGGTGCGTCACGCGGCACGCTCCACTGTCTCCACGGCCGCGCCCAGCCGTTCCAGGACCGCGTCGGCCTGGTCGTCCGTGAGGACGAGCGGCGGCAGGAGGCGAACGACGGTGTCCTCACGGCCGCCGAGTTCCAGCATCAGGCCGTTGTCCAGGCACGCGGCGCGCAGCGCCCTCGCGAAACGGGGGTCGGCGGGCAGCGAGCCGAGGCGGTCCGGTGGTCCGTCCGGGTCGACGATCTCGATCCCGATCATCAGCCCGCGCCCTCGTACCTCGCCGAAGACGGGGTGCTCCAGGGCGATCTCGTCCAGTCCGTGCCTGATGCGTTCGCCGAGCTTCTCCGCCCGCTCGGTGAGGTGTTGTTCGGCGACGGTCCGCAGCGTGATCCGGCCGGCGACCATGGCGAGGGTGTTGCCGCGGAAGGTGCCGGTGTGGTCCCCCGGCTCCCAGACGTCGAGGTCGGGGCGGTAGGCGATGAGGGCGAGGGGGAGCCCGCCGCCGACCGCCTTGGAGGTGACGAGGATGTCGGGGGTGACGCCGGCCCGCTCGCAGGCCCAGAAGTGGCCCGTACGCCCGATGCCCGTCTGGACCTCGTCGATGATCAGCAGGACGCCGTGCTCGGCGGTGATGCGGCGGATTTCGCGGAGCCAGTGGTCCGGGCCCTCGATGACGCCGCCCTCGCCCTGGACGACTTCCAGGATGACGGCCGCGGGCGTGCCCACACCGCTGCTCGGGTCGGTGAGGAAGCTCTCCAGGAGCCGGGCGGTGAACTCTCCGGCCTGCTCGGCTCCGACGCCGAAGGGGCAGCGGTAACCGTACGGGTAGGGCAGCCGGGTGACCGGGAGGGAGTCGGCCGGTCCGGGGGTCCTCATCCGGGCGGGCCCGGAGACGGCGGAGGCGCCGAGCGTCATGCCGTGGTAGGCGCCGGTGAAGGCGACGATGCCGTGGCGGCCCGTGGCGTGCTGGGCCAGTTTGAGGGCGGCTTCGACGGCGTCGGTGCCGGCGGGGCTGCAGAAGTGGAGCCGGGCGGCGTCGCGCAGCGTGCCGGGCAGGCAGGCGAGCAACTCCTCGCTGAACGCGTCCTTCTGAGGGGTGATCATGTCCAGCGTGTGGAGGGGCGCACCCGAGGCGAGGGCTGCCTGGAGGGCCTCGACGACCTCGGGGGGATTGTGTCCCAGGGCGAGGGTTCCGGCGCCGGAGAGGCAGTCGAGGTAGGTGCGGCCGTCCGCGCCGGTGACGACGGCTCCGGCGGCACCGACGGGTGCGACAGGCAGGGTACGGGCATAGGTGCGGGCGGAGGACTCTCGAAGCGCCTGACGTTCCAGGAGCTGAGCACGCAACATGGCGAAATGCCCTTCGTTCGTGGGGCGTTGGGTCATGCGTGTGAGGGCGTGACGGGCACCGGCCAGGCGTGATTCCCGGTCGATCCATCGGTTAGGTTAGCCTAACCTTGGTCATTCACAAGGTCTGTTTTCGGGCATGACCGAAAGCGGCAGCCCCGAAGGAACTGCCGCTGAGGGAAGAGAAGTTGAACGTCGAAGAGCCAAAAAGCGAAGGGCGAAGGGCGAGGGGCCCGGGTCAGGCGTCCACGGGTTCCACCGCCCGACGGTGGCGGCCGAGCGGTACGACGACGAGGGCGCCGCACTCCTCGTCGTACCGGACCCGTGCCTTCAGCTCGAAGACTTCGCGCAGCAGGTCCTCGGTGAGCACCTCCGAAGGCGCCCCCTGGGCCACGATCCGGCCGTCCTTCATCGCGACGAGCCGGTCGGCGTAGCGCGCGGCGAGCGACAGCTCGTGGAGCACCATCACCACCGTCCGCCCCGTGTCCCGGTGCAGCTCACGCACGAGGTCCAGGACGTCGATCTGGTGGGCCAGGTCGAGATGGTTGGTCGGCTCGTCGAGCAGCAGGACCTCGGTGTTCTGCGCCAACGCCATGGCGATCCAAGCACGTTGCCGCTGACCGCCCGAGAGCTCGTCCAGGGTGCGCTCGGCCAGGTCGTACGTCCCTGTGCTGCGCAGCGCCGCTTCCACGGCCGCCTCGTCGTCGGAGGACCAGCGCCGGTACCAGCTCTGGTGCGGGTGCCGACCCCGGGCCACGAGGTCGGCGACCGTGATGCCCTCGGGGGCCTCCGGGGACTGGGGCAACAGGCCGACCAGGCCGGCGACCTGGCGGGTCGGCATGGTGTGGACGGGCCTGCCATCCAGCAGGACGTGCCCGCTCTTCGGGCGCAGCAGCCGGCCGAAGGAGCGCAGCAGCGTGGATTTGCCGCAGCCGTTCGGCCCGATCACGGCGGTGACCGACCCGTCGGGGATGTCCAGGTCCAGCTCGTGCACGACCGTACGGTCGCCGTAGGCCAGGGACAGCCTCTCGGCCCGCAGCCGCACGGCCGGCCGCGGTGCGGTCGTCGGCCGCGTCGTCGTCATCGTCATGTCGGTCGGCGTGGTCGTCGGTGTGGTCGTCGGTGTGGTCGTCGGCGCGGTCGTCGGCGCGGGCTGGGTCGTCCGGCTCGCCTCTGTCATGATTTCCGGGCCTTTCCGCTCCGTACGAGCAGGTAGAGCAGGTAGGGGGCGCCGAGCGCGGCGGTGAGGATGCCCACGGGAAGCTCGATCCTCCCGAAGGCGGTGCGTCCCAGGACGTCCGCCCAGACGGTGACGGCGGCACCGAGCACGGTCGAGGCGAGCAGCGGCGGGGTGCCGGTTCGCAGCAGCCGGACCGCCAGTTGCGGGCAGGCGAGGGCGACGAAGGCGACCGGCCCCGCGGCGGCGGTCGCGGTCGCGGTGAGCAGGACCGCGATCAGGAGCAGCCCCGCTCGGCTCGTGTTCATCCGTACGCCCAGCCCGCGCGCCGTGTCCTCGTCGAAGTTCAGCGCCCCGAAGGGGAAGGAGAGGACGAGGGCTACGGGCAGCAGGACGGCGAGCGCCCAGCCGACGGCCCGTGCGTTGTCCCAGGTACTGGCGTTGAGGCTGCCGGTGAGCCAGAGGATCGCCCGGCCCGCGTCGACGATCGACGCCTTGACGAGGAGCCAGGAGATCACGCTGGACAGGACGGCCTGCACGCCCACCCCGACCAGCAGCATCCGGTAGCCGGAGAGGCCCCGCCGCACGGCCAGGACATAGACGACGGCGGCGGCCAGGAGCCCCCCGCCGATGGAGGCGGCCGGTACGCCGATCTCCGCGAGCGATCCGCTGACGCTGCCGTACTCCCCGCCGAGGACGATGACGGCCACGGCGCCCGTCCCCGCGCCTGCGGTGACCCCCAGGATGTCGGGGCCGGCGAGCGGGTTGCGGGCGACGCCTTGCACGATGGCGCCCGCGAGGCCGAGGGCGGCACCGACGAACGCTCCGGTGGCGGCCCGCGGTAGGCGGAAGTCGAGGACGACCAGTCGGTCGGCCTCGTCCCCGCCCCCGAGGAGGACCCGGACGACGTCCGGGAGCGGGATGGCGAAGTCGCCGCGCCCGGTGCTGACGACGACGGCCGCGAAGAGCGCGAGGGCGGCGACCGCCGGCACGAGGACGGTACGGGGCCGCCACACGCCCGACGCCGGCCCGACGCGGAACGGCCTGTGTCCCGGCACGACGGACCGCGCGGGGTTCTCCCGGGTGGAGGTGGGCTCCTTGACGTGCACGCTCGGCTTCACAGTCGCACCGGCTTCCTGCGGCGTACGAGGTAGATGAAGAGCGGCGCGCCGAGGAACGCGAGCATGATGCCGACGGGCAGTTCGCCCGGCCGGGCGACCAGGCGGCCCAGGATGTCCGCGCCGACCATGAGGATCGCTCCGAGCAGTGCCGCGTACCCCAGCACCCAGCGGTAGTCGGGACCGGTGAAGGACCTGCCGATGTGGGTGGCCATCAGACCCACGAACCCGATCGGGCCGCAGGCGGCGACGGCCACGCCCGTGAGGAGGGTGATCGCCGCCATGCCCGTGAACCGGGTGAGCCCGATGCGTACGCCGAGCGCCCTGGCGACGTCCTCCCCGAGCGAGAGGGCGTTGAGGCCGGGGGCGTTGACGGCGGCGAGCAGCAGCCCGACGCCGACGAAGGGCAGCATCTGGACCGTGAGCTCCAGGGTCCGGCCGCTCACCGACCCGACGGTCCAGAACCGGTAGACGTCCAGGGCCTGTTGGTCGAAAATCACGACACCCGCCGTGAGGGCGGTGAACAGGGCGTGGACGGCGGCTCCGGCCAGCGCCAGGGTCACCGGGGTCGCGCCGCCCTTGGACAGTGCACTGACCAGGTAGACCAGCACGCTGGCGAGCATCGCGCCCAGGAAGCCGAACCAGACGTACCCGTACAGCGTCGTGACGCCGAGCAGGAAGATGCCGCCCGTCACGAACAGGCCTGCCCCGGCGCTGACTCCGAGGAGGACGGGATCGGCGATCGGGTTGCGCGTGTGCCCCTGCATCAGGGCTCCGGCGACGCCGAGCGCGGCTCCGGCCGTGACGGCGAGCGCGGTACGCGGCAGCCGCAGGTTGCGGACGATGATGTCCCCCTCGGTGCCGGAGGGACTCCATATGCCGTGCCACACCTGCGCGAGAGCCAGTGACTTCGTACCGAACACGATGCTCAGGACGACCACCACGGCGAGCGTCCCGGTCAGGACGAGAACCCCCGTCCAGCGTTTCCGCTCGCGTTCCGCTGCCCTGGAAGGCCGCGGCGCGATCCCCTCCCGGGGTGGCGCAGACAGCGCTTCTGTCACGATCTCCTCCGAACCCGCCCCACTGAAAGTTAGGTGAGCCTATCCTTACAGCTGCACCCCCCGTGAGAGAAGGGAACCGCCTGATGAGAGCCCGTTGGCTCAGCCGCTTCGGCCGTACCGTCGGAGCCGTCGCCGTCACCGCAGGACTGCTCGCCACCGCCGCCTGCGGCACCGACTCCGACACGAAGGACGACGCCGCGAAGGCCGGAAACACCCCCGCCGCCTCGGACTCCGCTTTCCCTCGTACCGTGGAACACGCCATGGGCAAGGCCGAGTTGAAGAAGGCTCCCCAGCGTATCGTCGCCCTCGACATGACCTTCGTCGACGCCACCCTCGCGCTCAAGGGCGAGGTGGTCGGCTACACGACGATCGCGAGCAGCGGAGCGTCCCTCCCCTCCTACTTCGGCGACGACATCAAGACGTACGCCCCGAACGCCAAGCCGGTCGGCACCCTTGAGGAGCCGAGCCTGGAGAAGATCATCCAGCTCAAGCCGGACCTCATCCTCTCCGCGAAGGTGCGCCACGAGAAGCTGTACAAGCAGCTGAACTCCATCGCACCCACCGTCTTCTCCGAGACCACCGGCGGAACATGGAAGGACAACCTGCGCCTGGTCGGCAAGGCGATGGGGCAGGAGAAGGCCGCCGACGAGCGGGTCGCGG
This sequence comes from Streptomyces sp. ISL-36, assembly GCF_018614205.1. Classification (GTDB taxonomy): domain Bacteria; phylum Actinomycetota; class Actinomycetes; order Streptomycetales; family Streptomycetaceae; genus Streptomyces. Next base: position 12,497 of record NZ_JAGGOS010000019.1, on the reverse strand, counting down.
CGTTCGAGAAGCGCGCCAAGACCATCGGCGACAGCGTGCGCAAGGCCAAGGGCGCCAACCCCACGGTCTCGGTGGTCCGTTTCGTCGACGGCCCGACCCGCATCTACAAGGAGGACACCTACGTCGGCGTGATCGTCAAGGACCTCGGCTTCGGCAAGCCCGCCGCCGCCACCGGCACCGGCTTCAACACCGAGATCTCGGACGAGGAGATCGCGAAGATGGACGCGGACGACATCTTCATCTCCCTCTACGCCGACGAGGGCGGCCTCTCCCGGCAGACCAAGGAGAAGTTCGAGGCCAACCCGCTGTGGAAGCAGCTCAAGGGTGCCAAGCACGAGGTCGACGACAAGATCTGGATGAGCGCGGTCGGGCTGTACGGAGCCAACTCCGTCCTCGACGACGTCGCCAAGACCTTCGAGGTAGACCCGGCGAAGGCCTGATCACGGGCCAGGGGGAACGGAAGGAAGGGCCGGACACCTGCGGGTGTCCGGCCCTCGCCCTCTCACGTTCTCCTGCCGTCAGCACTTCCTCGGACAGGTCGCGCAGAGCTCCTTGGGACGGATCGTGTAGTAGAGACAGCAGTTGGTCCGCGTCCGGGTGGGCTCGCCGTCCAGGTCGGGCGAGAGCCGGAACCCCGCAGCGCCCGTGAACGGCGGCGTGGAGCCCGGCAGCAGTGCGTCGGCGGCCTCCGCCGCGGCCCGGGCGTCGTCCAGCGCCCGGCCCAGGTGCCAGATACCGCCGGTGAGCTGGTCGGTGGCCATGCCCCACAGGGCGTGCGGCCGACGCCGGATGTAGGGCCGGAAAGCCTCCAGCACGGGGGCGAGATGTGCCGCGACGGCGTTACGCAGCTCGGCCCGCAGCGCCTCGGGGCCGTCGACCGTCCGTACCCCGGGGCGACCCTCCAGCGGATCACCCGGCAGGCAGGAGATCCCCTCGGCCTCCACGACGAGCTCCCGGTCCCGCCACCCGTACACGACCCGCTCCAACGGCACGCGAGGCACCCGTCGTTCGAGGTACCAGGGCCCGCTCATCGCCACGCACGCGGTGAACGCGTAGCGGTGCAACGCCCAGGTCGCGGCGACATCGCGCCGGGGGACGGCACCGTACACCTCCTCGATCCGCCGCTCCTCGGCGATGACGAGCCCTTCGACCCCACCGCGCTCCCCCGCCAGCCGGCGCCCTTCGACGTACCCGCCGACCGCCCCCTGGGCGCGCCCGACGCGGATCCTGAGGAGGGGCGAGAGCTCACCGAGCCGCCGGTACACCCCGACGAGGGGAGCCGAGCAGGACGAGGCGGGGAGGATCGGGGCCGCAGGGGCGGTCGTGAGCGGCACGGGTCAGCTCGCCTTCCACAAGAGCTACATGAGGTAAGGCTTACCTTATAACTCTTCCCGCTGGGATGCGCGTTGGCCACGTCGTGCGGTGTCAGAACTGGGCCGTGGCCACCATCAGCGCCGCGGACCCACGACGGCCTGCGGATCCTCGCCTCCTGGGCGAGCACGGACACCAGCTCCTCACGGTCGGCGGAGCAGTCGCACGACCGGCCGGACACGGCCTATACCTAGGACTACCGCCGGGCCGTCCGTTTGAGGGCTCCTGGGAGGGCTAGACGCCATGTGCGCGGGGGACCCGCTACTCCACCTGTGGGATGGAGGAACCACCATGAGCACCACGGCACCCGGACAGCAGCACAGGCTGGAGCCCGACGAGGACATCCTCGAACAGCTCCTTGAGCAGCACGACAGGATCCGTCAGCTGTTCGCCGAGACCCTCGACTCCGAGGGAGAGGCAAAGCAGCAATGCTTCGACGAGCTTCGGGCCCTGCTCGCCGTTCACGAGACCGGTGAGGAGATGGTCCTTCGGCCTGTGGCGAAGCGCATCGCCGGCAAGGATGAGGCCGCGGCACGCAACGAGGAGGAGTCCCGGGCCAACGAAGCACTCGCCGAGCTCGAAGACCTCGACGTCCACAGCGCCGCGTTCGACGCCCGCCTCCGTGCTTTCCAGCAGGAGGTCGAGGACCACGCCCGGCATGAGGAGCAGGAGGAGTTCCCGGCCATCCGCGCCGAGTGCGAGATCGAGGACCGGCGCGCCATGGGCCGCCGCCTGCAGATGGCCGAACGGATGGCCCCCACCCACCCCCATCCCGGCACGGCGGGCTCGACGGCCGCGCAGTGGACGGTCGGGCCCTTCGCCTCGCTCCTCGACCGCGCGAAGGACGCCTTCCGGCGAACCGACAAGGGCCCGGGCACCGGCTGACGCCCGGTCAGGCGACGCCGGATCGCCCACGCCCGGATCGCCCACGCCCGGATCGCCCACGCCGGATCGTCACCCGCCGCGCCCCCGTCCGCGGGCCGGTCGGCGTCCCCGGACGGTCGGCCTGCTCGTCACCGAGCGATTCCCCCGGTGTGCTTGATCTCTTCGAGGATCCGCGCCGCCTCCACCAGAGCGGTGCCGTGCACAGGCCACTCCCCCGGATGGTCGAGGTGCCCGAACCGTGCCATGGCCGTCACCTCCTCGTGGCGGCGCGCGGCGTCCTCCAGGGAGGCACGGAGCCGGGCAGGGTCGTCCGGCCCCTGGGGCGGGGCGAGGTGGTCGAGCGCTGTGGCGGTGCCGTCCAGCAGCCCGGCGTAGGAGGAGAGGAAGTCCGCCGATACAGGCGCTTCCGTGGACCGGGGTTCCCGGGACGACGATGCAGGGGCCTGGGGCGGGTACGTCAGTGCGCGGGCGATGGACCGGACGTGCGTGCAGATGCGCTCGATCATGCTGATGGCCTCGTGACACCGCTGGAGCGATTCCTGGGCGGTGGTCCACGGGCGGCGGGGATTGAGCTTGGTGTTCTCCTGTTCCCTCTCCAGCGTCGCGCGGGCCTGCGCCGCTTGTGCGGCCAACTCCTCGCAACGGCGCGGCCAGTCCTCCTCGGCGGCCTCGACGGCGTCCCCGTCGGACGTCTCCCTCGCGGCGGTACGTGCCAGGCCCCGGAGCAGATCCCGGGTGCGGGCGGCCAGGTCTCCGACCCGCTGCTGGGCGGTGTCCGTGTGCGGCGAGGGAGCGAACGCGAAGTGCGCCGCGAGGCCGCAGCACACGCCGATGGCAGCGGATGACACGAGGTGCCCGATGTAGTCGATCCGCCCTCCGCCTCCCGCGAAGGCGAAGAGGGCCACCACCGGGACCTGCGCACCCTGCCCGCCGAGGAGTTGCAGCCGGGCCACCAGCAGGGCGATGAAGACCAGCACGCCGAGGGTCCAGGCGTGGACGCCGAGGGTGCTGCCGAATCCCGCTGCCACCGCTGTCCCGATCGCCATGGCGCCCAGATACTGCGCCGAGTCCCGCAGCGACCGGTAGACCGTGGCCTGAAGGGCCAGCAGCGCGGTGAACGGGGCGAAAGCGGTGACGGTCGGTGGCAGCAGCCACGAGGCCAGGCACCAGGCGACGGTCGCCGCGGCCGCCCCCTTGGCCTGGAGCAGCATCCCGTCCCGTGCTTCGCCGGGCCCGCGAATCGCCCCGCCGACGAGCTCGCACGCGTTTCGAAACCGGCGTCGGCACCAGGCGCCGGTCTTCGCCGTCGGCTCGGACAAGCCTTCCAGTCCTTCCTTCCTCGGAGGTCGAGGGTCTCCGCTCGTCTCGGCTCAGGGCCGGGCGCGCGGTGGAGCGGGCGGCGGCGGGCGCCGCTGCCCGTGGCAACGGCGCCCTTGTTCCGCGTACGGGATGCGAGGCGTTGACGCCCTGGCGCTTCCGCGCCTCAGGGGCTCAGGGCCTGAGGGCCTCCGGGCCTCAAGGCCTCCGGGCCTCCGGGCCTCCGGGCCTCAGGGCCTCCGGGCCTCCGGGCCTCAGGGGCTCAGGGCCGTAGGGCCTCAAGGCCTCAAGGCCTCCGCGCCTCCGGGCCTCAAGGCCTCCGGGCCTTCACCGCCTGCGGGCCTTCACCGCCTCAGGTACCCGGCTGCCCGGGCCGGCCCCGGACCTCGGAGGCGGCGTCCTCGCCCACCTCTCGCAGGCCCTGAGCGGTTTCCTGTCCCGCCGTCCGGGTCTGTTCCTTGGTGGCCTGGGCCGCTTCCTGGGCCGCGGCCCTGACCGCTTCGGCCGCTTCCGTGGCCGGCTGACGCAGGTCTTCCTTGATGTCCTGCGCCGCTTGGACCGCCTGCTGCTTCGCGGGCTCCAGCAGCTCATCGGAGTGCTCGCGCAGCTGCTCACCGGCGCGTTCCTCCGCCTCGGTGGTCGGCAGCAGTGCGGCGGCCAGCATGCCGGCACCGAAGGCCATGAGACCGGCGGCGAGCGGACTGCCCTGGGTCTGCCGCTTGACCTGGGTGGGCGCCTGGGAGAGGGCGTCGCCGATCTGGCCGGATGCCTCCCTGGCGGTCGCGGCGACGTTTCCCGCCGTGCGGTCGGCGGCGTCCGCGATGCCGTGCGCGGTGTCCGCCATGCCCCCGGTAGTCTCGCGTGCCGTTCCCATCACTCGCTCCCTCACGCCGCTCAGCCGGCCGCGGGCCGCGCCGACCCTGCGGCGCGCCACCTTGCGGGGGGTGACCTTGTCCGTGAGGAGGTCGACGTTGCGGGCCAGATGGGCACGCCGGTACTCCACGTCGCTCCTCAGCTCGTCGGGTGTCGCGCCCATCGGGCATCCTCCTTCAGTGTCTCCATGGTCTGTTCCGGCTTGAGGTTGACGGCGCGCAGGCGCTTGCGTCCTGTCGTGTACAGCACCGCCCCGACGACTCCCCAGAAGGCCGTGACGATCAGCGCCGCCCAAGCGAGGTCCAGCACGTGGGCGAGTCCGAAGATCGCCGCCAGGCTGCCCAGCAGCAGGACCAGGTGGGCGGCGTACCCGGCTCCGCCGAGCATGCCGACGGCCTTGCCGGCTTTGGTCGACTCCTGTTTGATCTCGGCCTTGGCCAGCTCGATCTCGTCGCGTACCAGCTGCGAGAGGTCCGAGCCGATCTCTTCGATCAGGTCGCCGATCGACGGTTCCTGCCGCCCGGCGGAGGTGCCGGCCGGCGGCGGGGTGCCCGGAGGCGGCCCTGGGGGCATCGGGGGCGGAGTGGCCGGAGGGGGCGGGCGGTCCGCGCCCGCCGCCGTGCGTTCTCTGTACGGAGTGACCACGCTCAGCTCCCTTGCGTCGGCCGCTGCGGGCCCTGGTGGGGCGGCGGGTTGGGCGGCGCCGCCGTGACGGACGGCCCTGGCGGGGTCGTCGGCACCTGGCCGTAGCTCGGCGTCATATGGGGCGGCTGGGACTGCCCGTACGTGTCCAGCGGGTCTTCGTAACGCGCCTGCCGGGCGTCGGTGCCGCCGACGGCCGTCTGGGCGTGTGGCGGGCTCGCCGGACGCGGAGGCACTCGCCCCTGCCCCGATGCGCCCTGCCCTGTCCCGGAGCCGGCCGACCCCGCGGCGCTGACGCCCTTGCCGACGCGCGCGGCGGCGAATCCCGCCAGGGCCGCTCCCGCCAGGAACACACCGGGCCTGCGCCTCGCGAAGTCCTGGAGGTCGCCGACGAGGCCCTCGGGTCCCTTCTGTTCGATACGGTCGGCCACCTGGCGTCCGCCGTCGGCCAGTTGTCGTACGACGCCCGCCGCGCTGGATTCCGGCTTGCCGTTCTCGCTCATCTCCCGGAGTTCGTCCGCCAGTCGACGCACGTTCTGCGCGAGGCTCCGCGTCTGGGAGTGCGCCTGGCCCTGAAGCTGTTCACGCACCTCCCCCACCAGGTCACGGGCCTGGGCCTTCGCTTCGCCTGCGACGTTCGCCGCCTGCTCCTTGGCGGTGCCCGCGACTTCGGCGGCCTTGTCGCCCACCAGTCCGGCACCCTCGCTCGCCTTGTCCTGAGCCGTTCTCGCCACCGCCTCCGACCTGCTCGGTTCCGGACGGCTCCTGTCCTGGAAGTCGCTCAAGGCTCCTCCTGGTCCATCGCAACGATCGGATGTCTGGCTTCTCATGCACCCCCCGCGTACCCCCTTTTTGCTCACATACGTGTAGGTCCTGGCTGTTGCTGGACGTCTTTTGGATGCGCGGCCGCTTCGGGTATCGAGCGCCCGAGCCGTGGAATACGTGGGGTGGCGCAGCGAACTGCCCAGCCACAGGAGGCCCACGTGTCACAGAGTCCGGAATCCTTGTACGCCCGCATCAGGCAGGAGGTGGCCGCTCGCGCGGACCGGCTCTGGGACGTGAGCCTCGCGCTGCACCGCGAACCGGAGACGGCCTACGAGGAGCACGGGGCGGCCCGCCTGCTGGCGGGCGAACTCGAACGGGAGGGCTTCCGGGTGGAGCGCGGGGTGGCCGGGCTGCCGACCGCCTTCGTCGCCCGTACGGGCTCGGCGGCCGAGACCCGGGGAGGGCCTTGTGCGGCCCTGCTGATGGAGTACGACGCGCTGCCGCTGCTCGGGCACGCGTGCGGCCACAATCTGATCGCGTCGGCGGGCCTCGGTGCGGCGCTCGCCGTGCGGGCCGCGCTCGGCGAGGTCGAGGGGACGCTGCTGGCCGTCGGAACGCCGGCGGAGGAGCGTGGTGGCGGCAAGGTCGTGGAGGTGGAGGCGGGCCTCTTCGACGGGGTCGACGCGGCGCTGATGTTCCATCCGGGTGTCTACGACTGGGCGTGGGCGCCGCTGACGGCCAGTGCGCAGGTACGGGTGGGGTTCCACGGAAGGGCCGCGCACCCGACCGGCAGCCCCACGGAGGGGATCGACGCGCTGGGGGCGCTGATCCAGCTCTTCAACACGCTCGGCGTCCTGGCCAGGCGGCTCCCCACCGGATCGCACATCCAGGGCATCGTGACGGACGGCGGCCGGGCCACGAACATCGTGCCCGAGTACGCGGAGGGCCTGTTCGGGCTGCGCGGAGGCACCACGTCGGCACTGGAGGAGCTGGTGGAGGAGTTGCGCTCCTGCGCCCAGGGCGTGGCGCTGGCCACCCGTACGAGGGTGGAGGTGACCGACGTGGGCGGCCGGTACGAGCACTTCCGCGACAACGACGTGCTGTCCGGGCTGTTCGCCGACCATCTGGAGCGGGCGGGCATCCGGTTGTCGGAGCCCACACCGGGCGTGTACCTGGGGTCGTCCGACATCGGCAACGTCAGCACGCGGTTGCCCGCGATCCATCCTTTCGTCGCCATCATGGGGTCGGAAGGATCCGACCACACTCCCCCGTTCGCCGAGGCGGCCGCCGGGCCCCGGGCGCGGCAGGTGATGCTGGCCGCGGCGGAGGCGCTGGCGTGCACGGCGGCCGACGTCCTGCTGCGTACGGACGTGACGGAGCGGGCCTGGGCGTGCCTTCGGCGGAAGGCCGCCGAGGGGCTGTGACGGCAACGGCGCGTCCGGGGCCGCTCGGCCCCGGTCCGCAGGTCCGCAGGTCCGGCTGGTCCTCGGTCGTTGGTTAGTCGTCAGTCGTCAGTCGTCAGTCGTCAGTCGTCAGTCCTCGACGGTGACGCGTACGGTCTTGACCTCGGTGTCGGCCGCGTCCGGTACGACCATGCCCGCCTCGACACCGCTGCGCAGGTAGTGCAGGACCTCGGAGTTCAGCTTCTCGCCCGGAACCGCGGCCGAAATGCCGGGCGGGTAGGGCGTGAGCATCTCGGCGGTGACGCGCCCGACGGCCTTCTCCCACGGCACCTGCTCCACGCGCCCGAAGAAGGCGTCGCGGGGCAGCATGACCTGCTCCAGGCGCAGCTCGGCCGGGTCGGGGACCTCCACCCGGGACGCGGGGCGCAGCTCGGCGGCGTGGTCGGCGACGTCACGCAAGGCGGTGATCAGGGCGTGAGCGCTGCGGCTGTCGTCCGCGTGGGTGAGCTGGGCGCTGGTGCGACGGTGGTCGGACAGGTGCAGGTTGATCCGGTGGTGTTCGCGGATCCAGTCGGCGATCCGGTACCCGGTGGTGCCGAGCGCGCTGATGTCGATGATGACCTGAAGGGGGTCGAGGTCGGCCGCGCGGCCGGGTCCGCAGAAGTCGTCGCGCCCGTGGACGTGCATGCCGTCGATCTCGGCGATCTGTGCCCGTACGGTCTTGGCCAGGGCGAGCGCGTCGTCGTAGAGGGCGTGACCGTGCTGGACCATCTGCCGACGCCAGCCGTCGAGGGCCGCGTAGACGAGTACGGAGGGGCTCGTGGTGCCCAGCAGGTCCTCACGGTTCTTGAGCACCTCGGGCTCGATCAGGTCGCCCTGGAGGTGGAAGACCGAGCCCTGTTCGAGACCGGAGCCCATCTTGTGGACGGAGGTGACGCACACGTCGGCGCCGGCGTCCATCGCCCAGGTCGGCAGGTCCGGGTGGAACGGCAGGTGGGCACCCCACGCCTCGTCGACGATGAGGGGTACGCCGTGTTCGTGGCACGCTTCGGCGATGGCGGGCAGGTCGGAACAGGTGCCGTACGGCGTCGGCGTGGTGACCAGCGCGCCCCGCGCGTCGGAGTGCTCCGCGAAGGCGGCGCGGAAGGCGTCGGCGGAGGGCGGGTGCGCGAGATGGCGCTCCGCGTCCCACTGGGGGTCCACCCAGATCGGCACGATCCCGGCGAGTACGAGGCCGGACACCACCGACTTGTGGGCGTCGCGCCCCACGAGCAGCTTCTCGTGCGGCCCGGCCACGGACAGCATGGCCGCCTTGACCGACAGGGAGCTGCCGCAGGTCGAGAAGAAGGTGTGCTCCGCGCCGACGGCGTCGGCCATCAGTTCCTGTGCCTTGGCGATGACGCCCTTGGACGAGGTCCGGTCGTCCAGGCCGCTGGTGGCGAGCACGTCGGACTGGAACACGCCGTCACCGAGGATCGTGCGTACGCGGGGGTCCGCGCCGCGCCCCTGCTTGTGGCCGGGCGGGGTGAAAGCGGTCTGGTTCTCTGCGTGGTACGCGGCCAGCGCGTCGAGCACGGGTGCCTGTGAATGGTCCATGGCACTCCGGCTTCCCTCCGAACCGGGGCAAAAACACCCCATGCATGCCCGTCGGCGCGGCGACGCCCGGCGGCCGTGGCGGTCCCGTCACGAGGCGTGCTCCGCGATCAAGAGGCATGCTCCGCGATCAGCGGGGAATTCGCCGAAGCGGAGCGGGTCGCCGCCCACCGCGGAATCGAACCGCACTGGGCGCCCTCCCCGCTCCCCGAGTTCGAGGAGTTGTCGTGACTGATTCACGAGGGATCGAAGATGACAGCGAGATTCCGGGCGTGCCGGGGGCCGGTACGGCGCGGCGGCGGGATGTGCCGCGGACCGGTGCGGTACGGCGGGGTGTGCCGCGGACCCATGAGGCACGGCTGGGCGTGCAGGGGGCGGGTTCGGTACGGCGGGCAGGCGCGATATGTGCGGCCTGAGCGGTGAGATCCGCTTCGACGACAGGCGGCCCGACGTGGCCGCGGTGGAGCGTATGACCGACCGTCTGGCCGCTCGCGGGCCCGACGGCCGGGGCATCTGGTCGCAGGGCGCCGTGGCACTGGGCCACCGGCGGCTGAAGATCATCGACCTGTCCGAGCGCGGCGCGCAGCCGATGACCGACACCGAGGCCCGGCTGACGGGCGTGTTCAACGGGTGCGTGTACAACTACCAGGAGCTGCGGGCGGAGCTCCAGGCCCTCGGGCACCGGTTCTTCTCCACCTCGGACACCGAGGTGATCTTGAAGGCCTACCGGCAGTGGGGCACCGACTGTGTCGATCGTTTCATCGGCATGTTCGTGTTCGTCATCGTCGAGAACGACACCGGCCGCGTGGTGCTGGCCCGTGACCGGCTCGGCATCAAGCCGCTGTACCTGGCCCACGGGCCGGGCCGGCTCCGGTTCGCCTCCACGCTGCCCGCCCTGCTCGCGGCCGGCGGCATCGACACGTCTCTGGACCCCGTCGCGCTGCACCAGTACCTGAGCTGGCACGCCACGGTGGCGGCGCCGCGGACCGTGCTCAACGGCGTGCGCAAACTGCCGCCCGCCACGGTGCGCGTCGTGGAGCCCGACGGCTCCTACCGCGACCGGTGCTACTGGCAGCCGTCGTACACCCGCCGCGCCGAGCACGCGGGCATGGACGCGGCCGACTGGCGCGACGCGGTGCTGGACGCGCTGCGTACGGCGGTGCGCCGCCGGATGGTCGCCGACGTGCCGGTCGGCGTGCTGCTGTCCGGCGGGCTCGACTCGTCGCTGATCGTGGCGCTCCTGGCCGAGCAGGGCCAGAAGGACCTGGCGACGTTCAGTGTGGGGTTCGAGTCGGAGGGCGGCGAGGAGGGTGACGAGTTCGCGTACTCGGACCTGATCGCCCGCCGCCACGAGACCGAGCACCACCAGTTGATGGTGCCCTCGGACCGGGTGTCGACCGCCCTGGACGGGGCGATCGCAGCCATGAGCGAACCGATGATCAGCCATGACGTGGTCGCGTTCCACCTGCTGTCGGAGCTGGTCGCCAAGGAGGTGAGCGTCGTCCAGAGCGGCCAGGGCGCCGACGAGGTGTTCGCCGGTTACCGCTGGTACCCGGATCTGGCGGCCGTCGAGCGCGAGCGGGAGCCGGAGACGTACGCCGAGGTGTACTTCGACCGGCCGCACTCCGACTTCGCCCGGATCCTCCATCCCGATCTGCTCACCGGCCACGACGAGAGCGGCCGGTTCGTCCGCGAACACATGGCCGCGCCCGGCGCGGAGACCGCGCTCGACGCGGCGCTGCGGCTCGACACCCACGTCATGCTCGTCGACGACCCGGTCAAGCGTGTGGACAACATGACCATGGACTGGGGCCTGGAGGCCCGGGTGCCGTTCCTCGACCACGAGCTGGTCGAGCTGGCCGCTGCCTGCCCACCGGAACTGAAACTGGCCCAGGGCGGCAAGGGCGTGCTCAAGGACGCGGGCCGCATGCTGCTGCCCCGCGAGGTCGTCGACCGTCCCAAGGGCTACTTCCCCGTGCCGGCGATCCGCCACATGGCGGGGCCCGTCCTCGAACGGGTGCGTGAGGCGCTGTCCGCCCCCGAGGCGCGGGCGCGAGGCGTCTTCCGTGACGAGTACATCGCCGAACTCCTCGCCGCCCCCGACCACCACCGGACGAAGCGAGGGGCGAACGCCCTGTGGCACGTAGCGTTGCTGGAGATATGGCTGCAGACACACGGGATCAACTGACCGGGCAAGCCACCGGAGCCTCGTCGGCGGCGCCCGTGCCGGTGCCGCTGGCCGACGCGGCGGGTCTGCGGGACACCCCTCAGCCGCTGATCTCGCACGGCTGCTGGTACCCGTCCGTGGACCCCACGGGTGAGCATGTGGCGTTCATCTGCGACCGGACGGGCGTTCCCCAGCTCTGGACGGGGCCGGTGGACGGCTCGGAGATCCACCTGCTCGACGCGGACCCCGATCCGGTCACCGAGGTGGCGTGGTCCCCCGACGGGCGTTGGATCGCCTACACGGTCGCCCCTGGGGGCGGCGAGCACACACGGGTGCTGTGCGTACGCCCGGACGGCACCGGTCGCAGGATCGTGGCGGGCGCGGACAGCGGCAGCTCGGCGTACCTGGGCCGCTGGAAGCGTGACGGCTCGGCCGTGGCGGTCACGGTGGCCGAGCCGCCGCCGTCGGCGGGCCACGCCCCGTGGGAGGACACGGCCGCCCGGGACCACGAGGCGGCGTTCGCGGACCTGCCCACCGGCTGGGCGGAACGCGACGGCCCGGCCACCCTGCTGGGCGGTACCCGCCGGGGCACCCTCGGCACGGACCCCGGCACCCCGGGCGGATCGGACGGTGAGCCGGGCGCCGGACCGGAAGAGCTGCTCGGCCCGACGGCCGGGCTCGAAGGGCTGGACGGCCCGACGGCCGGACTCGGAGGGCTGGACGGCCGGGCGGCCGGGCTCGAAGGGCTGGACGG
>NZ_JAGGOS010000019.1:0-621 GCF_018614205.1 Streptomyces sp. ISL-36 | reverse complement strand
CCGAATCCGGGGCCGCGACGCTGCGGGTGTGCGACATCAGCCAGGACGAGCGGTTCGCCCTCGTACGCCGGGGGCCGCGCGGCCGACGCGAGGCGGTGGTCGTGCGCACCGCCGATCTCACGGCCGGATCCGTCCTGCGGGTCGGCGACGGGGATCCGTGGATCGGCCGGTTCTCGCAGGACGGGCACACGCTGTGGCTCCGGAGCGACCACGAGCGGCAGTTCGCGGCCCTGCTGGCGGCCGGTCTCGACGACGACGGCGGGCGCGTCGGNNTCGCCGAGGACGGCCGCACCGCCGCACTCGCCTGGAACGTACACGGTGCCAGTGAGCTTCAGACCCTGGGCCTCCCGACGGGCGGGCCGGTGCCCAGCGGGGCGGCCACCGGGACCACGCCGCCCCGGGACGTGCCGCTGCCGCACGAGGTGGTCACAAGGATCACCCGGGCCGGCCCAGGCGGAATGGTGTTGGCCCTCTCCGGCTCCCAGCGCCGCCCCGGTGTGTGGTGGGTGCCCCCGGGGGCACCGTCCGCGCGCACGCCCTGGTCGTCGCGGGACGAGGACGCCGTACCGCCGGGCCGGCCCCCGGTGCGGCCCGTCCCGCTGCGGCCGGTCGCCCGCGACG